>NZ_CAUSQT010000008.1:0-50712 GCF_963534045.1 uncultured Veillonella sp. | reverse complement strand
TATCTGTTGTGGTGAAAGCGTAATTTACAATAACATATTGAACTCTTAGAAAATAATATTTAGAGTCATAAAATAAACCACCTGTTAAAGATGATTGGTAATCTTTGATGGGTGGTTTAACATTTAGTTAGTGTCAATAATTTTGTGGAAACATCTTTTACTTCACAATTACCAAACTTATTTAGCTAATGAAGAGAGGGTTCCTGATGAAGTTACATGTTATAATGTTCTAGATGTTTTTTGAGGACAACAGATTCAAAAAGCAGTTTCTACTGGAGTAAAAGATATTATAAAAGATAATGAAAATAATAATAAGAAGAAGAATAATGATAGGTGAGGGAATAATTAAATGAGTGATTTATTGTTATATTTTTTTATGGGATTGTTATTTTATCAATTAATAAAGTCTTATAGGAATAAATGGAAAGATGCTTTTTTGATTATTAGTATATTGCTTATCTTCGGGATTCCTGGAATTATAGTAAGTAAATTATACGAATATGGTTATATTCCATTTAAGCTATGTTTTTATATATCGTCAGTTATCCTAGTTCTTATGCATATATCTTTTCTATGTCTTTTCATATATTTATATAAAACGGCAGAAACTCCAGAAAGACGTCGAGAAATTTTAAAAGGTGGACTACTTTATCTTAGTGGTATTGGAATAATGGCTGGTGGATTAGCTTTTGTATTCTTATTTTAATTACTGTTCACATTATGATTGCCGCTTGTAATGATGGTCATGGTGGAGAATCTCTATACGAAAACCTTAAAAATGCTAAAACACCTCGTGAGTTATTAAATCCCATTGTTAAGGTTTCTCGTAATGAATCAATAATGATGCAAGCATTACAGTTATCCATGATGGCGTATCTGTTGTGGTGAAAGCGTAATACGTTATATTTTAAAAGTTAATATAAAAAGATAAAGGTACATCATGATTATTTGGTATGCTTTTATCTTTTTTATTAGTATGGTCATTAACCTAATAGCTTTACATTGATATGTATACATAATAGGATTTATTTATTCTGATGAGAGAATATATTATAATAAAACCGTAGTGGTATTTAGTTATTTGTAGGAGGTTATTATGGAACTTTTGGGGAATCTCAAAATTCACTTTCTCACACTGGTTCTTACAGTCGTGGCTGAATTCATTGGTATCCAGAAATTAGGACCTATTGTTTTATTACCGTTATTGTACACTTTGATTCTTGGCCTTTTAATTTCTATTCCTAAGTTTAAGATTCTTACTGTTCAACAAATGGAAAAATCTGCTGATTATATTGGTATAGCAGTTATGATCCTGATGGTAAAAGTAGGTCTTGGTATTGGTCCAAACCTAGGAATTCTTACAAGTGCGGGTTGGGCTTTGTTATTACAAGAACTAGGTCATTTCCTAGGTACGATTGTTTTCGGATTACCAGTTGCTTTATTCGTAAAAATGGGGCGTGAAGCTGTAGGTGCTTGCTACTCTGTAGATAGAGAACCGAATGTAGCTATCATTATAGACAAATATGGATTTAGTTCGCCAGAAGGTCGTGGCGTTATGGGGATGTACATTTGTGGTGTTCTCATTGGTGCAATGTGGGCTTCTGTATTATCTGGAATTTTAGCTTCATCTGGATTATTCCATCCATTAGCTTTGGCAATGGGGGCTGGTGTTGGTAGTGCGAGTATGATGGCAGCAGCTACAGCACCAATTGTTGCAGTATATCCGGAGTATGAACAACAAATTATGGCATTATCGGGAGCAGCTAATTTATTGACAACTGTTCTTGGTGTTTATTTTGGCTTATTCGTATCCTTACCAATAATGGAAAAAACGTATAATTTCTTTACTGGTCGTACACGTGAACAAGATCTAGCAGAGGAGGCAGTACATCATGAGTAAGAGTGAACAAATTACACAATTTATTATTGTCATTTGTATTGCTGCAATTATTACTGCTGTAGGTAATGTAATGGATGGAAAGCATCTTTTTAGTGATAGCTTAATCGGTGTTGCTATTATGGCTATTCTTGCGACTATTGGAGGGATTATTTCTCATTTTCCATATGCAAATAAATTACCTATGGTATTCTGGGTGTCTTTGGTTGGTGTTATTGCATCTTTACCTATTATGCCAGGACAAGAATGGATTATAGCTAAAACAAGTCAAGTTACATTTTTAGCTACTACAACACCTGTATTAGCTTATGCAGGCTTATCTTTAGGTAAAGATTTAGCAGCATTCCGTCGCTTATCTTGGCGCATTATTCCTGTTGCACTAGCTGTAACAGCAGGTACGTTCATCTGTGCAACAGCATTAGCCCAATTAGTACTTCATTTAGAAGGTTTAATTTAATACTAAATCATAATGTTAGATATCTAAATTATGTTAAGATATAATTATAGGTTTATATTTTAGAAGATATCTATACATCATGATGACATGATCGACCGTATTTTATACGGTCGATTTTATAAAGGAGATATTATGAGCCGTATGACAAAGGAAGAAGTAAAACAACGTGTTTGTAAAGCTATTGTTGATGCACAACCGCGTTTACGAGAATTAGCTGAATCTATTATGGCTGAACCTGAACTAGGTTTTAAAGAGGTAAAAACCTCTAAAAAGGTTCAAGCTATGTTTGATGAACTTGGCATTTCTTATACTACAGGGCATGCATTGACAGGTGTAAAAGGTAGAATGAAAGGCCGAGATAGTAAATATACGGTTGCAATGGTGGGTGAATTAGATGCCATTCTCTGTCCTCGCCATCCTCGTGCTGATGATTTAACAGGGGCTGCCCATTGCTGTGGTCATAATGTACAAATTACCAATATGTTTGCTGTCGCTATGGGCTTACAAGCGGTGATGAATGAGCTAGCTGGCGATGTCGTATTATTTGCTGTTCCAGCAGAGGAAATGATTGAAATTGATTACCGCAATAAATTGCGTGAGCAAGGAAAACTGAAATATATGGGCGGTAAGCAACAGCTTATCTATGAAGGTGCTTTTGATGATATCGATATGGCTATGCAAATGCATGTGGAGACCGCCAAAACTCCAGCTGGTGAAATGGGGCTTGGCAGTACCTCCAATGGTTTTGTATCTAAATTGATTGAGTATCACGGCAAGGTAGCTCATGCGGCTCAAGCACCGCATGAAGGAATCAATGCTCTTAATGCTGCTTTGATGGGCGTTATGGGGGTTAACTCCATTCGTGAAACTTTCAAAGAAAGCGATTATTTTAGATTCCATCCCATCATTAATCAAGGCGGTACATTAGTAAACTGTGTGCCTGATTATGTCCAAGTTGAAAGTTATGTGCGTGCCTCTAATATTCAAGCTATTGTAGATGGCAATCATCGTGTAAATCGGGCCTTAAAAGCTGGTGGTGATGCAGTAGGGGCCACATGTGTTATCAAGGACCTACCTGGTTATTTACCTATGCGTAATGATGAACGTATGAATGTATTATTACGAGAAAATTCAAACCCTATTTTTGGTGAAACCAATGTATACCAGGGTCCACATATTACGGCTAGTACAGATATGGGGGACGTTTCTCACTTGATGCCAGTTATCCATCCTTGGGTTGGCTGTATCAGTGGTGTACTGCACAGTGCAGAATATGAAATCTCTGTACCTGATGTAGCATACATTAAAACAGCACAAGCATTAGCTATGACCATCGTAGACTTATTATACGATGATGCTACAGGTGCTAAAGATGTATTAGATAACTTTACACCAGCATTAAATAAACAAAGCTATATTGAACTCTTAGATCGCATTGCTAAGGGTGAATAAAATAAACCACCTATCGAAGATGAATTGATTATCTTTGGTAGGTGGTTTACAATTTATTTATATAACTATAAAAATTTATTTAAGTCTATTCCTTATATACTAAAATATTAGTATATTTTTAGAGGCGCTTATGAAAGAAAATATCGCTTTATTACTAGCTATCCTATATCTAATCTATAGATTCAAGACATATAAAAAAACAAATAAAATAATAGAAGACCGAATAGAAACTGTTCACAAGCCATACTTTAAACGTGTACGAGATGTTTTAGGGTGTTCCGAAGAAGATGCAGAGAAGGTAGGTCTAGCATTAGATAAGTATTTTGTACCTTTAGAAAGTGAATTCTATAAAATTGATGATAATACTTAATAATTTATTGATGCAGAAGGTCTTAAAGGGACATTCTCAATAGATCAAAACTATAATTTATTGACATTAATTTATAACGATGTTGATTTATTAGCTTTAGAGCAAGTATAAAAATCAATAATTAGAAAAAATGTATTTATGTATGTTAATTTACTACATTCTGATATAACACTGTATGAAGTAAAGATAGTGTTTTTAAATCTGTTTTTTTGTTTGTTAGGTAAAATTAAAATGACTACTATAAAAAAATTATTTTTCTATATATTTGCTTTATTTTCATTGACTTCAATTATATATGGCATGGCTTATGATTATATGATTGGTGCTGAAATTCACTATGATTTTTATGGTGCGGGATTCGTTAGTTGGTTAATTTTCTTTGGTATATTGAAAGCAATTTTCGGTATATAAATAGTGTTAATTCAAATTAAGAAAGCCTTACAATAATAAAGTTACTAATATACCTTTCGTATTTACATCTAATGAATTAAGGAGTTATTATGCTCTCTAGAAAGATTTTAAAAATAACCTTTATATCTTTTTTAGGATTGGTGTTGATTATTTTACTTTTTCTTGGCCTTAGAATTAATTCATACAAAATCTTTATAACATCTCTTGTAGATGGAGAAAAACAAATAGGGCTAAACAAAAATATGACTGGTTTTGCTACAGATTTTCCCTATATATACTCTAGTGGTGATTTTGGTATTGTTGTTGTTAACGTATTACCATATGGTACAGTACGTATCATTCCAGATCATAAAGGCTTTAGTAAAACATTTGAATCTCCAGGAGATGGTAATTTAGAGTCTTTACAAAGAGCATATGGTGATGAACTTATAATTTTAGAGAGTATTGATCAATTTTCAGAAGATGAAAGAAAGATTATATCTGAGATAACTAAGAAGGACGCTAAACCAAGATATGACCGTGATACTTGGGTTACTAGATCATACTGATTTATGGAATTTAAACCTTATAAATAAGTGAAATTGGATAATAGTATATGAAGATTAGAATAGTTAAGTTATTAAATTTAATAAGGTTTAGAATAATTGGAACAGTTTTTTTAGCAATTACTATAACAGGTAATGCCATTGAGGCGACTGCACCGAATGTAGACTATAGGTTTATTATCCCTATATTAGTTATGGGTGGATTTCTATTAACACCATTAATTCGTGGCCGTCGTATTGTTGGACAGATATATAGAAGAGGAATAAATCAGTATAATTCAAGATTAATTGTATGTATATTATTTATTTTAGGATTTCACAATACATTAGTTGGTATACCTATAGCGAAAAGAGTATTTATGATTGGTTATTTTTGGGATTTTGGGTTATAAGTTCTATTATTACTTTTATATGGATGTATTCAAATAATGTTCCTATATGGATATTATCCATTTCTATGATCCTAGCTATTTATAAAACACTAAAGTCATTATATAGTTAGGGTTTTGTCCATTTATTTGAATAAAACATTCTATATTTTAATATGATTTAACATGACTGTTATTTTATATAAGAGTTATTTGAAGCTAGTTAGGAGATAAGTCTGCTAAATGATAAATAAGTTTGATTATACTTTTGGAGTAGTATTATTTATTTTGGTTTGGGATCTTCGTGCGTATTATAAAAATGTATTACAACGGAATTTAACTCGTAAGCAGCTAGAGTGGGTAAATAATATGCGATACCCACATTTATATAAATTTACAAATTTAGTAAGTATAGTGACTGGAATTGTTTTTTTAATATTCTATATGTTCTTTAATTTTGGATATGCTTATTTTTATCCATTAGGTGCAGTCCTAGTAATTCATTTTTTTAAAGATTTCATTAGAAATATCCAGAAAAAGGAATCTAGTACATATAAAGATGGACGTAATGAAAATTATATATACATAATTGGAATTGTTTTTATTTTATGGATTATATTACATTAAAATGTATTAGATAGTGTGCATCAATTTTTAATAACTTGTAGTTATGCAATCAAGTACATATTTGTAAGAGTATAATACATTTGTGACAAGTAAATAAATGGTTATAGGACAAAAAGTGTTGCTATTTCAATCCCAAAGATTGGTAAATAGGCGATCATAATGATGCAAGTCACTCCAAACAATAGTATCACCTCAAGTCGGAATAGAAGCTTCTAACCTAATTGGTTTTAGATTGGTTTCTAAATCCGGTGATCCAGCTGTAGATTTTTCTAAAGCGGGGCCAAACAAACCAGAACAAAAAATACATTTTCCAGAATAAGAGGTAATTATGATTAATCATATAAATAAAAAGAGTTTAGATATACTTGCAAGTACAATTAATCAACATGTGGATAATATTTTTTCTCAAAAATTATTTGGATTTACTCCAGATAGAAGTCAAAAAAAATTAGATGATAATAATGATGTGGTGATATATATACAAATTCAGGATTCATATATTGAGATTGTTAATGACTATATAGAAACTGAAGATTATGATGAATATCCTAATTTTGAAATAAAACGTTGTATTAGAATGAGTGAAGATACGGATTACCATCAAATAGTATCAAATAATATTCATGGAATCATAGAACAGATTAGTATTGTTAATGATGAATTTACTACATTTTATTCAGATGAAATAAATAGTATTGATATAGCAATAAAAATTACTATTTCTGGTCATGATTACTATATTATTGCTTGGGATGCCATTCAAGGCAATTTAAGTTTTATTGATAAAAGTATAATTTGTAAGGAAGATTTTTGGGTTATTAGAAGTCAGATATCTGAATTTTGGACAAATAAAGATATAGATTTAAGATATTTTTATAGAAAGGAAATACCTATTACGGATAGAATAAATGAATGTATATAAACAGAAACATAACTTCATAAGATTGATCAGATATAGGTTATGGTGTTCTTTATTTATGATAGTTGCATGGACATTAAATGCAATAGATGCTATACCTATTGAGGGTATTGTTGCGATTCCACAGGCAACACTAGTATGTACTATTTTTATTGTAATGCTTTTGTGGCCTCTCATTAGTCATAGAAAACTTTTTGTTTTAATATATCGAAAATATATCAACAAAGGACACTCTACATTTTTTTCTGTTTATGGTTCTTAGTAGGGTGGATAGATAAAATTGTGAAAGAAGATGAACTCAATAGTTCTGCTTTTAGACTTTCATTTGAATCCTATTCACTATATGACTATATATGGTTAGTAATTTATATTCTATTTTTGATGTGGATTATATTCTATGCGGATATGAGTAATTGGCAACGCTTAATTGGTTCTGGTAGTGTGATTCTTTTAATCCTTAAATCCTTATATGTAAAGTAACCGCATTACTGGTACCCATTAATTTATATCTGTGTTGACATTCATCCCTCTGTATTGCTACAATATTGTGTATAATATATGCGATGAAGCAGAGTAGTAAACCTCTCAAGCGAGTGAGGATGGTGTAAGCTCACATTTGGTTGAAGGCGCTGTAGAGCATTGGCAGGAACGCAGGTATCTGTTAGTAAAGGCCAACATAGAAAAAAGAGGGCGCAAGCCAAATAGGGTGGAACCGCGGGTATACTCGTCCCTGTAACGTTTTTCGTTACAGGGACTTTTTTGTTTGTAACGAAATGTTTGATTTTATGTCGGTTGTGTAAAGTGGAGGCAGCAATGACATTTCAAGAGATTATACTAAATCTACAAAAGTTTTGGAGTGAACAAGGTTGTATCGTTCAAAATCCATATGACATCGAAAAGGGTGCAGGTACAATGAACCCTGCTACATTCTTGCATGCAATTGGTCCTGAACCATGGGCTGTATGTTATGTAGAGCCTTCTCGTCGTCCAGCAGATGGTCGTTATGGTGATAACCCTAACCGTTTGTTCCAACATCATCAATTCCAAGTTATCGTGAAACCATCTCCAGATAATATCCAAGAATTGTACTTACAATCCTTGGCAACTCTTGGTATTCATGCGGAAGATCACGATATTCGTTTCGTAGAGGATAACTGGGAATCTCCAACATTGGGCGCTTGGGGCCTTGGTTGGGAAGTATGGCTCGATGGTATGGAAGTAACTCAGTTCACATATTTCCAACAAGTTGGTTCCATCGACTGTAAACCAGTGTCTGTAGAAATTACATACGGTTTAGAACGTTTGGCTATGTACATTCAAGGCGTAGAAAATGTATATGACCTTAAATGGAATGAAAATGTTACATATGGTGACGTTTGGCATGCTAACGAAGTTGAACAATCCGTATATAACTTTGAATTAGCAGATACAGATATGCTTTTCAAATTGTTTGATATGTATGAAGCAGAAGCAAAACGCGTTTGCGAAGCGGGCTATGTATTACCAGCTTACGACTATGTATTGAAATGTTCCCACACATTCAACTTGCTTGATTCCCGTGGCGCTATTTCTATCAGCGAACGTACAGCTTTTATCGGCCGCGTACGTGCCTTAGCTCGTATTTGTGCACAACAATACCTCGCTAAACGCGAAGAATTAGGTTTCCCACTTTTGAAAGGAGATAAATAAGATGGCAAAGGATTTATTATTTGAAATCGGTGCAGAAGAAATTCCTGCCGGCTTTATGCCAAATATCTTAGGTCAATTGAAACAATTGGCAGTATCTAAATTCTATGCTGCTCATCTTACTTTTGAAACAATTGAAACATTTGGTACTCCTCGCCGATTAGCACTTGTTGTAAAAGGTATTAAGGATACATCTGATGAAATAAGAGAGACTCACAAAGGTCCTTCCGCATCTATCGCCTATGATGCTGATGGGAATCCTACAAAAGCAGCTATTGGTTTTGCTCGTGGTAAAGGACTTGACGTATCAGACCTCGTTGTAGAAGATGGCTATATTTACGCTGAAACTAAAACTGCTGGCGTACCTGCAAAAGATATTGTCACAGACATGTTGCCACAATTGATTACAGGCCTTAATTTCCCTAAATCCATGCACTGGGGCAATTTAGATGCTAAGTTCGTACGTCCTGTACGTTGGCTTGTAGCATTACTTGATGAAGAGGTAATTCCTGTAGAATTTGCTACTGTAAAATCTGGTAATGTAACACGTGGTCATCGCTTCTTAGGTGCTGATGAAATTACTATCAAAAATGCAGCATCCTATGTAGACACATTAAAAGAAAACTTTGTTATGGTTGATCAAGATGCGCGTCGTGAATTGATCTCTAAACAATTACATGATATTGCAGCTTCTAGAAATGCATCCATTGTTTGGGATGATGATTTGTTAGAAGAAATTAACTATCTTGTTGAATGGCCTACAGCATTGTGTGGTGGCTTTGAAGAGTCTTACTTGGCACTTCCAGATGCAGCCATCATTACACCAATGAAAGATCATCAACGTTACTTCCCATTAGTTGACCAAGATGGTAAATTATTGCCAATGTTCTTAACAGTTCGCAACGGCTCCGATCATTCTATTGAAGTAGTTCAAGCTGGTAATGAACGTGTATTGCGCGCACGTCTTGATGATGCGAAATTCTTCTTCAACGAAGACCGCAAGAAACCTCTTATCGACCGTCAAGATGGTTTGACAAAAATCGTGTTCCAAGAAGGTCTTGGTAACTTGGCTGACAAAACAGAACGTTTGTTAACATTAGGCCGTGTGTTCAGTGAAGAATGTGAATTACACGAAGATGCGCGCGTCGTATTAGAACGTGCTACTGAACTTGCCAAAACAGACCTTACAACAGGTATGGTTACAGAATTTACCGAATTACAAGGTGTAATGGGTAAAGAATATGCGTTACTCGACGGTGAATCCCCAGAAGTAGCAGAAGCTATTTTTGAACAATATTTACCTCGTTTTGCAGGCGACGTATTGCCTCAAACAGAAGCTGGTAAAGTGTTGTCCATTATCGACAAAATCGATAACATCGTTGCAACATTTAGCCGTGGTTTGATTCCTACAGGTTCTCAAGATCCATATGCATTGCGCCGTCAAACAATTGGTATCTTGAACATCTTACTTAATAGCGAATGGAATATTTCCTTGCGCCCAATCATCGTGGAATCTATGAATCTTCTTAATGTGCCTACAGATAAACAAGATGAATTGCTTGGCCAAGTAGAAGAATTCATTACATTGCGTTTGAAAAATATCTTCCTTGATCGTGAAGTGCCTCATCACGTAATCGACTTGTTGTTATCTAACAATGAATTGTCCGTTGCGGATGCTGAAGGTCTTGTGAAAGCTCTCTTGGCAAACCGTATTGATGAAAATGTTGAATTAGTACAAGCTTTCACACGCATGTATAATCTTGTGAAAGATGTAACATATACCAGTGTTGATGAAAGTCTATTAAAAGAAGATGCAGAACGTGCCTTGTATGAAATGGCTACGAAAGCATCTGAAGCAAGTATCGATGCATGGGATAAAAATGACTATGACGCTGTTGTGGCAGTACCTGCTACATTGGTGCCTGCCATCAACAAATTCTTTGAAGATGTTATGGTCATGGACAAAGATGAAGCTATTAAAGCTAACCGTTTACAACTTGTTCGTTTAGCCTATAGCGTAATGGCTATTATCGGCGATATTAGTGCATTAAAATAACATATATTTTATATAGTTAGGAAATTACATTTGTCTTAACTATGTGAAACTGAGGAAAGGCAACTGTGGTTGCCTTTTCTTTATGCAGGAATTTTGGCATCTATGTCGAATACATAAAGTATACAAAGTTGTAAGGAGATGTCATTATGATTACAAATGTTGAATTATTCAATGCCCTCCGTAATGTGACGGCTAAGCGTGAAGGTTCACGTTATAGAATACTCATGGAATTATATACAATCGGTAAGGGAACGAGCCAACGTGTATTAGTGGATAGTTTACAGATTCGCCCAGCTACCGTATCAGAGCAACTGGATGTACTCATACAATTGGGATTTGTAGAAAAGACCATCGATACGATGGATAAAAGGACAACTGTTGTAACACTAACTGATGCAGGGAAAGAAGAAGCACATAGTTTAGTTGAACATAGGGAACAGCAGTTAGCTCATCGGTTTAGACGATTATCGTCAGAGGATCGTCAAGATCTGTATGACCTATTAGGCCTAATTGATTAAGGTATTTATTTGTATATAGTTGCGTTCAAATGGGTATATAAATCTATACAAGATATAGTGTGTAACCTCTTGCATTGTACATTGACTTGTGATAATATATTACTGTTAATTTGAGACAGTCCGCTGCCTATAAGGTGTAGGTATTGAATGTCTGCAAACAGGAGGAAACAATGAACATTATTAACGTACTCGAACAAGAACAACTTCGTACAGACATCCCTACTTTCCGTGCTGGTGATACAGTACGCGTACACGTAAAAGTAGTGGAAGGTAGCCGTGAACGTATCCAAGTATTCGAAGGCTTGGTAATTAAACGTCAAAACGGTGGCGTACGTGAAACTTTCACAGTTCGTCGTATTGCATCCGGTGTAGGTGTAGAACGTACATTCCCACTTCACAGCCCACGCTTAGCTAAAATCGAAGTTATGCGCCGTGGTGTTGTTCGTCGTGCTAAATTGTACTACTTACGTAACCTTACTGGTAAAGCTGCTCGTATTCGCGAAAAACGCTAATGTTCTTAAAAGGCTGCCGTTGGCAGCCTTTTATTTTTGCTAAAATATAGATATAAATATATTCATATAAGATAGATAGAAAGGAGACATTATGGCAGATTCACCTATCGTACATTGGTTCCCTGGGCATATGGCGAAAGCGACGCGCATGATAACGGAGTACATCAAAAAGGTAGACGTTGTTATCGAGTTATTAGATGCGCGTATTCCTCGTTCTAGTGCGAACCCTGTCATCCTTGAGTTAGTTGGTCAAAAACCGCATATTGTACTGTTAAATAAGGTAGATTTAGCAGATCCAAAAGCAACGAAGGAATGGACAGAATTCTTTACGCAACAAGGCATTACTGTATTAGCCATCGATTCCAAGTCTGGTAAGGGTAATAAGAAATTAGTATCTACTGTAGAACGTCTCAGTAAACCTATCATTGATCGTTGGGTAGCAAAGGGCATACGTAGCCGTTCTATACGTACCATTATCTTAGGCATTCCTAATGTAGGAAAATCTACATTGATTAATTCCTTGGCTGGATCTGCAGCAACCCGTACGGCTAACAAGGCAGGTCACACGCGTGGTCAGCAATGGGTTAAAATTGGTAAGAATATGGAATTGCTCGATACGCCAGGCGTATTATGGCCTAAATTAGAGGACCAACGGGCTGCTGCTCGTCTTGCTATGACAGGTGCCATTTCTGATGATGTATATGATTTAGAGCACGTAATTAAGCAATTGTTAAACCATCTATTGACGAATACACCTAATATCTTGATTGAACGCTACAAATTAAAAGAAGAAGAGATGGCCGATGTGGATACAATTCTTGAAAGCATTGGTCGTCGTCGAGGCTGTCTTGTAAGCGGTGGTGTTGTGGACCTTGATAAGGCGCGCCGCATTATTTTGCAAGACTATCGCAATACAAAGCTTGGTACAATTACACTAGACCAAGTTAATGAAGAACCGTACTATCCAGAAGATGGTGAGGAAACATATCATGGATAAGGATATCTTCGCTAAGTTAAAGGTAGCTGATATTAAGGCCCTTTTTGAAACGGAACAAGCTTTGGAAATTTTACCATTAGCACAAGAAGATACTCGTAGTTCCGTTCAAAAATTGGCAGCCTCTTATATTAAACGTCAAGAAAAAGAGCTAAAAGAACAACAACGCTTGATGAGCATGTACGACTATGAAGGCATGTTCTATGATGAAGGGCTATATCATGTGGCTGGCGTCGATGAAGTAGGGCGCGGTCCTATTGCAGGTCCTGTTACGGTGGCTGCCGTTATTTTACCGCCTATGACATTAATTCCAGGCCTTAATGATTCTAAAAAGCTAACTGAAGAAAAACGTGAAGCATTGTATGATATTATAATGAACGAAGCGGTTGCGGTTAGTTGTATTTCTTATAGTCCAGAAAAAATTGATGAGCTCAATATTTATGAGGCCACACGTCAAGCGATGTATGAGGCTATTCGCACCCTTGATGTACCTGCAGAGGCTGTTGTAGCTGATGCCATGAAATTACCTGATTTAACGATACCTGTTGAAGCTATCATCAAGGGCGATAGTAAAAGTGCAAATATTGCAGCGGCATCCATCATTGCGAAAGTTACACGGGATCGATATATGAAAAGCCTTGATGAAGAATATCCTGGTTATGGTTTTGGCATACATAAGGGATATTATACAGAACTTCATAAAGAAGCTGTGGAGCAACAAGGTGTGACACCATTGCATAGAAAGAGCTTCGAACCAATTAAATCTATCGTTGGATGGCATCGAGAAGAAAAGTAAATATATAGATTACTCTATTGTGAAATAAAAATGAAAAATCTATAGAGAAGAGGTTCCTATTGGTCACCTAGGTGACTATTAGGAAC
Source organism: uncultured Veillonella sp. (assembly GCF_963534045.1). Taxonomy (GTDB): domain Bacteria; phylum Bacillota; class Negativicutes; order Veillonellales; family Veillonellaceae; genus Veillonella. The sequence goes on along the minus strand of NZ_CAUSQT010000008.1, from coordinate 37,018 downwards.
CTCTTTTCTATTTACATTTATGGTCAGACCGTCTTATGTTGTATATATAAGTATTCGAAAGCATCTATATACATAAGGAGGAAATCATGAATACGATGAATGGTGAACAAAATTGTAACCTATTAGATGCAAAAGCTCTTGGCAATTGGGGAGAAGATATTGCTCGACAGTATATTGAGCAACAAGGATTAAAAATTGTAACGACCAATTACAAAACAAAGGTAGGTGAAATCGATATTATCGCCAAAAATGGGCTGACCTATCATTTTATTGAAATCAAGGCGCGTCGTGGTGTCACCCATGGATTGCCACGGGAGGCAGTCTCAAAACGTAAACAAAAGCATATTAAGCAGGCAGCTATGTATTTTATACGGGATTTGCGGGCCCAGAATCGCAAATGGAAGGAACTATCCTTTGATGTAGTTGAGGTATATGTACATGAGGATTTTAAGGCCACTGTACACTATATGCCTCAGTGTTTCATGTAGGAGGTCCATTATGTATGCAAAGGTCTATGGTGCTACCATAGATGGTTTAGATGGTGTCGTTGTAACAGTAGAGGTGGACATATCTCAAGGGCTACCTGTTTTTGACATTGTGGGACTCCCAAATCAAGCTGTAAAAGAATCGAGGGAACGCGTACGGGCAGCCATTAAAAATAGTGGATTTGATTTTCCTATGCGTCGTATTGTTGTTAATCTAGGGCCTGCAGAGGTCAGAAAAAGTAGTTCCGGATTAGATTTGCCCATAGCCATAGGTGTATTAGCCGCATCAGGTCAAATTAGGCTACGCAAACCTAAACTAGCGAAATTATTACAATCAACTCTGTTTATAGGCGAATTATCCTTAGATGGCAGTCTGAAAAATACACAAGGCATTCTTAGTATGGCTATGAAAGCACTTGATGACAAGATTCTTACGATCTTTACAAGTTCGGATAATGTATCATTGCTGCACAATATAGAAGCAATTACATCCTATGGTGCACATACATTGGCGGATATTGTGAAAATTGTAATACGACCGGATGAATATCGTGTAGACACTGTTGATGACGATTGTAATGACGCGGTCAACAGCCTCATTGATTACAAGGATGTGCAAGGCCAAGAACTAGGAAAACGAGCCATGGTTATTGCTGCTGCTGGTGTTCACCACGTGATGATGATAGGTCCGCCTGGATCTGGTAAAACTATGTTGGCAGAACGATTACCAACCATTTTACCACCCCTAAGTTGGGAGGAGCGGCTAGAAACAACACGTATTCATGATGTGGCAGGGTTGCTCGAAAAGAATACGCTGATTGCTAAACGGCCTTTTAGATGCCCTCACCATACAGCAACCTTGGCGAGCATCATAGGGGGCGGTAGTAATGCAAAACCGGGAGAAATTACATTAGCCCATAAAGGGGTGCTATTTATTGATGAAGCACCAGAATTTCCGCGCTATGTATTAGATGCGTTACGGCAACCATTAGAATCTCATATGATTACTGTGAATCGGTTACAAAATAGTTATGACTATCCAGCAGATTTTATATGTATACTCGCCGCTAATCCATGTCCTTGTGGATATTATGGGGACCCTCATAAGGAGTGTGTTTGTAGCTCTACAGAATTAGAAAGATATCAGCATAAAATATCTGGACCTATATTGGACCGCATAGATCTATTCATCCTTGTAGAGAGACCTAGTTTTAACGATATGTTATGTATGGATTCTGATTCTATGAGCAGTGCAGCTATGAAACAACTCGTGGAGCAAGGGCGCCAGATGCAATTAGAACGTTTTCAAGACCAACCATTTAAGTCAAATGGTGCCTTGCCACATGGCGCTATTCGTGAACTTTGTAATATACGCGATGATTGCTGGGGCTTGTTAGGAGACGTATATGAACGATTTCATTTTACAGGGCGTAGCTTTGATCGATTGCTGAAGGTGAGTCGAACCATTGCAGATTTAGATGGGTCCTTATATATAGAAAACGAACATATTTCAGAAGCTATGATGTATCGGCACATTCCATATCATGTGTCGAGGATAGGAGTTCATGATGAAGCAACAGTATGAAAGTAATTTTTACATTGCCGCCATGCAGAGTATTTCTTCACTAGGAGCGGCTACGATACGTGATTTAGTCGAAAAGTTTGGAAATCCTTATGAGGCATGGTGTGCTTTACAAAATCGTAAGAACCTAACGACAATACTAGGCATTCCGTCCACAAAATATAGGCAAATCGAGAAAGAGGCGACCGACGAACGATTACGGACTATCTATAAGGCTCTTAAGAACTGGCATATAGAATATATTACGTACCTTGACGTATTATTCCCTGGGCATTTGCAAGAGATATACAATCCGCCAGCCGTCATATTTGTGAGAGGAAATGTATCGTTGTTAGATGATGAAACGATGAAAATTGCCATGGTAGGAGCTCGAAAATGCTCCGATTATGGTCGTAATGTGGCACTGCGGATAGGTAAGGAACTAGCTGCGTATAATGTAGCCATAGTCAGTGGTGGTGCGAGGGGGATAGATAGTCATAGCCATGAAGGTGCTTTAGCGGCAAAGGGACAAGTAATCGTTGTTATGGGATGCGGTTTAGATATTGTATATCCGCCGGAGAATAAACGGTTATTTGATGCCGTTCTTAAGAACCATGGTTTATTAGTATCAGAATATCCTCCCGGTACACCGCCGTCAGGTGTCCATTTTCCCGCAAGAAATCGCATTATTAGTGGGCTTTCACAAATCATCATCGTAGTAGAGGCCAAGGCGAGCAGTGGGTCTCTGATAACGGCTGATATGGCCGCCAATGAAGGCCGTGAAATCTATGTAGTGCCTGGCAGTATTTTAAGCAATGTAGCGGAGGGCAATCACTGGCTCATGCGCCAAGGGGCTAATATATTAACGAAAGCACAAGATATAATCGAGGATTATGAGTTAAAGCCCCGTGTAGTTGATACGCAAGGGTCCGATGTGTTAAGCTTTAAGGTGGAATGGGAGGTCGTGTTGAGTACAATTCCTACCGATCAATGTATTAGTGTAGGCGATTTAATCAAGAAAACACACATTCCATTACAACGATTACAAAGTATTTTATTAGACCTTGAAATGAAACATATGATTGAGAAGGTTCATTCTAAGGGCTATATTAACATAATCGGGAGTGATGTACTTGTCCATTAAAGGATCTATCGTTATTGGGGAACCGAAAGAACCAAAACAAGAAACAAAAAAGAAAAAGACTACGATTAATAAAAAGGTAGCAAAAGAAGCGTTGACACCAGTTGGTATTGTACGCGACAAATCGATTGTTGCTACATCGATGCCACCAGAGCAACGAAAACCTCGCGTATATAATCCGGATGGTAAAATCCTTGTCATTGTGGAATCACCGGCTAAATCTAAGACTATCGAGAAATTTTTAGGCCCTAATTATATTGTGAAAGCCAGTATGGGCCATCTTCGAGATTTGCCTAAATCTCAAATGGGTATCGACATTGATCATGACTTTACCCCACGATATAGTAATCTGGTAGCACGTAAAAAGGTGATTGATGATTTGGTGGCTCATGCCGATGAAAGTAGCGCCGTATTGCTCGCAACTGACCCGGACCGCGAAGGGGAAGCTATTTCCTGGCATTTAGCATACATTCTAAACGTAGATATCACATCTAATTGTCGTATTACTTTTAATGAAATTACGAAAACTGCTGTTGCAGAGGCCTTAGAGCATCCACGTACTGTGGATATGAACATGGTTGACGCACAGCAAGCACGTCGTGTACTAGACCGCATTGTAGGGTATAAATTAAGCCCTCTATTATGGAAAAAGGTTTGCAAAGGTTTGAGCGCTGGTCGTGTTCAATCCGTAGCTGTACGTCTCATTTGTGAACGAGAACGTGAAATACAAGCTTTTGTACCGCAAGAATATTGGTCTATTGAAGGACAATTTAAGACGAAAACTAATGAAGAGTTTGCCGCTGAACTAACTCATGTAAAGGGCGATAAACTAGATATTACATGTGAAGCAGATGCAGTAGCAATCCAAAAGGCTATTGCGGACCATACGGCTACTGTTACATCTGTTAAGAAAAGTAAACGAAGTCGTAAACCAGCTCCGCCTTTCACCACATCTACATTGCAACAAGATGGTGTTCGTAAGCTTAATTTTGGGGCTAAACGGACCATGATGATTGCTCAACATTTATATGAAGGTTTAGAAATCGGTTCTTATGGTCACGTAGGTTTAATTACCTATATGCGTACAGACTCTACACGTATATCCAAAGATATGCAAGAACAGGCAAGAGACTATATTAAGAGAACCTATGGCGATGACTATTGCCCTGCTAAACCGAATGTATATGGTAAGAAGGAATCAGCTCAAGATGCGCATGAAGCCATTCGTCCTACATCTCTTGAATTGACACCTAAAATGGTAGAACCATTTGTAAATCGCGATGAACTAAAGTTATATACACTGATTTGGAATCGTTTTATGGCTAGCCAAATGGCACCACAACAAAATGAGTCCACTACCATTGAACTAGATATTGATGATACTTATACCTTTAAGGCAACTGGTTCTCGTGTGTTATTCCCTGGATTTAGTGCAGTCTATGAAGATAGTAAGAAAGAAGATACGCCACAATTACCAGCGTTGAAGAAATCTGATGTGGTGGAAACTGTACTTATCGACCCAGAACAACATTTTACGCAACCGCCTGCTAGATATTCTGAAGCAAGCCTTATCAAAACATTGGAAGAATTAGGCATTGGTCGCCCAAGTACATATGCGCCAATTATAGATACTATCGTTAGCCGTAACTATGTAGAAACAAATAATAAACAATTCATACCTACAGAACTCGGCTTTGTAGTAGTAGACTTTTTAGTGGACTATTTTGAAAAAATCATCAACACTGGGTTTACTGCAGAACTTGAAGAGGAGCTCGATGCCATCGCTAATGGTAAGGATACGTATGTGAAGGTATTGACTGATTTTTACAATATATTTAAGCAAGAATTGGATAATGCTAGCGATGTAGACAAAATTCAAATCGCATCCATGGAAAGTGATGAAACATGTGAGCTTTGTGGTCATCCTATGGTCTATAAATTCGGTCGCTATGGTAAATTCTTAGCATGTTCTAACTTCCCAGAATGCAAGAACACTAAACCGATTACGGTTGGTACCGGTGTTGCTTGTCCTAAATGCGGTGAAGGGGAAATCGTAGAACGGAAATCTAAGCGTGGTCGTATCTTCTATGGTTGTAATCGTTATCCACAATGTGATTTTACGTTATGGGATAAGCCTACTCATGAGTTCTGCGATACATGTGGTAGCATTATCGTTGAAAAATCATATAAAAATGGTACGACGAAGAAATTCTGCTCCAATGAAACATGTCCAACTAGACCACCTAAGAAAACGAGAAAGAAAAAGTCTGATGATTCAGTAAAGAAAGAAGAGGATACAAAGAGTGAGTGAACATAGAGTTACTGTTATAGGGGCTGGCTTAGCTGGTTCTGAAGCAGCGTGGCAACTTGCTAATCGTGGTGTTGCTGTCGATTTATATGAAATGCGTCCTGTAAAGAGTTCTCCGGCTCATCAAACGGATCAATTTGCTGAACTAGTTTGTAGCAATTCTTTGCGCGCTGGTAATATAGAGAATGCTGTTGGTCTACTAAAGGAAGAAATGCGTCGATTAGGCTCGTTAATTATGGAATGTGCAGATGCAACAGCTGTACCTGCTGGTGGTGCCTTAGCGGTTGACCGTCATCTATTCAGTGCTATGGTAACTGATAAGATAAAAAGTCACCCTAATATTACAGTGCATCATGAAGAGGTGACATCTATCCCTACAGAAGGAATCGTTATCTTTGCTTCTGGTCCATTAACATCTGAAACACTAGGTGATGCCATTAGAGAATTAACCGGTAATACGGGTTTTTATTTCTATGATGCAGCGGCCCCTATTGTGACCGCAGAGTCTCTTAACTATGATAAGGTGTTTGCTGCGTCTCGCTATGATAAAGGCGATGCTGACTATCTTAATTGCCCTATGAATGAAGAAGAGTATAAACACTTCTGGCACGAATTGACCCATGCTGAAGCCGTACAGCCTAAGGATTTTGAAAAGGAAATCTATTTTGAAGGCTGTATGCCTGTGGAAATCATGGCATCTCGTGGAGAGGATACATTGCGTTATGGTCCATTGAAACCAGTAGGCTTAGTGGATAAGCGTACCAATGAAGAATCCTATGCGGTTGTGCAATTGCGTAAAGAAAACAAAGATGGGACTATGTTTAACCTCGTAGGGTTCCAAACTCATTTAAAATGGGGCGAACAAAAACGCGTATTTGGTTTAATTCCTGGCCTTGAAAATGCAGAATTCATACGGTATGGTGTGATGCATCGCAATACGTATATCAATTCTCCAGAATTGCTCAATCATGCATTCCAATTACAGTCTGATCATCGACTATTCTTTGCTGGTCAAATGACAGGTGTAGAAGGGTATCTTGAATCAGCCGCATCAGGACTCATGGTAGGGTTACAGGTAAAACGATACCTTGAGGATAATGCATTTATCAACTTCCCTAAAACGACGGCTATCGGATCATTGAGCCACTATATATCTTCCTATGAAGGATCTAATTTCCAACCTATGAATGTTAATTTTGGTATTATGGAATCATGGCCTCAACGGATTCGTAAGAAAAAAGAGAAAAATGCTCTCATTGCCAATCGTGCATTAGAAGAACTTGACGCATTAAAGGCACAAGAACAACTGTAAATGATGCTTGTCGCTCATGGTCTATCGTTAGAATAATTGAATAGATATAAAAAATCCTTCATTCATGGATGTTGTGTATCCGTGAATGAAGGATTTTATTATTTACGTTTCTTTTGTTTTTGTGGTGCTTCTGGTACTGTTTCAGCCACATCTTGTTGCTTTTTATCTAGATAACCAAAGTAGATAAATAAACAGATACCTACAATCATAACAATGAGGCTCGTCATCTGTGCTGATTTAAGACCCATTGTGAGGTTTACATAATCACCGCGTAAGAATTCTAAGCAGAATCGAGCTGCGGAATACAAGATAGCGTATAGAACGAACACTTGTCCTTTAGCATGTTTGAATGAGCTAAAGAGTAGTAAGATCACGAAGATTAGAATATCGATTTGGCCTTCCCAAATTTCAGCTGGCCATAATGGCTGATTACCATAGGTGCGGTATGCAAGGGTGCTTTCAGGATAGAGAATACCAAAATTTCCACCCGTAGGATGACCAAAGGCATCGCCGTTAAACAGGTTAGCCATACGCCCAACCGATTGAGCTAAAATGAGGGCTGGTGCAAAAATATCGGCAAAGGCCCAGAAATCGATATTATGTTTTCTTAGATACCAATAACCGGCTAATGTACCGAGTACGACGCCTCCTTGAATGGCCATGCCGCCTTGCCATACGAAAGGAATTTCGAGGAGATGATTGCCATAGTAATGCCAATCGAAGAAAAATACATCCCATAAGCGGGCGCCGATAAGACCTGCTATAGCGACTGTAATAGAGAAATCAACAATGTGCTCGTGCCACCCACGACCGTCTTTTTTGAGTAAGAAATAGGCTACCGAGGCACCGCTAATGATGGCTAGTGCTAACATGACACCGTAGGCCCTAATCGGGAAATCGCCTATGAAAAATAGATATTGATGCATATGAACTCCTTTATGAATAAACGTTCATGCTTTTATAAGCATAGAAATTATAAGTGTCGATATATGTATGATATAATATAGGAATTGTTATGTAAACAAAAGCTAGTCAGCATAAATTATAGGAGACATACATGTTACGTAAATTTGCTATGGTCACTACCTTGGCAGCCGCTGTATTATCTAGTATTTCTGGTAATACTGTACAGGCTGAAGTGTTGGTGCCATTACAACAATATTTAAATACGACCAACCGTAATTATGAGGCCAATCAATATAAGACATCTTATACAATCTATGTACCACAGCTAGAACTGAATGGTACAACCATTACGATGAATCCTAAAGCCGTTGGAGAGCCCGTTAAATTGCCGATTACCAAACGGGATGGTGCCGAGTATGTTGATATAGAAAATGCAACACCGTTGATAGGCGTCACTTATACGAAGGATGGTGACCACGTTCAATTGACCGCTGCACCAGAGACGATGCAAGTATTGCAAAATAAACCTGTCCAAGGGCCTCTATCTTGGGCTTTTGATCCATGGCCTAACCAAGATACTCCGTATGCAAAAAAATTGAATGTCAGCGGAGATAACATCATCTCTCCAAGTTGGTTCAAATTGCATAGCCTTGGCTTAGAATCTAGCCCTAATATTAATGTGGACTATGTGAAAGCATACAAGGCCAACGGATATCATGTGTGGCCGCTTATTACAAATCGTTTTGATCCAGATTTTACGAGTGGTATCTTAGCCGATGAAGCAGTGTGGAAGAAATACGCTCAAAATCTTATTCAATACGCTTATATTTATGGATTTGATGGATATAATTTTGACTTTGAAAATGTAGACTATTCTGACCGTGATAAATTGACAAGATTCGTAGCATACTTAGCTGACGAATTACATAAGTATAATATTCAATCCTCTGTAGATGTAACGGGATATTCTAATAGTCCAAATTGGTCTCTTGTATATGACCGTAAATCCTTCGCTAACAGTGTAGATTATGTCGTATTAATGGCTTATGACGAAACATGGGCCAAGAGTACTACGGCAGGACCGGTTGCAAGTTATCCTTGGGTACGCAATCATGCTGAGAAGATGTTGCAAGAGGTACCAAGTCATAAGCTTGTTCTTGGCATTCCATTCTACACTAGAATTTGGCATGAATCAGGCGGTGTGGCACGGGGTGAAACATTAGCCATTAAAAATGAATCATCTTATTTCACAAATCACGCATCGAATATTATTTGGAATGATACGTTAAAATCTTATTATGCAGCTATTCCAACAACTAGTGGTACCGATAAGATTTGGTTTGAAGATAATAAATCCTTAGGATATAAATTAAACCTAGTGAAAGAATTACAATTGGCCGGCTTTGCTGCATGGCGTAAAGGCTTTGAAGATGATAATACGATTACAATGATTCAAGGCGTTGATTTAGGTAAAGGTACACCTAACACAGCACCAGTTGCTGAAGCTCCTAAGCCTGTTGTTGAAAAACCATTAACAAAGGCTGAACGTAAGGCTCTTGAAAAAGCAGCTAAAGAAAAGGCAAAAGCAGAAGCTAAAGCGGCTAAGGAGAAGGCAAAAGCAGAAGCTAAAGCTGCAAAAGAAAAGGCAAAAGCAGAAGCTAAAGCATCTAAAGAACGTACAAAAGCGAATGCTAAGACTGTGAATGAAAAGCAAAAGGTTGATAATGATATAGCGTCTATCGTTCCTGCTGTTCAAGTAGTAAAAAAGTAGATAAATTGACGGTTTATGGTACGAAGTAGTACAATAATACTATTAATTAGAATCACAAACAGATTTGAGGAGGCACCTACATGAACGAAAAATATGTAGCCCAAGATATTGAGAAAAAGTGGCAAAAGTACTGGGATGAGAACCATACTTTTAAAACTGAATATGACGAAAGTAAAGAGAAATACTATGCATTAGAAATGTTCCCATATCCATCTGGCAATTTGCATATGGGCCATGTGCGCAACTATTCCATCGGCGACGTAGTAGCGCGTTTTAAGAAAATGAATGGTTTTAACGTATTGCATCCAATGGGCTGGGATTCCTTTGGTATGCCTGCAGAAAATGCAGCTATTAAACATGGTATTGCACCTAAAACATGGACTCTTGATAATATTGAGAACATGAAAAAGCAACAAAAAGCATTGGGCCTTTCCTATGATTGGGACCGTGAAGTTGCCACATGTAAAGAAGATTACTATAAATGGACACAATGGTTCTTCGAACAATTCTATAAAAAAGGTTTAGCTTATAAAAAAGAAGCAAAGGTTAACTGGTGTGAAACATGCCACACTGTATTAGCTAACGAACAAGTTATTGATGGCCTTTGCTGGCGTTGTGATAATCCTGTAGAGAAAAAAGATTTATCTCAATGGTTCCTCCGTATCACTGAATATGCAGATCGCTTGTTAGATGACCTCGATACACTCGATGGTTGGCCTCAACGCGTTAAATTGATGCAAAAGAATTGGATCGGTCGCTCTGAAGGTACAGAATTCTCTTTTGATGTGCCATCCATTAACGAACGCATTTCCGTATATACGACTCGTGTAGATACAATCTACGGCGTAAGTTACGTTGTATTGGCTCCTGAACATCCATATGTAGAACGTTTAATTGAAAATGCACCTAACAAAACTGATTTAGATGCTTTTATTACGCGTATGCGCAACATGAGCGACATCGACCGCACGTCTACAGAAGCACCTAAGGAAGGCATGTTTACCGGTTCCTATGCGGTAAATCCTATGTCTGGTGAACAAGTGCCTATTTGGATTGCTAACTATGTTCTCGTAGATTATGGTACTGGTGCCGTTATGGGTTCTCCTGCTCATGACGAACGGGACTGGGAATTTGCTCATAAATACGATTTGCCTATTAAACCTGTTGTTTCGCACAATGGTGAAAACTACAATTTCGATACATGGGAAGAATCTGATCACGAAGATGGCGTGTTGATTAATTCTGGTGAATTTGATGGTCAAACATCTGAAGAGGCTCGTAAAAATATTACGGCTGCACTTCACGAACGCGGTATCGGTGAAGGTAAAACTAATTTCCGTCTTCGCGATTGGCTTATCTCTCGCCAACGTTATTGGGGCGTGCCAATTCCTGTTGTATATTGCGATAAATGTGGTGAACAACTCGTACCAGAAGAAGAATTGCCTGTACGTCTTCCTGAAGATGTTAAATTTGAATCCGGTGCTGTATCCCCATTGGCAACATCCGAAGCTTTCATGAACGCTACATGCCCTAAATGTGGTGGCCCTGCGCGTCGTGAAACAGATACTATGGATACATTCATCGATTCATCTTGGTATTTCTTGCGTTACACTGACGCATTGAACGATAAAGCACCATTCGATTCCAAAATTGCTAATTACTGGATGAACGTTGACCAATACATCGGTGGTATTGAACATGCTATCTTGCACTTGTTATACTCTCGTTTCTTTGTGAAAGTTATCCATGATTTAGGCCTCATCGAAGCTAACGAACCATTCCGTGGTCTTTTGACACAAGGTATGGTACTTAAAGAAGGCAGCAAGATGTCTAAATCTAAAGGCAATGTGGTTTCTCCAGAAGAAATCATCAATAAGTACGGTGCTGATACAGCGCGCTTATTCATCTTGTTCGCAGCACCAGTTGACCGCGATCTTGATTGGAGTGACCAAGGTGTTGAAGGTTCCTATCGTTTCTTAGGTCGTGTATGGCGTATTGTTGATGCGTATGACCAAGCAGCAAAAGAAAATCATACGGGTGACCTTACAAAAGATGAAGTGGCATTACGCCGTGAATTACACCGTGTTATCAAAAAGGTTACTGAAGATTTAGATAATAACTTCAACTTTAATACGGCAATTAGTGCGATTATGGAACTTGTTAATGCTATGTATGCACACAAGGACAAAGCAGAATCCGTAAATGCTGATCTTGCTAATGAGTTAACACATAATCTCGTGTTGTTATTAGCTCCATTCGTGCCACATATTACAGAAGAATTGTGGCATGAGCTTGGCGAAACTGAATCTGTTCATACTATGAACTGGCCAACATACGAAGAATCTGCTCTTAAAGTAGACGAAGTAGAAGTGGTTCTTCAAGTTAATGGTAAGGTTCGCGATAAATTAACTGTTTCTGTGAATATTACGAAAGAAGAATTGGAAGCATTGGCTAAAGAATCCAGCCGTGTTCAAGAATTTACAGAAGGTAAACAAATCGTTAAGGTTATCTACGTACCAGGTAAACTTGTGAATATCGTTGTAAAATAATATTTCTATATATGATTTGTTAATATAATGAAAGCCCCCAACTACATAGGTAGAAGGGGGCTTTATTGTCTAGAGAGGTTATTATGGCAAAACGTAGCGATTATATTTCTTGGGATGAATACTTTATGGGCGTTGCTATTTTGGCTGCTCAACGATCCAAAGATCCTAATACACAAGTGGGGGCCTGTATCGTCAGCAATGATAATAAAATCTTATCCATCGGTTATAATGGCATGCCCTTAAACTGTAGTGATGATGATTTTACGTGGGAACGGGATGCGGCAGATGATAATAAATATTTTTATACCGTTCATAGTGAACTAAATGCGATTCTAAACTATCGCGGTGGTTCCCTAGAAGGTTCTAAGATTTATGTAACACTATTCCCTTGTAATGAATGCGCAAAGGCTATTATCCAAAGCGGCATAAAGGCCGTTATCTATCGTGATGATTTGTACAAAGATACTAAAGAGGTTAAGGCTTCAAAACGTATGCTAAAGACGGCCGGTGTCGATATTATTGAATATCAATCGACGGGCCGCGTATTGGAAATAACACTATAATAGATAAAAGAGGGATGGTGTATCCTTCGAAAGCGACTTTGGCCCTGCGGAGGCCGAAGGCCGGAGTCAGACCCGGCCGGTGGAGCTTACGGAGGATGTACCATCCCTTTTATATGTTGTGTGTTATACCAATAAGCGGCCATCGATCATGATATCTACTTGTTGGCCGTCAATGGTAATGCCTTTAATATTCATGTTTTCGTGACCAATCATAAAGTCCACATGAGCGAGGGAGTGGTTGAGACCACGTGCTTTGAGTTCTTCTTCCGATAAATCATCGCTATTTTTTAAACATGTTGGATAGGCTGCACCGATTGCTAAATGGCAGGATGCATTTTCGTCAAATAATGTTTCATAGTAAATTCTATTGGATTGGCTAATAGGGCTATAGTGATCCACGAGGGCTACTTCACCAAGATATTGAGATCCTTCGTCTGTTTCGATGAGTTCTTTAAGAATATCTAACCCTTCTTCAGCCGTGTAATCAACAATTTTACCGTTTTCAAAGGTAAAGGAGAAGTTAGAAATAGGATTGCCTTGGTAGATAAGTGGTTTTGTACTAACTACTTTACCATTTACACCATTCCATTGGGGTGCACAGAACACCTCTTCTGTAGGTATATTGGCATTAAATTTGATCTCCTCTTTGGAGAACTCTTCGCCACCTTGCCAAATATGGTCTTCTGGTAATTCGAGAAGTAAATCTGTGCCATTTTCACAGGTGTATCGCAATGCTTTCAAATCAAGAGCGTTTAATGCTTCGCGACGATGGCGTAGCTTAGCCATGTGATGCGCATATGTTTCTTTTGCCTCTACATCATTGAGACGACATAACTTTAGTAATGTAAGCCAGAGTTGGTTAAGTTTTTCTTCATCTGATCCTTCATAGCCAAGAAGTTCAGCCCAAAGCACTGTTGGTACAGCGGCTACACACCATGTTACGGATGAGTTCATGATGGCTGTATGGTAGAAGGATAGGACCTTGTTGAGATTGCGTGAGTTTAGGCTAATGCGCTCTGTAGGAATTCCTGCTAACGCCTTTGGGTTGGCACTGATAAGTGATAAAAAGGCAGCTTTTTCCTCTACATATTGCTCGTAATATACAGGAATCCATTTAGCCGGTGTTTCTAGAACCGATGCATCAGCATGTAATAAGCGTTGTCGTGTAATTGGGGTATGACGCCAATTGATGATAACCTCTTTGGCACCCAATTGATAGGCTTCTTCCGTAACAATGACTGCAAAATCTTTATTGTCTACATCAACAGATACGATGAGTGTTTGCTTTTCTTGTAAATTAACGCCAGACTGCAATAAAGTACGGGCGTATTTACGTAATAATTCTTGATTCATTATAGACTCCTTAACATAGTAATAGGACATACCGGTAAAGTATATTCCTTTAATTCGATATAATTTTGAAAACTCCTGCTTATGTGACTAATAGAGTCACATATAGGAGTTTTTTGTTGCATATGGAAACTCTAGTAGTAGGAGGTGACCACATGAAACAACTTATTATGTCACATAAGTGGATTGTAATAATCCTGTGTATTTTAGTAGGAATTTATTTCCTATGGCCTATTATAACAGAAGGAAGCACCACAATGCCAGATTCGTCTGTATTAGCGGCTAATACGTCAGACGTGAATAGCAATAATCATTATGAAAGTAATTCTATTCATGCTAATAATGGTGTAGCTCAATCTGAACAACATACTGAAGGTACAGATGCTATTGTGTATGTGACGGGTGCTATTCAATCACCAGGACTTTATAAGGTGGCATCTAGCTCGACCATTGGCGATGTTATAAAAGGGGCTGGAGGTGCACTACCATATGGAGATATAGAGTCCATCAATTTAGCAGAGACTGTGACAGGCGGACAACATATTCACATCAAATTTAACTTTCACGGGAATCCTGAATCATTATTACGAAATCAAAAGATTAATATTAACACGGCTACCGTTAAAGAACTCGATTCACTGCCTGGAATTGGGCCAACCATGGCAAAACGGATTGAAGAGTATCGTCAAAGTAAGGGCGCTTTTACATCTATAGAGGATATCAAGCACGTCAAAGGTATCGGCGATGGATTATTTAAGAAGATACGCGATAAAATTACAGTCTAATTTACCTATTTATTTGACACTAAATATGCTGATCACCTATTCGGAGATAGCCCATTATATTCTAAGTGGTATCACACTAGGCATTTTATGTGCCTATAGCACGCATTATGTATTGCTCGATACGAGTTGGTATTGTATGTTTGGTGCTGCTGGCTATCTACTATATACATTGGTTAAAGCTGTGGTTCGCTATAGGTTACAACCGTCTTTGTCAATTAAATATATAGTTGTAACCTGCATCGTCTCTTGTGCATTAGGTGGCATATCATTTTTACATGTAAACCATCAAATTAATCAGTATGTAGGGCACACTAAATTCTTTTTATCACAAGAAGGCGAATATGCACTACTCATTGATTCTCCGGTAGATTTAAAAGTGATTGATGGGAAAGAATATAGATCATTTAGTGCTATATTGTTAGGGTTAGTGCCACACAAGGATACGGCAAAAGGCGTGCATATTAAGGCCGATGGGCATATTAGAGTAACAATACAAGAAAATTCTACACATCTTCATATGGGGGATTCGATTATCGTTCATGGTACGCCTAGATCTCTCTATTTGACAGAAGAGAGAGGCACTATTGATAAGCGAAATAAGGCAATTCGTAATGAAGATATGGGGGCCATATTTGATGGTACCTATAAGGTAATGGACTTAGATTCTCTTAAACAGTATAAGATAGATTCTTATATCGGTTATTATCAACGGTGTCTTCACATAATTGATTCCATGCGTAGTGCTGTTGAAGTATTGATGGAGCAGTATCTATCAGATACAACCAAATGGCTTGGAATTTCATTAGTATTAGGAGGCCATTATGGAGAATTAGGTCAAGATGTGCTACGTCAATTTGGCTACACTGGTATCATTCATATTTTATCTATATCGGGTTCCCATATTGCACTGTTATTTTCTATCGTATATGGCCTATGCAGAGTATGTCGTATCAGGAAACGTTATGCTATGATGGGTGGTATTATACTATCTATCTTTTATTGTATAGTGGTTGGTTTCAGTGCACCTGTTGTGCGTTCTACCATAATGGGGATTTGGCTTGCTTTAGCCTATTTAAAGGGCCGTATGTATACGGCGAAGCAAGGATTAGCAGTGACGGCTATACTATTTTTACTATATGATCCGTTACTTATATTAGACGTGAGCTTTCAACTATCCTTTGGAGCTACCTATGGGCTCTTATTATTTGGCATGCCATTATATCGATGGATTACAGTATTGCCACCGATTGTGAAAGCTCCACTAGTACTCTGCATCAGTGCACAGCTTTTATTGATACCGTTCCAGCTCTATTATTTTCACTATTTAAGTTTAGCAAGTCTTTTGGCAGCTATTATTATTACACCTTTACTTGATATAGCTATTGTTATGTTATTTGGTTGTACCATAATATCCTTACTTATCCCAATAGGTATGGTTTGGAACGTAATCGACTGGATATTAACTATCTGTTTATATGTAAATGCGCATCTCGCTAACAGTTCTATATGTTTATGGTGGATAGGTACCATTTCTGCCACATTAGGGGTGTTATACTATGGATGTGTGGGATTACTATATATTAATCTAGTCTCATTCAAGCTTAGATTTAGAACTTTCACAAAAGGAATTGTTCTTATGGGAATCGGTATAATTGCTATTGCTTATAGTGGCATCTTATATAGGAATGAAACGATTTTGCATATTGTACCTATGAAACAGTCAAATGCATTCCTCATTGTTAAGCCTTATGAAAAAATGGCTATGGTATATATTGATACGCCTGATGCTATTCCTATGAAAGCTAGTGAAATTCGCGTAAGAAATGGACTCCAAAGTTTTGGTATTCCATTAAAAAATACTCATGTTCAACGATTTCAATCGACGGGCAAAAATACTGTTTTATACAAAAATGATATATCGTCTGTGATGGTCTATAATAGACAAAATGGTGAAAAAAAACTACAATTAAATGATATGAGGAACACTATTTTGATTACCTCTCAGTCGTATATGGTGAATCAAATTGTAGTATTACATTCGAATTATCCTGTGCTTGTTAGCATGCCTCGAGGAGCGATGCGAGACATTGATCCCGACGCAGAACATGTTCATTTATGGGGCTATCAATATATTCCGGACTATCGATTATGAAAGGAGGACTGGCGATGAATCAAGTATATCTAATCTATGGTAATGAACCACAACTCATAGAAGAAGAGAAACAAAAGTTTTTCTTATCTCACAAAAATCTAGATGTGCGCGTGTTGCATGATGAAGCAGGTCCTTCCAAAATATCAGAACAATTGATGGAGGATTCTTTATTTGGCGATGCCAAGGTATTTTGTCTTATCAATCTACCTATCTTGAAAAAAGCAGGCCAAAAAGAGAGTCAAGAATGGGATGCACTGACCGAGTTACTGATGAATTATACCGGTGATAATCCAGTACTTATTATCTATCACGATATGGTGGATAAACGATTAAAACAAAATAAAAAGATATTAGAATCTATTCCTAATAAGGAATGTAAGCGATTAGAAGGTGACGATTTATTGATGTGGATTCGTCAGTATTGCACCTCTAATGGATATACGCTGACGCCTGATGGGCACGACTATCTATCTCATCTATTGGAGTTGTGGCAAGATGTGCCGGTTGCGTTTATGCGCACCGAGTTTGATCGATATTTTCTGTTATTAGGAAATCATAAGAAAATTGATAAATCCTTTTTAATGGAACATAGCAGTAATTATGGAGCTAAAAATATCTTTACCTTTAAAGAAGCTCTATTAAAACAAGATGTGAATACCTTATTAGAATTATTTCCGTTTATGTTTAGCTATAAAGAAATTGACCGCGCTATGGGCTATATTGAAGGACAGTTACGGCTCCAATTATTGGTAAGCGAATGTCGTGCTGCAGGTATGACAGCTAAACAAGTAGAACATTTTTGTAAAGAAAATGGGGCCTCTTATAAGCCGTACCCTATAAAACTGGCCTATGAAGCAAGTTCTCGTATTTCTATAAAGGCTTTAAAAGCACTCTTAAAAGGATTATATGAGGTAATATTAGATAGTCGCACAAGCAAAGGGGATATGTGGCGATTTAGGGATTTATGTTTGACCTATTGTGGGTATAAGGGATAAAAATGAAAGTACGTTATCGAGTAGTACCAAAACAGAATAGTAAACCTGCTTTCTATGTGAATTGTGATGATAAACAGGTAACCATACAAGCAGCAGATTCAGCGTTTAAAACATTAGTGTCATTACAAGAACGATTAGCTGCTTGGTACAAAGAAAAAAATATTTCCTTTGATACGATTCCTACCAATGCAACTACGTCTTGCTGCTTTGCGTGGAAGGTAGATGACGATGATGAAGAATTTGCACCATACTACTATGCCGGTGGTTGTGGTGTAGGTGAATTTATTGAAGATGTTGAAGCGCATCGTCAGAAATTAGAGGAAGAAAACATGCCAGAGAGAGGAAAGTCCTTTGCTGGTAATAACGATGATGAAATAGATTATGCAGATGAGTTTGTGCCATTTATGGATGCGGTGGAATTGGACTATTTTAATCCAGACCCCACATCGTATGAGTCTGTAACTACAAGAAATCCATCTGTATCTAGTAGCTCATCATCTACATCTTCAGCTAATAGCGGACATCAACACAAAGGGGGCAAGAAATATCCACAACGTGCTCCTAAGGATGCACCAACTGATGAGGGTATGATTTTAGGTCCACGCATTGAGGGCACGACCTCCAGCATCATGGGCACTGTAGAAACACCAAGTGTTATTTTTGAAGGTGTGTTCGTTGGCCTTGATAAACGCGATACTAGGACTGGTAAAAGTATCGTAAATGGCAGTATCGTAGATGATACGAACAGTATGAAGTTTATCAAATTTACGAATAGTCCAGAAGAAGGGGATGCCTTATTAAAGCAATTAAAGAAATTGCAAAAGGTGCGCGTTCAAGGTAGTGTCAACTTTGATGATCGATTTGATAAGGACTATATTTTATCTATACGAAGTATCGAAGCTATCGAAGAAGACAATACAAATGAACGGACAGAAGACAGACCAGATTCTCGTGTTGAGCTTCATCTCCATACTAAGATGAGTGATAAAGATGCACTCGTATCGATTAAGGATCTATTTAAAACTGTCAAAAAATGGGGCCATCCTGCGGTTGCTATTACGGACCATGGTGTTGTACAAGCCTTTCCTGAAGCACAAGCACTTGGTAAAGAACTTGGTGTTAAGGTTATTTATGGCGTTGAAGGGTATCTCGTTGATGATGCGGATTTAGAAAAGGAATTATCCTTAGACGTTGTAAAACGAAAAGACGAGGCGCCTCGATATCACATTATTTTGTTAGCTCAAAACATGGTGGGCTTACGTAATCTATATAAAATGATTTCCATATCCCATTTGGAATACTATAAACGGAGACCTCGTTTGCCTCGTTCTATCATTGAAGAACATCGTGAAGGTATTCTCATAGGATCTGCCTGTGAAGCAGGTGAATTGATGCAGGCTATTGTTAAAGGTTCCTCCAAAGAAGAGCTATTAACGATTGCATCATTCTATGATTATCTTGAAATTCAACCACATACCAACAATACATTCTTAATTCGCAAGGGTATCGTGCCAGATGAACAAGCTCTTATCGATATGAATAAGACGGTTATTGAATTGGGAGAAGCCCTCAATAAACGCGTATGTGCTACCTGTGACGTTCATTATTTAACGCCAGAAGAAAAGATTTATCGCGAAATTATGTTGACAGCTTGTGGGTTCCCTGATGCGGATGAACAACCTGATTTACATTTGCGTACTACTGATGAAATGTTAGCTTCATTCCCATATTTGAGTAAAGAAAAGGCCTATGAAGTTGTTGTTACAAATACACGGGCCATCAACGATAGTATTGAAGACATTAAACCAGTGCCAGATGGCACATATTCACCTAAAATCGAAGGGGCCGATGAAGCTTTCACAGAAATGTGTTATGTAAATGCGAAGAAGATTTATGGTGATCCATTGCCTCGTGTTGTACAAGAACGCCTAGATTATGAGCTCGACTGTATCATCAGCAATGGTTATGGCGTGTTGTACTATATCGCTCATAAGCTGGTAAAAAAATCGCTAGATGATGGCTATCTAGTAGGTTCTCGTGGTTCTGTAGGTTCGTCCTTTGCAGCGACCATGTCGGAGATTACAGAGGTTAATCCATTGCCACCGCATTATATTTGCCCTGAATGTAAGTGGTCGGAATTTTATGAAAATGGTGAATACGCCGGTGGATTCGATTTACCGCGTCGTGACTGTCCTAATTGCGGTCATCCATTACAAACGAATGGTCATGATATTCCATTTGCTATCTTCCTTGGTTTCGAAGGCGATAAGGTTCCAGATATTGATTTGAACTTCTCTGGCGACTACCAAGCGAAGGCCCATAAATACACGGAAGAACTGTTTGGACGTGATAATGTATTTAAGGCCGGTACGATTGGTACCATTGCAGATAAGACTGCATTTGGGTATGTAAAGAAATATGCAGAGCTTAGAAATATTCAGGCTCGCAGTGGATTCCTTGAACATCTCGCAAAAGGTTTTACAAATGTAAAAAATACGACAGGACAACATCCGGGTGGCATCATGGTTTGTCCTCGTGATATGGACGTGCATCACTTTACGCCGATACAACATCCGGCGAATAAAAAAGAGAGTGGCGTATTAACCACTCACTTTGATTATCACTCCATAGAAGGGCGTATGACAAAACTCGATATTCTGGGCCATGATGATCCGACGATTATTCGTATGTTGGAGGATTTGACCGGTATTGATGCGAAGACGATTCCTTTTGATGATCCAAGAACGCTAAGCCTATTCTCATCAACAGAGGGTATCGGATTGACACCAGAACAGTTGCAAGGGGACCAAGTAGCGAGCCTTGCCGTACCGGAATGTGGTACGAAATTTGTACGGGGCATGCTAGAAGATTCACGGCCACAAACCTTCTCTGATCTTGTTCGTATTTCTGGTTTCTCCCACGGTACGAATGTATGGCTCGATAATGCACAGGAACTTATTAAAAATGGTACTTGTAAATTGAACGAAGCTATTTCTACTCGTGATGACGTAATGAACTTTTTGATTCATCGTGGCATGAATAAGAAAAATAGTTTCTTCGTCATGGAAAATGTTCGTAAAGGGAAGGGCATCGAAAAGAGAAATAAACAAGGCCAAGCGACTACGGAGTTTGAAAAAGAAATGCGAGAAAATAATATTCCTGAATGGTTTATTGAGTCTTGTAAAAAGATTTCCTATCTATTCCCTCGTGCTCATGCCGTTGCTTACGTTATGATGGCCTTCCGCATTGCGTGGTTTAAGGTATACCATCCGTTAGCATTCTACGCTGCCTATTTCTCCATTCGTGCAAAAGCCTTTGATTTACGCATCATGACAGGTGATTTGAATACACAATTGAAAGAATTTAATCGTATTAAAGCTCTTGACCGTGGTGCCAGCCCTAAGGAAAAGGATTTGATGTCCGCCTTAGAGGTATCTATGGAAATGTATCAACGAGGGTATCGATTTATCAACGTAGATATTCAACATTCCGGTGCTCGCCGATTTAGCATTAAGGACGGCGCACTATTACCACCATTCTTAGCTATCGATTCACTTGGTGAAACCGTTGCCGATGCTATTGTAGAAGAACGGGATACAAAACCGTTTACATCGTTAAAAGACTTGCAACGTCGTTGTAAGGTATCTGCTACCATCATTGAAACAATGAAAGAACTTAAATGCTGTGGAGATTTGCCAGAAGACGAACAAATGTCGCTGTTTGGCTAATAAATTTAAAAGGTGTCATCGTTTGATGACACCTTTTTTTTGAAAGTTTTGCAATTTAATTATTTTGGCAGATTTTAGTATAAGGATTTATATTTCATCCAGTTAGTTTTAGCCATTTCTTTAAGTTCCGTACCACGTCCATCAAGGATGGCGTTGATCAAGTATTTACTAAAGCCTTTTGCTTGTTGGTATGCAATTTTTGGAGGCATAGCAAGTTCTTGTTTATCAACACGGACATTGATAATAACAGGACCTTCATTATAGTTCAAGGCTTCTTTAATTTTTTCATCTACTTCGCTAGAGTTTGTAATGCTAATACCTTTGATACCGGCAGCTTCGGCAAGTTTACCAAAGTCAGGATTTACAAAGTCTGTAGCATAATCTAGGTAACCAGATGCTTTCATTTCCATGGCGATGAAGCTAAGTTCTTCATTGTTAAATACGAATACTTTCACAGGAAGATTTAATTGTTTTAATGACAACATTTCGCCCATCATCATTGTGAAACCGCCGTCTCCAGAAAGGGAGATAACTTGGCGATTTGGACATGCATTTTGAGCGCCTATTGCGTGCATCATTGCATTGGCCATGGAACCGTGGTTGTAGGAGCCAATGATACGACGTTTGCCATTTGTTTTGATATGGCGTGCAGTCCAGATAACAGGAGTGCCCACATCAAATGTAAAGATGGCATCATCAGCAGCCAATTTATTGAGACGATTTACGAAATATTGAGGGTGAATTGCTACACCATCAGGTTCAGCAACGGCATAGCTGTCCAAATCATTGCGGAATTTAGTGTATGCTTTACGAACGGTATCGATGAATTCTGTATCATCTCGTTGTGTAAGGTGAGGGAGTAGTTCGTGTAAGGTATCTTTCACAGAACCTATGATGCCTTGTGTTAATGGAACGCGTGCACCTAGGGCAGATGGATTGATGTCTACTTGAATTACCTTAGCATTTTCAGGATAGAATGGACGATAAGGGAAATCGGTACCTAGCATGATTAGTGTATCGCATTGCTCAATAGCACGGTAACCGGATGTATAACCAAGCAAACCTGTCATGCCCACATCATAAGGATTGTCCCATTCGACCCATTCTTTGCCTCTGAAAGCATGTACAACAGGGGCTTGTAATTTAGTAGCAAGTTCAACCACTTCGTCATGAGCACCGGCACAACCAGCACCACAGAAAAGTGTAATGCGTTTGCCATTGGTTATATGTTGGACCATTTCAAGAATATCCTCTGATTGAGGAATTACGCGTGGCAATTTAGGCGCATGCCATGTAGGTAATTCATCAATTTCTGTTTCCATAACGGCCACATCACCAGGTAGAACGATTACGGCTACATCGCGATTGCCAACTGCGGCATTCATGGCGCGGAATAGGATTTCAGGCATTTGCTTTGGATTAGAAACGAGTTCACAGAAACAAGAGCACTCTTTAAATAAATTTTCTGGATGTGTTTCTTGGAAATAGTTGAGACCGACTTCGGATTGTGGAATATGAGAGGCAATAGCGAGCACTGGTACACGATTGCGATGACAATCAAATAGACCATTGATCAAATGGAGATTACCAGGGCCAGAGCTACCAGCACATACGGTTAATTTACCTGTTAATAGAGCTTCGGCACCGGCAGCAAAGGCTGCAGATTCTTCGTGGCGTACATGTTCAAATTGAATTTTGCCATTACGACGTAAGCTATCGTTTACTGAGTTCAAACTATCACCCGTAATACCATAAATTCTTTCGATGCCTGCATCGGCTAATACTTCTATAAGAACGTCAGAAATACGTTTTTTTGACATACTATCACTCCTAATTAGTAATTAATATTGATTAATATCTATTTTTCTTGTATATATAAATTCTAGTACTTTATATACCCTTATTATGTGAGAAATATCACAAAATTGTGCATACATCACTAAGTTGGTATAATTTCTATGAAAAATATCAATTATTAATAGTTTTAATAGTTTTTCTCATTAACTGATGTATAATCTTGCGAAAGTATCATAAAAGTGGTACTATAAACATATAAATTAATATGATAAGTCTTTGGGGATAGGTGAAATTCCTTACCGGCGGTTATAGTCCGCGAGCTATATAGCATGAATCGGTGCAATTCCGATACCGACAGTAGAGTCTGGATGAGAAAAGACAATAGCACATATATTTTGTATGTGTATATATGATGACCCAAGGACTATGTTTATAGTCCTTTTTTTATTGAGGTATTATGATGAACGACGAATTATATATGAAGCGTGCCATTTCTCTAGCGAAAATGGCAACTGGACATACATCGCCCAATCCCTTGGTTGGTGCCGTCGTAGTAAAAAATAATACAATAGTTGGCGAAGGGTATCACCATAAGGCTGGTGAGGCCCATGCGGAAGTGCATGCTTTAGATGCCGCGGGAGATAATGCTATGGGGGCTACCTTATATGTAACTCTTGAGCCTTGTGCTCATTATGGTAAGACCCCGCCATGTGCAAAGCGTGTCGTTGAATCTGGTATTGCTCGCGTTGTGATTGGTAGTACCGATCCAAATCCACTAGTGGCTGGTAAGGGTATTCAAATTCTTACTGAGGCAGGTATAGAGGTAACTACAGATATATGTGTGGATGAATGTATTCAGTTGAATGAACATTTCTTTACATTTATTAAAACACATAAACCGTTTGTAACTATAAAAAGTGCTATGTCCCTAGATGGTAAAATTGCTACTTTCACCGGTCAATCCCAATGGATTACGAATGAAAGTTCCCGTAAGGATGGACATGTGC
This sequence comes from uncultured Veillonella sp., assembly GCF_963534045.1. Taxonomy (GTDB): domain Bacteria; phylum Bacillota; class Negativicutes; order Veillonellales; family Veillonellaceae; genus Veillonella. The sequence goes on along the minus strand of NZ_CAUSQT010000008.1, from coordinate 12,608 downwards.
TAAGAGCAACTCATGATGCAATGCTTGTTGGGATTGGTACTATATTGGCGGATGATCCTTTACTTAATTGTAGACTGACTAGAGATGAATTATATCAAGCTGTTATCGACACAAATGATGTATCTCTAGAGAATACATTAGAGGTACATCAGCCAGATATTGTTATATTGGATAGTCAAGGGCGTACGCCAATTGACGCAAAGGTATTTACGATACCCAATCGCAAGGTTATCGTCTATGTAGCGAAAGGTTGTCCAGAGCAACGTAGAATTTCTTTGGCTAATGCTGGAGCGATTGTAGAGGAACTTCCAACAAAATCAGTGCGTCAAGGACGTACCACTGATGTAGCTATAGATATTAAGAAGATAGACATTCAAGCGTGTTTGGAACATCTTGGAAAACAAGGATACACATCAGTGCTTGTTGAAGGTGGTTCCACTATTATCAGTTCTTTTGTTGAAGCATTGGCCTTCGATAAAATTGTTAACTATATAGGCAATCTTGTCGTAGGTGGAACGAATAGTACATCTGCTGTAGGGGGTACAGGTTTTGCTACATTACATGATGCACCTAGACTTGAATTTGCTAGTTCGCGAATATTAGATAATAACATCCGCATAGAATCCTATCGTGTAGGAAGGGAGGGCTCTTATGTTTACAGGCATCGTTGAAGAGGTTGGCAAAATAGTAAGCGTTAAAAAGGGAGCTCAATCCTTATTATTGACGATTGGTGGCCATAAAATTTTTGATGATTTAAAAATCGGTGATTCTGTGGCGGTTAATGGCGTTTGTTTAACAGCAACGTCAATTGGTAATCATCAATTTACAGCAGATGTGATGCCTGAGTCGATTAGCATGACGACGTTTACTAATTTAAAGGTAAACCAGCCAGTTAATCTCGAACGGGCGATGGCTGCTAATGGAAGATTTGGCGGTCACATCGTGGCTGGACATGTGGATGGTACAGGTCGTATCGTCAATATGAAACGTACAGATAATGCAATTATTTTTACCATTTCTGCGCCAGAATCGATTATGGATTATGTCATTTATAAAGGATCTATTACAATTGATGGTATTAGTTTAACGATTATGGAGAGAACAGAATCAACGTTTTCTGTATCTATCATTCCCCATACGTTAAGTGAAACTGTGCTAGGACATGCGTCGATTGGTACAGTAGTAAATTTAGAAACAGATATTACAGGCCGTTATATTCGTCATTTCATGACATTAGATGAGCCTACACATACAAGTAAGTCCCAAAAATCCATAGAATCTCTATTAGTAGAGAATGGATTTATGTAAAAGGAGGAGTTGTCTCCATGAATTATACATTGAACACAATTGAAGAAGTTCTTCAAGATATGAAAGTTGGTAAACCTGTTATTATCGTTGATGATGAAAGTCGCGAAAATGAAGGTGATTTGATTATCGCTGCAGAGTTTGCTACTCAAGAAAACATTAATTTTTTCGTTAAATATGCACGCGGTATCGTATGTACACCAATGAGACGAGAAGCCTTGGAACGCCTTGGTATTCCTGCTATGGTTACGAAGAATACGGATAATCATGAAACTGCATTTACTGTTACTGTAGACCATGTAGATACTACAACAGGTGTTTCTCCTGCAGAACGGGCGTATACGATTCAAAAACTATTGGATCCAAATGCAAAACCAGCTGATTTCCGTCGACCTGGCCATGTATTCCCATTGGTATATAAAGAAGGTGGCGTTCTCGTGCGCCAAGGTCATACAGAAGCGTCTGTAGACCTTTGCCGTCTTGCTGGTTTACAAGAGGCTGCTGTTATCTGTGAAATCACTAAAGATGATGGCGATATGGCACGTTTACCGGATTTAGTCGAATTTGCTAAGGAACATGACTTGAAAATCGCGTCCGTAGCAGAACTCATTGAGTACCGTAAACAACACGAAGATATGATTGAATTGGGCGCTTGTTCCAAATTGCCAACAAAATTTGGCGATTTTAATATCTTCGTATTTAAAAATGATTTAGACCATAAAGAACATCTTGCAATCGTTAAAGGCGATGTACAAGATTGTGAAGATGTGCTTGTACGCATTCACTCCGAATGCTTAACTGGTGACGTATTTGGTTCTAAACGCTGCGACTGTGGCGAACAATTAGACAATGCATTACGCTCTATCGAAAAAGAAGGCAAAGGCGTTGTTGTGTACATGCGTCAAGAAGGCCGTGGCATTGGCTTAACAAATAAAATTAAGGCCTATGCACTGCAAGAACAAGGCCTCGATACAGTAGAAGCAAATGAACAATTAGGGTTTCCTGCAGATATGCGCGAATACTCCTTAGCGGCTCAAATTATTCGATTCTTAGGCATTAAGAGTATCCGTTTATTGACAAATAACCCTGAAAAACGCCATGGCTTAGAACATTGGGGTGTTGATGTGCACAAACGTGTACCTCTCATTATTCCTGCAAATAAATTTAATGCAGGTTATTTAAAAACAAAAGAAGAAAAAATGGGTCATATGTTAGAGGACTAATTTTTCTTTACTAACTTAGATAGGTAAGCTAATCATTCATAGGAGGCTATAACATGATGGTTCAAGAAGGTAATTTGGTTGGTACTGGTAAGAAATTTGCTATTATCGGTTCTCGTTTCAATGAGTTCATTACATCTAAATTAATTGGTGGTGCAGAAGACTGCTTATTGCGTCACGATGTTAAACAAGAAGATATTACAGTTATTTGGGTTCCTGGTGCATATGAAATTCCTTTGATTGCTAAAAAAGCAGCTTTATCTGGTCGTTATGATGCTGTTATTTGTGTAGGCGCCGTTATTCGTGGTGCTACGACACATTATGACTATGTTTGTAATGAAGTGGCTAAGGGGATTGCTCACGTTTCTTTAGAAACAGGTATCCCTGTTATGTTCGGTGTAGTAACAACTGAAAATATTGAACAAGCTATTGAACGCGCTGGTACAAAAGCGGGTAATAAAGGTTACGATTGCGCTATGGGTGCTATTGAAATGGTTAATCTTATCGATCAAATCTAAATCAACGTTACTAAACACTCGGTATCATATGATACTGAGTGTTTTTTATATCGAAAATATGTTCTTTTGTAGTAAAATTCAACTAAACAAACATACGTTCTATAATAATGGAAAATATATAGATATCATGCTATACTATATAAGCACTAAAGTGTGTTATTACATAAAAATTTGATTATAAATAAGGAATGATTAAATGGATTATATAAAACGTTTTACTACCCGTGAAGGTGTGCGTATGTCATTAGCTGTTACTACGGATACAGTAGAAACTGCACGTGTACGTCATGATTTATGGCCTGTCGCAACAGCTGCTCTAGGTCGTGCTATGACGGGGGCTCTATTATTGGCTGGTGATTTTAAAAATCACGAGAATGTTAGCCTTCGTATTAAAGGTGATGGCCCGCTTGGTGTTGTACATGTTGATGCATTTTCCGATAATACTGTTCGCGGTTATGTAGATGAGCCACATGTGGATGTGCCATTAAAACGTGCTGGAAAACTCGACGTAGGTGCTGCTGTTGGCCATCATGGAGAAGTACAAGTTACAAGATTTACAAAATTAGCTCAAGATTATACGTCTACCAGTCCTATTCAAAGTGGTGAAGTGGCAGAGGATTTAGCGTATTATTTATACACATCTGAACAAGTGCCTTCTACAATTAGCCTAGGCGTTCTCGTAGACCCAGACTATCATACAATTGTAGCGGGTGGTTTTATCGTTCAAGCTTTGCCAGATGCTACCGATGCTGCTCTGGCTATGGTAGAAAAGAATATCAACGAATTAGGACCTGTTACAGAATATTTAAAAGATCACCCAGATGGTAAAGGACTCGTTGAAAAAGTACTAGATGGACTTACTGTTAACGAAGTCTATAACGAACCAGTATCTTTTAAATGTCGTTGTAGCCGAGATCGATTCGCTGGCGTTCTTATGACATTGCGTGAAGATGATAAGAAATCCCTCTTAGAAGATGAAACAACAGAACTTGTTTGTCATTACTGTAATGAAAAATATCATTTCTCTAAAAAAGAACTAGAAGATATGTTTACACCTAAAGGACCTATTCAATAATAGGACTTATGTATAGATTGTTTTATCATTATGTGCGACAATATAAAGATAGAGTATTTTTAATAGGAGGCAACTATGAGTGCAATCGGTGTTATTGGCGGAACCGGTGTTTATGATCCGTCTATTTTTGAAAATATTCATGAAGAATCCTTGATGACTCCTTATGGAGAAATTGATTATGTTCAAGGAACATATAAAGGTAAAACTGTAATTTTTGTGGCTCGTCATGGTAAAGACCATACGATTCCTCCACATAAAATTAATTATCGTGCTAATATTTGGGGCCTAAAAAAACTAGGTGTTAAATTTATTATTTCTACAACTGCTGTAGGTTCTTTGAATAAGAATTTTGAACCTGGTCACTTTGTCTTAACAGATCAATTTCTTGATTTTACAAAAAATCGTGTCACTACATTCTATGAAGGTGGCGATCGTCCGGTAGCACATTTAGATGTGACAAATCCTTATTGCCCTGAGCTTCGTCAAATCATTGAATCTGTAGGTAAAGAACAAAAATTGTCTATTCATAATGGCGGTACCTATGTTTGTACAGAAGGTCCACGTTTTGAAACACCAGCAGAGATTAAGATGTTCCATATGCTTGGTGGCGATACGGTAGGTATGACGAACGTACCAGAGGTCAATCTTGCAAACGAAGCAGAAATGGCGTATACAACAATCTCCATGATTACTAACTACGCTGCTGGCATTTCTGAAAATGCCCTTACTCACAGTGAAGTAGTTGAAATGATGGGTGAAATGGCATCTCAATTGAAAGCTCTTATCTTAAGTACAATTGAGGCTATCGATATGAATGCAGACTACGCTGCACATTATCGCATGGCTGAATACGGTGGCTTTAAATTATAAGAGATTGTATCCATTTTGACGCGACAATGTGGAGGGATGTCTCATGAAAAATATTGAATGGCGTGATGGTACGCTCATTTTATTAGATCAAACAAAATTGCCGACTCAGGTGGAATATATACATTGTACCGATTGGCGACAAGTAGCAGAGGCGATTAAGATGCTTCGTGTCCGTGGAGCTCCTGCTATCGGTGTCGCTGCGGGGTATGGTCTTATTCTAGCGGCTGAGGAAGCAAATCGTTTAGAGGTTCCTTTTTCTGAACAACTATCAGCATTTTATGAGTGGAGTGAAGAATTAAAGGAAACTCGACCGACGGCGATTAATTTAGCTTGGGCTGTTAATCGTATTATAGCTATTGTGAAAGCTCATCCATTTACGTCTATGGAGGACATTGTAGACAGCATCACGCAAGAGGCCATAGCTATACATACAGAGGATGTTGAGCTCAACACACGCATGGCTATTAATGGCGCCTCTTTATTTAAAGGAAAACAGAATTTACGAATTTTAACACATTGTAATGCTGGTGCTTTGGCTACAGGTGGCCTTGGTACTGCACTTGGTGTGATTCGTAAACTACATGAGCAAGGCCAATTGGAAATGGTGTACGCCGACGAAACGCGTCCTTTATTACAAGGGGCCCGTTTAACGGCTTTTGAACTCCATGAAGATGGCATTCCTGTTACACTAGAGACTGATAATATGGCGGCCTATGCAATGCAACAAGGCTTAATCGATGCTATTATCGTCGGAGCCGATCGTATTACAACGGAAGGCGATGTAGCCAACAAAATTGGCACCTATGGATTAGCAGTACTTGCAAAATTCCATAATATTCCATTTTATGTGGCTGCTCCCTATAGTACATTTGACTTTACACTAAAAGATGGGAAGGACATTCCTATTGAAATGCGTGCTGATGATGAAGTATTGTCATTCCAAGGTGTGCCATCTGCACCTATAGGTATTCATGTATTAAATCCTGCTTTTGATGTAACACCTCATGAACTAGTAACAGCTATTATTACTGAAGAAGGTGTATTAACACCGAATTATCAAGAGTCTATTGCTCGTTTACAATCCGTTGTTGAAAGCAAATAGTTTTCACAATGGGGTTATATAAATACTTATCATTTTGAAGTAAGTTCTTTCCATAACTTGTATATAATTTATTAATTTACAAATGAAGGGGTACATATGCAATCATTAATTAAAGACATTAATCTCGCTGCTGAAGGCCGTAAAAAAATTGAATGGGTTTCTAATTTTATGCCTACATTAAATACATTGGGCGACCGTTTTGAAAAAGAACAAACTTTCAAAGGTCAAACAATTGTTGTTTCCGTTCACTTGGAAGCTAAAACTGCATACCTTGCAACCGTTTTAAAACGCGGTGGTGCTGATGTTATCGTTACTGGTTCTAATCCTCTTTCTACACAAGATGATGTAGCAGCAGGTCTTGTTGATATGGGCCTTACTGTATATGCTTGGTACGATTGTACTGATGAAGAATATTTTATGTTCCTCAACAAAGCGTTGGATCATAAACCTCATATTATCATCGATGACGGTGGTGACCTTGTTAATCTATTACACACAACACGTACTGATGCAAAAGAACGTTTGTTAGGTGGTAGTGAAGAAACTACAACAGGTGTTCATCGTTTATATGCCTTAGAACATGCTAAACAATTGACATTCCCTATGATTGCTGTTAATGATTCTAACTGCAAATACTTATTCGATAACCGCTATGGTACAGGCCAATCCGTATGGGATGGTATCATGCGTACTACAAACCTTACAGTAGCAGGTAAAAATGTTGTTGTCGCTGGTTATGGCTGGTGCGGTAAAGGCGTTGCAATGCGCGCTAAAGGCTTAGGTGCCCACGTATTTGTTACAGAAGTTGACCCTATTAAAGCTATTGAAGCAGTATTCGATGGTTTTACTGTATTGCCTATGATAGAAGCTGCTAAAATCGGTGATATCTTCTGTACGGTAACAGGCTGTAAAGATGTTATCGTAAAAGAACATTACGAAGTTATGAAAGATAAAGCTGTTCTTTGTAATGCTGGTCACTTTGACTGCGAAGTTAATGTTCATGATTTAGAAGAAGTTGCAGTTAGCCATGAACGTGTTCGTCAAAATATTGAAGGCTATACAATGGCTGATGGTCGCAAAATTTATGTATTAGCTGAAGGTCGTCTTGTAAACTTAGCAGCAGGTGATGGTCATCCTGCTGAAATCATGGACTTGTCCTTTGCTATGCAAGCATTGGCTGCTGAACATGTATTGAACAATGGTAAAAACATGGAATCAAAAGTATATGTATTGCCTCGTGAACTTGATGAAGAAGTAGCAAAAATCAAATTGCACTCTATGGGCTACGATTTAGATGCATTAACGCAAGATCAAATCGATTACTTAACAAAGGTAAACTAATATAATCTTTAACTTGAACGTATTATTAACCGAGTCTATATAGACTCGGTTATACCTATGCAAGGAGGCATTATGTCGGATTTATTAATTACCAATGTAGATGTTCTTACCGATAATGGAACATTAAAAAATCATGCCGTTGAAATCGAAAATGGTTATATTACTGCTATTTTAACCGCAGAAGAAGCAAAATCTGTGCAATCAAAGGAAACACTAGACGGTAAAGGTCAATTGGCTGCTCCAGGTCTTGTCAATACGCATACCCATATAGCGATGGGATTGTTCCGTAACTACGCTGATGACTTAGAACTTATGGATTGGCTTGAAACTGCAATTTGGCCAACGGAAGCTAAATTGAATGATGATCTTGTTAAATGGGGCACACAACTAGGTATTGCAGAGATGCTACGTTCTGGTACAACTACATTTAGCGATATGTATTTCTTTATGAACACAACAGCTGATGTGGTGAAAGAAACCGGTATTCGCGCTGTATTGTCCCGTGGTCTTGCTGGTGTTTCTCCTACAGCTGATCAAGCGCTTGTGGAAAATGCAGATTTATCTCGCACTTATCATGGTTATGATAATGACCGCATCAAGGTTCTATTAGGACCTCATGCGCCATATACTTGTCCAGATGCGTATATGGAAAAGGTTATTGCATTGTCTTATGAACTAAATTGTGGCATTCATATGCACTTGTCCGAAACTAAAGGGGAAGTGGAAAATGTTATAAAAGCGACTGGCAAGACACCAATCGCCCATATGCATGATTTAGGTTTGTTCTGGAATACTACATTGGCAGCTCACTGCGTACATGTAACAGAAGAAGATATGGCTATTATGGCTGAAAATAATGTAGCTGTAGCTCATAATCCACAATCTAATTTGAAATTGGCTAGTGGTATTGCGCCTATTCCTGAAATGATAGAAAAAGGCATTACTGTAGGTCTTGGTACAGACGGTTCTGCATCCAATAACAATGCAGATATGCTAGAAGAAGTACGTTTGGCAGCTACATTACATAAAGCTCGTCTTTATGATCCAAAGGCTATTCCTGCACAAGCGGCTTGGAATATGGGGACTGTAGAAGGGGCTAAAGCTCTTGGATATAATGACCTCGGTAAAATTGCAGTAGGTCAACGTGCAGATATCGTATTGTATGATGTATCTGGTATGCACTGGATGCCTCGATATAATGATGTAGCAGCACTTGTATACTCAGCTAATAGCTCTGATGCTAATACAGTCATTGTAGCTGGTAAGATTCTTATGAAAAATAAAGAACTATTGACTATCGATGAAGAAAAATTGCGTAGCGAAATTGGTAAAGCTCAAGAGTATTTTAAAAACTAAGATTTTATACCACACATAACAAAAACCCACTCATGATATATTTCATAGAGTGGGTTTTATGTTGTCCAGCGTAAGAGGTATTCTATTTAATAGCTTTCACCAAAAACATAGGCACAGGGATATAAAATTCATCTTCTTCTGCATAGATGCGAGGTCCTACAGTCGAATCTATTGTTACGGTAGCATCATAAGATTCTAGAAGCTGTTTATCCCATTCAGGACGATCTGTGCCGCTAATAGATAACATATGATAGATGGTGTGACATTTTTCTAATAGTTCAGATTTGATATGTTCATGCGCATTGTGAACAGATTGAGGTAGATGGTGATGATTTTTAGCGTGTTCTGCATCATAATTTAAAATCATACCGCCAGATTTAAGAACTCGTAACCATTCCTTATACGCTTGATCTGGATGTGGTAAATTCCATGTTACATTGCGAGCTACAATAATATCAAAGGTGTTGTCATCAAAATTTAGGTTTTCAGCGTCCATAACAGCAAATTGGGCTGTACTACCAACAGATTGAGCTAATAGTTTAGATTCTTCAATCATGTTAGGCGTAATATCGATGCCCATTACAGTATGTCCTAACTGAGACAGAATAATACTGAAAAAACCAGCACCACATCCGATATCTAAAATACGTAAATTAGATTTCCCTTCCATGTGTTTTAGTAATTCATCGCGCCACAATAAAAGCTTAGGGCTTTGTAATTCTTTTTCACGCAATTTACGAAAATCCTTGGCACGCTCTGTCCAATAGGATGTAATAAATGTTTTGTCATCCTCCTTAGGATGAATAATATGATTAAATGAATCGTTCATAGTATCTCCTTATTTTTTACTGTACTAATAGTATCATACCTATGGTAGTATTCCTATGAAATATTTCATAAATTGACTACATTAGATATAATAAAATAGAAGCTCTGAAAGGAAGGAAAAGGATTATGATTTTACAGACGGGACAAAGAACAGATATTCCAGCCTTTTATGGACAGTGGTTTATCAATCGTGTGAAATCTGGTTTTGTAGATGTACGTAATCCTTATCATCCTAATCAGATTACGCGGTATATGATTAATCATAACATCGTCGATGGCATCGCTTTTTGTACTAAAAATCCACTGCCATTTATACAGTATTTGCCATATATTGCTGACCATCGTCAATATTGGCATATGACGATTACACCGTATGGTACTGATATTGAACCTTATGTACCTCCATATGAACAGGTGATTAATGGGTTTAAAACTATTAGTAATGGCCTAAATCCTCAATCAATGGTATGGCGCTATGATCCGATTCTTATCAATCACACGTATTCTTTCGATTTTCATTGTGAAAGCTTTTACAAGATGGCTAAATCATTAGAAGGGTATACAGATACAGTGATAGCCAGTTATTTAGATATATACGATAAGGTATTACGAAACTTTCCAGAAGGAAAACGACCACCAAAAGATATACAAATACGTTTGATGAAGAACTTGGTAGACATTGCTAATCAATTTGGCATGACCTTAAAAACATGTGGTGAAGGTGATACGTTCAAACATATTGGCGCTGATACAAGCGGCTGTTTAACCATAGATTGCTATGAACGGGCGTGGAATGTAAAATTAAAGGTGCCTAAGAAAAGACCGGCAAGGACTGAATGTAATTGTTATTTACATGGCGATATAGGTGCTTATGATACATGCAGTCATTTTTGCCGTTATTGTTATGCCAATACTAATCAGCAAGCTGTACGCATCAATAGAAATAACCATGATCCTCAATCTTCATTATTGATTGGACATATAAACCCTAATGATACTATAAAAATTAGTAGCGCCTCTAAATATAGTATTCCCGTCCAAAACAGCCTTTTTAACCCATAATTTCAGGGGTAAAAATATTATTGCAGTTTTTTGATCGAATTTGCTTGTCAACGAAGCTTTTCTGGAATGTATATAAGTAGAGGAATGTATTTTATGTATTAAAAGGAGGTGTCTTATGATTACCTATAAAAATCAAGTATCTGCAGAATCTGATTTACCCGTATTAGCAATTTGTTATGATTTCGATAAGACCTTGTCACCTGATGATATGCAAGCACAAGGCTTTATCCAATCCTTGAATGTAGACGTCAACGAATTTTGGAAAGAATCGAATACACTTGCTAAAGAACATGATATGGACAATAACTTGGCGTATATGTATATGATGGCTACTAAATCGTATGGTAAACAATTCCTTACGAAAGAGGTATTAGCCGATTATGGAAGTAAGGTGGCCTTATATAATGGTGTGAGTAGTTGGTTTGAACGTATCCGCCAGTACGGGTTAAAACAAGGTGTACAAATCGAACATTACATCATATCTTCTGGCTTAAAAGAGATGATTGAAGGCACTGAAATGGCAAAGAATGGGGCTTTCAAAAAAATCTATGCCAGCGCATTTATGTTTGATGATAAAGGAGTGGCCGTCTGGCCTGCACAAGCCATCAATTACACGAATAAAACGCAGTTCTTATTCCGTATACAAAAAGGCGTATTAGATATAAATGATCTCGGTGTAAACGATTACATCCGTCCTGAAGAACAACGTGTACCGTTCCGCAATATGATTTATATAGGTGATAGTGATACAGATATTCCTTGCATGAGCCTTGTCAATGTCAATGGCGGTCATTCAATTGGTGTATACGATCCTAATAGCAAGAATAAGGATAAGGTTTATAAAATGATGCAACATCATCGCATTCGTTATTATGCACCGGCAGATTATACAGATGGATCTGATTTAGATACTGTGGTTAAACAAATCATTCAGAAAACAGCGGCTTATGAAGCGTTAGAACAACAATATGTACGTAATAAGCACGAAGCAGAATCACATAGATAGGAGTTGCTATAATGAATACACAGGATATATCAAAGGAATGGATAGACACATTTAATCATCTAGGTGGTGAAGGGAAATTAAAAGCACCAGTTGATTATCATGCCATATTCGAAGCTGATGAAATATTTGGCAAAAAACTATATACATTGCAGATGGGACATGTAGCTTTTCCTACAGGTCATATTGTTGCTTGTGATCCTTTAACACATTTAGCTGCTGTTGATAATAAGACATATATACGCACTGTAGAACCAGGAACCTATCCGATAGAAACAAAAGTGGCTGAACTAGATATAGATTATTATCGTTATGTATTAACTAGGGTATTATTTAAGAATACAAAACCTGTCCAATATGAGTTAGCTCTTAAAGGTCATGAAGATTTAAGCGAGTTAGAAGATGGTGAAAGCTATATTGGCTTTCCTGTAGACGCAGGATTAGCAACCATTGTAGATGAAGCCACGGTTCGTGCATATAAAGAATTTGATCGTCAGTGGTATGAACAACATCCTGATGGCAATATTTATGATGATTACTTTGATGAACTATTTAAATTAAATGCTATCGCTTATCCTAAATTTCAACGACCTGGTGGCGATTGGATTAATTTTAAAATTCCAAACACCGATTTGTATGTACCAATGATACAATCTGGCTTTGGTGATGGTTTATATCCTGTATATTGGGCATTTGATGAAGCCGGTGATATATGCCAAATCATTATTGAATACATTAGCTGTAGCTCTAATGATTAATAATAAAAATAGTATATAGATCTATGAATACAAAAATAAGGCGCTTAGCAATGCTAGGCGCCTTTAGTATATTAATATATTCGATTATTAAATGCCAAAAATCCAGTTAATAACAACACGTAAACAACTGAGACCTACAACGATTTCTGCAAGAAAACGTAAGGAATGTT
>NZ_CAUSQT010000007.1:0-54139 GCF_963534045.1 uncultured Veillonella sp. | reverse complement strand
AATATCTATACTTTATATTCTATACAGTTGATATCAGTATTATTATAGCATAGATCAAAGGGGCAAAAAAGATACATATAACTGATAATTATTAAATAAATATTAAATATTATAAAGCATTAATGGCTATTTGAGTAAGTAATATATTTATTGATATGCAATGCAGTGTATGTTTATTTCATATTTATAAGTTGGTATAATTAAATTAACAAATGGGAGGTGATTGGAATGGATTTTGAACGTCGCTATGATTCTATTGAAGAAGTTTTAGATGTAGCAAAGTCTGCAGAAGGTAAGCTTGTAAAGGAGTATGATGTAACTAATCGACTTGAGACGAAGAAAAATAAGGGAGGCATAGGTCAAATCATTGAAGAAGGCTTATTTCATATGGCTCCCAATAGTCGTGCAGAAGCTGATTTTGCTAACCTAGATCTTGAATTAAAGGTTACTGGCATCAAAACAAATGTAAAGCAGACATCCTTCTCAGCCAAGGAAAGATTGGTTCTCAATATTATTGATTATATGGAAGAGTATAAGCGTACTTTTGAAGAATCATCGTTGTGGCATAAGAATAAAAAAATCTTGCTTATGTTTTATAAATGGATTGATGGTGTGAATAAAGGTGAATTTCCTATTCTTAAATCCGTTATCCATCAATTTTCTGAATCGGATTTAGCTATTGTTAAGCAAGATTGGCAAATTATTATAGATAAAATCAAAGCGGGTAAGGCTCATGAAATTTCTGAGGGGGATACCATGTATCTTGCTGCTTGTACAAAAGGTGCTAATGCAAAGAGCATGCGAAAGCAACCTTTTTCTGATATTCCTGCAAAACAGAGAGCCTATTCGTTAAAGAACTCATATATGACTGCTTATGTAAGACGAATTCTTATGAATGAAGACGTAATCTCAGTTTTCAAACCAGAAGAATTAAAGTCTAAATCAGTTGATGAGTTATTACATGAAAGATTTGCACCTTATATTGGGCGTACATTATATGAATTAAAGCGTCACATTAACTTTGCAGAAAACAAGAATAAAGCGATGTATGCAAATCTGGTCAGTGATCTACTTGGTATAAAAGGCACTAGTCTTGAGGATACTGAGGAATTTGCTAAGGCGAATATCAAATTTAAGACTATCCGTTTAGAACCAAATGGTGTTCCGCGTGAACATATGTCATTTGAACAAATTGACTTTGATAGATGGATCAATGCATCTTGGGAAGAATCCCAAGTATATGAAACATTTGAAAATACAAAATTCTTATTTGTTGTATTTCAATTTACTGAGACTGAACGAGAGAACCCTAACAGAGTACCCTATTTGAAAGGCATTAAGTTGTGGAATATGCCGGAGCAAATTATTGAGACTGAATTAAAAGATTTATGGCAAACGGTGCATGACATATTAGCAGTTGGTGTTGAACTAACACAAACACCAAGAGGGGTAAAAAATAATTTACCAGGAGCTAAGTTTAATGGCGTTTGCCACATTAGACCAAAAGCTGCTAATGCAGCCGATAAAGTTCGATTACCAGATGGCCAAATGATTACAAAACAGACATATTGGTTAAATAGAGAGTATATTGCAGAAATAGTGAGAGAGTTATAATTTATGGATTATAGTGAGAGAACTAAATTTAATTTTGAAGATGACTTGTTGGGAGAGCAGGCCGTAAATAAGTTTTTGGTTGATTTTTTCTATGAAAAATTCAAAGAAAAAGGATATATTATCGATTTTGAGGTCTCTAGAGAGTTAAATAAGCAGCATGCAGGAAGTGATACTGTTCTTATTCTTAAAAGTGGAAAGAAAATTGTTGTAGATGAAAAGGCCGCTATCCATTATGCAAAAACTAATTTAAAGGAAAAAGCTATGCCCACATTCGCCTTTGAAGTGTCTTATATGTATAATGGGCAATTAAAAGAGGGTTGGCTGACTAATCAGAAATATAATGCAACACAGCGATATTTATTATGTTGGTTATGGGTACAGGCTGGGACCAATAAAAGCCGCTTAAAGTATGATGACATTGTGCAAATAGAAGCTATGTTTTTTGAAAAGACCGACATTCAAGAATACATTATAAATATAGTCACTGCTGATACAGATATCGTAAAGTTTCATACTGTAGCTTCTGATAAAAGAGTAAGTTTAGAAGAAAAAATCTTGCAAAAAGCACTTGATAAAATTGATGAACCTGTAGGGAAAGAGACATATCCTAAGTGGTATTTAACTGGTAGGAATATATTATCTGAGCAACCTTTAAATATAATACTTTATAGGAATCAATTAGAAGAATTAGCTACATCGCATTGGTTGGTAACGAGAAAAGAACTTATAAATTTAGATAAGAAATAGAAATTCGATCTTGATCTCTTCTCTAGAATCTGATATAATATGTTCGAAGTATTTTATTGATAAGGGGTTATAATGAAGATATTTTCTATGTTTGATGGCGTAGGTGGGTTTATAGTAGGCCTTGAGAATTCAAGTAAAGAGGTCTTTCAAACACTATATTCTAATCAGTATGAACCATCGAGAAAGATACAAGATGCTTACGAAGTAGGTTTATATAGATTCCCTAATATGGAACATATCGGGACCGATGTTGCACTCATTCCAAATGAGAAGTTTGAAGAGATGAAGCAAAATGGTGTTGATATGATTGTAGGTGGATTCCCATGCCAAGATTATTCTGTAGCAAGAAGTAAAAAGAACGAACTCGGTATTGAAGGTAAAAAAGGGGTCCTTTTTTGGGAGATAATTCGTGCTACCGAGGTTATTAAACCAAAATATTTAGTTCTCGAAAATGTAGATAGACTACTAAAGGCTCCATCTAGTCAACGAGGAAGAGATTTTGCAGTTATGTTAGCTGCGTTTAATGAACTAGGTTATTCTGTTGAATGGCGTGTTATTAATGCTGCTGATTATGGTCGTGCACAGCGACGTCGTCGTGTTTTCTTCTTTGTATTTAGAAATGATACAAAATGGGCTAAACGTTTACATACAACATATGAAGCAAAATTCTCTAAAGATACAACTATAGAAGAACGATTAGCACAGTATCAAAACTATATTTTTAAAGATGGTTTGTTTGGTCGTCAGTTTCCAGTAGAAGAAACAGCCGTAAAAAAACGCGTACATGCGAATCAGTTAGTGGGCGATATTGCCGAGGTTTCCGAAACTTTCAATGATGGTAAATTTTGGAATTCTGGATTGATGACCAATGGATATTACTATACTATTGAAACCAATCCAATTGTTGAGCCACCGATTACAATGGGGAAAATCGTAGTTCCAGAAGAAACTGTTGATGCTAAGTATTATATTACTGGAGACAAACTTGAAAAGTTCAAATATCTCCGGGGGCCTAAAAAGTTGACACGCACTTCAGCAGATGGTCATGAGTATACCTATGCAGAGGGGGGCATGAGTGAATATGATTCCTTGGATTTGCCAGGCCGAACAATGCTTACATCGGAAGGTAGTGTCAATCGCTCAACTCATTTATTAAAAATTAATGGAAATTATCGCTTGATTACACCTATTGAAGCAGAGCGTTTACAAGATTTTCCGGATGATTGGACAAAATTCAAACTCAATACAAAGGGTGAGGTTGAAGAAGTATCAGATCGGATGAGAATGTTCTTTATGGGTAATGCTTTGGTAACAGGTATCGTAAAGCGCATTGGCGATGAGTTACAAAAAATAGATAAGATATAATATTAAAGAGGCTTTTATAGCCTCTTTTTTGTATAATAACCCTTGCTGATTGTATTCTATACTCCCCTCGTATATAATGGTATTAACAGATTTGTATTTTTCGATATAATCACATGAAAGGAGTCATTATGTCTAATTTCATTACTCCTAACGAATTATTACCTATCATGGATGAGGTTATCATCCTCGATGCAAGAGGGTTTCAAGATTATAAACGAGGTCATATTAAAGGCGCTTTTCCCGTCGATATAGATAAGGATTTGACTGGTCCTATCGGTGAACATGGGGGACGTCACCCGTTGCCGGATATGGAGCAATTGGCGGAAACCTTCGAGACATTTGGTATTAATGAAAATTCTAAGGTCGTTGTCTATGATTCTTGGATTTTCTTGGCTGGTCGCCTTTGGTGGACCTTGCGCTACATGGGTCTTAAAGATGTACGCGTTCTATCTGGCGGTATTGAAAGATGGGTGAAAGAAGGTCATTTGTTGACTAAGGATCCTACGCTTTTGCCTACGGAGCCGACGACGTTCAATTATACTCTACAAAGCGAAATGACCATGAGTCGTAATGAGGTATTGGAGGCGAGTAAGTCCGGTTCTCATGTTATCGTCGATGCCCGCGCACCAGAACGTTATGATGGTTCGGTGGTCGATGTTATGGATGGCATGACAGGACATATTCCGGGGGCTGTTAACCATTTTTATGAAAGTGGCTATACTTCGGAAGGTCCTCGGTCTATTAAGGACTTAGAAAATGAGTTCTACAATGAAATCTATCAACAAAAACCTGTTGTTACCTATTGTGGATCTGGTGTTACCGCATGTAATGCTCTACTTGTTATGAGTGAAGCGGGACTTAACTCTGCTTTGTATGTAGGTAGTTCTAGCGATTGGGTAACCTATGATGAATTCCCAATTCAAACGGGGGTTGAAACATTATGAGAATGTTAAATCATATTTTATCGGTCGTTGCATTTGCTTATTTATGCTATCATTTGTATACTTACGGCCCTGGTCTATTCAATGTAACGGTTATGATTATCTTTTTGTTATCCGTTGTGGCGAATTACTTTAGATATCGTAAGGAAAACGAAATGAAAGCTAATGAAGCATCACGACAAGCACGCGCTCAAGCTAAGTATGATCGAAAACATAAACATGCTCGTGAAAGCTAACTTTCACAAATAATATTGTATATAAATGCCTTATAAGGAGTATCAATGAAATTAATATCTTGGAATGTAAATGGATTGCGTGCAGCCGTAACAAAAGGCTTTATCGATTCCTTTAACGAATTAGATGCAGATATTTTCTGCTTGCAAGAAACAAAATTACAACCCCATCAAATTGAATTAGAATTACCAGGTTATGAACAATTTTGGAATAGCGCAGTGAAAAAAGGCTATAGTGGAACCGCTGTATTTACACGTATTAAACCGATTGCGGTGACAAATGGTATCGGCATTGAAGAACATGACCAAGAAGGCCGTGTCATTACTGCTGAGTATGATAATTTTTATCTCGTTTGCTGCTATACGCCGAATAGTCAACGTGAATTGGCGCGTTTAGACTATCGTATGACTTGGGAAGATGCGTTCCGTGCATACCTATTAGAATTGGATAAAAAGAAACCTGTCATACTCTGTGGTGATCTCAATGTGGCTCATAATGAAATCGATTTGAAAAATCCTAAAACAAATCGTAAGAACGCTGGCTTCTCCGATGAAGAACGAGCTAAGATGACAGAATTGTTGGAATCTGGTTTTACTGATACATTCCGTTATTTGTATCCTGATGCGGTTGATGAATATAGCTGGTGGTCCTACATGGGCAAGGCTCGCGATAGAAACGTGGGATGGAGAATTGACTACTTTATTACATCTAAACGGTTGGACGACAAAATTAAAGAGGCCAAAATCCATCAACAAATCTTTGGTAGTGATCACTGTCCAGTGGAACTCGATATTGAATTATAATATGTGATATGGTGAAAGCTTGGCTTCATATATCGATATTCACGTATAAAGCCTCATCTACGGATGAGGCTTTCATAAGGAGGAACGATGGCACAAAAGCAAAAAGCCGTTGTATTATTTAGTGGCGGCGTAGATAGCACAACATGTTTGGCACTCGCCATTGAGCGATTTGGCAAAGAGAATGTGGTGCCCTTATCCATACAATACGGCCAAAAACATAGCAAGGAATTAGAGGCTGCAGCCAACGTATTAGCATACTACGGCATAGAAGGCAAAACGATGGATGTAACAAAACTGTTTGCATTCAGTAATTCATCCCTATTGAAGCAGTCCACAGAGGACGTCCCTACTGGTTCCTACAAGGAACAACAAGATGAACATGGGGAAGGACCCGTTAGCACCTATGTACCATTTAGAAACGGCCTGTTCCTATCCGCTGCGGCATCCTTAGCCTTATCCCTCGATTGTGGCTATATCTATTATGGCGCCCATGCCGATGATGCAGCTGGCAATGCATACCCAGACTGCACAGAAACATTCTACACATCTATGGGTAATGCCATCTTTGAAGGCTCCGGCCAAGAATGCTCCCTTGAAGCACCATTCATCAATTGCAACAAAGCCGACGTAGTCCGCGAAGGCCTTCGCCTAGGCGTGCCATACCAACTTACCTGGTCCTGCTACGAAGGCGGCGACCACCCATGCGGACATTGCGGTACCTGCATCGATCGCCAAGAAGCCTTCCGCGCAAACGGTATAGAAGACCCTGCAAATTAGTCGTTCGCCGTTTGACGGACCAATGTTAGCATAACGTAAAGAATGCAATTGAGCATATACCGTTATGCAATAGAATTGATTGCTTTCGCAGAGCGCTTTAGTAGGTCGAAGCCTTCTCCCGAAGACTCGTCAAAATAGATGTTCGCCGTTTGGTGGGCGGATGTTAGCATAATGTAAAGAATGCAATTGAGCATAAACCGTTATGCAATAGAATTGATTGCTTTCGCAGAGCGACTTTAGTAGGTCGAGGCCCTTTCCCGAAACCCCGTCAAATTAGTCGTTCGCCGTTTGGCGGGCGGATGTTAGCATAACGTAAAGAATGCAATTGAGCATAAACCGTTATGCAATAGAATTGATTGCTTTCGCAGAGCGACTTTAGTAGGTCGAGGCCCTCGGCCGAAGACCGTTAAGCTAGCTGGAGCGGGTGCAAAAGCAATCAATTCTATCACCACAATAACACCTAGCCGTAACAAATGATTTATGTTATGATAAATATCGAGCCAAACGGCGAACAACTACATAAGACAGTTTGAAACCATCCTGTCTCTAAACAAAACTACGGAAAACATAAGCACATTCGAGCATGGTAGTTTTGCCATGCTCTTTTTTATTGAAAAGGAGGTGAGTGCATGATTTCTACACGAAAATTAACGATTTCTGCTATGGTAGTAGCATTGTATATTGTTCTTATTTATCTAACCCAAGGAATTTCCTTCGGTGCGTACCAAATTCGTATAGCTACATCTTTATATGCACTTGCTTATGCCTTTCCGTTCTTAATCGTTCCTATGGGCATAGGTAACCTCATTTCTAATTTCTTGTTCGGAGGCCTTGGCATCCTTGATATGGTAGGGGGCTTTGGTGTTGGTATTTTGACGACTGGTATCATCGTATTGATGCGCCGTGCTGGACTTAGCGCGTGGTGGGCGATGCTGCCAATTATCTTAGTACCTGCATTATGCGTACCATTGTGGCTTAGCCCACTCGTAGGTGTTCCGTACTGGGCATTGGTGATCAATTTATTGATTGGTCAAACAATCCCAGGCATCGTAGGTGCTACATTGGTGAAAGCTCTCGCATCTCGCCGTACAGTAGCCGCTTTGATGAACGCCATTAAATAACTACATAACATATAACATAAAAGGACTGACTTTCACAATGGAAAGCCAGTCCTTTTACTATATGAAATTGTTGGAGAATAACCTTAGCAATTGTAGCCGCGAAGTGTTGTTTCTATGACAAGTCGTTCGAGGGCTACCATGTATGCAGCTAGGCGAGGGGCTACATTGTATTTTTGTTGCATTTGCCATACTGCTTCAAAGCTGTTTTGCATATTTCTAGTGAGGCGTTCATTTACCTCTTCGAGGGACCAGTAGAAGCCAGCTTTGTTTTGCACCCATTCATAGTAGGATACAACTACACCGCCACCATTAGCAAGTACGTCAGGAATAATATCGATGCCTTTTTCAAAGAAGTATGTATCCGCATCATTTGTAGTTGGACCATTAGCACCTTCTAAGATAATCTTAGCACGTACATTTTCCATGTTGTCCTTGTTAAGTTGATTTTCAAGGGCTGCCAGATAGAGGATATCCACATCTTGGGCTAACAATTCTTGGCCGGTAATGGTAGTCATGCCTGGCTCGGAGTAACCAACCAAGGAACGACCATGAGAATTAGCATATTCATAAGCTTTTTCAACATCAAGGCCATTTGGATTGTATAGATTAACAGCTACGTCGCCGATAGCTACAACCTTAGCACCAGCTTCTGCAATGAGGCGAGCACCAACGGACCCTACATTACCAAAGCCTTGAACGGCGACAGTCATGTTTTTAATATCTAAGCCTTTTTTGGCTAAATAGCATTGTAATGCGATAAGGCAACCACGGCCGGTAGCTTCGTTACGACCTAGGGAGCCGCCTACTTCGATAGGTTTACCTGTAACGATACCTGGGCTCCATTCGCCTTTTAATGTGCTGTATTCATCAACAATCCAGCTCATGATTTGTGCATTTGTATTTACGTCGGGAGCAGGAACGTCGGTATTAACGCCGATGATAGGTGCAATGCGACGTACAAAGTTACGCGTTAACCGTTCTAATTCGCGAGGGTTCAATGTTTTAGAATCAACCTTGATGCCCCCTTTACCACCACCATAAGGGATATTAGCAATAGCATTTTTTATAGTCATCCAAGCCGCTAATGCACGAACTTCGTTTTCATCAGAATCTGGGTGAAAACGAAGACCGCCTTTGGCACTGCCACGCAATGTGGAGTGTTGACAACGATAGCCTTCATATACGCGGACTTCGCCATTGTCTAGTTGGAGTGGAACGGATACCTTTAGTTCCCGTTCTGGATGGCGTAGTACTTCATAATCATTTCTTGTATAACCCAGTTTTTCGGCCGCTACATCAAGTGTGTTTAACATGTTTTCATAGGGATTATAGTTTTGCATATAAAAGTCCTCCTGATAATTCAGAATCAATGGATTGTTTAAATGTCTTGCTATTTATTGTATTCGACATGGACGAATGAATACCCTACATACAATGTTAACTATATTCTATAGTTGGATATGATTGTAAATAGTTAGAGCTTTCACAAAAAATAGGGTCCTTATTCCAAAGAATAAAGACCCTAAGAATCGGTATATATTATTTTTCGATTGTATCTTCTACAGGTGTAGCAGGTACAGAGGAATCTGTAGTTTGACCTTCGCCCCACCATACAATACCAAATGTATGATTAAGAATGGAACGGTTAAATACAGGCGTATCGATACCAGCTTTACGCTGTTTGATGTAATCATCAAGCGCAAGACCTGCGGTACGTCCCATGCGAACGATGGAGCTAATGTTTGTTAACACTAAGAACGCCATGAATAAGTCGGCTAGGTTCCATACAAGATCAAGGGATGCGATAGAGCCGATGAATGTCATTAGGACTACGCCGATACGGAATAAATGGAGACAATATTTTTTGTCTGTTAAGTGGCTGATGTTGATTTCACCATAATAGTAGTTACCGATAAGGGAACTAAAGGAGAACATTACGATGAATACAGCAACAGCAGTAGGTGCCCAGGAACCGAGCTCTTGAGCTAGATTGTATTGAACAAGTGCTACACCAGTAAGACCTGTTGTGCTATAGTCGCCAACCATGAGAACGATAAACGCGGATGCTGTACAGATAATGAATGTATCAAGGAATACACCGAATGCTTGAACAAGGCCTTGTTCTACAGGGTGATTAACAGCGGCTGTTGCAGCTGCATTTGGTACAGAACCTTCACCGGCTTCGTTGGAGAATAGACCACGTTTAATACCATTCATTACAGTAGCACCTAATAGACCACCACCGGCTGCAGATGGTTCAAATGCAGATGTAACGATTGTATAGATTACATGAGGGAATTGGCTGATATTGGAGATGACTACGAATAAGGCAGTCACAATGTAAAGAACAGCCATGATTGGAACGATGATTTCAGATGCTTTGGCAACGCGGTTGATACCACCAAAGATGATAAGACCAACAAGTACGGCTACAACAACACCGGTATAGGCTACATCAAAGTTGAAAATTTGAAGGGATGCAGCCAATGTGTTGGCTTGTACAGAGTTGTAAATCCAACCATAGGTAATGCTGATTAAAATAGCGAATAAAACCGCTAGGAATTTGTTGTTGAGACCATAGCGGATATAGTAGGCAGGACCACCGTAGAAACCGCCTTTGGCAACAGGTTCCTTGTAAATTTGAGCGAGTGTACTTTCAATAAAGCCAGTAGCAGCACCGATAAGGGCGATAACCCACATCCAGAACACGGCGCCAGGACCGCCAAGTACAACGGCGATAGCGATACCAGCGATGTTACCAACACCTACGCGAGATGCGGTACTAACGCAGAATGCTTGGAATGAGGATACATGGTTCTTTTCTGTTTTAGAACCAGCGCCAGAAGCGACAAGGCGAACCATTTCCTTAAACATGCGGATTTGGACGGCACCAGTGGTCATCGTAAAGAAGAGACCAGCACCGATGAGAATAAAGATGATTAAGTAGTTCCACAGGTAGGTATTGACTGTGGAGACTGCATCATTGAGTAGAGCTTCCATAAAACTCACCTTTCTTTAATAACACTATAAAATTTGTATCTATTGTACCAAAAAATGAAACATTCTTCTATAGAATATAACAAACACGCATACATAAATACAATTTATATCTATGTATGCGTGTAGTATGCAGTCATCTAGGAGTTTCTAGTATTATATATCATCTGTACTAAAGGACTTGGCATCCTCCATGCCTTGTAATAAGGTTTGTTCAGAATGTTCCATGTGGATACGCGCTAGTTTACGAGCTTGTACCGCGTTATGGGATGCGATGGCTTCGACCAAGAGGCGATGCTCTTCCCACGTTTTGCGTAACCGGCCTGGTTGGTTCATGGAAAAGCTGCGGAATCGGTATGTTTGTTCGCGCAAGTTGTGGACGATGTCTGCTAAGCGCTCATTACGGGAAGCCTTGTAGAGGACCTCGTGAAATGCTACGTCTGCGGCTACTACACTATCCATATCTTTGTTTTCCATGTGATCGCCGATTTCCACGAGCATGCGCTCTAGCGTTTCTATTTCATCGCTTGTAATGCGCTCTGCTGCAAGTCCAGCGGCTAATTCTTCAAGGGCGGAACGGATTTCGAATACTTGGGTAATATCTTTTAACGAAATATTTGCCACATAGGTACCGCGACGTGGAACCATTACGACGAATCCCTCAAGTTCGAGTTTGCGAATCGCTTCGCGGATAGGGGTTCTGCTCACACCGAGTTCTTCGGCGAGAGGAATTTCCATGAGGCGTTCACCCGGTTTAAGGGTGCCGTCCTGAATGGCCGAGCGTAATGTTTCACTCACTACTTCGCTTAATGGTTTATAGGCATCTAGACGTATAGGTTGCAATCGTTTTGTCATTGTACCTCCTCCTGTGTGCAGGTTTTTGTAATTAGTGAAAGCCAGTTATGACCAGCTTTTTTGATCTCTTCTTGTAAGGACAATGCTTGAGCCGGTTTTTCTAATAAGACAACCATGGTAGGGCCACTACCGGTCATGATGGTTGGATAGTCACGGCTCGTAAAGAACTCTTTACACGTAATCAGTTCGTCGTGATCAGGGAATAATAATTCTTCAAATGTATTAGCGCTATTTGTGAAAGCCCCATACATATCATTTTGTTCTAAATGGTGTAATACATTAGTAATTGTATCTGAAGTGGCGTTGGACTGACCGTTATAACGACCGTAGGCTACTGCAGTGGATACAGAAATTTCAGGTTTTACCAATAATAGCCAATGAGGTTCAGGTGATGGATGATAGACGAGTTTTTCACCGCGACCTGTACCACGAGCCGTGCCACCTTTTAATAAGAATGGTACATCGGAGCCGAGTTTAGCACCTAATGTCATCAACTCATCCATGGTGAGGCGCAAATCCCAAAACTTATTGAGGCCTAGTAGCATCGCTGCTGCATCTGCGCTGCCACCGCCAAGACCTGCCGCCGCGGGTACGCGTTTCATGAGGTGAATAGCAGCGCCTGCCTTACATCCTGTATACTTTTGTACTTCGCGCAATGCTTTTAATGCTAAATTGCGTTCATCATAGGGGATGAGATCTTGAATGTATTGTGGTAACTCTGGTGCTACACCGGAGAATACAACGGAGTGATGTTTGGCAAAGTAGATGGAGTCAGCCAAACGAATAGACTGGAATATACTGTCGATATTGTGATATCCGTCATCGCGTTTACCAGTAATAGCAAGGCCGATATTGATTTTACTATGACCTAATTGTTCGATACTTTTTGACATAAAATCCTCGATGCGACATATGATTTGTACAAATTTCTATACCATTCGTACATGAGATTAAAAATGATTGAAAATAAACATTAAGTAGTTTATGATGAAACTGTATATGTATGTAAATATATAGTGATAATGCTATATATTCAATTAATTAATTATAGAATATTTATAGTGAAATGGCAATTTAGGGAGGCCTATATGTGGTCTAAATATAAAGATGATGTATACCAATGTATAATCGTTGCCATAGGCTGTGCTATTTTTGGCGTTGGCATCGATGCGTTTGTGTTACCGCACAAATTGGTGAGCACAGGAATTAGTGGTGTTGGTCTTATACTCTATTACATCACAGGACTTTCCGTTGGTACATGGAATGTGATTTTAAACATTCCTATATTTTGGGCGGCTTGGCATTGGCTAGGCAAGCGCGTGGTGGTCAATACCTTGTATGGTACCGTCATGTTGTCCTGGATGGTAGATGCCTTTGATTTCTTGCAATACAATATGGTCATTTCTGATCCATTGTTGAGTTCTATGATGGCTGGTGTTACAACGGGGATAGGCCTCGGTATGGTATATCGTGTTGGCGGTAATACGGGTGGACTTGATCCGATAGCATTGATTGTCCGAAAATACTATGGGCTTCAAATGGGATCCATTAATAGTGTCATCAATGCTGCTATCTTAGCAGCTGCTGTATTTGTGGTTGGCTTAGAGGCTGTAGCGGTTACACTCGTATCGTTGTATGTATATACGATTATTACCAATAAGGTCGTCATTGGTTTTAATCAACGAAAGGTAGCTTTCATCATTACCTATCGAACCTATGAGGTCTGTGATGCGGTCATTAGTAAGGTCGGCCGTGGTGCGACGATTATCAATGGTATCGGTGCTTATACTAGAACGCCGAAACAGATTGTAATGGTAGCGGTTAATTTGCTGCAAGTCAATAAATTAAAAGAAGTTATAGAAGAAGTGGATAATGAGGCTTTCATTCTCATCACAGATGCACAAGAGGTTATCGGCAAAGGATTCACTACACCTGTTGTGCCGACGTCGATAGAAAATCTCGTCAAAGAATGTAAGGATAATGCTCATTATGTAGAACACAAAGATTAGAATAAGGAGGCTAGCATGGCTCATGCATTAGCAGGAAAACCTGTTCAAGAACAAGATATTATAGATGTACAGACCATTGTAGATGCGTACTTTGATAATGTTCCAGATATGACAAATCCTACACAATTGGTTTCATTCGGTACATCTGGCCATCGTGGTACCTCCGTAGATGGTACATTTACAGACCTTCATGTGGCGGCTATTACACAAGCCATTTGTGATGGTCGTAAACAATTTGGTGCTACTGGTCCAATATTCGTAGGCCAAGATACGCATGCATTATCTCAGCCCGCACTAGTGACCGTGCTTGAGGTATTAGCTGGTAATGGCGTTACAGCTATGGTAGATTGTGATATGGCTTTCGTCCCAACACCTTCTGTATCACGCGCTATTATTCGATACAATGAAGAACATGACGATAAGGCGGACGGTATCATTATTACACCGTCTCACAACCCGCCTGATAATGGGGGCATTAAATATAATACGATTATCGGTGGTCCTGCTGATACGGTGGTGACAAAATGGATTGAGATGCGTGCCAACGAGTATTTGACTGCCTATTGTGAAAGCGAGGACTTTAAGCGCATTAGCATAGATAATATTGAACCTACTGCACAAGTGCCATATGACTATAAAGGCTTATATGTGGAAGAATTAGGCGATGTTATTAATATGGAGGCCATTAAAGCGGCCGGTCCAAAGGTATTGGTGGACACATTAGGTGGTAGCGGTGCCAGCTATTGGAATGCTATCAAGGAACGATATGATCTTGATTTAACTATCATTCATGATGATTATGATCCGACCTTTAGTTTTATGACCTATGACCATGATGGCAAAGTTCGTATGGACTGTTCTTCCACTTATGTGATGGCTTCGGTTATTAATCGAATCGGGGATTTTGATTTAGCAGTCGGTAATGATCCTGATTATGATCGCTATGGCATTGTCGTGTCCAGTGGGCTTATATCGGCTAATACATTTTTAACATTAGCAGCTCGCTATTTATTTACCACGCGGGGATGGAAAAATAAGGGTGTTGGTAAGACTGTTGTATGCACTACGATGATTGATAAATGGGCTGCTGATGCTGAAATTCCTGTGTTTGAAGTACCTGTGGGCTTTAAATATTTTTCACAGTTTTTATTTGATGGAGCCATTGGCATAGGTGGTGAAGAAAGTGCGGGCGCTTCCTTCTTGAAAAAGGATGGCACTGTTTGGACTACCGATAAAGATGGTATGATTATGGCTTTGTTAAGTATGGAAATCATGGCCGTTATGGGCAAATCTGCACTAAAAATGGCTGACGAATTTGTTGAGGAGTTTGGAAATCCAAGTTTTGGCCGTATTGATGCACCATGCAAAAAAGAGCAAAAACAAATCCTAAAACAAATGAGTGCTGAATTAATTACTGCCACTACTGTTGATGGTGATCCCATCACGAATATTCGTACCACATCATTGTATAATGATATGCCAATCGATGGTGTACGCGTAGAAACTGATAAAGGGTGGTTCGTAGCTAGACCATCTGGTACAGAAGATTTATACAAAATTTATGGTGAAAGTTACAAAGGCGATTTAGGTCTGGTGGCACTACTCACTGCAGGTGAGGAAATTGTCAATGCTGCATTAAATGGCACCATAGAGACCGAATGAGCATTCTCATAAAGTTTTCACGCTCTTAATATGATATATGTGATATAATATATTAATATAGTTTATAGAATGAATGAATTTTCATTTACATAGTTTGTAGTGAGTCAGAAAAGGTGATTGTATGAAATTAGTAGTTACCGTAGTTGGTGTCGACCGAGTAGGTATCATTGCTGGTGTCAGCAGTATTTTGGCAGACCATAAAGTAAATATCTTATCTATTAATCAGACGATTCTAGATGGTTTGTTTAATATGATTATGATGTGTGAAACCGAAACTAACGACGTAAAAGATTTAACATCTATTCAAGATGCTTTATCCGAACTAGGTAATACATTAGGCGTAGAAATTCGTGCGCAACATGCTGATATTTTCCTTAGTATGCACCGCGTTGGATAGGGAGGCGCACATGTTATCTATTGACAATATTCTTGAAACGAATCAGATGATTCATGATAACAAGCTTGATGTGCGTACCATTACAATGGGCATTAGCTTGTTAGAATGTGCATCTAGCTCTGGTAAAGAACTCTGCAATCGCATTTATGACCGTATTACCAAAGAAGCTGAACATTTGGTTAAAACCGGTGAGGACATTGAGCGTGAATTTGGTGTGCCTATCATCAATAAACGTATTTCTGTAACACCGATTTCCTTAGTGGCTGGTGGCAGTGATTTAACATCTTATGTACCAATTGCAGAAGCGCTTGACCGCGCAGCCAAAACTGTGGGTATTAATTTTATCGGTGGTTTTTCTGCACTCGTTACGAAAGGTGAGACTAAAGCTGACCGTATTCTTATCGATTCTATTCCTGAAGCGTTAGCCACAACAGACATCGTTTGTAGTTCTGTTGGTGTTGGTTCCACTAAAACAGGTATCAACATGGATGCAGTTCGTGATATGGGCATTATCGTTAAAAAGACGGCTGACCTTACTAAAGATAATGATGCACTTGGTTGTGCTAAGCTCGTTATTTTCTGTAATCCTGTAGAAGATAATCCATTTATGGCAGGTGCTTTCTTCGGTGTAACCGAAGGTGATAGCGCTATTTCCGTAGGTGTATCTGGCCCAGGTGTTGTAAAACATGCTCTTGAAGCAGTGCGTGGTGAACCATTTGACGTTGTGGCCGAAACTATTAAACGTACGGCGTTCAAAATTACACGTGTTGGTCAATTGGTAGCACAAGAGGCATCTCGTCGCCTTGGTAAACCATTTGGTATCATCGACTTGTCCTTGGCACCAACGCCTGCAGTAGGTGACTCCGTAGCTCATGTCCTTGAAGAAATGGGCTTATCTTCCTGTGGTTGCCATGGTACTACAGCAGCATTAGCCTTGTTAAACGATGCGGTGAAAAAAGGTGGCCTTATGGCATCCTCTCACGTAGGCGGTTTAAGTGGTGCTTTCATTCCGGTTTCTGAAGATGCAGGCATGATTGATGCTGTATCTTGCGGTAGTCTATCCCTTGATAAATTAGAAGCTATGACTTGTGTATGTTCCGTAGGTCTCGATATGATTGCTATTCCTGGCGACACAACAGCAGATACAATTTCTGCTATCATCGCCGACGAATCTGCTATCGGCATGATTAATAATAAAACAACAGCAGTCCGCGTTATCCCAGTTCCTGGTAAAACAGTTGGAGAAGTTGTTGAATTTGGCGGCCTTCTTGGCTATGCTCCAATTATTGAAGTAAGTCCATACAGCGCAGCTGAGTTTATTGCTCGTGGCGGTCGTATTCCAGCACCTATTCGCAGCTTAACAAACTAAGTTGAAACCTCGAATCTGTTGAATTCGAGTTGTTGGAGGTGTACTTATGAGTGAGTATGTGCCTGATTATGTGTGGGCCTTTGTGTTGGCTCTCGTCATAACCTTTGCACTAACCCCCTTGGTTAAGCGCTTTGCTGTTGCCGTAGGGGCCATTGATAAACCTGATGCTCGTAAAGTGCATCATGGTGCTATTCCCCGTCTTGGTGGATTGGCTATTTTTCTTGGTTATATAGGATCTGTGCTATTTAATAATAGTATTCCTCATGACCATAAATTATTCGGGTTCGTATTGGGTACTGTTATTCTAGTACTTGTTGGTATTTGGGACGATATCCGACAAATTGAACCGAAGACGAAATTGATGGGGCAAATTATTGCTGCAGCCATTCTTGTGGCCTATGATATTCGCGTAGACTTTATCAACCTCCCTTGGGGTGGTGTAGTTTACTTGAAGTATTGGGCCATTCCGTTGACCATATTCTGGATTGTAGGATTTACCAATATTGTCAATCTAATCGATGGGCTTGATGGCTTGGCAGCAGGGATTTCCTTTATCGCTTGTATTGCCGTATGTGCGATGACATTACAATTAGGTCAAATTGATTTAGCTTGTATCGCATTGGCTCTTGCAGGTGCTACGGTAGGTTTCTTGCGGTACAATTTTAATCCCGCCAAGATATTTATGGGGGATACCGGTTCGATGCTCCTCGGCTATACCTTAGCAGCCATATCTGTTATGGGGGCCGTGAAAACGGCAGCTACCATTGCTTTAGTTGTTCCAGCTATCGTTCTTGGTTTACCTATATTAGATACATTGTTTGCTATCGTACGTCGTAAGATTAGTGGACGACCTATCTTTAAACCAGATAAAGGTCATGTACACCATCGTTTATTGGCACAAGGCTTATCTCAAAAACAAGCAGTATTGATGATGTATGCCGTTACCGCTCTCTTCGGTGGTGTTTCGGTTATCGTTGCAGAGGTTAATGCTTGGATTGGTTGCGTACTAGTCTTAGCCATTTTCCTATGTAGTATCTATGTGGCTCGTCGCTTGGGTGTTATTACACATAGTGATGCGGCGGGACATCCCTTACCACGCCCTACAATTGAACGTAGCGATTTAGATGAGACTATTTCGTTTGATCGCAAAGAATTGGCAAAAGCATTAGAGCATTCAGATGATGACTCTAAAAAAGAGTAACCAATGTAGGGGCGCAATGCGCCCCTTTTTTATTAGACTCTGTGGAGGATGAGTAAATGTTGAAAGTAATGACTATCTTTGGTACAAGACCAGAGGCAATCAAAATGGCTCCGCTAGTAAAAGCCTTAGAAGCGGCACCAGATATGGAGCCAATTGTAACTGTAACAGCACAACATAGAGATATGCTCGACCAAGTGTTGCGCCTGTTTGACATTACGCCTGATTATGATTTGAATATCATGAGCCAAGGTCAAACGTTGTACGATGTGACAAATCGTGCATTGATGGGATTAAAATCCGTTTTAGAAGAAGCAAAACCTGATGTAGTACTCGTTCATGGTGATACGACAACAACCTTTGCAGGTGCGTTGGCATCCTTTTACCAAGAAATCCCAGTAGGTCATGTGGAGGCAGGCCTTCGTACAGGCGATATTTACTCTCCATTTCCAGAAGAGATGAACCGCAAATTAACAGGTTCCTTGGCAACCTATCATTTTGCACCTACTGCTAGTTCTGAAGCGAATTTAAAACGAGAAAATATTAATACTGATCACCTTTATGTTACTGGTAATACTGTAATTGATGCACTAGATACAACGGTAAAAGATAATTATGTCTTTGATGATGCGGCTATTAATGCACTGGATCCAAATAAGCGTACAGTTCTTGTTACCACACATCGTCGTGAAAACCTTGGTGAACCTATGCGCCATGTGTATCAAGCCATTCGTGATTTATTGAATGATTTTGATGATATTCAAGTGGTATTCCCAGTGCATAAAAATCCTAAAGTTCGTCAAGTAGTTCGAGAGGAACTAGGGGATGTTGACCGTGTTACACTTATCGATCCTCTTGATTATGAGCCATTTGCAAACTTGATGGCTAAGTCCTATTTAATTCTTACAGATTCTGGCGGAATTCAAGAAGAGGCCCCCGCTCTCGGTAAACCAGTTCTCGTATTGCGTGATACTACAGAACGCCCCGAGGCTGTTGATGCTGGTACAGTACGCCTTGTAGGTACTGATAAAGACGCGGTATATAAAGCTGCTCATGAGCTATTACATGATGCAGCAGCGTATAAGACGATGTCGAATTCGGTTAACCCCTATGGTGATGGCAAAGCATCTGAGCGTATCTTGCAAGCTTTACGTCACGAGTTCTTAGGCGATGCTAATCGTCCTAATCGATTTGGTAAATAATATGGACAAGGATATGGTGAAAGCTCTGGCGATGGCTACATCGGCAGGGCTGACCCTTTTATTTTGTATCGGTGGATTTATCTGGATAGGATATAAATTGGATACATGGATGGATACCATGCCATTATGCATGGTTATTCTTGGATTAATCGGTGCCCTAAC
Source organism: uncultured Veillonella sp. (assembly GCF_963534045.1). Classification (GTDB taxonomy): domain Bacteria; phylum Bacillota; class Negativicutes; order Veillonellales; family Veillonellaceae; genus Veillonella. The sequence continues at coordinate 34,686 of NZ_CAUSQT010000007.1, read as the reverse complement.
AGGCTTTTATATGTTATATAAACAGATACAATAATGCCATAAAGCCGGTAAATATACGTATTTACCGGCTTTATTTATTTGCAGATTGTTTTAGATTTTTTAAAATCAACTCGGTTGCTCAACCGTTGCTCAACTTTTGGAGAAAGTTAAAGACGCATAATCCTCACATAAAAGGCTATTCTTATCAGGTAATTTATTTACTGCTGCTACTAATTCAGACACGTCTTTGTGGATATATACTTGATTGGTTACGTCCGAATGTCGATGACCTAATATAGTTTTTGTCGTAGCTTCCGATATACCGATATGAATTAATAGCGTAGCGCATGTATGCCTTCCATCGTGCGGGAGGTGCCCAGGGAAATGCTTGTTTAAGTAGTTTCGAATAGCTACTAATAAGTGCTTAGGCGTATCTTTCGGAAGTAGATATTCGTGCCGTTGGAAGCTACTTAACTTATACCACTCCTTAATGAATGGTAGGATAGATTCCGCAATCGGTATGATGCGATTCTTACCTGCTGCAGTTTTACTGCCACCAATCATGTATCTATCTTTAATATAAACATCTTTTAGTTTAATGCCTTGGATTTCACCAGGTCGTATTCCTGAATATATGTACACCAATAATATGCGAGCATCCCGGTCTGTTTTTGCCAGCTCCCATAAATGAGATATCTCAACAGGTGTAAAAGGTTTATGGATTTCAGATTTTACCTTTTGTGGAAGCGTTACAAGCGCAGCATAGTTCTTATCAACGATATCATTTTTGATAGCAGCGTCAAAAGTTGCTTTCATAGCAGTTTTAATTTGTACTAAAGTTGTATGGCTTTTATCTGCATACCTGTCAATGACGTCTTGCATATGTGCAAGTCTTATGTCCTTGATAGGTATTTTTAGTAGATGCTCAACCTTCTTTTTATTGTAAAGATAGCCGCCTTTTTCTAAAATAACCCCTTTACGTATCTTATCTTCAATCATCCATTCCCAACATTGGCCAAAGGTCGTATCCTTGACTTCATATTGCGGAGCATTAGCATCATAAGCCGATAATGCATTATGCGCTTCTTTTTGCGTTGCAAAGGTGCCTATTGATTTACGTAAGGGCTTACCCTCAGAATTGTATCCGAGAGTCACCACGGCTCGATATGGCTTACGTAGGGGCTTATGCTTCATCTTGTAAACGGATCCTGTTCCGTTGGCGCGTTTCATGGCCATAGATATATCCTCCTTGTTTATAGTGAATAAGCCTCAATAGTTCCGAATTTGTTGACGTCAACAAATTCGGAAGAACCCACATCAGAACTAACTTTTTTTCAGCATAAAAAGCCCTATTCAGTACGTGCAATTTTTGCACGTACTGAATTTTTGTATCTGCAAAACGATATAATAAAAAGACCCATCCTGGCGCGCTGTAGTCGTTAAACCCTGAAGCGTGGATGGGTACTGGTACCCTTATTATATCACGCTGTGCACGGACTGTTATAAATTATTAATGCTGACGGAGTCTACTTCTCCCGTATCCGCTTTGATTTTCACAAAGAACATACCTCGAACCATTGCGCCAAATCCATTTTGTGCGTCAACCGTGCCACGAACGGTAACGCTATTATCATAACGAATGACTTGTTTTATATCAAATTTAGCAGTAGATGGTGCCTTTAGTCGAGCGGATACAGCGTCTTTAGCTGCCACTTGATATGCTGCTTTTTGTTGATCACTAATATAGACATTGCTAATGTCGTTCATCTTTTGTCCATTTTTGTAAACTGTAGAGAAGCTGTTTTCGATTTCACTAACTTTATCATTTTTGATGCGGAAGAATGTTTGTCCATACTTTTCATCAACAATGTAATACACGCCTTGCTGATCTGCTACTTTATTTACATTACCGAACTCAGTGACCCCAACGCTTTGTAATTCGGTAAGTACTTGCTGGGACTGTTCTTTTGATAAACCTGTTGCATCTTTAATATTATCAACAGGCCCTCCGCAGCCGGCAATACATAAAGCAGTAATTAAAACCCCTGTTACTAACACTTTTTTCATTTTTTTTATCTCCCTAAATTTTAGACAGCATATAAGTTCGCCCTATAGGCGACCAAGCTCCTAGTAAATCTCTAGCACTCTTAAATACGTCGTATTCCGATTTTGTTATACACGATATTACTTGCTCGTAGTCAGATCTTGTTTTTATATAAGGGAAAATATCGCTGAGTTGATTGCTGTAAAAGTTCAAAAGATCTTGGTTAATTGTTGGCGTTTCCCTATACACTTTGCTACTTGCTAAAGAAGCTGCCTGTTTGCTTAAGCCAAATAAATGTCTGTACATAAAATATAGATCCTGAAATGTTGCCGAGTCTTTACGATATTTAGAAATTGCGCCTAAAACTAATGTAGTTGGCGCCAAAATTTCTCTTGTAAACGTATTAGCCTCCCATTCCATTAGCTTTCTTTCGTCTTTACTGCTGTTCTGGCACGCTAATTGGTGCTCACGAATAATGTGCCCTGCCTCATGATAAATACTCCATATTTTGCGGGCTTTGGTAGAAACCTCTGAATTATATAATAGATGGAATTGTTGTGTTGATGGTAGATAATATGATACGGCATCATTTGATTGCGTTAATCGATTTAGTTGAAAGGAGCTTATATTATAATCCCTCTCAACTTCTTTGTAAGTCATTATGTTGACTCCGTAGTTATCAACTAAATATCTTAATATGGGTCTGGCTGTTAGTTTTAAATTATTAGTTAGTATTGGTCTGATTTTATTAGCTGTTTGTATTACATTTTCTTTACTAGTCGATATCATCATCCTCAGGCATTTTACCTCCTTGCTTAGTATAAAGATATTGAGCATAAGAACTTAGCTCCTTTTTAGATGCATTGTCTAACGATTTATAATTTCGTTGTAATGCAATTAAATCAGGATCAAATGAATCATCTAATCGAGAGCCGTCTTCTAATGTGGCTAAGTAGTCCGCGGAAATCCCTAATCCGCTACAAATTTTGAGAATATTATCTATAGATGCTCCGCCTACATTTTTAAGAATAGATAAAAGCGTCGTATAAGGCATGTCTATTGATGCCGCAAATCCTCTAATACTATCTATTTGTAGTATTCGTTCTTTTAAAAATTCTTCTCTTGTCATTGTTTTATACTCCTAACTAATTATCTTGTACCTAATTATATCATTATAAACACGATATTTCAATATATAAACACGATATTTCATATATAAATTAGCTTGCAAAGAATATTAAACAACCTTAAATTTGACATACACGATATTTCGTACTACAATTAAGCCATAAAGACACACGATATTTCGTGTGTATGTATAGGTATTTAAGTAGATAGAAACGAGGTGAGACGATGTATGTACCCAAATGTAAATGCAGAACTTGGCCGCCTAGGTTGGAGTAGGAAGGACTTATCTATTAAGATAGGAATGAGATATATGACACTGGTAGATAAATTAAACGGAAAATATCCTTTGCTACTTAGCGAGGCTATTAAAATTAAATCTGCACTCGGCGTAAGTGAGTCCTTAGATTATCTTTTTTTTAAAAAATAGTACGATATTTCGTATATTCGGTGGATAAAAATATGAATAAAGTAGTACTAGATGAAACTAAATTACGTAAAGCTATGAAAGATGCATTGTCATTTGATTTATTAGTAAAGCATACAAAACTGCGGGCAAGTACTATTGATAAAGCTCTCAGGGGGTACCCAATTAGATACGAATATGCACAACAAATTTGTATAGTACTTGGGATTCCTCCGGAGTATTTAATTCTAAATTAAAGGAGGTAAATATGATCACTAAAACAATTGCCGTTTGCCAGATGGCCACGGTATTGGGATGGACCATGACTGCGGTTCGGGAATGCATCGCAAGAGATAAATTCCCGTTTGCGCAGTGCTGGCAAACGGGAGGCAAAAAGGGCAGAACGTTTTCCATAGATAAGGACGGGTTCAGACACTACCTATCTAATACACTTGGATGGACAGACAGCAAAATCGATAAAGAGTTTAAGGAGGCACACATCGTATGAATGGGTTCTTAAAAGCGGCCGCACTGTTCATGATTATCGGATCTGTGGGAAGTATAGAGCTTGACCGTATTGGATTTATGCAAGCACTGTTCCAGATATTATGTGGCTTCATGGCCTGGATGGTATCTGAGTACAGAATTGAGGTTAGACGATTACGCCGTAAATTAATGCGCGACCGTCAGGTACAGAGCTATAGATTTTAAAGGTAGTACGTATGAGAACTCAGCGCTGTACGAGATGTAATAAGAGGCTAAAAGGCCCCTACCAGTATTGGAACTTTACGACAGGCGCACCGCGCGCCGTATGTAAAAAATGTAAAGAAATACATCAACCCGTAAAACAGAGGAGAATATTATGCCAAAAATAAACATTACAAAATCAGCAGTTCGTGACTTTGTCCGTAGTGAATATTTGAAAAGGTATGATCCTTTGAAAAAAGCACGAACAGAAGCTTTACGAAACGCCGTAGAAGCAAGCTCTCTATTTGTAAAATTTAAAGATTTATTATCTTCTGCGGAATCGGTTGCAAACGCGCTAGAAAAGGCAGGTTACGGTTCAACATTCAAACAAAGCCTTGTCTCTTGTGATGTGATGTTAAACCGTATGATAAGCAATTTGTGGACGGCGCGAATTGATAACCCAAAAGATGAGATTAAATTACTCTATACAATTGCAAAACCGTATGATGAAAAACTTGAAAAGTTAGAGAACGCTTATCAATCTGCGCGTCGTGTTATCGATGCCGCCCCTGGAGGTAAAGCGGCTGCCGATATTTTAAAATCGTCAGGGCTTGACTTTTATGAGTGGCAAAATACTGACAAGGGAACAACATTAGATTTAAGTGCACTGAAGGGCGGTGATTAAATTGCAAGACTGTACAACGTGTCCTGATGAATGCTTAGGCACAAAAAAAATGCCCTCACGCATGGCAATGTGTAAAGGGCCCATAGAAAAATATCCATTTAAAGTATATCACATAGTTAAACCGAAAGGAAACAAAACAATGATCGAGTTAAAAATCACAGTAGAAACCGCTAATGAATTAAATCAAGAAATCAAAGACCTATACCGAGCTATCGTAGGTTCTTCTATAGATAAAGCCGATGCTATCGACCGTGCAAAGGAAGAAGTTAAGGCTAAAAAGGCAAAAGCTATTACTAAAGTAGAAACCCCAGTCAAAGTTGAACCGGTTAAAGAAGAACCCGCGCCCGCAGTGGAACCTGAAAAAGAAGTTCCTAGCCTCGAGGCAACTCGTGAAGCAGTGAAAGATGTAATGGCAAAAGCCGCTGATAAAACGAAAGCAAAAGGCGAATTCAAAGCCTTCTTAGATAGCATCGGCGCCGAAAAGGTAACATCTGCTACCGATGAACAACGTATTCAAATTATGGAATGGGTGAATAGCCGTGACTAAGAAACACGCTTTACTAGGTGCATCAAGTAGCGCCAGATGGCTAGTATGTACTCCTTCAGCAAGATTAGAAGCGATGTTCCCTGATGAACAATCGCCCTATGCTGCGGAAGGTACGGTAGCACACGACCTAGCAGAATCCATCCTGCGCCATAAACTGGAGGGCAAAAAAACGCCTAAGCTAGATGACTACTCTACTGAAATGATAGAAGCCGTTAACCGATATGTTGACATCTGCGAAGAAAAGGTGAACGAGGCTCGTGCCCGTTCATCTGATGCGGAATCCATGATTGAAGCACGGCTCGACTTCTCTAGGTGGGTACCTGATGGCTTTGGTACGGGCGATATGGTAATCGTAGCGGACGGCATCCTGGAAGTGATTGACCTGAAGTACGGCAAGGGCGTTCCAGTGAGTGCCATTGAAAACACACAAATGAGGCTCTACGCGTTGGGTGCTTACGACATAAACGAGTTCCTGTATGACGTTAAATCGGTCCGCATGACCATCGTTCAGCCAAGACTGGACAGCGTATCTACCGATGAAATGGCGCTTGAGGAACTGCTTGATTGGGGTGAAGAAATCAAACCAATCGCACAGCGTGCCTTTCGTGGTGAGGGCGATTGTACGCCTTGTGATTACTGTAACTTTTGTAAAGCACGGCATACCTGCCGGGCATTAGCTGATACTTGCCTTACGGCTTTCTATAAAGACGGTGGCAAGTTAAATCAATTGCTAACTGATCAGGAAGTATCCGACATCCTAGCGATGAAGGATTTAATCACAAAATGGATTAAAGGTGTTTACGACTTTGCCTATGAGAAAGCCTTATCAGGTGAAAAGCAATGGCCTGGATACAAATTAGTAGAAGGTACATCAAGACGTACTATCACGGATCCGGATGCTGCAGCTAAAACGTTACTCGATAATGGCTACAAGGAAGAAGACATCTTTAAACCACGTGAACTTGAAGGTATCACGAATCTGCAAAAGGTTCTTGGTAAAAAGGGCGTCGCAGAATACTTAGAGGCGTATATCGACAAGCCCGAAGGCAAGCCTACACTTGTACCGGACAGCGATAAACGCCCCGCAATTAATACAGTTGAAACAATGATGAATGAATTTGATGGTGAGGTATAAACACAATGAGTAAAACAGTAACAGCGGTACTCGCGATTTCCGCGCTGGCTGTCAATGTAGCCGGCGCAACTAGCAATAATACAGTAGGTGGTACAAACAATACCATATCTACGAATTCTACTAGCTCCGCAGTATGGGGATTCCAAAATAATATCGACGCAAATAATGCGTTGGCATTTGGTACGAACAATACTGTATCCGGTGAAAACGGCTTTGCTGGTGGCAACGATGCCAAAGCAGCCGGCCGTAACTCTTTCGCCTTTGGTAGTCATGCCGAAAGCTTGGTGGAATACACCGTAGCTATTGGCAACCAGGCTAGAACTGCGTCCTATGATAGCGTTGCTATCGGTAATGGTGCGTTCGTATCAGGTGAAAGCTCTGTGGCCTTCGGTCGTTCCAACAATGTGACTGGTGAAAACTCTGTCGCAGTTGGTGCTAACAATGGCACGGTATCCGGTGGACAGTCCGCTGTAATAGGGTACAACAATACGATTGGTGCAGATAAGGAACAATTGGTATTTGGTTCTAATTCTGAAAGCAACGGCCAAGGTGCCTTAGTATTCGGCACGCATGCTAAATCCTTAGCAACTGACGCCGTTGCCTTTGGGAATAATACAATTGCAGATCGTGCCAACTCTGTGGCCATCGGCACCAACGCGGTGACCGATGATGCGGTAGGGGTTGACGGTGTAGACCTAAATGGTACTCGCCATATCTTTGCCGGCGAGCAACCTGGCGCCGTAGTTTCCTTTGGCTCCAAAGCTCGCACAGGTGCAGGTGGCGTGGCTCAATATAACCGTCAACTCCAAAACGTGAGTGCGGGTAGAGTGGAAGCTGACAGTTTGGACGCGGTTAACGGAAGTCAACTCTTTGCAGCTTATGATGAGATTAATACATTAGGTGCAAAGGTGCGTACTAATACATCTGATATCAGCACACTTCAAGGCACATCGGCTAACCACGAAGGCCGAATTACGGCGCTTGAACTACGCACCTATAACATGGCCGGTGAAATTAACAATCGTATTAATGCAACTGAACAACGCATTAATAAATTGGGTGCATCTAGTGCAGCATTAGCTGGGCTCCATCCTTTGGAGTTCAACAGAAATGATAAGGTCAGCTACTCGATTTCTTACGGTTATTATCGCAATAGCAACGCCGTAGCGCTTGGGGTGTTCGCTAGACCTAATGAGCGTATCATGTTAGGCTTCGGAGCTACGTTAGGCGCTGAGAATCAATACAATGTAAGCGTTTCTTTTAAAACAGGAAGGGGCGCGGACTACGTAGCAGAAGCAAGGGATGCACAAAGCCGTATCTCTAAGCTAGAAGCATTAGTAGCGAAGCTAATGGCGGAGGTTGAAAAATGACTTCCGTACGAGCTATCGCTATAGAGCTTCATGAACGGGGGCATTACCTCGACGAGCTTTACCAAATTACTATTGCCTACGCCACTAGCTTATACACGCGATATTGTACGGTAGATGCTAGATGCGACGCGATAGAACTTAGATATCAAACGGAAGAAGAGGAGTTAGACCCATATGAGTATCCTTGGTTAGAGGATGAGGAGTGGGACCGACTCGATGATGAACGTTCTGATATCGAAAATGAATTAGATGAATTGTTTAATACAGTAATAGGGTTTGATTATGAACATGACCCATTTAAGAAATAAGGAGACAGTAACATGGCTAAATTAACAACTGGTGTAGTAAGACTTTCTTATGCAAATATCGCTTCCCCTCGTAAAAATGATGATGGCAAAGCAAAATACAGCTCTCAAATCATTATCGATAAAACAGATAAGAAGACTATCAAAGCTTTCGAACGTGCGATTGAAGAACTTAAAGCGGATCCGAAAGCAGTTGCTAAGGTAGAAGGCAAAGCTGCATACCTAAAATTGAACTTACGTGATGGCGATACCGATGAAGCGGTAGTCGACCAACCGGAAACATATGCTGGCAAATACTTCATTAACGCTAACAGCGATAAGCAACCTATCGTATTTACTCGCGACAAAATCAAAATGGATGACTTCGACATCGAAGAAGAAATCTACTCTGGTGTATACGCGCAAGTTGCACTCTCTGTTTTTGCCTACAACTTCAACGGTAAGAAGGGTGTAGGCTTTGGTCTAAACGGCATCCGTAAAGTCAAAGATGGCGAACGCCTTGGCGGTGTACATGTATCCGCTAATGACTTCGGCGACGATGATTTAGGCGACCTAGACGATGACGACGATTTAATCTAAGGAGGCAATTATGGAGCTCAGTATTGATGTGGAAACCTATTGCGCCTGCCCTATTAAATATGGGGCGCAGCGATACGTTGACGATACAACATTTGAAATACTGCTCTTTGCCTATAGCTTTGATAACGAACCAGTCGAAGTAATTGATATGACAAAGCGCCCACTACCCGAAAGGGTAGTGGACGCTTTGTATAATAAGGAAATTACAAAGACGGCGTTCAATGCAGCGTTTGAAATGCTATGCCTAAAAAAGTACTTCCCTGATGCGGACTACACGAACTGGGAATGTACCTCTGTGCTAGCGTTATACTGCAGTTTACCGGCGAGCCTCGATAATGTGTCCAAGGCTTTACGATTAGGAGAAGCCAAGGATTCAAGGGGTAAACGATTGATTCAATTCTTTTCTGTTCCACGTAAGCCTACTAAGACGAATCCCAAAACACGGAATATGCCGGAGGATGCGCCCGACAAATGGGCTGAATTTATTGAATACAACCGGCAGGACGTAGTGGTTGAAAAGGCCATTCGTAAACGACTGCTTTCATTGAAACCGCCTGCCATTGAACATGAGTATTGGCTACTAGATCAAGATATCAATTGGAGAGGCGTAAAGGTAGATATGGACCTCGTCGACGCTGCCCTTCAATGTAATGATGAAATAGTAGAAAAGGCCACCGCATCATCGGAACGGCTAACAGGGCTAGATAATCCCAATAGTACATTGCAGCTTAAGGATTGGATATCTGATCGGCTTGGCTATGAAGTCGAGACGATGCGAAAAGATGACGTGTCAAATCTACTGTCACAAGATATTCCTTCCAATGTGCGTACTGTCCTAAAGAACAGGCAAGTTCTAGGCAACTCTTCAATTAAAAAGTACTTGGCCATGAAAAATGCAGTATGTTCCGATGGACGTATCCATGGCATGCTTCAGTTTTACGGAGCCATGAGAAGCGGACGATGGGCGGGGCGTGTAGTACAACTACAGAACCTCCCGCGTAACTACCTAGAAGATTTAGATACAGCTCGGGACGTTCTTAAAAGTAGAGATGTAGAATTGCTAGACCTACTTTATGGAAACCCTGGTGATGTGATCAAGCAGCTCATTCGTACGGCTCTCGTAGCAGAGGAAGGCCACCGCTTTATAGTAGCTGATTTCAGTGCTATTGAAGCACGTGTTATCGCCTGGCTCGCTCATGAGCAGTGGCGACAGGATGTATTCGCGCAAGGTGGCGACATCTACTGCGCATCCGCGTCTAGTATGTTCCACGTTCCTGTTGTAAAGCACGGCGTAAATGGGCATCTTCGACAAAAGGGTAAGGTTGCCGAATTGGCGCTTGGCTATGGTGGTGGCGTAGGTGCCATGAAATCTATGGACTCAAAAGGGGAAATTCCTGAATCAGAACTTCCCGGTATCATCGAAGCATGGAGAAGGGCCAGTCCACGAATTACGAGATTTTGGAAAGATGCGGATACCGCAGCCAAGAAAGTCGTCAAGACTGGCGAACCTGTACGAATTAGGCAAGGTAATATTCGATTCTTTAAATCGAAAGGGTTTATGTTTATCGAATTACCCTCCGGACGTAGACTTGCTTATGCAAGACCTAGAATAGGGCTCAACCGATTCGGCAGTGAATCGATTGAGTATGACGGTATGGATCAGGTTAAGAATACATGGGGCAGGGTCGAAACCTACGGCGGAAAGCTCGTCGAAAACATTGTACAAGCCGTTGCAAGAGATTGCTTGGCCGCATCAATGCTAAGACTGGCAAAAGCAGGGTACAAGATCGTAGCCCATATCCACGATGAAGTGGTTATCGAAGCACCTATAGGTGAAGGTAGTTTAGATGAAGTCATAGACATTATGTGTAAACCTGAGCCCTGGAATGAGGGCCTCATATTAAATGCAGCGGGATTTGAAAACCCGTATTATATGAAAGACTAGGAGGAAGTCATTATGATTAACAAAGAACAAATTAAACAACAACGCGAAGCCATTGATAGCTTATACGAACTAGTAAAAAACGCACCTGCTAGCGAACGTAAAGACGCAGCTATGGCGTACTGCGAAGGCTGTATCGCTGCTTGTGATTTGGGTCTTAAAGTACTCAATGGTAAAAAAGCAGAGCCCGCAAAGACTGAAGAAACGCCAACCGTAGATGACGCTCCTAAAGTAGAAGAGCAACCCGTTGAAAAATCTAAGCGTAAACGCACTACTAAAAAGAAAGCCCCGGTAGAGGAAGTTCTTCCAGTTGAAGATGTCCCAGTAGTTGATGAAGAAGACGATTTAGACGATTTGTTATAAGAAAGAGGTTAGCGCCTTATGAAGGTATTATTTAGTTTGTCAGTCAAAAAGCTGTATGACCTAGTACGGCGCAAGCAAGTGAACTCTTGGTCACCTGCTGTACATTACCACGTAGATTGCGGGCAATCCTTTGCCTGCTTGTGGCCTTCCGTGTCATCTGGTATGGGCAAAATTGTAGACCCTTATATGTCAAATGAGTTTTATTGCCCACAATGCGGAGAACTCATTCACACAAACGATGATTGTGTTGCTGAGGTTTCGAGTAATGATAATATTCCGCTTGATATTGAACTTTCAATCATCGATAGGGGATCAATATTAGACGTTAAATTCGACTACCACACAGTGTATGTCGATAATGATATGCAGTCGATTTACCCCGGATACAAACCGCATCTTATCGACATATTGCGTTTTGATTTTAAACAAGGAAAAGTATTCCTGGTTCAAAAGAAACGCACTCGTGCCGATATAGTATCTGAAATCGAGCCTAATATATCGTGCTTCTACTCAAAGTCATTACCCTTACGATGGCTTGTAACAACTCCAAATTGTCGATTAGCGGAGCATAAAAACGAGTTAAAGACTTTTGCCAAAGTGCTAAAGGAAGCCTATTTTACTAAGTTATCTAAAAAAGTAGGTTACAAAGTTAAGGTAATTAGACAGGGTGTTTTATTATCGGCCAAATATGGGGCGATTGATAACTTACTACACAACCTAATTTGGAAAATGCATGCACCAGATGCGCCTGCTCTAAACGATGTATTAGTTAAAGACTATGACACCTATTTTAGACCATTCGGATCTGACAAGGTGGGCACTTTAAGTATTACTGAGTTAACAAGCACCGGTACACCATTTATTAAAGCTCTAATACAGCTTTATGAATTACCAGATAAGCGCTGGGTTCGAAGATTACTGTCAATACGTCCTTTCTTTTATGTGAAAGTAATTAAGACGGCCAGCAAGATATTCAAAAGCATGGATTATCAAAAGGCCTTTACAGACCTCGTAGCAGAGGAAGGTGGGGGGACAGGATATATTCAATCGTGGCCAATATGGAATAGCGAACAGGCCTTGCTTATGTTTACAAAGTTCCTATCCATCATGAGGCACCAATACGGTGAGCGGCGTACTCTATTGTTCATTAAAAACGCCGATTCTTATTCCGAAATTAAAGATACATCTGATATGTATCTTAGATTATCAAGAAGCAAAAAGAAAGAAGTTTGGGCTAGACGAATTCAAATTAAAGACCTGCATGACGAGATTGTGTGCTTATCTAAATTTGAAGAAGCCGAAAACTTGCCAGTGCAACAGAGCTTACGTCATAAAAAATTAGCTGATTCAGTTGAAGGGCTTACTTTCAACGTGATCAAATCAACGCACGGCATCATCCGATTAGGTGTGCAATTGAATAATTGTGTTGGTACTTATGTCGATAAGGTAAAAGCTGGAACGTGTGCCATCGTAGGTGTCTATAAAAGCGACAAGCCGGTAGCATGTATTGAAGTTAATCCTAACAAGGATACAGATAACTTCGTTGAAATACATCAGGCCAAGTTAAAAAATAACAGATGCGTTAGCGATAACCACGATGTCAATTATGCTGTGTGCCAATGGGTTAAAAAGCATAAATTACAAGTACCGCAATTTATAAGAGACATCCAATTTGCGAAGGGAGGAGCGATGTAATATGGATACAAATATCATCATAGCTACGGGCAGAAATCGCTCCGCCCGTAGCTGGAAGTCTCAAAAAATGACTTGGAGTGCGTTGGCCAACAAATTATCCACGCCAACAGTCACTAACGAAACGGCTGCTGAATACGTCAAAATGCCTAAGGACGAAAAGGGCCGGAGGAAAGATGTGGGCGGTTTCGTAGGTGGCTATATTCCCAATAATGGTAGACGAGTTAGAGGGGAAGTCAAAGAAAGATATTTGATTACTCTTGATGCGGATTCACCTAGTGAGGATTTCATTTCAAACCTTGATTTGGAACTAGGTGATATGGAATACGTGCTATACAGTACGCACAGCCATACCCCTGATAATCCACGATACCGCGTCATCATTCCGACCGATAGAGTGATGTCTCCTGATGAGTACCAAGCAGTCTCGAGACGTATCGCCGATGATATTGGTATTGAATCTTTCGATTCATCAACGCACCAGGCGGAGCGCCTGATGTATTGGCCAAGTTGCCCTAAAGATGTTAAATATGTATACCAACATAATGAAGGCAAGCTAATTTCAGTCGATACGTATTTAAGTACATACAGGGACTGGCGTGATACGAGCCTTTGGCCAACATCAAGTAAAGAATCTCAAATCAGACTTGATGCGGCGAAAAAGCAAGGTAACCCATTAGAGAAAAAGGGCCTACTGGGTGCCTTTTGTAGATGCTACAGTATCACGGATGCGATACATAAGTTTCTCCCTGAAGTCTATGCACCAACGCAGCACGAAGACCGTTACACGTATACAGAAGGCAGCTCAGTAGCTGGTCTTGTCATTTACGATAATGATACGTTTGCATACTCGAATCATGCAACTGACCCTATCAGTGGTAAGCTCGTCAATGCGTTTGACCTAGTACGAATCCACTTATTTGGTGCCGAAGATACCGACGCGGATCCACGCACCAAAGTAACAGACCTTCCGAGCTATAAGGCAATGCTTGATTTTGTTAATGAAGACGGCGCCGCCCCCGTACTGCTCGATAAGGAACGCATGGCGGATATGGAGTTTGAGGATATCACGGACGAGGAGGAAGACTTCCTTGAAAAGCTCAAACGTGACCGCCGTGGTACACCTGAATCAGATGTATTCAACTGCTTAATCGTTCTTAAATACGACCCCGCGTTAAAAGGTAAAATCCGCCTTGACGAATTCGCGCACCGCTTAGTCGTCATTGATGATTTACCATGGCGTGGTAAGGACGAAACCCCGTACTGGACTGATACAGATGATGCGTGCCTACGTAATTACTTCGCTACGAAATACCTAATAAAAGGTAAAGGTATTATCGACGATGCCTTACAGGAAGTAACACAAGCCAACAAATTCCATCCTGTGCGTGAGTACCTAATGGGACTAACCTGGGACGGTACTTGTAGAGTTGATACTCTCTTTATCGATTATATCGGTGCTGAAGATACCGATTATATTAGAGCCGTTACTCGTAAATGGATGTGCGGTGCTGTAGCACGTGTCACGGTGCCCGGTATCAAGTTCGATACGGCTATCGTATTATACGGCTCTCAAGGTCTCGGTAAATCGTTAATCTTAGAACGCTTAGGCCGTAAATGGTTCAATAATTCATTGGTTGATATTAAGACCAAAGATGCCCTTGAACAAATCCAGGGTTCTTGGATTAACGAGCTCGCGGAACTGGCACCTACCTACAAGAACGATAACGAAATTGTAAAAGCTTTTATCAGCCGTACCTCTGACCGGTTCAGGTCACCCTATGGCAGGCGCACCGAAGAGTACCCTCGCCAGTGTGTGTTCGCAGGTTCCACCAATAATCTTATGTTCTTAAAGGATAGAACCGGTAACCGCCGATTCTGGCCAATCACAGGCGACAAAGATCGTAAGACGAAAAACGCCTGGGACATAACGCAAGATGACATCGACCAATTATGGGCAGAAGCTTACTATTACTGGGCTAATGGTGAATCCTTAGTCCTTGAAGGTGAACTCGAAGAAGAAGCCCTTAGAATTCAATTATCACACACCGAAGGTGGTGAACTCGTAGGTCTCATTGAAGAATACCTTGATATGTTATTACCTGAGAACTGGGAGTCGCTAGATATCTTTGATAGACGCGATTATATCAGGAATTATGGCGATGACGATCATTGTGGCTCAGTGCAGCGGGAACGGGTGTGCGCCCTTGAGATATGGTGCGAAGTGATGGAGGGGGACAGGAAGAACCTGCAGAAAGCGAAGGCCGGAGAAATCATTGATATCTTGCAATCCATAAAAGGGTGGAGCCCTTATTCAAAGAGCGTTGGTAAAATGCGATTTGGAAAGATGTATGGCGTGCAAAGAGCGTTTATAAGGGAGGACAGTACACTCCAAAATAAGGCAAAAATGATAGTTAAAAATCGTAAATAATCGTGTTGCCGATTTTTGTTGCCGATTAGCTAATTTTTAAGTATCGAAATACATCGAAATAGTTTTTATACAAGCCTATACATCGATATGTTTTGATATAGCGAAAATAATCGGCAACGGCAACACGTGTGGCAACAAAATCGGCAACACGTGTTGTGTAGTTGTTGTCTATCTTAATTGCAATTTGTTGCCGATGTTTTCTATTATTTACTATTAATTAAAAATAATAAATATATGAATAAGTGCTTGTATACGTATACACGCAAAAAACGCAAATACGCGTATATATATATGTGAGAAAAAAAAACAAAACATCGGCAACACAACCCCGATGAAGCCAGATTTTATATAGGCTGCGGCCTGTTGCCGATTATTTATTGAGAATGGAGTGAGAGAATGGAAAAAGACATCGAGCGTTGGTTGGGAAATCAACTCAAAAATCTGGGGTGCATATATATGAAATTCGTATCACCAGGAAATGATGGGGTGCCGGATCGGATTGTAATCTTACCGGGTGGCCTAGTCGTGTTCGCTGAACTAAAAGACGAGAAAGGGCGATTAAGGCCTAATCAACGCGTGCAGATAGAACGGATGCGAAAGCTGGGTGCCAGCGTTTCCGTAGTTACTGGTAAATTAGGGGCTACATTGTTTGTTGATGATATAAGAAGGGCGATTCATGAACTTTCATCCACACGATTATCAAAAGATAGCAATTCAAAGAATCATTGACCATACACATTATGGGCTGTTACTTGATATGGGCTTAGGCAAGACAATTTCTACACTAATCGCTATCGAGCAGCTAATGTATGACCAATTCGATATTAAAAAAGTGCTTCTTATCGCACCTAAAAAAGTAGCAGAATCGACTTGGGTGCAAGAGGCTAACAAATGGAATGAAACAAGCTATTTGAAAATAGCATCTGTGCTAGGTCCTGAAAAGGACCGCATCAAAGCACTTGAAAGTGATTCTGATATCTATGTGATGAATCGTGAGAACGTGCAATGGTTGTATGACTATTATTTTGAACAACCAAAGCGGAAATTTCCCTTTGATATGCTTGTTATTGATGAAAGTTCATCGTTTAAGAATCCACAGGCTAAACGATTTAAGGCGCTACGTAAAATGAGGCCTTTCTTCAAACGAGTAGTCATTTTAACTGGTACACCGGCACCGAATACGTTAATGGATGTATGGGCGCAAATGTATTTGTTAGATGGTGGTGAACGACTAGGTAAAACCCTTACTGAGTATCGATTACGATATTTTACCCCTGATAAAACAAACGGGCATATCGTCTACAGCTACCGTCTACTACCAGGAGGAGATAAAGCTATATACGGTAAGATGCAAGATATCTGTATGAGCTTAAAAGCAAAGGATTACCTAAATCTTCCGGAACGTATTGAAAACGTAATCACGGTAGAAATGAGTCCCGAGGAATATGGGCTATATAGAATAATGGAGTACACTCACGTATTGAGCCTAATAGATTCAGACGACGTGAGCGCTTTGAATTCGGCAGCACTGACAAGTAAGCTATTACAACTCGCAAATGGATCCATTTATACCGACGACGGCGAAACTATTATTGTCCATAATGAGAAGGTCGAGCGGTTAAAAGAATTGGTAGAAACAAATGAGGGTAAACCGATGTTAGTATTCTACAATTTCAAACATGACCTGCAAGCGATTAAAGAGGCCTTTCCAAAAGCTGTCGAATTAAAGACCGATGACGATGTGGCCGAGTGGAACAAAGGTAACATTCAAATGTTATTGGCACACCCCGCATCGGCTGGATACGGACTAAACATTCAAGCTGGTGGCAACATCATTGTCTGGTATGGATTAACGTGGAGCTTGGAGCAATATCAGCAAGCTAATGCAAGGCTACACAGGCAAGGCCAAACGCAACCGGTTATTATCCATCATCTAGTAACAAAAGGAACGATGGACGAGCAAGTGATGAAAGCATTAGAGCGGAAGGAAGTAGGGCAAGATGCCCTACTCGAAGCTATCAAATATCGTAAAGAGTTGTATAAGGAGTAAGTTATGCAAAAAAAATGTAGAAAGTGCGGTACAAAGTTTACGGTGAAGACTTCGGAAGATTATTGTCCGGAGTGCATGGAAGTTATGACGCCTCCGCCAGCAGGCACTAAATTAGAAGTTAGGGAATGCGAAGGCTGCGGAGAGCCGTTTGAATATTTTAGAAAGCCACAGGGCCGACCGCGTAAATATTGCCCTGATTGTGCAATTAAATTCTGTCATAAATCCAAGAAGGAAGTTGAGGAGGAAGCAAAAATGACTACAGTAGACAGTAACAAGACAGAAGATAGACAGAAGATAGACAGTAAAGAGACAGAAGATATACAGAAGGAAGACAGTAAAAAGTTAACTGTTTATGTACCAACTGTTGAAGATAAGGATAAACTGTATGGCAATATTAAGCACGATGCCGTAAACCATCCATCGCATTATACAAGAGGTAAGATTGAGGTGATTGATTTTATCGAAGATCAACAACTGCCGTATCATCTTGGTAATGTCATCAAGTACATCGCACGCGCAGGGTACAAGGGTGATAAACTCGAAGACCTAAAAAAAGCAAGGTGGTATTTGGATAGATATATCAATGAGGTGATGGGGAATGGAACACTTTAAACAAGGTGATTGCGTATTAGTATCAAATGACAATAAGCATTGGTATCACAGGCATTTCTATCGTATTGATGTTATGTGGGGCGGTACAGGTAACGCGCTTGTGTATGCTGAAGGTAAAAGTCCATGGACGGTGAGCCGTAAGCACGAGGACCAGTATAAGCTATACGAGATATGGAGATATTGCAAGGGGGCGGAAGAGTGACCGATAAAGAGTACATGCAACAAATATTACGAATTGATGACCGCATAGATTCAATTAAGCGTGATATTGAGGCACAGATAGAACGTAAGGCGGACACGTTGTCCGCCACGGACTACAGCAAGGATAGGGTATCGGGCGGGCATTGCGGCGATTTATCCGGTATAGTAGCTGGTATCGAGCAATGTGTTGAATTGCAACGAAAGGAAATAGAACGGTTAAAAGCCATTAAAGCAGAAGTACGAAGCGTGATTAGTCAAGTGCGTCCAAACGAATTGGCTATGCTACTAACAGAACGATACGCGCAAGGTAAAAACTGGAAGGAAGTAGCGGATATTTTAGGCTACAGCGAAGCTAGGGTGCGAGGAGAATTACACGACCGGGCACTAACTGAAGTAGGGTTCATTCGTTCTATGATGTAAAAGTCGATACATCTCAGTACAAAACAGTACAAAACAGTACATCGACATGTGGTATACTGTAGGTGTGAAAGTTGGGAAACTTCACAGGAAGTGAATAAGGAAAGGACGCCAGATGTACTTGGCGTCCTTTTGTATTATGCAGGTTTAATCAATATCATCATAGGGGGTACCTGTTCGTAATGCAAATGTAATCCTTTCAAATAACAAACTATACCAAAATAAATTCGCGACACCTATGAGATGTTTTCGTACAAAATAGAATAGCCTTGTTTAACTACAACCAATACACAATGTAAGAGATTTCCTTGACTACATAACTATATCAAATCACTACTCCTATGATGATAGTGATTAAGCCTACAAATAGAATCTAACTGCCAATAGAAAGGAGAGAATAGTATGACAGATATTACTTGCCATATTAAAGATTGTTTACATAACAAACGTAATAAGTGTACTGCTAATGCTATTGTCCTTGGCAGTAAAGGTAATTGCAAAGCTAAAGCCTTTGCTAAAGATATGATGAAACATTCACGCAAACAGCACTGGCGAGGGGGCATGTATGGGGGCTAGGGCCTCAGCCCCAATAGGGGGCCATAAAGGTACTCCAAACAAAAAATATTTTCCGTGGGTCATCCGAACCCCGCGAAATAGCTAGTTAGTTATTTTTCCGAACTGCTGTTCGGCTTCAAAAACGGTCAACTTTTGAAAGGAGGAGAGACTGTGACGAACGTAACAATCGTTGACGAATTAGTATCATCTAAAATTGTGGCAAAAGTACTCGGAATCAGCTCTCGACGTGTTCAGCAGTTGACCGAGGACGGTATATTCGAAAAGGAAAAACGCGGACAGTACAATATTGCGAAAACAGTACAAGCATTTGTTGCGTATAAAACTGGGGAAAGTAAACTCGAAAAGAAAGCACGAGAAGGCGGATATGATGCAGAACGAACTTTGTTAACTCGAACTAAACGGATGATTGAAGAAAACAAACTGAAGATCATGAATGGAGAATTGCACCGCTCGAACACAGTTAAAGCCGTAATGAATCGAATGTTGAATAACTTTAAAAGTAAGCTCCAGGCGTTGCCGTTAAAAGCAGCACCTAAAGTGCTAGGTGAGACGAATTTGTTAGTCATTCAAGATACACTTCTCGATGAGGTGAATGAGTGCTTAACTGAATTGTCTGAATATGACCCTAACATGTTCCACGATGAGTCCGATGATATCATCGTGGATGACGACGAGGCAGGTGAAGGTGATTGAAGCACACATGCAACCTATTTAAAGGGCTGGCCAGTGTCCTAAAACCACCACCAAAGTTTACTGCGTCGGAATGGGCCAACGCTAACGTGGTGCTATCTACAGAGGATAGTGCCGAACCAGGGAAGTATTCCACCGATAGGGCACCTTATCAAAGGGAAATGCTTGACGCGGTGAGTGACCCTGACGTTGAAAAAGTAGTCTATATGACCGGCTCACAAATAGGTAAAACCCAGCTCATTAAAAATGTGTTGGGTTATTTTATTGATTACTTTCCATCACCAATTATGTTTATGCAGCCTACAAAAGATATAGCGAAGGAATTTTCGAAAACTCGTATTGCTCCCTTTATTCGTGACACAAAAGTACTGAACGATAAAATGGCCGATGTAAAATCTAGGGACAGTGGCAATACGGTGCTAAATAAGACCTTTCCTGGCGGTTACCTAACATTAGTAGGGGCGAACGCCCCAGCAGATTTGGCATCTAGGCCAATTCGAGTACTACTAGCGGACGAAATTGACCGATATCCTGCATCAGCAGGGACGGAAGGTGACCCTTTGAGCCTAGCAGAAAAGCGTACTAATACGTTCTACAATCGAAAGCACGTGTACGCATCTACGCCATTGGCCAAAGGTACCAGCCGGATAGAGAAATTGTATCTAGGTGGTACGCAAGAGGTATGGCACATTAAGTGCCCGGCTTGTGGCGAATACGTGTATCCGTCCTGGGATAAGTTCCACGCAGACGAGGATACAGGCAAGTACTACTTGGCCTGTGATCACTGCGGAACGCTATCAGAGGAGTTCGAATGGAAGAAACTGTATCGAGAGGGCAAATGGATTGCAGAAGCGCCGGAAAATTTAAAGAAGTACAATTGCCGAAGCTTTCACATGAACGCGTTTGGCTCGCCTTGGGCATCTTGGGGAAAACTGCAAGATAAATACGAGGAAGCAACCAAACTCGGGACGGCCGGCGTTAAGACGTTCTTCAATACTGAAATGGGTATTCCTTATGAAGAGGATACAGAAACATTACAGTCTGAAGTGCTCTATGAACGCAGAGAAGACTACGGCGCAGAGTTGCCGGATGGAGTTCTACTCTTAACATGCGGTGTCGATACTCAGGATGACCGCTTAGAGTGTGAAATCGTCGGCTGGGGGAAAGATTATGAGAGCTGGGGTATACAATACTTCAGATTATATGGAGACCCTGCTTACGACGCCGTATGGAAAGAATTAGACGATATTATTTTAAATCGTACATGGTCTTATGCCGATGGTAGAAAACGAGGCGTATCAGTTACGTGTATTGACTCTGGCGGTAGTAAGACCCAATCGGTATATAAGTACTGTTCAACTAGATGGCATAAGCGCGTGTACCCTATCAAAGGCGTAGGCGGTGCAGGTAAAGACCTGATTGACGGCTTGCCTACAAAGTTGAAAAAGTACAAAACTAAATTATTTAAGCTCGGTGTAGATACGGGCAAGGAACAAATTTACAGCGACTTGAATCAAGAAAAAGGCCAACCTAGGTATTGCCACTTCCCAAAAGATCATGAAAAAGGGTATGGGAAGAAATACTTTGAGGGCCTATTAGCAGAAATGAAAGTATCTAAATTAGTTAATGGCCATTTCAAAGAGCAATGGGTGCTACGCCCAGGACGAAAAAGAAATGAACCATTTGATATTAGAAACTATAATCAAGCTGCTATTGCTATTATGAATCCGAACTTCGATGCATTAGAGGCTAGGAATAGTAAGGAAGAGTATACGCCGTATCAGAATACGACTCGTGTAGTGAAAGCGGGCGATGCACCGAAGAAACGAACGAGACGACGAGTTAGAGGAGGAGGGATACGATTATGACAATCCTACAAAGGATTATGGAAGAATTAAATATTCGTGAAGTGCACGAAATACCTACCGCTCTAACAAAGGCGTTGCTAGATTCGAATACATGTTCGGTACTTTTGAAGGCGATAAAACCGTACTATTCGTATGAAGCGTTACTTACTGAATTTGAAGAACATAGCGCGGATAGAAAAAACTATATGCAAGATTACACGCCACAATGCGTACTAGATATAATCGGAGGTATTACCCCTGGCGGTGATGTTCGCGATGTGTGCGCAGGGATTGGCGGGTTGTCCTTAGCCAAATTTAAGGCAGATAATACCGTGACACTAAGGCTTGAAGAGTATTCAAAAAATGCGATAGCTTTTATGCTGCTCAATCTGTTAATGGCTAATATCGATGCAGAAGTAGTAGAGAAGAACGTTCTTACCAATGAAGAGCTTGCATATTATAGAGTTGAATCCGCAATATCGGGCTTTGGCCGAGTAGCTAAAGTAGAAATGCTTGGAAGTAAAAAATATAATACTGTGATTAGTAATCCTCCATATAGTCAATCTTGGGTTCCGCAAATGGATGAGCGTTTTGAAGGCTACAAGCTAGCCCCAAAGAGTAAAGCGGATTTTGCCTTTATATTGGATGGGTTATATTCGCTGAACGCATCGGGTACCGCAGCCTTTATATTGCCACATGGCGTACTTTTTAGAGGGCAAGCAGAAGGCGATATACGGCGTAAGCTTATTGAGGATAACTTACTTGATGCGGTCATTGGATTGCCTTCTAATCTATTTACGAACACGAGTATACCTGTATGCATATTGGTATTTAAGAAAAATCGAGCCAACACCGATATTTTATTTATTGATGCACAAAAAGATTTTGTTAAGTACAAAAATAAAAATATAATGACCGCCGAACAGGTGGAAAAAGTAATTAAAGCGTACAAGGACCGGGCAGATATAGAGCGATATTCTAGTAACATTAGCGTGTCTACTATTTTAGACAATGACTATAATCTGAATATTCCTCGCTACATTGACAGCTTTGAACCTGAAGAAATACCAGATGCGGTACAGCTTGCTAAGGACTTAAACGAAATTAATCGAGAAAGTCGGACGTTGGGCTTAGAAATTGCGGAGATGTTAAAGCAATTAGTTTGTACGGATCCTGGCGCGCAGAAAGAGCACGATGAATTTGTAAAAGAATTTACAGAGTTTTTGGTATCATCTGATAGCGCGTGTACAGTTGAGGAGCAAGAAGCAGTGATAAAAAAAATAGAAGATGTTAAGAAGTATCTACTTCAAAAGATGTTTGTGTAATGTTAAGAAATTACAAGAAAATTAAAATTACGGAAGTTGCGGATATACTAGGAAGACCTAAGAAGGATCAAATATATCCGTCTGGCTGTATTTGTTTGCAAGTATCGGCTAGTAAAGGGGAGTTGGTGTATTTAGTTGAGGCGCAACAAGTTGACGCTAAATATGTAGTGATTCAACCACGAAACGTAATCCCTTATTACTTATTTTTAATGATAGAAAAGGCAATGCCTGAATTTCTATATAAATATAGGCAAGGTCTAAATATATCAGCTCATGACATCAAACATATGGAGATATTGTGCCACACGGATGTGGAAACGCAGGCTTTAATAAGCATGATGTTCCAATCTATGCATGGCACAAGTCTAAGCGCTCAATATGGGCGCTTTTTTAATGCGTGAAAGGAGGTGAAAGGATGGCAGAATGGACAATATATGAGGCAAAAGAGCATTTGCAGGCGTGGCTAGAAGCAGATTTAGCGCTGGCAACAGGCAAAGAATACACCATTGGTAATCGCCGGTTAACTCGTGCGAATGTGCAAGAGGTGAAAGACCGCATCAACTTTTGGCGCAATGAAGTAGCAAGGATAGAGAATAGACCTCGACGTCGTGCATACCGTGTCATTCCGCGGGATATATGAGTAAACGTAAGAAGCAGTTTATGAAAACCGCCGCGGGCAGGCACAAAGCAACGCAATATTCTGGGAGTAAAACAAACTCAGGCTATTCTAATCACGGCGCTAATAGCTTTAAATCTAGCGCCAAAGGGTACCAGGTTAACTCCCAAGATGCAAGGCATGATATCGATGCTAACTTTAGGATGCTACGGGCACGGTCTGTAGACCTACAACAAGGTACACCAATTGCAGCAGGTGCGCTAAAGACGAATAAAACCAATGTTATTGGTCCGGGCCTACGATTTAAGGCTAATATCCGCTACGAAGAGCTAGGACTAACGTTCGAAGAAAAGAACGCTTGGGAGCGCAAGACAGAACGTGAATTTGCAATGTGGGTCAAGCACTGCGATGCGCGTGAACAGACTGACTTCTACGGAATTCAGGCTTTAGTGTACTATGAAAAGCTATTGTACGGCGATTCATTTGTAAATTTACCATTATTGTTTAATCAATCGGATAAGAACCCGTACCCATTGCGATTGCAGATTGTTGAATCGATTCTTGTGGCCTCTCCGCCTAAATATATGGGGCGTGAAGAAGATGAGAATAACGATGTCATTCATGGGGTTAAGTTCAATAAATATGGCGCAGCCGTTGGATTCTACGTATTAAATAAGTTGTATAACTCTTTTAACGATGATCATGACTACACATATATTCCGAAGTACGGAACACAAACTGGGCGACGGAATATTATCCAGGTTATGACGATTGAGCGAAGCGGTCAGTTGCGTGGTATTCCGATATTGTCCCCGGTAATTGAGGACTTGAAAGTGCTCAGTCGGTACAATGATGCGGAAGTTATGAAAGTATTAGTTAATGCTTTAATGGCCATCTTTATTGAATCGGAAGCACCGGACGACATGTCGCTAGGGACTGCGATTGACGAAGACGATCAAGTGGATGCTGAAAACGACGAAACAATCGAATTAGGCAATGGCACAGTAAATGTCTTGGCACCAGGTGAAAAGGTAAATGTGGCAGAAAAAACGCCGATACCAACGAGCTTTGCAGACTTTACGTCTTCTCTTATTAGCCACGTAGGTGCAGCGCTAGAAATTCCATATGAGATTTTAGTTAAGCACTTTGGTCAAAGTTACTCTGCATCAAGAGCGGCGCTACTCGAATATTGGAAGTCTGTTGAAACGCAACGTGCCGAATTTATTACTCAATTTTGCAATCCTATTTACGAGGAGTGGCTTACAATGGCCATTCTATTAGGTCGCATTGATGCACCAGGTTTCTTTGATGACCCAATCATTCGAGAATCATGGCTAGGTGCTGAGTGGTACGGGCCATCACAAGGCCAATTAGACCCACAGAAGGAAGCTACTGCAGCAGAAATTCGTGTTAAGAATGCATTTAGTACTCGTGCTAAGGAGGCGGCAGAGCTTACAGGCATGGATTATGAAAATGAAATCTTACCACAACGTATTCGAGAACACCAATCTATGGATGAAGGAGGCTTGTTGAATGAACAAGGACAACAAATTTCAGTTCAAAATTCGAACTCCGCTAAATCTGATTCAGGAAGCGGAGACGATTGACGTCGACATTTATGGCGTAGTCATGAATGGGGCCAGTTATTGGGACGAGGATACAGGCGTTTCTAACGTACTATCACAACTCCAAGGCTTGGATCCGTCTCAAAACATCGTTCTACATGTTAACTCTGTAGGCGGTGAAGTATCGGCGGGCGTTACAATCTACAACCGATTGCGAGCTTTACAAAATAAGAAATCTGTTATTATCGAGGGCCTAGCGGCATCTATTGCTTCTATTATTTCAATGGCAGGCGATGAAATTCATATGGCTCTGGGTAGCGAAATGATGATTCATAATCCTAGTTCATATGCATTTGGTGAAGCAGATGATTTTGAAAAAGCCGCAGAATCGTTACGTAAAACAAAAGAAAACCTTATCGATATTTACGAAGCCCGCACCGGGTTAACTCGTGAAGAAATCGCAACCATGATGGACGACGAAACTTGGCTAACAGCAAGGGAAGCGTTGGAGAAAGGGTTCTGCACAAGTGTAGATGAATCCTTGCAAATGGTTGCATGCCGTAAAGGCACTGACTTAATTGTCAATGGCTTACCAATGAGTATGGATGTACTCAAAGGGCTGCCTGTTGATAAATATGAAGAGAAAGGAGAGGAACCAATGGAAGTAACTGCTGAATTGTTACGTACAGATTATGCGGACGTATATGATGAAGTATTTAATGCGGGCGTTGCTGCTGAACGTGCACGTTTACAAGCCCTTGATGGGATTAATAACGAAGCACGCGCAGAGGTAATCAATCGCGCTAAATATGAAACATACGCTACTGTTCAAGATGTAGCTGTTGAATTACTCAATATGCCACAACCTGAACAACCAACTAATCAATTACAGCAATTAGTGCAAGATGCTAACAATGCATCTAATCAAGTTGACACGGTCCCCGGTCAAGTGCTTGACGAGGATATCGATGATTCCGAAAAAACAATGCAAATTGTTGATCGTGTAATGAAAGCACGCAATAAGAAATAAGGAGGGCAGACAATATGCCATACGTGGAAGAACAAAAGTTAGAGTATAAACCTCTAATTGCTGGCACACAAATGCCAGTCGTTACTAAGAAAGTAACAATCGGTCAAGATGCTGCAGTAATTAAAGCGGGCACAGTATTAGAATTTGAAGCTACAACTAAAAAAGCTAAACGTGCGGATACAGATGTATACGGTGTAGCATTAGCAGATATTGACGCTACAAAAGGTGATGTAGTTGCAGAAATTGCCGTAACCGGTGAATTTGCTACAGCTAATTTAGTATTCAAATCTGGTAAAAAAGCGGAAGACTTCACAGCGAAAGCTGAAGCCCGCAATATTTATTTCCGTTAATAAGGAGGATACATGGATAATATTTACGCACCAAAAACACTTGCTGCGGTGGTTCGTCGTACTCCCGATGTGCCATCCTTTTTGAAAGACTTATTTTTCAAAGATACAAAAACATTCTTAACAGAAACAGTTTCATTTGACATTGTAAAAGGTCGCCGTACTATTACACCTTGGGTGGCACCTAACTCTACAGCACCTTTATCTCAACGCACAGGCATGACTACAACAACGTATAAACCTGCGCAAAAGAAAGAAAAACGCCCTATCACAGAAAATGATATCAAGGTTCGTTTAGCTGGTGAACAGCCATTTGCAGGTACTGTGACTCCTGAAGAACGTGCTATCCAACTCTTGGCGCAAGATACACAAGAATTAAAGGATAACTTGGTACGTTCTCAAGAAGTTATGGCAGCAGACGTATTACTCAATGGTCAGGCACACATCAAAGGCGAAGGCATTGATGATGTTGTAGACTTTAATTTCACCAATAAAGAAACATTATCTGGTACTGCACGTTGGGGCCAATCTGCAGCGGAAATTGTGGCTAACATCATCAAATGGAAAAAGAAATGCTTGAAAGCATCCGGCTTTAATCCAAATACGTTGGTCATGAACTCTGAAACATTAGAAGTAATGCTATCTGATAAAAAAATCTTGGCCTTATTTGATAACCGTCGTACAGAAATGGGGCTTTTACAGTTCGAACAAATGGCCGAAGGTGCTGTTTATGCTGGCTTCATGGGCGGTCAAATCCAATGTAACGTATTTACTTATGATAACTACTACGTAGACCCAACAGACGGCCAAGAAAAGGAAATGGTACCTACCGGTAAATTGTTGGTAGCTTCTGATATGGCTAAATTCACTAAATTGTATGGCGCTAATACAATCATCCCTGGTGAAGGTATGGACTTTGTAACATATGAAGGTGAATATGTATTACGTCGATTGGTTAATCGTGACCCTGATGCGGTATTTTTGGAATTACAATCTCGCCCTATTTACGTTCCATTTGATGTAGATTCCTACTTCGTAGCGGACGTATTGTAATTGAAAGGAGGTAAGACTAATGCCTGTACAAGCTAAGCACGCGATTAATACCGGTGATTATGTGTATAATCCAGGTGATATCATCTCCGATTTAACTACAGAAGAGGAAGAGCGCCTAATTCGTTTAGGCGCAGCTGTCGTAGTTGGTGATGATGATAAAAACAATGCAGAAGACTCGTTAGCCGTAGCTCTTGGCGTTATGACGAATGCGGATATTGCCGGTTATGGTAAATCTATTGGACTTGATTTAGCAAGCAAAGCCACAAAGGCGGACATGATTTCCGATATTCTTGCTTCTGACGCGGACGTCAACTTGGAACTCTTATCCGATGAAGCACTTCGCGTAATGGCATCTGCTGAACAATTGGATGTTCCGGAAAACGCTACTCGTGAAGAACTCCTCAATATCTTAGGTGAATAATCATGGGATTTAAGGACTTTGCGCAAAATGACATTGAAAAGGTATTTATCAATTCCAATGAATTTGCCGAAGTACATAATCTAAATGGCACGCAGTGCTATGCTGTGGCGGAAGGTCTTACCGATAAGCAGCATGTCGAAATCATGGGCCAGGATATTGATGGGCTGATTTACGATACGATTATAGTACACGTGGCCAAGCGGGATTTACCGGAGGTGCCGGAGTACAATCAAATTTTTCGCTTTAACGGCCGCATTATGATGGTCCAATCATGTGAAGATGACATGGGTATGCTAAATATTGTCCTTAGGGGGAATAACTCGTGAGTGTAACTGTTGACATAAAAGGGCTGAAGGAAGGGCTAGCTAAGATAGACGCGCTAGTCGTTGGTACTCCGAAAACCACAGCAAAAGCTATCAACAAAGCTTTGCCTAAAATCAAAAAAGCTGCAGTTGATCGTGTTAACGAAGAGTACCTAGTTACTAAATCGAATATCAATAAAACCATAAAGGTGGATAAGACAGGCATGACTTTATCTGCCTTTATTCGTTCAAAGGGTAGACCGATAGCTCTTACCAAATTCAGAGTTACGCCAAAAAGTCCGCCTAAACGGAGAGGGCGCATAGTCAAAGCACAAGTAATGCGGAACGGCGGCGGTGGGCCAATCCCTAATGCTTTTATTGCTCGTATGAGAAGTGGACATATCGGGGCAATGTATCGAAAGAGTGCAGACAGGTATCCGATAGGGCAATTTCACGGCCCTTCGGTACCAAGCATATTGGGTGATGCCAAGATATCCGCTTTTGTTGGGAATAAAGCAGAGCAGGAATTGCAAAAGCAAATGGAACTCGCGCTCGACGCATTAATAGGAGGGTAATCGATGACACCTACGCAATTAGCAACTGATTTAGGAAATTTTCTAAAGAAGGTGCATGCCAACTATTTTAGCGATGATGCACAAGTAAAGGGGAATCCTTTATTGGTTGTGCCGGGATTTTTAAAAATGAAAGAATCATCCAAGGAGGACCAATATCCGCATCTTGTTATTCGCATTAATAAGATTGAGGATACCTTGCAGGGGTCAACTGTCCAACTGTTTCTAATCCATGGCGTGTACTCCGAGGATGTGGAAAAGGGCTGGATGGAGATTACTAATTTCTTAGAAACCACACGGCAAGCATTACTGGCCCATCCTGTTATTGCTAAGCGATACCGTTTAGTAATGGATGATAAACACGGAATTGATACCGACATCCCTCCGGATCAAGCCTATCCGTATTGGGAGGGGTTTATGACAGTTAAATATGATATCGAACAAATACGAGAGGAGATGATTATTTAATGGCAAAAGCTGATGCACCAGTTGAAATTGTAAATGAAGCAATTGAGACTGCGGAAAAAACAGTTACATTTAAAGATGCTAAACAAGTAATCTACTTAGGTCCTAATAGTGCTGAATTAGGTCTTTCCACAGGTACCGTTTATATTGATGGCATTCCTGCTACGGTAGGTGAAGATAAAGCAATGCTACGTTTGTTGTTTGTGCCAATTAATAAGATTGCAGAAGCACAGCAAGAATTAGCAACAGAAGGTACAGCGATGAACACCGCTTACCTTGAATTTAAAAAAGGAGGTCGTAGATAGTGGGAAACTATAGACACGGAATTTATACAAGAGAGGTACCTACTTCTCTTATTTCTATGACAGAAGCTACGGCAGCCTTACCGGTTTATGTTGGTACCGCGCCTGTGCATTTGGCCACAGACCCAGCGGAAGCTAATAAAGCCGTATTGTGCTACAACTACGCATCTGCCACTACTCAATTTGGGTATTCTAAAGAATGGGATAAATACACCTTGTGTGAAGCTATGTATTCCCAATTCTCTTTATTTGGAATGGCGCCGGTTGTTTTTATTAATGTTCTTGATCCGAAGAAACATAAGAAGACTTTGGCATCCACGCAAAAACAAATTCAGGATAAAGTCGTAACAATTGAAGACCCTGTATTACTCAATACGTTAAAAGTATCTGCCACAAACGGCGGTACAGCATCAACTATCAATGTTGATTACACTGCGGCATTTAACGATGAAGGCAAATTGCTTATTGGGATTGTATCTACAGGGGCACTTAATAGCGCAACATCTGTTTGGGTAACTTATGATTACGTAGACCCATCTATGGTAACGGCAGATGACATCGTCGGCGGTGTGGATACTGAAGGTAAGCGTAAAGGTTTGGAACTTATCAATGAAGTATTCCCACGATTTGGCTTAATTCCAGGTAATTTATTGGCTCCTGGCTGGTCCCATAATACACTTGTAGCGGCTGTAATGAAAGCAAAGGAAACTACTATTAATGGTATGTTCCAAGCTATGTCCTTATGTGATGCCCCTACCGATGAAATTAAAAAAGCAACTGCAGTTAGCGAATGGAAAAATAAAAAGAACTACGTCGATGAACGTCAAATTTTATGTTGGCCAAAAGTAGCGTTAGCTAACCGCCAATTCCATTTATCCACACAGCTAGCCGGTCTTATGGCTAAGACAGACGCCAAATATGACGATATCCCTTATAAGTCTCCATCTAATGAGTCCTTGCAAGCGGATAGCGCTGTATTAAAAGACGGTACTGAAATCTATTTAGGCCCAGATGAAGCCGCATATTTGAACGGCCAAGGTGTCGTTACTGCGCTTAATTTCATCGGTGGCTGGAGAGCCTGGGGCAATCGTACCACAGCGTACCCATCTAATACAGATGTTAAGGATTCTTTTATTCCTGTACGCCGTATGTTTAACTGGGTATCCAATACGTTGATTACTTCCTTTTGGTCTAAAATTGACGACCCAGGGAACAAGCGTTTGATTAATAACGTAGTGAATAGTGCCAATGCGTGGCTAAATGGGCATACAGCATCCGGTGCGCTTCTTGGGGCCCGTGTTGAATTTTTGGAATCTGAAAACCCTACAACAGATTTGTTGAACGGAATTTATCGATTCCATGTATATTTAGGTGTGCCAACACCGGCTCGTGAAATCGACTTTATTCAAGAATATGATTCGTCTTACATGAGCACATTATTTAATTAAGAGGGAGGTAACTCATGGCTAAACATAGAGATAAGTTGATTGACTTTGCCATTTTTAGCTCTGGCAGAGAATTATATGGTTACGCCGATGTAACCTTACCTGATATCGAATTTATCAGCGACACCATCAAGGGCGCGGGCATTGCCGGCGAAGTTGATTTGGGCGTACTTGGTCAAACTAAGGCAATGAACATGTCCATTAAATGGAATACTATTGATAAAGATGTGACCGACCTTGCTAGTCAAAAGGTGCATGATATCGAAATTCGTGGCGCACAACAATTATATGACTCTGCAAAAGGTGAATTAGTGCCAGAAGCAGTCAGCGTATATGCTAAAGTGATGCCTAAGAAAATCGGTCTTGGCAAATTTGAACAGGCAAGTAAAACAGATACCTCTACAGAGTTTGAAATTGTATATTTCAAAATGACTGTTGGTGGTAAAACACGTACTGAAATCGATAAATTCAACTATGTTTGTGTAATCAATGGCGTTGATTACTTGGCATCTGTAAGGGAGGCATTGGGTAAATAATGGCTACATATGATCGCGAAAAGCTAATTGACGGTTTAAACAATTTAACTGGGTTTGACTTCACAAAGGCGGAACTCCGTGTCCGCCGTGAAGGCGATATGACCCCAGATGTTACATTTTCTAAACGATTTCAGGCAGAAGTTGCCGCCATAGCGTTAAAGGAAAGCGCAAAGGTATTGATGACAATGCCAATCTCTGAATTCACCGAAATGTGCGCAGAGGTAAGCGTTTTTTTATTGCGTGGTTCGGCAGAGAAAATGGGACTTCTCCCGGACAACAATGCCGAAGAATTGCCCTCCGACTTAGAGAGTGCGGAGGCATAGACTTTTGGATGTCTACCCCAATCGCTGAAATAGCAGATTGGATAGACGATTTAGAATTTGTTCTTGAAGATGAAAAGCGCTTGAGGGATGAAGAGGACTAATCCATCAAGCGCTTTTTGCGTACACAAATTTAAAAGAAAGGAGGAACTATGGCGGGTAAAGTATTTGAGATTGCTTTTGCAATAAACGGCGCCTTAGCCCAAGGGTTTAAGACGTCGATGCAGCAAGCCAAGGGTACGTTGACGCAATACGGCTCTAAAATGACCGAGTTGAAAGCGCAACAAAGGGCTTTGGATTCTGCATTAAAGCAAGGCGTTATTTCCATGGACTCTTACCGCAACGCAACGGAGAAAGTTGGTAAGGCGCTAGACCAAACGGCAGCCAAAGACGCAAAACTCAGAAAAGCAATGCAAAATAAAATTGCCGCCGACGCTAATGCTAAAAGTGCTCGTAGTGATTTAGGTAGCACTATGGCTACTACTGCTGTAATGGCCGCTCCGCTCGTTGGGATGCTATCTAAAGCGGCAGACTTTGAAGCAGTGATGTCCAAGGTAAAGGCAATCACCGTATCTGATGATAAGGCAATGCAACAATTGACGGCCACCGCTCGTGAACTCGGCGAGAAAACAATGTTCTCCGCCACACAAGCAGGCGAAGCGATGACATATCTCGGCATGGCCGGTTGGAATTCTCAACAAATCATGGCAGGTATGCCAGGGCTTTTGAACTTAGCTGCAGCTAGTAATACGGATTTGGCACGTACTGCGGATATCGTATCTGATGACCTTACAGCCTTTGGCCTAAGCGCAGAACATGCAGGGCATATGGCGGACGTATTTGCTAAAACCACCACTAAGACAAATACAACTGTCGAAATGATGGGCGAAACAATGAAGTACGCTGCACCAGTAGCGCACGCCTTTGGTGCAAGCTTAGAAGAAACGGCCGCACTTACGGGTCTTATGGCCAACAGTGGTATTAAGGCATCTGCAGCCGGTACTGCATTACGTTCCGGTTTCTTACGTTTGGCAGGCACTTCCTCGAAATCTACTAAAGCGATTGAGGAAATGGGGCTTTCATTAAGTGAAGCTACAGCGCAACAAGAAGAAGCCAAAGCCGCACTAGACAGCCTAGGTATTGCGATGAACGATACCAACGGGCCACGTAAGATGGGCGAAATCGTTCGCGACTTAGCAGATAAGACTAAGGATATGAGCAAGGAGCAAAAACTTGCTACACTTGCGACTATCTTCGGCACGAACGCTGCATCAGCTTGGGTAGCTGTAATTGATCAAGGGCCAGATGCGTTAGATAATTTAACGAAAGAACTAGAAAACAGTGACGGTGCCGCTGAGGAAATGGCTAAAACGATGCAAAATAATGCACGCGGCGCTATGATACGGTTGCAATCAGCAACAGAATCTGTGGCAATTTCAATCGGTAGTACTATGCTTCCTACTCTTGCCCAGTTGGGGGATTCTTTAGCAAACGAAGCAGCATATGTGTCAAAAGTAGCTAGTGAACACCCCGAACTTACGGAAGCGATAATCAAAACAAGCGTTGCCGTAGCGGGGATGGTAATTGCCTATAAAGCAGTGAAAGCGGTTTACTTCAGCGTAACGGCGGCCCATGCGGCTTATCGGCTTATGATGGAATCGGAACGTATGGCAACTATGCGCAATGTGATTGCATCTGGCATCCATAAGGCAGCGATGATAGCCGGCACAGTTGCGACCTATGCGGCCGCGTCGGCGCAATGGTTGTTAAATGCGGCGATGAGTGCTAATCCGATAGGATTGGTGATATTAGCTATTGCCGCATTAATCGGTGTGTTGGCATGGCTCGTTACTCACTTTGAAATAGTATCCGATTTCTGTACATCGATGTGGGAATCTCCTACGGCGGCCATCATCGCGTTCATGGCAGGCCCTATAGGATGGCTAATTTACGCTGCAATGGGGCTAATTGCTAACTGGGATCAAGTGAAAGCCTGGTTCACTCTATTATGGGAAGACCCTAAGGCGGCACTCGGCCAATTCTACGATTGGGTTATGAGTAAACTCGGAGGTCTGTTTGATTGGATTAGTGAGAAATGGGAATGGGTTAGGTCTATTTTTAGTAAACCAATTCAAGCCAGAGTAGAAGGCACGGCAACGGCAAATGGACAATCTGTACAACATAACGCGAAAGGCGGTATTTACGGCAAGGGATCATTCCTTACTACCTTCGCCGAAGAATCTGCAGAGGCGGCCATTCCACTTAATGGTACGCCAAGAGCTGAAGCATTATGGAAGCAAACCGGCGCCATGATGGGGCTTTTACCTAGTGAAGGTAACTCCGCTGTATCTGTCTCCGCACCGATCAACATCACTATTAATGGTAATGCCGATGCAAGTGCGGTACAACAAATTAAAAGTGCAGTAGGTGGCGCAATGGATGACTTAGAAGCACGCCTTGCTGAAATCCAAAACCGGAAAGGTCGTGTAAGTTATGCCTAGTAATTTGCGCTATGTGACTGTCAAACTGCAGTATGACCAAAAGGACATCACACAAGACCTGGTTCCGTATTTAAAGGATTTCAGCTATAACGACGTCATGTCGGGAGAAGCCGATGATATATCAATCACATTACACGATATAGAAGAACTTTGGATGTCCGATTGGTTCCCTGAAAAAGGGGCTAAGCTAACCGCATCAATCG
>NZ_CAUSQT010000006.1:0-54710 GCF_963534045.1 uncultured Veillonella sp. | reverse complement strand
ATGCTCGTGAAAGTATTGAAAAGGCATCTGCCTTATTGCCTAATAAAGAATCTCTCGTAGATGGTTTTGTATGCCAAGGCAAAATCGATCCTAAGGTTATCGAGATGATGTACAAAATGTTCCCGCCAGGATCTGCTCATGGCCAAAGCCCTGAACGTGATGCATTGCATAAGGCCGCAGAAACGCATCCGGATGAACAAGATTTTGCAAATGCCAAAGAATTTGCTAAATCCGTGCTTGCAAAGTTGCAAGGCTAATGAGTGAAAGGGGAAACGTATGAGTTTAGCGAGTTTTTTTGAATCGATTCCAGAAAAACAACGGAATCTACAACTAGGCTTGGCCTGTGATAATCCCATGAGCGGTGCCTTTCCTCATAAGCGCGTTGTTCATGCAGGTCTTAATGGAACTTTAATTTCACCGAAGGAATCTCAATCTGTATGGGATACTGTAATGAGTGGTTCTCCTAAGAAGGGGCAAATGCAGTGTGCGTATATACATATTCCATTTTGCAAGACAAAATGTACGTATTGTGGATTCTTCCAAAATGGTACAAGTCAGAGCATTGAAGATAAATATATTGATGGCCTTATTGGGGAACTTAAGTTGGCTAGTGAAAGCCCACGTTTAAAGGATGGGCTTATCCACGCCGTATTCATTGGTGGTGGCACACCGACATCATTGTCTCCAGCAAATTCTGATCGTTTATTAAAGGCGATTAAGGAATACTTACCATTAGCTAATGACTATGAGCTTACGCTAGAAGGGCGCATTCATGATTTGATTCCTGAAAATCTTGAAGTGTGGATGAATAATGGTGTTAACCGTATGTCCATCGGCATTCAATCCTTTAATACTGAAGTACGCCAAATGGTAGGTCGTTTAGATACAAAAGAAACGGTACTAGAACGATTAGCGGCTTTAAAAGCCTATGGTCAATGTTCCGTTGTGATTGACTTGATTTATGGCTTACCAGGTCAAACTATGGAGGTCTGGGAACAAGACTTAGCCGATTTAGTAAGCTCTGG
Source organism: uncultured Veillonella sp. (assembly GCF_963534045.1). Taxonomy (GTDB): domain Bacteria; phylum Bacillota; class Negativicutes; order Veillonellales; family Veillonellaceae; genus Veillonella. Next base: position 53,685 of record NZ_CAUSQT010000006.1, on the reverse strand, counting down.
TGTAGATGGAGCCGATTTATATCAATTGAACGTATTTGATGGTAGTGACCTAAACCGCGATATTGCAAGCGGAAAGGTGCCACCTGCAGCAACAACAGCTATGCAAGGGGATATGTTCGAATTTGGTCGTACATATTTAGATGCTCGTGCATACCGTAGATTGAGTGCCGCTCATTGGAGTGCCAATAATCGTGAACGTAGTTTATATAACATTTTAGCGAAAGCTGGCGTACCGATGTTCCCATTTGGTAGTGGTGCCGGTGGCAATGTAGATGGGTATGGCATGATGCTACATCGTGCGCTAAAACCATACGAAGATATGGTGAGCCGTGGTGAAAAACCATTCATGGCACTTATGAAACAAAGTGATTTACAACCATTCATAAACCAAGTAGTAAGCCAATTAGAACAAGGCTACTTGAATATCAATACATTAGTGGATATGGATTCTCGTTTAGATGAGTTGAATTGGTTGTATAAACTATGGGAAGAACGAGGCCTAGTTTCGTATAATGGCTTATTATACAAATTGACATCAGCTGGTGAATTCTGGACTGTTAACATTACGCAAAGTACATTGGAGGCTATGGAATATATTTTAACGGGTAAAAACTCCTTTGCCCTAGAATCCGTAGCGGCTCAAGATACGAAGACTACATCTAAAGAAAATCCTAACCAAGAGGTCCGTGGTATTGGCCAAGGTAAAGCCAATATTTCGGTACCAACAGATGAAGATACAGAGGAACAACGTAAAGAAGCTCTTATTGCGAAAGCGAAAGCGGAAATTGCTAAGAGTGGTGCCTCTGGTGAATCAGCTAACCGCATGGTACAAGCCATGTACAATCTAAGTGCTGATGAAATTGAATACATGATGGAACGTATGATGTCCTAATTATCACTAACAACCTCTCATATAAATATCTACAAACATTGACAGGTACGTTTTATCTTAGTATTAAAACCCTAGATTACAATCTATTCTTTAAACTGGACTACTCGGTTCAGCTAGAGTATATTGTGGTCTAGGGTTTACTTTTTATGTGTCGGAATGTATTCTGTACATATAGTTATACAAGGTATTAGGAGGTTAGTATGAATACATTTCCTAACGAAGTGATAGATATTGTTGGTATTGGGGCTAGTACCTTAGATCGATTCATCGTAGTTGATCATTTTCCAACGGGGCGCGAGGTGCAACAGGCCATCTCGTCTACTACAGATGGCGGTGGTCCTGTGGCAACTGCACTAGCTACGGCTGGTAAATATGGATCTCGGACGGTAATGATTGACCGTATCGGTGATGATATGGTTGGACGCTATATTCTAGAGGACTTTCAAAAATATAATGTCAATACAGAGGGCATCCAAGTTGATGCGGATGCTAAGAGTGGAACCGCAACGATTCTTGTGAAAGAGAAAACCGGGGAACGAGCTGTATTTTTTGAACGTTCTACAGCGCCTGAACCAGAATTCTTAAGCGATTATCAGGGATTAATAGAAAATGCATCCATCGTGCATATCAATGGGCGCCATCGCCATTTGATGCGTACTGCTATTGATATAGCTAGGCAAAGTGGTACTATTATCTCTCTAGATGGCGGTGCTCAGCGTTACGATGAGGATATGAAACCAATTACCGAATCATCTCATGTCGTTATTGTGGCGCGCGACTATGCAGAAAAATATACAGGAACTACTAATTTAGAAGAGGCTTGTCGTATCATTCATGACCGAGGCGCGTTAATAGCCGGTGTTACCGATGGGGCCAATGGCAGTTATTTTGTTTGGCCTGATGGAACGGCATATCGCTGTCAACCATTTCCACAAGATCATGTAGTAGATACGACTGGGGCAGGTGATAGTTTCCACGGTGCATTCTTATCGAAACTGGCTGCGTCGATTCGCAAAGTTCATGCACCGCATGATGAATTCGTACAGCCTATAGATATATTACGTGCATTAGATCATAAACAGTTAGAGGCTGCTGCCATTTTTGCATCTGCTGTGTCTGCGCTCAATACACAGGGCATAGGTGGGCGTAGTGCTTTACCATCATTAAAAACAGCGCTTAGCCTAGCTGGATTGGAGTAGTCATATGTGGCAAGAACATAGACCGCATCATGTGCAGCGATATATGCAACAGAATCCATACCGATTATTAGCACTTAGCTTTTTAACGGTCATGGCGGTTGGAACTATACTTCTCATGTTGCCTATAGCCAGTGCACAGGGACAAGGTACAGCCCTCGTTGATGCGGCGTTTACTGCTGTATCTTGCGTTTCTGTAACGGGGCTAGCTACTGTAGATACCTATTATCACTGGTCGTTGTTTGGAAAAATCGTCATGGTCATCCTTATTCAATTGGGTGGACTTGGCATTGTATCTTTTACAACCATTGTGGCTCTATTATTGGGGAAACGGGTAGGCCTTAAGAATCGATTATTGCTTTCAGAAGATGTAGGTCAAGATGGGATGACAGGTCTTCTCCATGTGACGAAAAAATTGACTTTATATACATTGGCCGTTGAATGTATAGGCGGAATTTTGTATGCTATTCAACTGCATCCATATATAGGAGATGATTCATTCTATATAGGTTTTATGCAGGCCATTTCTACCTTTTGTAATGCAGGATTCGTATTCTTTGACAATGATTTGCCCTATAAAATGGTAGGCGATGTATTATTTAATATTAATACGATGGCCCTAATTATTATCGGTGGCTTTGGTTATTTAGCAGCCTTTGATATATGGTCCCATCGCAAGATGAGACGCTTCGCAGATTTAAAACTGCATACTAAGCTTATGCTCATAGGGACTTTTATGTTGATAGCACTGGGTGCTATTGTATTCCTTGGGGTAGAATGGGCTAATCCAAAGACCTTTGGCCCTCTGCCAGTGTGGGATAAGGTTATGGCTGCCTTATTTCAATCGGTTACACCGCGTACAGCGGGGATAGCTACTGTCGATTATGGTCAACTACATCCGATTACATTGTTTGTCAGTATTATCCTCATGTTTATTGGGGCTGGTCCGAACTCTACAGGGGGCGGTGTTAAAATCAGTACCGTTATGGTTGCTATATTAGCATCGTGCACATTGTTCAACAACCGCTCAGACGTAGAAGTGTTCGGTCGACGCATATCTATGGTCACCGTTCTTAAGGCAAATGGGATTATTTTTCTTTCCATATTATTGGTATTGTTAGCTACGTGCTATTTGGCATGGGATGAGCCCTTTGATTTCATCCGATTGCTGTTTGAGGTTACGTCCGCATTTGGTACCGTAGGCCTTACGACGGGAATTACGCCTGATTTATCTGAAAGCAGCAAATGGGTTCTCATCTTGGTTATGTTTACAGGTCGTGTGGGCGTCATGACCGTCATTGGAACCTGGGCACTACGTACGAAACCAAACAAGCCAATTTCCTATGCAGAAGAGAATGTAATGTTATAGCGATAGTAAATCTAAAAGAGGTACATAATGAAACAAAAAACAATAGCCGTTATAGGCCTTGGTAGATTTGGTACGACCATTGCCAAGATGTTAGCATCTATGAACCATGAGGTGCTAGGTGTAGATATCAATCCAGATATTGTACAAAAAATATCCCCCTATCTTACACATGCCATCGTAGCGGATACTACTGATGAAGAAGCGATTAAAGCATTGGCATTAAGTCAATTTGATATGGTCATTGTAGCCATTGGCGGCAATATCCAAGCAAATTTGATGACCTCCATGCTTCTCAAGGAGATGCATATTTCTAAGGTTGTGGCTAAGGCAGAAAATAGCCTACAAGGTAAAATGCTTCAAAAAATCGGTGTAGATCAGGTCATTTATCCTGAGTATGATATGGCATTGCGACTCGTTCAATCGTTAACGCGAGAACATGTGATGGACTATCTACAATTATCTAAAAATATTAGCCTTATTGAAATCAGTATGCCTTCTTTCATGGTAGGGCGTTGTTTAAAAGATTCTAAATTGCGTGAGCAATATAATCTTAATGCCGTAGGAGTTAGAAGAAGTACAGGTCTCGATGTGCCACCGGACCCGACGGCTATACTTTCAGAAGACGATAAATTGCTCGTAATTGGGAATAATTCTGATTTAGATGAGTTAACTAAGTAGTTGGTATACGAAAGAAATATAACTACATCGAAAAAACATGATATAATAGAATAGAATTCAGTATAGGTCATGCGTATTCGTATGGCCTTTTTAGATAGAAATGAAGGGTAGTATGACAGAAGAACAATATATAACGGCTCTCAAAAACAATCCCCATGGCATTCGAAATATCCCTAATCCTACAGAGGGTATGCAACTAGTATGTGTGGAACAGAATGGGATGCTATTACAATACATTAAAAATCCTACTCAGCGAGTGATTGAAACTGCGTTAGCACAGTCGCCTCGGGCTATTCAATATGTGGAGAATCCAAGTGACGATTTATTGATTGCATTGGTAAAACAAGATTGGGCAGTTCTTGAGTATATTCAAAATCCATCGGATGAAGTCATTCGCATTGCATTAGACCAATCGGGATGGGCCATTCGATACATTACAAATCCATCAGAGGAATTACAGTTAAAGGCTGTAGAAACACAATATGATGCATTGCAATATATTGCAAATCCATCAGAGCGGGTTCAAATGGCGGCTGTAAAATCTAATTATTTGGCATTGCGTTATATCCAGAATCCGACATTGGAGATTTTGAAAGCCGCAGTCTTACAAGATCCACAGGCTATGCGTCAAATTACGAATTTGGATTTAGACACAGTGCTAGAGCTATTGAAGGTTTCTACATTGATACTTGGGTATGTACCGAAACAACTAGGCTTGACTGTCGATATGGTTCGACAAATTATAACTGAAATGATTGCAAACCCAGCTGTAGAGGAGCGATACGTACGGGAACTCGTCAGCAATCCTGCCATTGGCGGACGCCAATCAACATGGCCTATCGATATATTGTCATTAGTTGATGTATATGGATCAGTACAGGCGAAGAAAATCGCTATCGATCAATATTTACTGTATTAAGAATAAGGAGTCATAATGAATTTTACAGATACAATGGCTAGTGTAGAATTGGTGCTAGCCGCTAATCAAGTACCACTGCTCGTTGGTGAAACGGGGATTGGTAAAACATCGCTAGCAGCGCGCGTCGCAGAGGTTCATGATTGGGAACTCGTCACCATTGATGGCAATCTTTTAAAAGAAGGCGAAATTGGGGGCCTCCCAACAGTGGAAACTGTATCCCACAAAGATAGTAATGGTGCGGTTAAAGAAATAAAGACTACCGTGTATGCCGTGCATCATACATTGGAACATGTATCACGGGCCGTTAATGCAGGTCGACATGTGTTGCTATTTATCGATGAAATCAACCGTGCAGAACATGCGGTGCAACAAGAGTTGATGAACTTGATTTTAAACCGAGAAATCAATGGATTTGCTTTGAGTGATGATGTGCGCATCATTGCCGCTATGAATCCAGAGGACTCCTTTGATTACCAAACGATTGATATGGACCCAGCTCAACAAAATCGTTTTGTATGGCTTTATATGGAAGCGGATTATATGCAATGGATTGACTGGGCCATTTCCGCAGGCATTGAAGATAAGGTGGTGGAATTTATTTCCTCGTATCCAGATTATTTGAATCAACGTCACGAAGATGATATCGATGCGACACCGCGTTCCTTTGAACGGATATCTCATATTTATGGTATCTATAAGGAAGGTGCTTACAGCCGTGATGTATTCCAAAATGTAATTCGCGGTAATGTGGGTAAACTCATTGCAGAGGCATTCGTCAATTTTGTTGAAACTGAGCAAGAGCCATTGATCTCCTTTGATGATGTGTTAGAGGCTGTGCATAAACCGGGTGCTATTATGTCTTTGCAAGAACGTGTCAATGGTGAAAGCCCTACTCGCCTCTATGTATCCGCAAAAAATATGTTGTATCGTTTGAATCGCAATAGTAATGCAGAGGAAGTTCATCACTTTATCGAGTTCATTACATTATATCCAGGCGATTTACGCATTGCTGTTATGAAAGATTTACGCAACACATATGCTCATGTGTATCGCTATGCTATTGAAGATGATCTCTTTATTGAAACGTTTTTTGAAGCCAATCGTTAATTGTGAAAGTACATATGACAGGTAGAAATTATGAATCGAAATTTAGATAAAGACGATATTCGGGATGCGTCTGACCTGCTCACTCATATAGACGGATGGGAGAAAACGGGACGCTATGATGAAGAGGCTATCAAGGAACTCGATCGATGGCATAGAAAGCGTAATCAGATTGCTCGTGATGCGGATGCGTTGTATGAGCAATTATACGCGCGTTATCAAGCGTATGTAGATGAACATCCCGTGCATAAGCAACACGCAGAAGAGATTGCTGTAGATATGGTAAATCACAATATGTCGGATAGTCATATTGGTACGATAGGTAAGGGCTTAACGGAACTGTATGATGGGGAAGGCACAGATCTTGATGTATTGACGCAACATGTGTTAGCCGATGGATATGAACAACGGTTATGGCATATCTTACACGATGTAAATAGTCTATTGCTCGATGAGGACCAATTCTTTGGCTATTTTTATCTACAAATGACGCATCGTGTACGCTTAGATATGACCAGTGCTTTTGGCGTAAACCTCAAACATGGGGGCTATGTGCTCTATGTGAATCCTTTCATTATGTTACGACAACCGCCGGATGTTATGAAAGATGGTATTAAGCGAGAAATATTACATGTTATATCCGCTCATTTGATGCGGGTGAAAGAACTTAGTCAACGGTTTGATAAAAAAGCCGTTCACATGGCTATGGATATGGTTGTCAATGATTATTTAGAACATGTTGACCGCGATGCCATAAGCGTTGCCAATGTAAATGCGAGATATGGACTGTTACTAAAGCGTTTCCGCACATTGGAGTATTACGCAAAGGCCATTGACAAGGCAATGCAGGAAAAACCAGACCTCTTTGTATCCGTCGATGATGCTAGTCAAATCGTGGCGATGGAATTTAATGCTGATTCGAGCCATGATATATGGGATGAGTCCGATTCTATCGATACAGAAACCATGGATAAAATTACGGAACGCTATATCAACGAAGCATCAAAAGGGGATATGGAAGGCTATGTAAAAAGCCTTATCGACACATTCCAAAAGACGCGTCGTTCCTTACCTTGGTATTTTTATCTTAAAAAATTGATGGGGAAAGTGGCTAGTGGACATAAAAAAACGACGATGCGTCGTAATCGTCGTCAACCTGAGCGTTTGGAATTATCTGGCACATTACGCCAACATAAGGCAAATGTGTGGGTAGCTCTCGATATGAGCGGTAGTATTACAGATGCAGAATTTACCAATGCTTTAGAACAAGTATTACAAATTGTTCATGCCTATAATCATCGCATTACCATTGTAGAATGTGATAACGAAGTACGCCGTACGTATACAATGGGAACTGTAAAAGACGTAAAACCACGCCTTGATGTGCGCGGATCAACCGCTTTTTCACCAGTATTTTCCTTAGCTAATCAACATCACGTAGACTTACTCGTATACTTTACGGATGGCAAAGGCGAAGATCGCCTTCGCGAAGCGCCAAAAGGATACAAAGTACTTTGGGTCCTTACGGGCTCTGAACCTAAACTATCCTTGCATAATCCACACGGCATAGTCCGCGAAATGGGCTACGTAGCCGTTGACGAAACACAAGACATCGACGAATTCGTGAGAATGAGCAGTAGGTCGGGGTTTTCCATGGCAAATCAGGAGTAATCATTACTTAACAATCTTTGTTTTTTTATACGGCAGAGGGGGACGAGGGTGACTAAAATCTTCCACCGGCTTTTTCTTCGCCCCTTTGGGGCTCAGGCCAAAGTCAGATTTTAAACACCCTCACCTCCCCTCTGAACGTCTCTTTAATTTAGTCTATTAAGATTGTTAAGTTGCCTATTACACTGGGGTTCTAGAAATAGAACAGGCCTGTTCTAATTTTTAGACGCATATATAGAGGATGGGATGGGTTAGATTTTAGACGTCCCTAACTTTCTTTTGAGCGTAGATGATACTTATCTATTAAGATTGTTAAGTTGCCGATTACACTAGGGTTCTAGAAATAGAACAGGCCTGTTCTAATTTTTAGACGTATATACAGAGGGCGGGACGGGTTAAATTTTAGAGGTCTCTAACTTTCTTTTGAGCGGAGATGATACTTAATCAATTAAGAGTGTTAAGTTACCGATTACACAAGGGTTCTAGAAATAGAACAGGCCTGTTCTAATTTTTAACCACATATACAGAGGGCGGGACGGGTTAAATTTTAGATGTCCGTAGCTTCCTTTAGGGCGTAAATACTATTTATTTTATTGTGATTTTAAAGTATTCATCACATAAAAAAAGACGCGATTGCGTCCTTTTTTATGTTTCCCTTTACAGTAAAAGAAAAAGAGGAGACACCTGCTTTCGAAATCTGACTTTGGCCTGAGCCCCGAAGGGGCGAAGAAATAGCCGGTGGAAGATTTCGGAAGTAGGTGCCTCCTCAGTCTTGTATGCTTAATTAGCTGTTTAATTCAATAGAAGAACCTGGATCAATAATAACCGCAGTTTGGTTGTATTTACCTTCTACAAGGCTAGCAAATACGCCTGGTTCGCGGTCGATAACAGGCCATGTTTTGTAGTGGATTGGGATGGAGATGCGCGCTTTTACATAGCTTGCTGCAAGGGCTGCATCTTCAACGCCCATTGTGTAGTTATCGCCGATAGGGAGAAGTGCATAGTCGATGTCGCCAAAGCGGTTCAATAGTTTCATGTCGCTAAAGAGGGCTGTATCGCCTGCAAAGTATACGATGTCGCCGAAGAAGTTGACGATGCAACCAGCGGCATGACCTCCTGGTACGCCAGCGCCATGGAATGCTGGAATGATACGAACGGAACCGAATTCAAAGTCATATTTACCACCAAGGTGCATAGCGTGTGTACGGCAACCGGCAGCGGCAGCTTTGCCTGCAACTTCAGCTGTAGAGATTACGAGTGCATCGTTAGCTTTGGCGATGAAATCAGTGTCGCCGTAGTGATCATCGTGACCATGGCTGACGAAGATGTATTGGCATTTAATATCTTCTTTTTTTGCGATGTCCCATGTATTGCCCGTTAAGAATGGGTCGAAAATCATGGATACATCACCGTTTGTTAGCATAAAGCACGCATGGCCGAAATAAGTTAATTTTGTTTTCATAGGAACACTTCCTTCCTCATATATACTAATTTAATTATATTGTATAATAGAAATGGAAAAAGTAAAACTATTGATGTACATTTATACATAAATTAAGGAAATATTATGGAATTAACACATTTTGATGAACAAGGAAACGCGTGGATGGTGGATGTGTCTGAAAAGGACCATACGCATCGCATTGCAGTAGCAGAAGGATTTATCGCCATCAATGATGCTATTTATGAGCGCATTCAAGGTGGAACGATGAAGAAGGGGGATGTTTTGTCCGTTGCTCAATTGGCTGCCATTATGGGCGCTAAGCAGACAAGTAATCTTATCCCTTTATGTCATCCATTGATGCTTACAAAGGTGGAGGTTCATTGTCATCTTATTGATGGTGAAAGTCCGGCTTTCACAACGGATACACACAATAAAGCAGTTAAGATTACGGCTACGGTGAAAACTACGGGACAAACCGGTGTCGAAATGGAGGCTCTTACGGCCGTTCAAGTGGGCCTTCTTACGGTATACGATATGTGTAAGGCCATCGATAAAGGCATGATTATGGGACCGACCTATCTCGTTGAAAAAGATGGTGGTAAGAGTGGCCATTTTATTCGAAGTAGTAGTAAATAATCTTAGTAGTGTAGTGCTGTTTGTGTCCCGCCTAGGAAAAATAGAATTCACTACTTGAATACGCACTTTAGATTAGGTAAAATAATATAGATATAAGAATAGAGGGAATAGTATGGAAATTGTATTATATGAACCGGAGATTCCTGGTAATACCGGCAATATTGCACGCCTTTGTGCGGCAAACCATATGACCTTGCATCTCATCAAACCGTTAGGCTTTTCCATTGATGACAAGCACGTTAAACGGGCGGGCCTTGATTATTGGCATTTGGTAGATGTACAGGTACATGAAAATATAGAAGAACTATATGCGAAATATCCTGATCGTCGTTATTTTTATGCCACAACGAAGGCTAAACATGTGCATTCTGATGTGAAATTTGAAATCGGTGATATGCTCGTGTTTGGCCCTGAAACTAGAGGCTTACCTGAAAGTTTATTAGAAGGCAATGAAGAAACGTGCATTCGCATTCCTATGGTGGAAGAGGCGCGGTCTTTAAACCTTTCAAATTCGGTGGCAATTATTGCCTATGAGGCTATGCGTCAATTGGATTATCCAGATTTGAAAGAAGTAGGCAATTGGATTAGCCATAAGTAAAATATGTATGATGTTGGTGAAAGTTAGTTTTCATAAAGAATAGTGTATGCAATAAATGTATTATGTTGGTGAAACTCAGCTTTCACAAAAAACAGTATATGCAATAAATGTATTATGATTGTGAAAGTTAGCTTTCACAAAGAATAGTGTATGCAATAGGGGGAATGAATATGAATTACGATAAAGCCCATGATTTAGCACACGCAATGCGTGAATCTGAAGAGTATAAAGAGTTGATGCAAGCGCAAGAGGCTGTGAAAGCTGACGCAGAAGCAACTGCATTGGTGCGCACATTTATGGCTCAACAAATGCAATGGGAATATGCTAAGTTGTCCGGCGCGCCTGAAGCGGATGATTTGCAAAAGAAACAAGAGGAATTGATGCCTCAAATTCAAGCAAATACTGCAGCTGCTAATTATTTGCAAGCGCAAATGCGTTGGAGCCAAGTATCTAATGATATTTACAAAATCATTAGCGAACCAATCACTGAGGGGATGAAAGTTTTAGATCATGGGGAAAAACAACAACCACAACATTAAGGCCCTACAAACGGCTTTATTAAAAGAATTACCAAGTACACGTGTACGGGAAGAGGAATATTTACGTCATCATACGACATTTAAAATTGGTGGCCCTGCGGACCTATTCGTTGAACCGACTACGATGGCTGAATTGAGCTTTGCGCTTCGCACCATTCACGAGTTTGATGTGCCTGTTACTATTATCGGTTGCGGGTCCAATATTCTCGTGAAGGATGGTGGCATTCGCGGTGCTGTTGTATCTGTTCGACATATGACACAAATTATGGACTGCAATGATAATGTATTGTGTATCGGTTCTGGGTATATGTTAAAGGACGCATCCGAGTTTGCCTGGGAAAATGGCTTGACTGGCCTAGAGTTTGCCATCGGTATTCCTGGCACATTAGGGGGTGCCGTATTTATGAATGCTGGTGCTTATGATGGGGAAATGAGCCATGTAGTCACTGCGGTGCGAGCTGTAGATTTTCAAGGCAATATCAAAGAATATGATGCATCGCATTTAGATTTTGGGTATCGTCATAGTGTATTCCATGATAATCATGAGGTTATTGGTGAAGTGATTATGACGCTAAAACCAGGCGATAAAAATGTTATCAAGGCTAGAATGGATGAGCTTACAGAGAAACGCGAGTCCAAACAGCCTTTAGAATTTGCTAGTGCTGGATCCACCTTTAAACGCCCACCAGGGTATTTTGCAGGAACCTTGATTGAACAAACAGGCCTAAAGGGATTATCCGTAGGAGATGCGCAAGTATCCCATAAGCATGCGGGCTTTGTTATTAATACAGGCAGTGCTAGTGCGAAGGATGTACTCGATTTAATTGCCGAAGTACAACGTCGCGTATATGACCAACATGGCGTACATCTTGAACCAGAAGTACGTATGATTGGTGAAGATTAATACAAACTAAATACTCATACAAGATTTCTTATGTGCTGTTACTTTTTTTAAGGAGAATGGATTCATAAGAAATCTTTTTTTATAGTCTTTAAAAGTATATGATAATTATATAGTTAATCTATATTTAGGAGGCGATGATATGAATACTTTGTTGGCCCAGGAGATTCATGATAAAGCGCTAGCATGTGGATATGACAGTTGTGGTATAGTGCCTCTTGATGCACTTGATTTTTATAAAGACCGGTTAACGAAGCGTTTAAAAGATGTACCTGAAAGTGAAGATGTATATGCTCATAGTAAAGACTTTCTAGCATTAAAAGATAATTATCCTTGGGCACAATCTATAGTAGTTTGTACCGAGTATTTTGGAAATTATAAGTTTCCTGTGTCGCTGCAGAAGCGATATGCAAAAGGCTTACTATTATCATTAGCCAATATCCCAGATGGTGTTGAAGCCAAACGAAGACGATCTTTTGAAACGTGGTTGCATAGTAAGAATATCCAATTTATTGGCGGTGAAACAGCAAGGCCTGCAGGCGTTCTTCCTCTACGCCCCGCTTCCGTAGCAGCAGGACTTGGCATTTATAGGAAAAATAATTTCTTTTATGGTCCTAAAGGTTCTAATTATGAATTGGTAGCCTATTTAATAGATAAGTCTTGTGAATATATTCATGATACGGATATTCCTCCGTGCCCAGATTCTTGTAACCTATGTCAGCAAGGTTGTAAGACAAAATCTTTATCTGCACCATTTACGATGAATCCAATGACATGTGTTTCTTTTATCAATACCTTTGGTGATGGGAATATGCCAGAGGGAATAACAGAAGATATGCTGGAAGAGTGGGTAGTGGGGTGTGATAATTGTCAAGATTACTGTCCATTTAACAAAAATCATGATTGGAGTGTCGGACAAGACTATCCAGGGCTAGATGAATTAGAGCCATTGCTACAGCCGGAATATATTTTGGCAGCCTCAGATGAGGAACTTACTGAAAAGGTAATTCCTAAATTCTGTTTTCATTTAACGAATGAACAAATTCCATTGTTGCGTAAATCTGCTAAACGCGTGATAGAGCGTAAATAAGTGTTTGGTTTAAGATGAGTCAAAAGTATAATCAAATGTTGAAATTGCCATGATTAGAATAGGCGTCTGTTTTGACTTTTTTCTAGAGACTGCGTTATAATTAAGTGTTGCCAATTTTGGGAATATACCTATATAGCGACTTTCACAAGCGTTATATGATATAGAATATACTGAAGGAATTAAAGGGAGGATCTTATGATTCGCGAAAATCTTCGTAATGTAGCGATTATCGCCCACGTTGACCATGGTAAAACTACTTTGGTGGACGCATTATTAAAACAAAGCCATGTGTTCCGTGAAAATGAAAAGGTAGCAGAACGCGTAATGGACTCCAATGATTTGGAACGTGAACGTGGTATTACTATCTTGTCTAAAAACACTGCAGTTATGCATGATGGCATCAAAATCAACATCGTTGATACTCCAGGCCATGCTGACTTCGGCGGTGAAGTAGAACGTGTACTTAACATGGTTGACGGCGTATTGCTTCTCGTAGACGCTTACGAAGGTCCAATGCCTCAAACTAAATATGTTTTGCGTAAAGCATTAGAACAAAAATTGAAACCAATCGTTGTTATCAACAAAATTGACCGTCCTGACCAACGTGTTAAAGAGGTTGAAGATGAAGTTCTTGAATTGTTCATGGAACTTGAAGCTGATGATGACCAACTCGATTTCCCTGTAGTATACGCATCTGCTCGTGCTGGTGTGGCTAAAACTAACTGGGATGACGAAGCTGTAAATATGGAACCATTGTTTGAAACATTGATTGAAGAAATTCCTGCACCACAAGGTGATTTGGAAGGTCCTCTTCAATTCATGGTTACTACACTTGATTACGATAACTTCATCGGTAAAATCGCAGTAGGCCGTATCGTTCGCGGTAAAATGAAAACTAACCAACAAGTAGCTATCATGACTGGTGAAAGCACTCGTAAAGCGAAAATCGGTCGTGTATATACATACAATGGCTTGAACCGTGTTGAAACTGACGAAGCACAAATGGGTGATATTATTGCGTTCGCTGGTATCGACGATATCAACATCGGCGAAACTGTAGCAGATGCTGAAAATCCTGAAGCATTGCCATCCATCTCCATCGACGAACCAACATTGTCCATGGTATTCTCCGTAAACAACTCTCCATTCGCAGGTCGCGAAGGTGAATTCGTAACATCCCGTCACTTACGTGATCGTTTGTTCCGCGAAGTAGAAACTAACGTTTCTATGAAGGTAGAAGAAACTGATTCTGCAGATGCTTTCAAAGTATCTGGCCGTGGCGAATTGCATTTGGCTGTATTGATCGAAACTATGCGTCGTGAAGGCTATGAATTACAAGTAGGTAAACCTCGCGTAATTTTCAAAACTATTAACGACAAATTGTGCGAACCATTAGAAGCATTGACTATCGACGTACCTCAAGAATTCATGGGTACTGTAATGGAAAATCTTGGCCAACGTAAAGCTGAATTGACTAACATGATTGAGTTAGCTGGTTACCTTCGCATGGAATTCGTAATTCCTGCACGTGGTTTGATCGGTTTCCGTGCACAATTCTTAACAGCTACAAAAGGTAATGGTATCATGAACCATGTATTCCATGGTTATGCACCATACAAAGGTGAAATTCCTTCCCGTACACGCGGTGCCTTGGTAGCATTTGAAAATGGCGAAACTACACCATATGGCTTGAACTCTGTTCAAGACCGTGGTACATTGTTCGTTGGTCCTAACCAAGACGTGTACGCAGGTCAAGTTATCGGTGAAAACACTCGTGAACTTGATATGGATGTCAACCCATGTAAGAAAAAACATGTTACTAACATGCGTTCTAGCTCCTCTGATGAAGCAGTTCGTTTGACTCCACCTCGTATCTTCTCCTTGGAACAAGCTCTTGAGTGGATCAACGATGACGAACTTGTTGAAGTAACACCTGAAAGCATTCGTATGCGTAAAACAATCCTTGATCGTGCTGCACGTGCGAAAGCTGCAAAAAATAAAAAATAATATCTATATGAGATATAGAGAACCGGCACTCCTGAGGGGTGCCGGTTTTTGTGTTTGTTGTGATGATGAAATATTCCTATTTATTATATGTATATGAAAGTTAGATGATAAATTTATCATTTATGATAGATAAGCATAGTAATGCTTGTATATATAGAATATGCATAATAGCTTGATTATACGGGTATAGGTATATACGAAACCTCTATAAATTTGTATAATAATAACAAGTTTGTTGATATAAGTTATTGATTATGGAGGTTTTTATGAATAAGAAATTATTAGCATCCTTATTTGCTGTAGGTTTGGCTGCAGGTTTTGTATGCTCTTCCGTTGACGCTCATGGTGTATTCTTTGCTAACCGTACTGATGAAAAAGTCCTTGTTCTTGGTGAAGGCCCTGTAGATAATGCCTATACTGCAGATATGGTAAAAAATATTACTGGCTATGATGTTCAAGGCAAACAAATTCCAGTACAAGTTGTTAAACATGAAAAAAATATAGCTATTGTTCCACCAGCAGATCTTGGTGTTACAGTAACTAATTTTGACTATGGCTACTGGACTAAAACTAAAGATGGCAAAATGATTCATAAACCAATTACAGAAGTACCAGGTGCTGTTAAGAGTACACATGCTATCAAATATGATATTCACTATTGGAATGCACAAGCAAAACCTTTCGTAGATAAAAATGCATTTATCCAAATCATTCCATCTGTTAACCCATTAACACTTAGAAAAGGCGATACTTATGAAATTCAAGTATTGAAAGATGGTAAACCTTATGCAAATGCACCTCTTATTAAAGATTTAGTAAATGATTTGACTGGTGAAGCTAAAGCTGATGAAAACGGTAAAGCTACTGTAGCGGTTACTGCTGATGGTTTAAATGTAGTGGGCGTTGAAGTAGCATTCCCTACACAAAATAAAGGGGAACAAAATAAATACTTTAGTGCATTGTCATTCCTTATTTCTCCTGAAGAATAATAATTAGTATTTTCTAGTACTTACCGAGTGTGTGAGTTAATAAAAGACCTCCTAAGTTGGCCTTAGGGGGTCTTTCTATGTTTTTGAGTGTATATAAACCAGTCTGTAGAGAGTGTAAATTAAGACTGGCTAAGAAAGAAGAGAGAACGTTATGAAATTATATCGTCATGTATCGGCAGTCATGGCTGCTTTAGTGTTAACAGGTTTATCTTATTCTGCTGGGGCTACTGATATTAATGTATCGAGTGATAAAGCAGAAGAACTGCTCGGTTTAACAATGGGCTCACCTGTACAAACAGCACCTGAAGTTAAACATATTACGGATACGTTAACGGTTAATGTACATGGAAAAAGCTTAACCGATGAAGGGAAAACCAAAAATGTAACAGGTATTTACAATGGATTTGGATCTCAGTTAACGGTAGATAAGGATTTAGTGGTTCGTCTTAAAAATGATGCGCCTGCTTCTAAACGCGAATTGGGTCATTATTATATGAGTGCTGTGTATGCTGGTTACGGTGGGAAGGTGCCACGTCTTAGCAAGGATAATCCGGACCGAGATTTTGGGGATACCAATATTCACGTTAAAGGTAATGTAGATATTGATGCTATCGGCTCTGGTTTACAAGTCAATCAACGAGGTCATATCCTTGTTGATGGAGGCGGTAAGATTATCACGCATCCTGTAGAAACATCTGATACCTATTCTGTAGTAGCAGAAGAAGGGGATGTATATGTTAATGCAGGCGCTGATGGCAAACATCCAGGTACTAAGGACCTAGTTGCTGTTGGCAATGTGGGCCTTATCAATAAGGACTATGGCCGCGATCCAAATCATAATGTTGAACCAACTAATATAGCACTAGCTTTCACAACACCTAACTCTAGCCTTAGTGGTGCTGTTTTGAATGAATATGCTGAAAGCAATAAAAATCCACATAATTCTGGCGCCGATATTTATCTACAAAATGGGGCTACTTGGAATAATGAATGGATTGGTATGGAACGTCCTACACCTAAGAAAGAACGTCCTTCTGGGGATAATGCGGCGTACCTATATAAGGGGAGTAAAGTACGTAATCTCGTAGGTGGGGCGAACCCAACTGCGGCAGGTATTATCCACCCTATCGATGCACGTCCAATTACCATTCAAAATTATAGCGGCTTTGTGAATGCCGATTATAAGGCTGGTGTACCAGCTAGTGAAGACGGTAAGGGGCAAATCATTATCCAACATGCAGCTGACAATAGCCATGTAATGGTGCAAGGGGATAGTGCTAAAAACTTAACCGATGATGCTAGCTATCGTGCTGAAATGCAATCTTTGGCTAATAAATTGCAATATACTGGAAATGATAAAAAATTAGCTACCGCAGTTCAAATTAATGAAGGAATTACACGTCCTGCAGCTGTTGCAGAACTTGGTACAGATGCATTTGATGCGCAAGGTAATCTCGTTGTAGGTAATACGGCGACTGTTAAACACGCTGGGGAATCCTCATTGGTAAGCGGTACCAAATCCGCTCTTGCATCTACGGCTATGGCATGGCGTAATAATACAAACGATTTACAACGCCGTTTAGGCGACCTTCGTTTAGCTAATACAGATCAAGGTGTATGGGCTAAATATATTGGTGGTAAATCAAAGATTACAGATGGCGCTGATGCTCGTATGACCTATAATGGTGTACAACTTGGTTACGACCATAAGGCATCTAATGGCTGGATCTTTGGCGGTACCCTAGATTACAGTACATCTAGCAATTCCTATGCCGTTGGCAGTGGTGATGGTAAAATTGGAGGCCTTGCGTTATATGGCACAAAACAACATGATGATGGTCGTTATCTAGACATCATCGCTCGTGGAAATCGCTTATCCAATAATTACAAACTTTACTCTGTAGGCGGTCAACGTGTGAACGGTGATTATCACACATTTGGTACATCCTTGAGCGCCGAATACGGTAAACGCATTAAGAAACAAAATGGTTTCTACATTGACCCTAGCGTAGAATTCATCGTAGGTCGTTTGAATGGCGTTTCCTATGATGCGAATATTGCTGGTGGTGGATCCATGCATGTGAAAGCAGACGGCGTTAACTCCGCTGTGGGTAGATTAGGTTTTGGCATTGGTAAAGAAACAGAAAAATCTAATATCTTTGCAAAACTTGCATTGGCCCATGAATTTGCTGGTAAGATGAATACAACCTATTCCGCACCTGGCAATCCAACAGTAAAAACGGAACTCGATTTGAAAGATACTTGGCTCGATGCTGAAATAGGTGGTTCCTGGAGCGTTCGCCCTAGTACATATTTATATGGTACATTCACGAAAAACTTTGGTGCTACCATAGATAATACATGGCGTATCGATGCGGGGGTACGACATAATTTCTAATTGAATAATACATCACCTAATTATTTTGTAGTTTAAAGCCAGAGGCTGTAACAAAACAGCCTCTTAATACTAAAAAGCTATCAGTTGATTTTATATCATTAACTGATAGCTTTTGTTATTCCTTCTTTAATTCTGAAAAGAGGGTTCGGGCATCTAAATCTATTAATTTAACAAATTCATTTTCCTATGCTAAGATAAAATAACTAGTGTTTATACACTTCTTAAGTAAGAATTAGGAGGCTATAATATGAAAGTTTTAATCGTAAATGGTAGTAGCCATGTGAATGGCACAACTATGCAAGCAGTTCAAGAAGTAGAAAAGGTATTCCATGATGCCAATGTAGATACAGAGGTCATTCAACTTGGTAATAAGCCGATTCGAGATTGTATCCAATGTGGCTATTGTTTTGAACATGGTGAATGTGTATTTAAGGATGATGATGTAAATGCATTCGTAGAAAAAGCAAAGGATGCAGATGGATTTATTTTTGCCACACCTGTATATTATGCGCATCCAAGTGGTCGTATTTTATCCTTTTTAGATCGTGTGTTTTTCAGTGCAGAAAATGTAACACCAAATCCATTTGCCTTTAAACCAGGGGCATCCATTGCGGTAGCTAGACGTGGTGGTACAACGGCTTCCTTTGATGTACTCAATAAATACTTTGGTATTTCTCAAATGCCAGTTGCAGGATCTACATATTGGAATATTAGCCACGGCCTAGTAGCAGAGGATGCTAAGCAAGATGAAGAAGGCATGCAAACCATGCGTAACTTGGCTCGTAATATGATTTGGATGATGCGTAGCTTTGCGGTAGCCAAGGAGCAAGGTGTGCCATATCCAGATACAGAGAAAAATGTATCTACGAACTTTGTACGTTAATAATTCAGCACTTGGTGTGGTGTTAAAGGAGCTATAATGGTTAATGTTTTATTTATCTGTCACGGAAATATTTGTCGTTCTACGATGGCAGAGTTTTATATGAAGCATATCGTTAACGAGGCAGGTTTGACTGATTCTATTTATATCGAATCTGCTGCCACATCTCGTGAGGAGATAGGAAATGATACTCATTATGGTACTAAACAAAAATTAGATGAAATGGGTATTCCTTATACTCGTCGTAAGGCGCGCCAAGTGACAATGGATGATTACCGTAAATTTGATTACTTAATCATCATGGATGAAAATAATGCCCGAAACTTACGTCGCATTATCGGTGATGATGTGGAGCATAAGGTGCATAAGGCTATGTCTTTTGTTGGTGAAAGCCGAGATGTAAAGGATCCTTGGTATACGGGAAACTTTGACGAAACCTATGCTGATGTCAGTCGTAGCTGTGATGCACTCTTACAGGTCATTCAAAAGAATATGTAGTATAATACGCCTTTATTATTAGTTTATCGATTAGCTAATGATAGAGGCGTATTCTATATGTCTATGTGCTTATATACTTTATACTATCGAAGCATGCTGTAATATGGTATAATTCTTTAGTACACATGCGCCTATAGCTCAGGGGATAGAGCGCCGGTCTCCGGAACCGGGTGCGCAGGTTCGAATCCTGCTAGGCGCACCAATAGCAAACGGCTTCTCGAAATTTCGAGAAGCCGTTTTTATATGTTACTATCTATATTTATTACATTGAATTCCTCTAGATCTAAATTCTTTCATGAGTATGTCTATTGATTTATCAATAATTTCTTCGTTAGATATATATACCATTTTTTTGTAATAGACAGTACCATCAAATTCTATCCAACGACTTGTTTTACCATTTATTTTGCAAATCTTCATTCTACCGGCCCAGCTACCCATGCTGCGGAATTTTTTGCCTTTAGAGAAACGTACTTCGCGAATATCTTTTAATTTATATGTTCTTCTTACTAATCCAATGCCTATAGAGACTTGATCATCTTTAAAATAGAGAAGTTTATAACGTTCTTCAGGCGGCATGGATTTAATCATAGATAAGTTATAAGTCGCAAATGTGACAGCAATAGCAACTAATACAAACATTAGGATTAGTATATAGGTTCCCATACTTTCAAGTCCTCCTTTTCTTTATTATAATAAATATAAGTGGTGTACGAAATAATTTTTATCGTTAACATTGAAGCGTTATTTGTATGTATTAATAGTCGTAAGGTATGCATCGTTTAGATGACGAAACTTCAATATATCGGCTTATAACAGGTTCATAAAATGTATTCTATAGTTTGCACTTCATGAATGAAATTTCATATCAGTTATATATTTGATATGGTATAATGTTGCCAAATTATTCATGTTGTTCATGTTAGTTTGGTTTTCATTATAGTATTACAGATATGGAGAGAGGATTATATGAGTTCATTAATATTTCTGCTGATATTAGCATTGGTAATTTTCTTTATTAAGCAATATAATACATTGCAAAAATTAACTGTAGAGATTAAAGAA
The DNA here is from genome assembly GCF_963534045.1 of uncultured Veillonella sp. Taxonomy (GTDB): domain Bacteria; phylum Bacillota; class Negativicutes; order Veillonellales; family Veillonellaceae; genus Veillonella. The sequence continues at coordinate 32,814 of NZ_CAUSQT010000006.1, read as the reverse complement.
GCTCGCGCTAATATTATTGTAGCCTATGAGAAAAAGGTAGCTATTATCAATCAATACTCTGGTTTAGTTGATGAATATGGCGATTATGAGAAATCTATTCAATTAAAGGTGTCCGATAATTTCTTGGAAATGGCACGTGCAACGGCTAAGGCTGTTCAAAATATTACGGCGTTAGCTAATCAATTCCCAGAGTTAAAAGCAGATAGTCAATATGGTAAATTTTTAGAAGCGATTAGTGAAAATGAAACTTTCATTTCTAATAAACGCGAAATTTATAACTTCCAAGTTAAAGAGTACAATAGTGCTATCGCTCAAATTCCCATGGTATTCGTAGCAGCTATGTTAGGCTTTAAACAAGCGCCTTTCTTTGATCCTAAGAATGAAGAAGCTCTTGCAGCATTCAGCGGTGCAGATCCTGAGGCTATCAAAAACTTAGCTAAAGAAGGTACTGATAAACTTAGAGATACATTCGATAAGAAACCTGCTGGATTTAAACCTCAAGATAAACCTGAACAATCTGAACAACCAACTAGTGTAGAAGAATTAGAACAACAAGTTTTAAAACAAAATGAGCTTGGTAAATCTGTAGATACAGAAGAAACTAAGCAAGATGATAAAAAATAATTTATCTAACTATAAGGGACTATACCTTATGCAAATATATTGCATGTGGGTATAGTCCCTTTTGATGATTATTGGGAAATAATGAAATATATTGTTTTCTAATCATTGAAATAGTACAATGTGATTAGATTAGATTAGATTAGATTAGATTAGATTAGATTAGATTAGAAAGGAGGTTTATATGTATAAAGAATCGGAAATAATAGAATTAAAAAGAGAATATACAGCGGATATTCGTAAGGATATGATTCGCGATACTGACGGAGATAGTTATGAAAGTGCTAGATCCTTACAACAAAAATTAACATTTAAACGGTTAAAACATGAATTTGATGATAAAACTCTAGCCTTTAATGATCCGCAAAAAAGAACCTTAGGCATTACTGAATTTGATGATATTTATACCAATCTGGGGTTACTATTGTCTGATCAATGCCCTCATGAGTTGAAAATTGCAGTATTTCAGGGAACCGATGGATATATTTTTAGAGATAGGCGTGAAATCAGAGGGGCCTTATTAGATCAATTATATGAAGCGTACGAGTATATAGATAATCGAAATGCAGTTAAAGCCACTATTGAAGGGCTTCATAGAAAGGATAAACGAGATTATCCACAGATTGCTATTCGTGAAGCATTATTAAATATGCTAGTTCATAGAGATTATTCGTATATGGCTAGTCCAACCATAGGCATATATGATAATCGTATTGAGTTTACATCGCTTGGTGGTTTGCCACCTAGAACTAGTTTAGACGATATTTTATTAGATGGGTTTTCATTGTGCCGGAATCCCAAATTAGCTAATGTATTTTATCGGTTAGAATTAATTGAAGCCTATGGGACAGGCTTACAAAAAATTATGGATGCCTATAAAAATAAAACAGTTAAACCTCAAATTATTGTGACTACTAATGCATTTAAATTAATATTACCAAATTGCAATATCGATGAGCCTATATCTGAACATAATGTACCTAAAATTAGCTATCAGCAAGAAGAGCAGATCATTAATCTAGTTCGTGATTGTGGAAGCATCAAACGGAGTGATGTTGATACAGAATTAAAAGTAGCACAGGCCACGAGCGGTAGAGTGTTACGACGATTAGTGGAGAAGGGGCGACTTAAACAGATTGGCAAGGGACGTTCTATACGATATATTTTATCCGATACAATGTAAATATATAGAATAGGATATTCGATACTTTAGATAATATATGTAAATGTGACTATAGTAACACAAATTTTATTGAGAATAATATACAATAAAAAATATAGTATCCATATATAAAATCTGAACTGCCCATTTGGACCGATGGAGTTATATGGATATTGCGTTAACTATATTTACAGTCACATATACAGTATCATAGTAGAGGATATAATATGAATAATACAATACAAGAAGTATCCGTTGATCTCCATGATTGGCGCGATGAACAAGCGGCCTGGAATAATCGATCTAAATTTTTTGTGGAACTACATAATCGAGCAGATCGTAAGGCACAGGTAACAGACTTTCTCTCATTTTTAAAGGACGAACATCTATTACCTCCAAATGGTGGGACTGCCCTCGATATTGGTTGTGGTGTCGGCGATTACGCACTTGGATTAGCTAGAGAAGGCTATAAAACTACGGGCATTGATTTATCCGATGGTATGATTCATGGTGCAAAACAACTGGCAGATACAGAAGGCCTTGATGTAAGCCTATATATTGCACCATGGTCTGAAGAAACTAGGCAGACATTAGGCTGGGATAAAACGTTTGATTTGGCATATAGTATTTTTTGTCCTATTATGTTTGATGTAGAGAATATACGTTCCATGCATGATGCAAGCCATGATACATGTCTATGGATTGCGTTTAGTGAACGTATGGATGAAACGGTAGATATGTTGTCAGAACATTTCTTCGGGCGAGATTCATTTCCGTGGCCTGGTAAGGTGAAAGAATGTTTAGATGCTATTCATGAGATAGGTCATAATGTGAAAGTTACCTACAAAACAGTTCCTGAAACAGAGGTTATGAGCATCGATAAAGCGGTAGATTATTTTACATTGCGCCTCCACAATAATGAGTGGGGGATCATAGAAGATATGAAGCGAGAAATTAGACAACTCATTGAACCCCGTACTATAGATGGTAAAATTCATAATAAAACAGTGGATACGGTTGCATGGGTATCGTGGTCTGTTAATTAGGAGGTATTATGACAGTAGAAGAAAAGCGTCAACTAGAATTGAAAACGATGCGTCAAATTATTGGCATCTATTGTCATGATAAACATCATACGCAGAAGGGAAAATTGTGTGAGAATTGTGAACAGGTATGGCAGTATGCACAACATCGTATTGCTGTCTGTCCACATATGGAACATAAAACATTTTGTAGCGTATGCAAAACTCATTGTTATGAGCCAACGTACAGAGACAAAATTCGTGAAATTATGCGCTATGGTGGGCCTAGAATGTTGTTTGTATCTCCCATTCAAGTTATTCGTCATATGTATTTAGAGTGGAAGGATAGAAAAAGGAGCGACACATTCCATGAAAACTGATATGATTGTAAAGACAGGCATATTTGTAGCATTGACGGTTTTACTATCTTATATATTTGCTATTCATACTACATTTATACATATTACCTTTGGATTTTTATCAACTGCCATATTTGGTATTCTTTATGGGCCTATGGCAGCAGGAATAATGGCTGCTATTGCCTGTTTTATAGGAATGTCTCTATTTGGACAAGGGGTGTTTTTTCCCGGATTTATCATATCTGAATTTCTAGTAGGTTATATATATGGGTATTTTTTACATGGTCGTGATATTACATTAAAAAAATTACTGTTACCAGAAATAATTGTTACTGTATGTATACATTTAATATTGAATACATTGTGGTTAACAATATTTTATAACAAAGCAGTATCTGCTATATTTGTTGGACGTCTTATTAAAAATATCATTTGCTTCCCCTTAGAAATTGCATTAATCTTAATTGTGTATAAGGCAGTCAGCAAGTTCATGGTACAAAAAAAGTTATAATTTTGCCGTATACAAAAATGCACCGCTAACATTAGCTTGTATGTTAGCGGTGCATTTTATTGATTACATAGATTTTTATGCAAGGGCTTTGTCGAATACAGATTTGATATATGCTTTAGTTTGATCATAGCTTTCACCAGGTTGTGCTTCGTATTGTTTGTCTGTACCGAACCAAAGATTAGGGTAGTATTCATAAGGGTGAGTTTTGAATAATTCATGGGCATTTTGATCTTCAACCCAATCAATTTTAATGTTTTTATAGGCAGGATTTTCTGCTTGTAATTCTTCGATTGCACGGAATGCATTATGGCAATAAGGGCAGCCATTTAAGTGGAAACCTAAAATTTCTTTCATAGTATTCAGTCCTTTCAGAAAATATGGCTAAATTTAGTGATTTATTGAGTTATTTCATACTCACATCAAGTAAGATATGATATATTTAAAAGTATATCATAAATTATAACAATATTCAATTTTTTAGATATACAATCTATTAATGTATCTATAGGTTGTTAGACATATGTAGGAGGATAACTATGATTTCAGGTGCCGCATATGTGGTGAAAGCATTGCAAGAGGAGAATGTTGAGTTTTTATTTAACTATCCTGGTGCAGCAACCATTGATATTATGGATGAATTATACAAACAAGATCAAGTAAAGGTTATTTTACCTCGTCATGAGCAAGCATTGGCACATGCTGCCGATGGTTATGCACGTAGTACTGGCAAGGTCGGCGTTTGTATGGTTACATCTGGCCCAGGTGCAACAAATCTCATTACTGGTATCGCTACAGCTTATTCTGATAGTGTGCCAATGGTATGTATTACTGGTCAAGTTGATTTGTCCTTAATGGGCAATGATGCATTTCAAGAAGTAGATACAGTCGGTATAGTTCGTAATGTTAGCAAATATGCAGTGACAGTTCGTGATCGTAAAGATTTGGGGCGCATTTTGAAAGAAGCCTTTTACATTGCTCGTACCGGTCGCCCAGGTCCTGTTTTAGTAGATATTCCAAAGAATATTCAAAAAGCGATGGGGTCTGATGTATATCCAAGTGAGGTCAATATTCGTGGCTACAAGCCAAATACAACTGTTCATATTGGTCAGGTGAAGAAGGCTTGTTCTGTTATTGCTAAGGCTAAACGCCCTTTATTCTTATTAGGTGGTGGTATTAGCATCAGTGGTGCTAATGAATTGATGACACAGCTGGTAGATAAAACGGGTATTCCTGTAGTCACTACTTTGATGGGGAAAGGGGCTATTAGTTCACGTCATCCATTGTACTTAGGCAATGTAGGCATACACGGTGGTTATGCACCGAATGTGGCCATTACTGATTGTGATGTTATGATTTCCATTGGTACGCGCTTTAATGACCGTATTACCGGCAAATTGAGTACATTTGCACAAAACTGTAAGATTGTACATATCGACGTAGATGCAGCATCTATTTCTAAAAATATTAAGGTAGATATTCCAATTGTAGCGGATGCAAAACTAGCGATTGAGGCTTTATTAGAATATATTGAACCTCACGACTTAGGCGATTGGCCAGCTCAGTTACAACAATTAAAAGAAGAACGACCTGTTACGCAAGCTGGTGAAGAAGGTCTTACGCCACAAAATATTATTGAGTATATTAATAATCATTATGATCGTCCAGTGGTGGCTACTGATGTAGGTCAAAATCAATTGTGGACTACGCAATTCCTCGAAATCGAAGGCAATCATCAATTGTTGACATCCGGCGGTTTAGGTACGATGGGTTATGGATTTCCTGCGGCTATTGGTGCTCAATTTGGTAATCCTACAAAACGCGTATTCGCCATTTGTGGGGATGGGGGCGTGCAAATGAATATTCAAGAATTTGCAACAGCTATGCATTACCATTTGCCTGTGACCTTGGTTGTCATCAACAATGGCTATCTTGGCAATGTACGTCAGTGGCAACAATTATTCTACGATAAACGCTATGCATGTACGAATTTATTGATGGATGAAAGCGCTATTGTCACTCGTGATATGATTGATAACGATGAATTTGAATATGTACCAGACTTTGTGAAATTAGCAGAAGCCTATGGTGCACAAGGTATACGTGTTACAAAAGTTGAAGAACTAGAAGCGGCCTTTACAAAAGCGGATGCTTTCAAAAAAGGACCAACACTTATTGAATGTATCGTTCCAACCGAGTTAAATGTATTGCCAATGGTACCAGCAGGTAAATCGTTGAGTGACATGTTATTAAAGGATAAAAAATAGGAGGGGCTATGGAATTACATTTAGAAAAACGCTGCATTTCAGCATATGTAGAAAACCAAATCGGCGTATTGGCCAAAATTTCAGGCCTCTTCGCTGGTAAAAACTATAACCTTGATACGTTGACAGTAGGTGAAACAGAAGACCCTACCATGTCACGTATGACCATAGAGCTCACCTGCGATGATTTGACATATGAACAAATCATTAAGCAACTTAACCGCAGTGTTGAGGTTATTAAGGTCATCGATTTTACAGACATGCCGATTACAAAAAAAGAATTATTATTCATCAAGATTAATAGCTGTAAAGAATCAGACAAACAAGAAATATTCCGCATTGCAGAAACCTTTGACCTTAAGGTCATCGACTACAATAGAAAATCCGTACTTGTACAATGCGTAAAAACAGTGTCTAAGAATAATGATATGATTGCCTTGTTTAAAGACATGTTCGTTAATCGCATCGAAGTCGTTCGTGGTGGTAGTGTCGCAATCGAGGCATTGGCGACTCCGGATCGCTAGTGACATATAAACCTAGAGTATTCAGGTTGAGTAGCCCATACTTGCTCGCTCCACCGGCCGGGTCTGACTTCGCCCTTCGGGCTTCGCAGGGCCAAAGTCGCTCGCGAGCACGGACTACTCAACACTCTCTTCCTTTCGGTTTATTACTGTCACTAAGCGAGCCGAAGTCTATGGACAGGAGAGATAGGGGATACGGATATATGGTATAATAAAATATCGAATGTATTAAATATAGAGACCTTGCTTTAATTTAGACAAGGTCTTTTTTATCAGGAGGAAATATGAGTTTACTTGATGATATTTTGAAACATAATAAGGAATATGTAGAGGATCAAAATACAGGATATGTTGATGTAGATACAAAATGCAGTAAGATGCCGAGCCGTCAGATGGCGATTGTAACGTGTATGGATACGCGCCTTGTGAATTTCTTAGAAGACTCTATGGATATTGGTCGAGGTGAGGCTAAGATTGTTAAGACTGCAGGTAATTGTATTACAGGGCCTTTTGATGGTGTTGTTCGTAGTTTGTTGGTTTGCATTTATGAGTTAGGTGTTAACGAAATCTTTATCATCGGTCATCATGAATGCGGTATGGCTAAAACAACAGCTAAAAACTTAACAGAAAAAATGTTAGCTCGTGGTATTGCACCAGAAGCGATTCATATGGTGAAAAAGGAAATGGAACACTGGGCGGATGGGTTTACACATCCTGCTGAAAATGTAGAGGAAACAGTGGACGAATTGCGTATGAATCCGTTGATTCCAAAAGACGTACCTGTTCATGGTCTTATTTTCCATCCTAGAACTGGTGAAATTGAGGTCATCGTCAATGGCTATACACAAATGAAACAATATTACGAAAAATAGTAGAGAAATTCTTTAATAGAGGTATTGTGAATTGAGCAATATAGATAGATTAGATACATTTGAGGTAGCGTGTAAACATTTTCTCGGAGACTTTTCAAATTTTAAAAATCTCATTTGTTAGGTCGCTATCAATTTATAGCTAATAATTCTATAGGCGATGAGCTTACCTGTGATATCTATTTACCTAATGAATGGAACATACCGCAATTAAATATGTTGGGATGTATTTCTGCTAGATATAGAAAAGTAGATGTTCAAGAATTTTATGAGAAAAAATAGATTAGTAAAAATGACTGTAGCTATTGTAGCGCTAGCTGCTTTAGTTACTGGAGGCTATATATATAAAGATGCCATACAAAGTCGAATCGCTCGAACGGTAGCTGTTGTAAGTGGACAAGAGATCAAACCGCTCCTTGATTCTGAAAGTCGTTATATTCGCCAAATCGTAGCAAAGGATAATAGCACGAGCCGAACCATTATGTGGCAATCGGATAGCAGCGAACCTGATGCGGTTATTGAGTATCGCCTAGTTGGTAGTGATGATATTAAGAAATTATCGGCTACGGATACTGCTTTCACAGATGATGGTAGTACGACGTATATTCATGAAGGGACGATTACAGATTTTACACCTGATACTAAATATGAATATCGCGTTGGTTATAGTACAGACCGACGTAGTAATTGGTATTCCTTAGAAACGGCAGGTGCTAGTGAGTATGAGGTTCTCATCTATCCAGATTCTCAATCTGGCGATTATTCTGGGTGGGAGCAAGTTGTGAAGAATTCTGCTAAGCGTAATCCTGGTGCAGCCTTGTATATCAGTATGGGGGACCTCGTAGATAATGGTGAACAGGCTTATCAATGGCGGACGTGGCTCGATTCCATTAAGCCGTTGAGTGCACGTATTCCTTTGGCCCCTACATTGGGCAATCACGAGATGTATACCTTAGATTGGAAGATGCGTGAGCCTCGTGCCTATTTGAGCTATTTTGATGTGCCGAATAATGGTAATGCCACATTCGATCGCAGGTATTATTCCTATGATTATGGCGATGTCCATTATGTTGTGTTAGATACGCAGCTATATGAAAGTACTCATGAGGATAATCACGATACACATCACCCTGATTTATACGATGTACAGGTGCAGTGGCTACGACAAGATTTAGCGTCAAATCTGCTCATCTACATTCCTATCGTAATCGTGGCCATGTTCGAAACTTTGACCGCGATGCATCGGGGCCTTTATACATTCTTACCGGTATAGCAGGGGATGCGCGGCATCCTAAGTGGAAACAACATCCCCTCGATGTATATGTAATACCAGATCGAGAGGCAAGTAATTATATGACTATGACTGTTACACCAAATCGATTAGTTGTAAGAGCCTTCTTAGCTGATGGGACACAGGTAGATGAGTCTGTCATTGAAAAATAAATGGAGCTGTAGTAGTATGCGTTACATCAACGCATGCTATTACAACTTTTTTTATACTTAGACATTCATATAATTTATAGCTTATGGTTCTATGATTAAAATTAATGCATAGAATAACAAATAAAAATACAAAATATATGTATAAAACTTGAATAATATAAGTGATAGTATTATAATACGTACATAGGTTATAAAAATACACATTAAATGTATAAAATATACATACTGTGTATAAAGGAGATAACGTCATGAATACATTACAAGATTTAATAAAAAAATATGCAGCACAATATAAAGAACAAGTTATAGCATGGCGTCGACATATTCATAGTCATCCAGAATTATCTGGTCAAGAAAAAGAAACATCTTTATTCATTCAAAAGACTCTTGGAGAATTAGGGATTCCATTTGTTAATGATGTTTCAGATTATGCAGTTATCGGTGAAATACAGGGCGCTCACACAGGCCCTGTTATTGCGTTACGGGCGGATATTGATGCATTGCCAATCCATGAAGAGACGGGACTACCTTTTGCATCACAAAACGAAGGTGTTATGCATGCTTGCGGACACGATGGACATATATCGATTTTGCTTGGTGCGGCAGCTGTGTTGCAATCTATAAAAGATGAATTGCACGGTACCGTTAAACTCGTATTCCAACCTTCTGAAGAAGAGGCGTTATTTCCTGGTGCACAAGGCATTGTGGACAGCGGTATCCTAGATGATGTAGATGAAATTTTTGGACTTCATGTATGGCCTCAATTGCCGGTAGGCACGGTAGGTCTTAAAAAAGGTCATCTTATGGCGGCATCTGATCATTTTCTCGTTCATATTCACGGTAAATCTACGCATGGTGCAGAACCTCACAATGGTATCGATGCTATCATGGCTGCGGCCAACTGGATTGTTAATGTTGAATCCATGGTGGCTCGTGAGACGAATCCAATGGAAAATCTCGTATGCACCATCGGGGTAATCAACGGTGGTGACCGCTATAATGTAGGCTGCGGCGATGTATACCTCGAAGGGACATGTCGTACCTACGAACCAGCGAAACGTGACTATATTGAACGTCGTTTAGGTGAAAGCTTACACGCTTTGGATATGATGTACAAAACAAAGAGTACCTTAGATTATAAACGCGGTCATGGAGCGACAACGAATGACCCAGATGCCATCGACTATGCTACATCCATCGTAGAAAAATACCTTGGCAAGGACGCCGTAGTACATCCAGAACATCCGTCTATGGCGGCAGAAGATTTTTCTGCATACTTACACAAAATCAAAGGCGCTTTTCTTTGGTTGGGAACTGGTTTTGAAGGCAATCCAGCACTTCATAATGCAGGATTTACCATTGATGAAAAGATTTTAGAATCTGGTATTACCATGATGGCGGCACTAGCTGCAGAATATTTACAACCGAAAGAGTAGCTTTCACAAATAACAAAAATAAAATTGTATAAATATATACCGTATAGATTGAAGGAGTTATCATGAAAAGTTTACATAATAAATCATTTAAGACAATGCTAGATTACACACCAGAAGAAATTAAATATTACTTAGATCTAGCTGCTAAATTAAAGGCAGATAAAAAAGCGGGCACAGAAATCAAAACGATGGAAGGCAAAAATTTCGTACTCATTTTTGAAAAGGATTCTACGAGAACACGGTGTGCCTTTGAAGTAGGGGCAGCAGACCAAGGGGCGCATACGACATACCTTGGACCTACAGGCTCTCAAATGAATAAAAAAGAATCCTTAAAGGATACGGCGCGTGTTCTTGGTTCCATGTATGATGCCATTGAATTCCGTGGCTTTGACCAAGAAGACGTGGATACATTGGAACAATATTCAGGCGTGCCTGTATGGAATGGCCTAACCGATATGGATCATCCTACACAAACATTAGCTAATTTCCTTACATTGCAAGAAAATATCGACAAGCCATTGAACGAAATTTCTTATGCTTATGTAGGTCATGGTCAATCCAATATGTGTAACGCTTTAATGAGCGGTGCCGTGAAAATGGGCATGGATTTCCGTCTTATCGGTCCTAAACAATTCTGGCCAGCTGGTCCGTTCTACGAAGAATGCTTGAAGGTAGCGAAGGAAACCGGCGCTACAATTACATGCACAGATAATGTGGCGGAAGGCGTTAAAGGTCTTGATGTGATTTACACAGGCGTATGGGTAACGATGGGCGATACTTACGATATGTGGGAAGAACGGATTAACCTCTTTAAACCATTCCAAATCAATGCGGACATGATGGCTTTAACAGGCAATCCAAATACGAAATTCTGTCACTGCTTGCCAGCATTCCACAATACGGAAACGCAAGTTGGTAAAGATATCTTTGAACGATTCGGCATGAATGGTATCGAAGTAACAGAAGATGTATTTGAAGGGCCTAATTCCTTGGCTTTCCAAGAAGCAGAAAATCGCTTGCATACCATCAAGGCAGTTATGGTTGCTACATTTAGCGATTATCCAATGAAATAATATAAAGAACACAGATGGCGGGAGAGGTCATCTACTACGTATAGTAAAGAAGGTTATAGAATGAATCCATATAAGGTATTTATCGTAGGTCACGAAGGAACGACGGGCCTTAGAATTCACGAACGGCTGTCCGGTCGGAAGGATATTACATTATTATCCATTTCCGATGAGGACCGTAAAAATATAGATGTCATTGCGAGCATTGCAAAGGACGCGGATATCGTGTTCTTGTGTTTGCCTGATGCGGCCTCCAAAGAGGTGGTGGCTGCTATCGGCGATTACCCTTGCAAGATTATCGACACATCCACAGCATTTAGAACGGCTGATGATTGGGCCTATGGCTTTCCCGAACTTGGTGAAAGCTATAAAAACGATATTAAAACGAAACAACATATCGCCAATCCTGGCTGTCATGCAAGCGGCATGATTGCTTGCATTGCACCTCTTGTGAAAGCAGGTATTGCCCCAGTAGATTATCCTTTCACCATTACATCCTTAACAGGCTATAGCGGTGGCGGTAAGAAGATGATTGGTCAATACGAATCGGAGCCAAAGGATTATTTCCTCTACGCACCACGTCAATATGGCCTTAGTCAACAACATAAGCATTTGCCAGAAGTAACACATGTATGCGGTCTTACAGAAGCGCCTATATTCATGCCCATCGTAGACGATTACTACAGTGGCATGGAGGTCAGTGTTGGCCTACATACACGTCTACTAGCAAAACCGGTTACCGTAGAGGATGTGCACGCTGCACTGGTAGATTTCTACAAGGACAGCACCATCGTTAAGGTAGCACCACTTAACTTAGAAGAAGACAATAAACAATTGCTAAATGCTAACAAACTAAGCAATACGGATGGCATGGTCATCTCTGTAACAGGTAACAATGATCGCATGGTCGTTCACGCTATTTTTGATAATTTAGGAAAGGGCGCTTCTGGTGCAGCCGTACAATGTATGAACATCACACTTGGATTGCCAGAAGAAACGGGGCTTTCATTATGAACAGTGTAACAAATGCAATGCGGGCGCATATCTTAACGGCGGCCGTTCCATATATTAAACAATATACAGATAAATACGTAGTCGTAAAATACGGCGGCAATGCCATGACGGATCCGGAACTTAAAAAATCCGTTATGAATGATTTGCTACTACTTCAACTGGTAGGTGTGAAAGTAGTCCTCGTTCACGGCGGTGGTCCAGATATTAATAGCACCTTAAAGGCTATGAATATTGAATCGAAATTCAGTAATGGTTTGCGTGTTACCGACAAAGAAACGATGAATGTAGTACAAATGGTGCTTGCTGGCAAGGTCAATAAGGGCCTCGTAGCGGACCTCATCGGCTTTGGTGGCCGTGCTATTGGCCTTTGTGGCGTCGATGGTGAACTCATTCAAGTGCACAAGAAAAATGAAGAACTTGGCTATGTAGGCGAAGTAGATACAATCGATCCAAAGATTATCGACGATGTCATCAGTAAGGGATATATTCCGGTTATTTCTTCCGTTGGTTGTGACGCGGAAGGCAATGTATATAATGTCAATGCCGATACAGCAGCTGCAAAGATTGCAGGTGCCCTCAATGCGGAAACCATGGTGGCCATGACGAATATCGATGGCGTACTACGGGATGTAAACGATCCTAATTCCCTTATTTCAAAGATTACTCTTGCTGAAGCGGAACAGCTGAAAAAAGAGGGCGTCATCGCTGGTGGCATGATACCAAAGGTAGACTGTTGCTTAGAGGCTATCAATGCAGGGGCTCAAAAGGTTTTCATCATCAATGGTGAAATACCACACGCCATCCTCATCGAACTATTAACCGATGAAGGTCTTGGCACAATGTTTGTAAAGTAATATAGTAGATATAACGATGGTAACATCATTTGTCATCGTTACATTGCATATAGATTGACGGCGGCTAGGCCGTACGTTTGGAGGATATGATGAGTAAGACACAAGATTTTGAACAACAAGATAAAGAGTATATAGCCAATACGTATGGCCGGTTTAACGTTTGCTTTGAAAAAGGCAAAGGTTCCTTGTTATGGGATGTAGAAGGAAAAGAATATATCGATCTTGGTTCTGGCATTGGCGTTACAGCATTTGGTGTAGACGATGATGAATGGTCCAAGGCCGTGATTGCACAAACTCATGCTTTAAACCATATTTCAAATTTATATTATTCCGTACCACAAATTAAATTGGCTGAATTATTATGTAAACGGACAGGCATGAAAAAGGTGTTCTTCTGTAACTCTGGTGCCGAATCTAATGAATGTGCTATCAAGGCAGCTCGTAAGTATAGCCATGACAAATACGGCGATGGTCGTAATGTCATCGTTACGCTCGTTAATAGCTTCCATGGTCGTACAGTAACAACCTTGTCCGCTACAGGTCAAGATGTGTTCCATCAACATTTCTTCCCATTCACAGAAGGGTTCGTTCATACCCCTGCTAATGATATTGATGCGGCTTTGAAAGTCCTAGCAAACCCAGCAGTTTGCGCTATCATGATGGAACCAATTCAAGGTGAAGGTGGCGTTATGCCTCTCGATAAAGAATTCGTTCAAGCGATTACAAAATACGCGCATGAACACGATCAACTCGTGCTTATCGACGAAGTGCAAACAGGTAATGGTCGGACTGGTAGCCTGTATGCATATGAACAATTTGGTATCGAACCAGATATCGTATCTACTGCTAAGGGCTTAGCTGGTGGCTTGCCTATGGGCGCAACCTTATTCAATGAAAAAACGCAATTCGTATTAACTGCAGGTGCGCATGCTACTACATTTGGTGGTAACCCAATCTGTGCGGCTGCAGGCTGTACCATCATTGAACGGTTAACACCAGAATTTTTGGCTACTGTAAAAGCTAAAGGTGATTATGTAAAACACGCCTTAGACGGTAAACTGGGCGTTGTTGGCGTTAGTGGTATGGGCCTCATGATTGGTATCGAAACAACTGTAGATCCTAAAGAAGTCATTGCTAAATGTCTAGAAAAAGGCGTTGTATGTTTATCTGCTAAAAATAAGGTTCGTTTGTTGCCAGCTCTTAACATCCCTCAAGAACAACTAGAAAAAGCAATTACCATCTTGGCTGATGTCATTGGTGAATTGGCTAGCAAATAGTCTTAGATTGATAGATTCATTCGTTTTGTATGAACAATTGATAAATATATAGATAAAATCCGATGAATATGTAGACTTTATATTCTATTCGTGATAACCTAAAATAAATAGTCTATATTGGAGGAGTAAATATGAATACAGAATCCTTACGTAATGATGTATTGGTTCCTGCTGTTGCTAAAACATTAGACATTGTAGCAAAAGCAAAACCAACAAAAGATGAGCTCTGCACAACTGCAAAAATTACAGCAGCTGTAGCGGTAGCAACTGCTGTTGTATCCTTGGCGGTACAAGCAGTATTGCGCAATCGATAAGAGAAGCATAAAGAAAACGACATGGCATTGCCTGTCGTTTTCTTTTACATTTACCCTGTTATTCCCATAAATATGGGGATTTCCAGTATATTTTGTTAATCTGTGCTAAAAGCTAAGGAGGCGATATCATGCATAGTCGCGATTTAATTGAACAATATAAAACCTATGTACAAGATTGGCGTAGGTACTTTCATAAACATCCAGAACTCAGTAATGAAGAGTTCGAAACCACAAAAACTCTAGCCAAAGAATTAGAGTCCATGGGTGTAGAGGTTCATGTAGATACGGAACGTGGAACAGGACTTATAGGTATTATTCATGGCGATAAATCTGGTAAAGCGATTGCCCTTCGTGCAGATATCGATGCCTTGCCTGTACAGGAACATAATACATTTGATTTTAAATCCAATGTAGATGGCAAGATGCATGCCTGTGGTCATGACGGCCATATGGCGATATTACTCGGTGCGGCTAAGATGCTTACTGCTATGAAAGACCGTATCGAAGGTGACGTATACCTTGCCTTCCAACCGGCCGAAGAAACCGGTGCGGGCGCTCCTGATTTCATGAAGTTTGATAATTGGTTTGAAAAAATTGATGCCATCTTTGGTGGTCATGTATGGATTGACTTACCAGCAGGTCTCATTTCCGTTGAAGAAGGGCCACGCATGGCGGCTAGCAGTAAAATTACAATCCGTGTAAAAGGCAAACAAGGTCATGGGGCACAACCACATCAAGCTATTGATGCGGTTGTCGTAGCCAGTGCCATCGTTATGAACTTGCAAACTGTAGTATCTCGTAATGTGAGTGCCTTAGACTCTCTTGTACTTACCATCGGTAATATTCATTCTGGCTCAGAATGGAATGTCATCCCAGGCGAAGCACAAATGGGTGGTACCATCCGTTTCTTTGATCCAGCACAAGAAGACCATTACGTAGAATCCATACGACGCGTGGTGGAACATACAGCATTAGCTTATGGAGCAACTGCTGAATTGATTTATGAAAAGAAAGTACCGCCAACCATTAATGACGCAGCAGCCAGTGAACTAGCTGAACGTGTTGTTATCGATACACTAGGCAAAGAAAAACTGTCTAAAATGCGCAAGGTAATGCCAGGCGAAGACTTTGCTTGGTACCTACAAGAAAAACCAGGGTGCTTTGCCTTTATTGGTATCCAAAACCCAGAGGTAGGCGCCACCTTTGATCACCATAATAATCGATTTACCATGGACGATACAGTGCTATCTGCTGCATCAGCGGTGTATGCGGAATATGCTATTCAGTGGTTGAAGGAGAATAAATAGAATTAATTTTAATATATGAATAGGCCTTCCTGATGAACTGAACCCCAAAATTTGGACACAAAATAATGACGATAGAACACGCCGACAACGACTTCAAAAAGAACACTTAAAAGCAATGATATTACCGCCTCAATTTGGCATGGAGCGATATACAATAGCAAATATAATTTATCAGAAAGCCTATGGAGTGGCCTATGATGATGAGCTGTGATAGATTGTAGACAGTACTAGAATGGTTAGAACAGAGAATAGAATTAAATTGATGATTAAACTTATTTTTTTGTTTTTGTTAAAGTTTGTGCTTTTACTTATTTGGGGAGCCTCTATTTGGGGGATTTATACATTACTGTACGATCGATATGTATTAGAAGCATATCCATTAAGAGATTATCTGCCGGTATTGATATTTTGCTTTGGGAATATTTGGATTTTGCCGTGGCTGATTTTATGGTATGAGAAATTATATCCTGCGTTTGATAAACCTCAAATTTATTATAGAGTGAAAGCATGGTTCATTTCTTTAAAAGAACAATCTACCGTGGGTATGTGTATATATAGTTGTATAGATTTTTTAATAAAGTTATGTCTAATAACGTATGGCACTATGGTTGTTTTTGCTGGTTTTATTTTGGCTGGTGGTGTATTAGTTCTGCCTTTGCTTATGATTCTTAGATTGATATTTCGTTAGCTCTTGAAAGCTTTTGAACACGTATATATATCGTCAAATGGAGATAAATCTTATAAATATCAATCTTATAAATATCTATTAGAAGTACATCCTACATACTAAATTATAAAATTATTAATAATAGGCACAGTCTTATTTGCATAGTATACTTATGCTTATAAGGTTGTGTTTTAGCTTTCACCATTCCAGCCCAAGCAATCACGATTGAGGAGTTCACCTCTCAGCCGCTTTGGCTTTGATGGAACGCCTTGACCTATCCATCGAGGTGCCTTCATGCGTAGACCAGTTGTGAAAGATTCTAAAAATAAAGAGTTTACGATATCGCTGATGCGGTGTATTATGAAGTGAATAAAGAACATTTTGATGAGGTTATTGTTAAGTAAATTCTATATGCGGAGGTTCTTATGAAACCATTTGAAACAAAAGATTATAAAGCTTTTACCATGTTCGAGAATCGTTGGGCGGTGGTTACAGCAGGTACGCTTGATGATTTCAATAGTTGTACGGTTAACTGGGGCAGCATGGGTAACATGTGGGGGATGCTTGGCAATGATATATCTACCGTGACTGTGTACATTCATCCAGCCCGCTATACTCAAGAATTCATGGCGAAATACGATACTTTTACAGTTAGCTTATTCCCTGACAGCCAGCGTAAGGCTCTTGGCTATTTAGGCTCTCATTCTGGTCGCGACGAAGATAAGGTTGCCAATTCTGGTTTAACACCAGTGGCAGTCGGTGATGGAGTGACTTTCAAAGAAGCAGATTTAATATTTGTATGTAAAAAGTTATATGAACACCAATTCGATGAAGCTCATTTGGCAGATAAAGTAAAGGAATATTATGCAGCATACCCTACTGCCTATACTCAAATTGGTCATGATCGTTGGGAACCACACTATATGTACATCGGCGAAGTAGTTGAGGCTATAGAGAAATAGGTTAGAGATTAACAAAATAAAGTTTAATAAAGCGAAATATAATATAGCTAAAACGATTTCAAAATACAAAAAAGGCAGCCCCCAAGTGTAGTGCCCCCCCAAAGTTAGACTTTTTATTCCGAGTAACCAAAACTGGTTGCTCGGAATTTTTTATGCTGCAGTAGTAGCTAAACGATAGAAATAAGAGCAGGGAAGAAGAAAATACTATGCCATGTACCAAATAAAAATCCATCTGATTATCTAGATATATGAATGATTGCTCATTCATTTGTGTAATAGGCTGATGCATGAATTATATAATGTCATTAGATCCAGTATTCATCTGTATTTTGCATCATATATGAATGTTTGTACATATTATTATATAAGCTTTCACAGGAGGTAAGTATGGAACGGTTGAGCAAAGTAGCAGAGTGGTTCGATTTAAATCGGGAAAAGATCACATTAGTAGCCGGTGGTATCGGCGTAGTATTTAGTTTATTAGGCATTCGTTTAGGCCTGCCATTCGATTGGGCTTGGTTTACAATTGTATTATGTGGGTTGCCTATCGTATGGGGCGCAGCGGTAGCCATCGGTGAAGTATTTGCGGCCGCAGAAATTGCTTTCATCATGCAACTCGGTGCGATGCTAGAAGAGTTCACAGTGTCTAAAGCACAAGCAGGCATTGAGCGTCTCGTTAAATCTACTGGTCCAGGCAATGCAAAAATCGTTAGCCTTGCCGACCGTTGGGCCACATGGATTGTTGTGATTGCGCTCTTGGCAGCGGTTGGTACCTATGTGGTGACTGGTGAAATCATCCGGGCCGTAACTATCCTCGTTGTGTTTTGCCCTTGCGCGCTTGTATTGGCTACGCCGGCAGCGATTATGGCGGCTATTTCCAATGCTAGCCAACATGGCTTCCTCGTGCGCCGTGGCAACATTATGGAACGCTTGGCAAAGGTTGATACAATGACCTTTGATAAAACAGGCACGTTGACCTATGGTACGCCTGAGGTGACTACCGTTGAAACTGTTGGCTCCATGCATGCTGATGAACTCTATCGCTTGGTGGCCTCTGTAGAGACTAAATCTGAGCATCCATTGGGCAAGGCTATCGTGAATGGTTTTACGTCTCGTCATGGTGAAAGCTTTAATTTCGTAGATTCATTCCACATGGTACCGGGTAAAGGTTTAGAGGCCACTGTAGATGCTAAAACTGTGTTAGCTGGTAATGAAGCGATGATGACCTTGTCTAATGTGTCTATTTCTGATACTGTGAAATCCGCCGTTCATGAGCACTTGAACCGTGGTGCGTCTATCGTATATGTTGCCGTTGATGGTGTATTAGCAGGTTATGTAGCTTTGGCCGACCGTGTTCGTCGTGAAAGCCGTGCCGTAGTAGAGTCTTTGAACAATCTTCATGTCATGCCTGTCCTATTAACCGGTGATCATGGAACAACAGCGAAAACAATTGGTAAACGATTAAATATTCCTAATGTTATCACTGATTGTTTACCAGAAGACAAGATGAATACTGTGGCTCAATTACAACAAGAAGGTAACATCGTTGCCATGGTAGGCGATGGTGTGAATGATGCGCCAGCCCTTAAGAAATCTGATGTAGGCATCGCCATGGGTGGTGTGGGCAGTGGCATTGTCTAAACGTATGATGACTACTATTAAAATTAATCTTTCCTTCTCCTTGCTTTTGAACTTTGTTGCTATCATCTTAGCTATGATTGGTACATTATCTCCAGTTTGGGGCGCCCTCGTTCATAACGGTGGTAGCTTCCTCGTAGTAGCAAACTCTGCACTACTTTTACGATGGGCTTATAAATCTAATCATGTAGTAGAGGATGATCATTCTGTTCTTGTAAAAGTAGCTCGCAAATGCGTATTTGAAGGGTAATTAAAATTTATTTACTGATTTGATTGATAAGGCGTCATGAGCTAAACCTAATATAGTCAATAAAATAGCGCTATCTATTCCGAACAAAACTCAATTAGAGTTGTGGGATAGATAGCGCTTTTGGGGTGCGGTTCAATGCCCCACTTGTTTTACTGGACAACCAGCAAAGGGGGATTTTCATTATATTTTTATTTATATTTTGCGTATAATATAGGTATAAGATAGGTTTAATAAAAGTGTAGTATATGTATCATATAAACCTGCTGTAATCCTAATATATTCTCTAGTTGAGAGGTGTTTATGAATATAGTTATATGTGTCATCATAATTGCTATTACAGGCATATTATTGATGAAGCGCTATCAGCCACAACCAATTTTGATAGGCATGGGCATCCTCATGATGTATATCGCCTATGAAGGTAGCTGGATTAATGCCATATTAGATGAGTCTCAGTCTACAGGCGTTCTGGTATTTGATGCAATGGATATTGTGCGGATTACAACATCGGAGAATGTAGTGAGCTTAGGACTCATGATTATGACCTGTGCTGGTTATGCAAAATATATGGAACACATTGGGGCAGGAACACGCTTAGCCCATACATTTATTCGTCCCTTATATCGTCTCAATCGACCGTATATAGTGCTAGCACTTATGTTTCTACTCAACATGGGGCTATCTATATGTGTACCGAATCCATTGAGCCTTGCCTTACTTATGATGGTTACCATCTATCCTGTTCTATTGCGCCTTGGCGTAAGTCCCATAGGGGCAGCAGCGGTTATCGCTACAGGACATTTGATGGATGTTGGGCCTGGTGCCGTTTCGACATTGCTCATAGCTAAGACACTTAATATACCGGTACCAAACTATTTCGTAGGTTATCAATTACGCCTTTATTTCTTAGTTGCTGTTGTGACGGCTGTAGCACATTTCTTGTGGCAACGATATCGCGATTGCTTAGATGGCCCTATGGACATAGGTGATTGTGAAAGCATTCCTGAGGCGCCAATTGGCCCTAAGATATATATGATATTTCCTTTATTGCCACTATGTTTTATATTGGGCTTTAGTCAATATGGTTTGCCTGGCGTAAAGATGAATGTAACCCTTGCCATGATGCTCGCCTTTGGCCTAGCTTTATTGGCAGAACTTATCCGTCATCGTAATTTAAGGACCGTCCTTAAAAGTACAACCGTATTCTTTGAAGGAATGGGTAATCAGTTTTCCTATGCTGTAACTTTAATCATTGGTGGACAGGTTTTCGCACAAGGCTTAGTGAGCTTAGGACTTATTGATTCGCTAGTTAGCGCACTACAAACACTATCCCTTAACTCTGTGGGACTTACCTCTGTCATGGGTGGTGGCATGCTAGGACTCAGCATGGTAACTGGTAGCAATGTGGCTCCTTTATTTACATTGGTACCGCTAGTACCTGATATTGTATCTAACCTTGGACTAGATCCGATTACGACTATGCTTGGCATGCAAAATGGTGCTAGTCTTGGTTTGTTCTTGAGCCCTATCAGCCCTGTTATGGTCGGTGTAGCTGGGGTAGCGCATATTAAATCTGTAGATTTGCTTAAACGAACCTCGATACCTGTACTTGTAGCACTAATTACGAGCTGTGTGGGGATATGGATACTCTATTAATACTGATGAATAATATAATAACGAATATTATTTTGTAAAACAAAACGCCCCCTTCACAGCAACCATCTAAGGCTGCCAATGAAGGGGGCGTTTTGCATTGTAGTAAGAAAGTTAGTAAACATTTAGACGGAATCTAAATGTATGTATATAAGGCCATACAGCTTACGATAAGAGGGGGGAAGTAGCATCCTATGGGAGTAGTATTGCATAAAAAGGGGAAATATATTAGGATGCGTCTCTCATAGATATGCAAGGGATATACAGGGGAGATATCTATGGTTGTACAACTATATGGCCGTATATAACGGTATGTAATATTAATTAGAATTTGTGCGTGAACCCAGCGTTTACACCCCAGTCAGCTTGGTAATCACCAGATAGACCGGTAGTAACGTCCGCATATACGCTGTTGTTAGTATT
This sequence comes from uncultured Veillonella sp., assembly GCF_963534045.1. Lineage (GTDB taxonomy): Bacteria > Bacillota > Negativicutes > Veillonellales > Veillonellaceae > Veillonella. Next base: position 11,180 of record NZ_CAUSQT010000006.1, on the reverse strand, counting down.
GAAACCATAACGTCCGCCGAATGCGAGTTCAGTCCAAGTGCCTTTGATGTCTTGTTCTGTCAATTTTACGGCATTACCGCTAGCATAGGTAGTTTTTACATTGCCTGTAAAAGCATGACCTGTTGCCAAGCGTGTATATAGGTTACCATTGCCGAATTGTTTGCCTACTTCAAGGCCGAGTTTACCAGATGTGCTATTTACACCAGCTTGGTTAACAGAGACGTTACCTGCTGTAAAGTCACGACCACCGAAGTGTGTATAGTTTAATTGCGCTTGTGGTTCTACATACAAACCATTAGCAGATTTTATAGTTTTGCCGTAGCGAACGCCAAAGCTATACGCATTGGATTTTACATCGCCAGATTTAGCTTGGCCGATTTCATTACGTGCTGTAAATTCATTAGAGATACGACCTACTTGAGATTCTACATGTACGTATTGATCCTTACCAAGGTCTTTCAATCCATAAGCGCCAACAGCATAGGATTTTACCTTGCCAGAACCATTGAATACATAATCTTCAGAACCGCGTAGGTAAGAAACTTGACCGCCTACGGTCCAGTCACGGCTAGTTTTAGTATCATAACCGCCTTGGATGCTTGTGTAATCAGTAGCTGTATTGATACCGTCATTAGCATAGTTATATCGACCGCCACCAATACGAGCCCAAATACCTGTTGGGGAACCTTGTTGCAATTGGTTAGCACGATTCATATCGCTCGTCATTGTACGCCATGCGTTGATATTACCAACTACAGCAGACCGAATGCCGCGCATTTGTGGTGTATCATAAGAGCCAGTCGTTACTATAGGACTTGGTATTACAGGAGTAGGTGCTGGAGTAACAGGCGTCACTGGAGTTACAGGCGTAGGAGCTGGAGTAACAGGTGTAGGCGCAGGTGTCACCGGAGTTACAGGGGTAGGTGCTGGAGTAACTGGAGTTACAGGGGTAGGCGCCGGAGTAACAGGAGTTACTGGTGTTGGAGCTGGCGTAGGCGTTGGAGTAGGAGCCGCATAGGAACCTTGACCATTACCGCTTTGCCATGTAATAGCACCTTCTTTTTGATCTGTAGTTAACGCTTTTTGGAAGCTTGACACGATGCCATTAGAAGCGATGGATACAGTACCAGAAAGGTTTCTTTCACCATTCATATAATTTTCGTAATAGAATTTATGCGCCAAGTTATCTAGAATCTTGTTTACATTGCTTTCAGAGGACGTATCGAGATGATCGCCTGTTACATAGCCATGTACCCCAGACCCTGTTGTAGCGGATTTTACGATGAAGTTACCGCCTTCGATGTCAGATGCATCAAGGCCTGTTTTTTGAGCGGCTGGTTTAGCGAAGTTCAAACCAGTACCAGCGCTCATGTCGTAAATGACATTGATGTGGCCGTCCAAATTATTAACGTGGATGTCGCTGCGAGAATCTTGGGAAATACGGCTGAATCCTTCACGTGTACGAGTGCCTTTGAGTGTATTGATACTGCTGCGCGCTTCGTTGCCTTTAATTTGGAATGCTTCCAAGCCACCCATATTATCGTGGCTCCACATGCCACCATCAAAGGTCATGTTGATTTCGCCACCCTTATCCTCTAATGTGTTCACAGCCTTGCCGGTAAATTGGTTAGGGCTATTGTGCGCACGGCCGAGGCCAATATTAATCACGGATGGTTGCTGTTGTTGGTATGGAGGCATCGTTTTATCAGATACAAGTATATTACCTTGCATATTAAATACTTTATGTTTTACAGTGCCTGAATCATCGATACCAAGATTAATTTTACTATTATAGGCAAATGCTAGTGGATAGGGTGCGTCCCATGGGGCTGTATTCACGTTCATAATCCCGCCATCCACTTGAATGGAACTATTATCTAGCATGCCTGTAATGAAAGCTGGTTGGCGATGGCGCTTAGGTAATTGGTTTTGATCAGGTGTATCTAAGGAGGTAATAGTCACTTGACCGCCGTTTGATGCAATGACACCTGTTGCCGTCGTATCGCCAGTGCTTTCAAATTTACTTTCAGAACCTACGGCAAACACATTGCCATTAGAACCGAGGCCTGCTGCTGCCCACGTGCTAGGGAGGGCCACTGTAGATGACAACATGGTCATCATTACAGCGGACAATAACATCTTATTTCTCGCTCTCATTCTCTTACACCTCAACTATATTACTTAATTTGTAATTTATTTTATATTGTGAAAGACTCTTCATAAATGAATATATATCTATCGATTGATTTAATACTCTCTTATATAATGAAAGATAGATATATACTCACTTTATAAAGACTTTGTGTCAGACACATTTAAAATATATTTAAAATAATATAACATTTTTCGTGAATTGTAAATGAATTTTCACAATTTTATTTTAAAAATATTTAAATTATTAATAGATGAGTTACATATTAGGGGCAGTGAATACGATGTATGGTATTCTTTACAAATCTAGTGAGCATGGGTATTATTGTATGTATAGCGCGATTTCTAGTAACAGGCTGGTTGTAGTATAGAAAGGAGCCTTCATGAAAGTCACTTGTTCTTGGCCCACAACGCCATTGTATCAGGCGTATCATGATTATGAATGGGGGCGTCCTATTCATGATGACCAACGTCAATTTGAACATTTATGTTTGGAGAGCCTACAATGCGGTCTGAGTTGGCTCACGATTTTAAATAAACGAGAAATTATACGTCAGTGCTTTGAACATTTTAATGTTGATGCGGTGGCTCAATATACGGAAACAGATATAGAGCGTATTATGAGTACAGAGGGAATGTTAAAATCCCGCAAGAAGATTGAGGCCATCATCAACAATGCACAGGCGTTCCAACGCATTCAAGACGAATTTGGATCCTTTTGCGAATATATATGGGCTTTCACCAATCATAAAACTATTATTTACAAAGGCCATCCAGAGGGAAGGGTGCCTGCTCAAAATGAATTGTCTACGCGCATTAGCAAAGACCTTAAGAAACGAGGGTTCAAATTTGTAGGACCTGTGACAATCTATTCCCATTTACAAGCTAGTGGTCTCATCAACGATCACGGTAAGGATTGCCCTTGTTTTAATGAAATCAATGAGGCTAATCCTGTGGTTTATATGACCATAGATGATTAATATAAATAGAACCGTATCTACTGAAACATAGATACGGTTTTTTTTGTGATATTTTATATTGATTGTTATCGATGTAGTTGATATACTACTTTCATAATAACTTTCAGAAATAAGGAAAAGGATACAAGTATGATTGGGTTAGGAACGGCCATCAACATGGGGCTCATTGTCGGTGGTAGTATTATTGGGCTCACGTGCGGCCGATTTATGAAGGACAATTTAAAACAAACCCTTATGGTAGTATGTGGTATCATCGTACTGTTACTAGGGATGAGCGGGGCCATGCAATTTATGCTGGTTATCGTTAATGGTTCCTTGCAAACTACGGGACCTTTGTTGATGATTATCAGCATGGTAGTTGGTGCTGTGATTGGTGAAATCATTGATTTAGACCGATGGATTACGGTCTTTGGTGACTGGGTGAAAGATAAAACCGGTAATACAGGGGACCCTAAGTTTACGCAAGCGTTTATCACTGCATCGCTTACGTTTACTGTTGGTGCGATGGGCGTGCTCGGTTCAATTCAAGATGGATTGACAGGAGATTACCAAACCTTGCTACTCAAAGGAATTCTTGATGGTGTTATCGTTATGGTTATGACCTCATCCATGGGGAAGGGCGCATTGTTTTCCTTCATTCCTGTAGGTATCACGCAGTGGTTGATCACGGCCTTAGCGCATGTTGCGGCGCCACTTATGACACAGCAGGCTATCGACAATTTATCCTATGTAGGATCCATCTTAATTTTCTGTGTAGGCATTAATATAATTTGGCCTAATAAGATTCGTTTAGCTAATTTATTACCTGCTATTTTTATCGCTATGGGCCTTACGTTTTTAATTTAAATTTAAATTTTAAGAACCCTCTTTACATTATGTGTAAAGAGGGGTACTATATTCTCAATATAATTTTCTTGTAGTTAAAATGGTTTCCCCTAGAAACGCATGTTATCGCGGTCTAGCGGATACAAAAGGGCCTTTCTTCGCCGAACGGTTCTAGAAACCAGAAAGGACATGATGAGCGAACAAGTTTCTGTTTCAAAATCTAATATTCGTGGTGCATTTGGTGCATTTTTTATCCCTGGTATGTACACTGCCTTATGGGCCGGATTTGTGCCATATTTAAAAGCGAAACTAAGCATCGGTGAGGATGTATTAGGTTCCATGATTTTGTTGCTCGGTGTAGGTTCTTGTTTATCCATGGCTATAGCTGGTAAACTTGTAGAAAGCTTTGGCTGTAAGCGAGTCGTTTTATTAGCTAGTTTTATCGGCATGTTGTCTCTGGCTATTGTTACCATGTGTTCTACAATTGTGACAACCACAATAGCATTATTTTTCTTTGGCATTGGCGTAGGCCTTAGTGGTGCTTCTGCCAACTTACAAGCTATTTTAACGGAAAAGGTAAGTAAAAAGCATTTAATGGGCGCTTATCACGGCGGTTGGAGCCTTGGTGGTTTTGCGGGTGCTGGGGTATTGCTTGTTCTTTTAAAAATATTATCTTTGCCTGTGAATGAAAGTATTTGGGGACTTCTCATCATACTTTTTATTGCGATGGTCGTAGTTAGTCAATTTATGTTAACCTTTGGTAGCGATCCAAATGCAAAGGTTGTAAAAAAATCTAAAAGCCCATTATCATTTCATCCAATTGCCATCATTTTTGGTCTCTTATCATTTGTATCCTATTTAGTAGAGGGGGCCGTAGGTGACTGGAGTGCGCTTTACTTATTTGAAGATAAAGGTATTGTTATTCAAGAAGCTGTCATGGGCGTCATGCTTTTTAATGGCACTATGTGTATTGGTCGTCTCCTTGGTAATACAATCGGTAAACATGTAACATCTAAGCAAGTCGTTGTAGGTGGTTACTTACTAGGTGCTATTGCTATGGCACTCATCGTGTTCTTACCTGGCCATGCTTCTATGTATACGTACTTATTACTAGGTATCTCTTTAGCCATGGTTGTACCAAATCTATTCTCCGCTATGGGTGAACAAAATGTAATTCCAATGACACAAGCAGTAGCAACATCTACTATGCTCGGTTATATGGGTATTTTGATGGGACCTGCGTTGATTGGCTTCATCGCTCATGGTACGAGCCTTACCATTGCATTCATTGTATTGACTGCATTGCTTGTTATCAGTGCTGGTATCGGCAAATATGCATATCACTTAATGAGTAAAGATTGTGGATTAGAAGAATAGTCTAGTGAGCATAAAAAAGAAGAGGGGCTACGATTCGTATGAATCGTAGCCCCTCTTGGTATGTTAGTAACCGATTAGCGGTCGCCGTTAAAGATGGAGTTTTTAACAAGAACGTAGTCTACTTTGCGGATAGCTTGTAGAGTAGTACCACCAGCGTAGGAGATAGCGGATTGTAAATCTTGTTCCATTTCGATTAATGTATCGAAAATAGAGCCCTTGGAAGGAATGAAGATTTTTTTGCCTTCTACGTTTTTACGTTCCCCTTTTTGGAATTCAGAAGCGGAACCAAAGTATTCTTTTACAGCTTGGCCGTCAACGATTTTTTCTTCCCCTGGAGATTCTTGATGACCAGCGAATAGAGAACCAATCATAACCATAGTAGCGCCAAAGCGGATAGATTTAGCGATGTCGCCATGATCACGGATGCCGCCATCAGCGATGATAGGTTTTGTAGCTGCTTTTGCACACCAACGTACAGCAGCCAATTGCCAACCACCAGTACCGAAGCCAGTTTTTAATTTCGTAATACAAACTTTACCAGGACCAATGCCTACTTTTGTAGCATCAGCGCCAGCATTTTCAAGTTCACGAACTGCTTCAGGAGTACCTACGTTACCAGCGATAACAAAGGTGCTTGGTAAATTCTTTTTAATATATTGAATCATATTGATAACCGCATTAGAATGACCATGTGCGATATCGATTGTGATATAATCAGGAATAAGGTTAGCTTTCGCTAATTCATCAACTAATGCAAATTCTTCTTCCTTTACGCCGATAGAAATAGAAGAATATAAGTTTTTTTCTTGCATGCGTTTTACAAAGTCGAGACGGCGTTCAGGTTGGAAACGATGCATGATATAGAAATAGCCTTTTTCTGCTAGTTTTTCAGCTAACTCTTCATCAATGATAGTTTGCATGTTTGCAGGAACTACAGGCAATTTAAATGTACGATTACCTAGTTTAACATGAGTATCACATTCGCTACGGCTGTTTACGATACATTTATTAGGAATCAGTTGTACGTCTTCATAATCGAAGATGTTAGTTGTATTAATCATAGTTTCTATATCTCCTTTGAGGTATAATAAATTGAACCTGTACCATTATACTGAATTTGTTTTCAATTTTCAATACATTCCGAATATTAAAAACACTCATATAGTTATTATACAATTTTATAGGTAGCTTGTCTGTACATTTTCTCTATGTTCAGCCCATTATATAAACATTATATTAATAGGAGGTTATTTTAATGGAACATTCTAAGACACGCATGATAGCAGAAGCCGGTGTAGCTATCGCTATTGCACAAGTATTATCATTTATTACTCTTTTTCATATGCCACAAGGCGGTTCCATTAAGGCCGCGTCCATGGTACCTCTCATGATTTTTGCCTATCGCTGGGGCGGTACGCGTGGTATTTTGGCTGGCGTTGTATATGGTATACTTCATTTCTTGCTCGGTTTTAAATCATCCATCCATTATTTAAGCATCATCCTAGACTATCTTGTTGCTTATGGTGTTATTGGTGTGTGCGGGTATTTCAAGGATAATATGACAGGTCTTGTTAGCGGTTCTATTGTTGCCATTGTGCTCCGTTGGTTTGCGTCCGTAACAAGTGGTGCTGTTGTATTTGCTAGTTATGCGCCACAAGGTCAAAATCCATGGATCTACTCTATGATTTATAATGCATCTTATATGGTGCCGGATGGAATTCTTAATATTGTTGTGTTGTTGTTTATTTACCAAGGAGTAAAAAGAGGGTTGAAACGCGGTGCTTAATTTAGGCGTAATTATTTTGGCTGGTGGCCTAAGTTCACGCATGGGATATCCTAAGGCTTTATTGCCTTGGACGAATGGTGAAAGCCTCATTTCTCATGCGCTGCGCAATGCATTAGAACATGATGCCAACGATATACTTATTTCTATCGGTGATGATGAAAGTCTAGGCCAAGCCATTCAGGCTAATATTATCGACACATTGTCGAATAAAGAGAAAGAAAAAGTTTCTATCGTTCGGGATTCTGTTCCTCGGAGTGGTCCATTAGGCGGATTATATAGCACATTGGCCGTAGGCAAGAGTCATGCTTATGCGGTGTTAGCTGTAGATATGCCGTTTATGGATTTTAATTTATATTACGATTGGCTCTACCAAGTAGAAGGTGATGACTGGAATGTTATTGTGCCTGTTGGTGAAAGCGGGCGCTTTGAGCCGATGGCAGGGATATATAAGCCGTCCATTGCTCCTTTACTACAAACTGCATTAGCAGGTGACGATGTATCCTTGCATCATGCCTTAGACATTGTAGGGCCTGTGGTAACTATCGATGCAGGTGATTACGGTCATCACTTACGTAATGTAAATCATATAGAGGATTATAAGTGGGCACGGTCAGAGGCTGTTAATGCTAATCGTCAAGTTCCACTTATTAGCGTGGTTGCTGCAAAACGTAAGACCGGTAAAACTACGGTGGTAACGCGACTCGTTAGGGAATTAGAAGAAATTGGTTTCTCTGTAGGTGTTGTAAAGAGCGATAAACATGGCTTTCACATGGACTATGAAGGAACCGATACAGATCTCGCTATGAAAGCAGGCGCCACGGCCGTAGCCATTGCAGGTCCAACAGAAACGGCCATACGCATTCGCACTGAAAAACAATCTAGTCTGTATGATTTGGTACAGCAATTACCTGTAGATATTGCTATACTAGAAACGAGATCTCAAGGTATATTCCCTATTGTAGAGGTAACTAGAGAAGGGTATACCGATTCGCTGATATCTAGTGATATAGAACGCGTAGAGACCATCGAGGTTACTGAATTAGATCAATGCATACCGGATTTGGTATGTCGAATACAAAGTATGATGAGGAATTTAGATGATAGCCGTTACTGTTGATGAAGCGCTTCATTTGTGGAATGAGGCTTTACGAGAACAACATCATAGCATCGAATCCGTCGCCGTTGGCGATGCAAAAGGTTGTGTGTTGGCCGAAGATGTTTTGGCACCTACCGATGTACCTGCCTTTCATAAATCGGCAATGGATGGCTATGCCCTAGCCTATGAGGCTGGTCATGATGAATATATCGTGGATGGTATCATCGGTGCCGGTGTCGTATGGGATAAACCTGTAGCGAAGGGACACGCGGTTCGTATTATGACCGGCGCTCCTGTACCTAGTACATGTGATACTGTTATTATGCAAGAACAAGTGAAAGGAACCGGTGAAGTTGGTTCTACAATCACTATCCAAGGCAATCAGAAACAGGGAAGCCACATTATTCCTCGCGGCGAAGAATGCGCGGCTGGTACCGTTGTCATTCCAAAGGGAACAGAAATAACCTCTACGGTGCAGACCATTTTAACTGGATTAGGACATACGGATGTATCTGTGTATGCGATGCCACGTGTTCTTGTTATCACATCCGGCCATGAAGTTATCGAACCAGGCGAACCGTTAGCTCCTGGAAAAATCTACAATTCTAACCGCATGATGATTTGCAGTTTACTTAATGATTTAGGTTTTCGGCGCGTTACGCATTATCATGTAAGCGATGCACCGGATAAATTAGACTTAGAAATTGCACGCGTTCTTGAACTCGGGGAACAAGCCGATATCATCATTAGTTCGGGTGGTGTATCTGTAGGCATGTTTGATACAATGCCTCTTATATATGAAAAATTAGGTGCTAAGACCCTATATGAGCGTATCCAAATGCGACCTGGCGCAGCCTCCTATGGTGCGGTTACCCCTAAAGGCCAACTTATCTTTGGTTTATCTGGTAACCCCGGTGCTGCCTTTAATGGTTGGCACCTACTAGTGGTTCCAACATTGCGTAGATATAAAGGTATTAAAAATTGGTCTACTCCAGTACTTAATTGTGTAATGGATTGCGACCTGTCTAAACGCAATGCCTTCGATCGCTACGTGCAAGGCCAGGTTATATTCGGTGAAGGCCAACCGCGTTTTGTGGCAAATCGTCACTTTAATAGCAGTAGTATGCTCGGATTATATACCGTTAATGCCTTAGCCTGCATTCCTCAAGGTGTGCATGAAGTACACGAAGGCGATATATTTAAGGTGTATTTACTAGGCATCTTACCAACAATATAATAAACTGCAAGGGACTCATGTATGAGTCCCTTTTTAAATTAGAACAGGTCTGTTCTAATTTTTTTGACCCTATGTATAGGCTCATTGCAAATAGAACAGGCCTGTTCTAATTTTGGGACCCTATGTATAGGCTCGTTGCAAATAGAACAGGCCTGTACTAATTCTAGGACCCTATGTATAGGCTCGTTGTAAATAGAACAGGCCTGTACTAATTCTGGGACCGCATGTATAGACTCATTGCCAATAGAACAGGCCTGTACTAATTCTGGGACCCTATGTATAGGGCTCGTTGCCAATAGAACAAGCCTGTACTAATTCTGAGATCGCATGTATAGGCTTGCTGCCAATACAACAGGCCTGTACTAATTCTGGGACCCTATGTATAGGCTCATAGCCAATAGAACAGGCCTGTACTAATTTTTGGAACAGTATATAGCGAAATAGATATTAAAGGATAAAGATGTTATTGACCGTAACTGAATGAATATATCATAATGAAAGTGTCTCTTAGATCGGTAGGGGATGCTTTTATGCATATGGAGCGATTAGATGCTATGGATTATTTCGATTATACTTACAAGCACAATTATATAGAGTTCAGCAGCAGTATATATAAGGTTGGTACTTATAATTACAATTGGCACGGAGGTACGGAGATTTTTATTCTCTTAAAAGGTCGTGTTGAAATGAGTTGTAATGATGAGACTTTTACAATGGGACCTCTTGATGTTGTCGTTATTTCGCCTCAGGTGGGACATTCAACTCTAGCGCTTGAAGAGGACGTGGTAGCCTTTGTTGTTCATGTAGGTAATGAATTTTATCAACAGTATGATCCGGATTTTGGCATGTATGAGTTTGTTGTTCGTTCTGATGCGAGCACACGTCACAATGAGTTTTTTACGACTTTACGCCATCATGCAGCTATGACGATGTTATTGATGCATAAAGGTGAGAATCCAATTCATCGCATGTGGATAGAGCATCATTACTTGGCTTTAGCAGGTGATGTATTTAGGGAATTTGATCCAATCAAAAAGGTTCATGAAAATGCGCGGCCTGGTGATATTAAACCGGCTACCTTTGATAAAATGATTGCCTATATCGATGAGCATTACCAACAAAAGCTAGAGCTTGAAGACATTGCAAAAATTGGTGGCTATAATGTGGCTTATACATCTCAATTCTTTAAACGACAAATGGGAATTTCCTTTGTGGATTATGTATTGCGGTTAAGACTACGAGATGCTACAACACAATTAACTAACACGGATGAGGCTGTGGCAAGAATTGCAAGTAGTTGTGGATTTGCCGATATTAAGGCCTTTAATGTGGCTTTCAAAAAGCATTTCCGTATGACACCTACAGAATATCGAAAGCAAGTGAAAGAAATAGGTCGTAAAACAATAGTACAAGGGTCGAAAGAAATTATTTCCGTTGAAAATCAAGATGTGCTAGACCTATTACATTCCTTCTTGTCCTATGAAGATGATGCTAGAGCAAAGGCGGAGTTAGAGTACATGAGCTACAAGCTAGAATCATTGAAAGCGAAGCTCGCCGATGTTGTTAGCGAGTTGTAATTATTTGGAGCGGCAAAATATTTTTTGTAGCATATAGAAAAATTAGACCTAGGTGATTTTCTATATATTAAAAAACCATATATTTGTTAGACGAGCATTGTAGTGACCCCAAAAAGTTAGACTTTTATTTCCGAGTAACCTAAACTGGTTG
>NZ_CAUSQT010000005.1:0-57864 GCF_963534045.1 uncultured Veillonella sp. | reverse complement strand
TAAAGTGTGATAAGTCCAGTTTTTATGCGGATAACTAGATTTTTATGCTATTTTTTAAATAAAAAATCTATAATATAAATTAATTATAAATTATTTTCGTTTTTTATATAATTAGCATTACTTATAATCATATAACTAGTATTCATAATGTTTTATTTTTTTCAATGCTATACTAAAAATGATGTGTTTTAACTATTTATCAGTGTAGAGGGTCATAAATATGAAAAAAGGTAAACGAAAGAAAACATTAACTGGTTGTAAGCAAACCAGTACATCAAAAATCATATTATTTTCAATGATTTTAACGGCTATGAGCGCATCTATTGTATATGCAGCAGATACCAACGTGGCCGATGAACCTAAAGTATCACATACCATCACGGTAACTGCTACTAGAACTATGGAGGATATCATAAAAACACCAAGTGCTGTATCTGTTGTAACAGACAAAGATATTGAAACACGAAGAGTTGATACCGTAACAGATGCTCTACAAATGTTACCTGGCGTGTATAAAAGCCAAAAAGCAAACGGTGGATTACAAATTCGCGGTTTTGATTCTACTGACATCTTAGTATTACTCAATGGTGTACCAATGAATAACACCTTTAATAATGGTGTTGATTGGGAAGCTATACCAGTACATTCTATTGAAAGGATCGAATTAGTACGTGGTCCTAGCTCCTCTTTATATGGTGGCAGAGGTGTTGCTGGTGTTATCAACATTCAAACAAAACAACAACAACCAAAACAATCTGTAAAAGATATCCATTGGCATGGACAAATTGGATATGGATCTCATGGGACACTAAATAATGAGTTAGGGTTTGATGCACAAGTATCTAATCGTATTACTGTCGGTATGTCCGGAGAGCAAAGAAAAACAGATGGTTATCCAGGTTTCTTTATTACCGGCAGAGCTGCCAACATAAGGCCGTCTACTGTAACAGTTACACCAGATAACCCAGTTCCACAAACCAAAGATGGTTCCTATCTATTAGGTAGTCGAGGAGATAAGTCATTTAATAATAAGAATCTATCTGCGTATGTAACGATGAAACTCCGTGATAGAGAATCATTAACCTACTCTTATCTATATACGAAAAATAGATATGCTTATGAGAATCCAATGAGTACCATAACCGTAAATGGTGCACCTATCTTCTCTGGAAATATCAAAATTAACAATCAAAAATATGTAGCACTTAGAACAAGTAGATACTTAGGCTATGATGGATTAAAAGAATATCATGCTCATAACCTACAATATAAAAATGACAAAAATAAGCTACAAGTTACTTTCAATATATTAGATCGAAAAAAAGATGGATTCTCTAGCCCTAACAATCCAAATACACCTAACTACAGCGGCCCTGGTGATGATTCATTCTATCCTGGAAAAACAATTAATTTTGATGCACAAAAAGTATGGGATCGTATGGGGAAACATAGCGTTGTTGCGGGCATTAACTGGAAAAAGGAAAGCTTTGAGCAAAAACGAAGAGAATTAACTAATTGGAGAAATCATTCTTCCTTTGATTCAACCACATATCCTGGGGGATTGTATGAAATCAATAAAGGTGCTACAAATAATTTAGCCCTATTCGTCCAAGACACATATCGTCCTAATTTCAATTGGGCTATTTATACCGGACTTCGTATAGACCGATTCAAAAAATTCGATGGTCAGCATGTTACCTATGATACGACCAATAATAGATACGACACCGTAAATCATGGTGAAGGTAGCTATACTGAATGGAGTCCAAGATTAGCAATTGAACATTATGTAACCGATTCGCTAAATGTATATGCTTCCTATGGTCACTCTTTTAATCCACCACCACTTAGTCAAGTATATCGTTACACAGATGTAGTACGAGCGAATCCAAATCTTGATCCAGAACGTTCAGATACATTTGAAGTTGGTATGAAAAAAGAATGGGGCACAAAAACTGCATTAAATCTATCTGCATTCTATGTAAAAACGAAGGATAAGGTTAAATATGTAACACATTATGATAATAATGGTGATGTAGATTATAAAATGTATGAAAATGTAGACCAAGAAACTCGTCGCGGCATAGAATTAGAACTTCGCCACCAACTATCCTCAAAATGGTCTGTATTTGGAAACTATACATGGCAAATGGGTCGTATAAAACATAAAGATCTTCCTAACACAAATGCAAGCGGATATGAGGAAATCAATTATGATATACCTAAACACATCTTCCATGCAGGTCTTGAATATACTAATGGTAAATGGAATGCCCTTTGGGATGCTCAATATGTAAGTCGTCGACAATCAGTAGATGATATTACAGGTCAATACGGTTCCTCAGATAGCTACTTTATCTCTAATGTAGCAATGAATTACAAATTCTCCAAAGAAGCGACATTACAATTAGGTATTCAAAATGTATTTAATCGTATTTTCTACGATGATGAAGCTACCGCAGGCCGTACATATTCTGCAAGTATGAAGTTTAAATTTTAGTAATCATTCATCAAATTTTACTATATAACTTCTATTTGCTTTAACCACAACCATATAAAATCTATCTAAATTTAATATATAAAAGCAAAAAAAGGTCCATCGCATATCGTTTCTATGCGATGGACTTATTTATTCTTCTTCAATTATTATTCCATTTATATATGCAAATTCAATCATAGTGGATCCATAAAATTCACTCACGCCTAATGAAATATTTTCTTTAGGAATTTCTTTCAACTGATTATAAAAGTCAATATACATACTTCTTAACTCAGAATTTTTGATTATTTTATTAAAATATTGTTGAGCTTTATCTTTTCCACCATAATGATAAATATAATACGGTAGATTATAATCGTTTATATCTCCCTCTATAAGTTTTTCAATATTACGTTCTGTATCTTCAAAACCGTCAAATAGCGGTATTATATATTCCTCACATAACTTGCTAACTTCATCTACAGTATATTGATAGTTAGCACCTGCTAATTGATACCAATGCCATTCCGTTCTATTTAACAAACGACCTAATTCTCCGCCATATACAAACCCGTTATGAATATTAGCTTTTTTCATAGATTTAGAATAAATGGCAATATGTGGAACAAACTCTACGCTATCTGCATAGTTATTTCTATTAGCTTGAAAGTAGATTTCAAAGATAAGGTCTTTATTCTTAGAGGTTTTCTTTAATTTCTGACCTTTACTAACTACCTTAAAATCAGGAAATTTACTTGCTATCTCCTGCCAAGCTTTTTCACATAACTCTCTAGGTTTCAAAATTGTAGAAGTCCTCCTAAATAGTGCTGTATTTCTTTTAAAGATTACTTTATCGGTAAAAACATGGGTTATTTTTTGACACGATACACCATATCTCCGCTATTCCAAATATACATAATCATGGATACTGGAGATTTTTCATCGGCCCAAAGCCACCCGGTATATGTAGTTGTATTAGCATAATAGCCTTCAGTAATTATTTCAAATTCTGAATCTGCATACTCATTCATAAAATCATGTAAACAAATGGACTTTCCAGTAAATCGACCTTCCCGTAAGGTTTTGTTAAATATTAGTACCTTACACAAATCCACATCACAGTCTTTAAAAGATATTTCACCGGAAAAAGCTCTTTCTTCACCGTCTACCAATTGATACATTTCGTCAACTGTTAACGTCAATGTTTTATTATGAATTCTGATTCTATTTACTTTACTACCATAAAGACTGAAAAGAATATTACTCTTTCTATCATGTATAAACTCCATATTATTCCTCATAATATGAAATCTAAAATTGTAATTTAAATATATTATAAAACTATTATTTGATTATTTAAACGAAGTGTATTCTATTACAGCCGCTTTATTATATTAAGTCTAAATAAAAAATCAGATTTATTCAGTTCTAGAACAATGCACTTAAATAAATATTATTTCTTAACGATAAACACTGCATCACCTCTATAAAGTGAATAAGAGTCATCCAAAACATACTTATTTGACGAATTTAATGCTGGAAACTGAATTACCGCATCTCCAACTTTAACTGCATCCGACTTAATATGAACTTCAAAAGAGCTATTAGTATCGATATTAGATAAATCAAATAATGATTGATAACCTACTGTTACCCACATACCAGGACCTTCAAATTGATCATCGCCACGTACGGTCTCTGTTGGATAATATGTATTTCCATTTTGTACTATAGATATAACGACATTATTAGTATCATTATACATCTTACTTTCCGGCATATAAAGGAAAGATCTAACCTGTAATATATTAGTAGCATTTCTTGTTGAATAAGTACTTGCTACACCTCTAGCATCCTCCAATGCCGTATTTGCAAAAATTGCGAATGGAGTTTGAACATATACGATACCTTGCAATTCATTTCTTGGGAAAATTCCACCATAACGTCTTTTAATAAACTTTTTCTTAGCAGTAGATATCATTTTGATATTTTTCTTTTCTACTAAAGACTGTCCATAAGATGTTGCTGATGCAATATCTTCATTTGTAATTTGGTGTTTCTCAATAACTTGAGGATTATAAGTACGAATATCTTCAGCAGATACTGCCATAACAGACATAGCTAAAATTGAAAATAAAACAATTTGTTTCTTAAAGTTCATAGTCTCACCTACAAAACATATACTTTTAAAAATAAGCTTTTCCATAAATTTTGGACATCTCCAATATGAGCCATTCTAATCCTCACTACATCGCTTTGCTTCTAGTTAGCAAAGCCACTGCCTCAGTGGTTCGGCGTTTCCAATCGCACTTCGTCTTCGTCTCGTGTTCTTGGACGCCTATCACATGGGCAGTGCTAATGCTCACTACGTCACTTCGTTCCTAGTAAGCAAAGCCACTGCCTCAACGTGAGCGGTCATTGGGAACATGTCTACAGGTTGTACTTCTTTTAGTTCATAGCTGTAGTGTGTAAGGATTTCAATGTCTCGTGCCATAGTGGCTGGATTACAGGATACATAGACAATGCGTTTAGGTTCCATACTAGCTGCAGATGTCAATACCTCTTCTTTACAGCCTGCGCGAATTGGATCGAATACGATGACGTCTGGTCGTATGCCGGCTTTATAGAGTTTTGGCATTTCTACAGCCGCATCAGCGACGATGAATTCAGTATTGTCATAGCCATTACGTCGTGCATTTTCACGAGCATTGATAATGGCTGGCTCTACAATTTCAATGCCGATAACATGTTTAGCTTTATGAGCTAAAAATAATGAGATGGTACCTGTACCACAGTACGCATCGATAACAGTTTCATTACCTTTTAAGTCTGCATAAGCTAACGCTTGATCATAAAGCACCGTAGTTTGTTCTGGATTGACTTGGAAGAATGAATGTGGTGACAAGTTAAAACGTAGGTCCTTAATATGATCAGTGATTGTACCATCTCCATAGATAACATGATTAGTAGGACCTAAAATGACATTGGTTCGTTTACCATTCACATTATGAACGATGGTTTCCACTTGTGGTATACGATTGGTTATGTTTTTAACCCATGCTTCTTTATGCGGTAAATAATCAGTAGCAGTTACGAGAATAACCATCCATCCAGATTGCCCAATGCGACCGATTACATGTCGTAATACACCTTTGCCTGTATGTTCATCGTACGGCTCAACATCAAGTTCTTTAGCAATGTCATAACACACTTGAGCAATTGTATTATTTCCATCATCTTGGATAGGGCAATTCGTCCCCTGTACGATATCGTGAGATCCCATTGCATAGAATCCCATTTGAATGTCGCCTCTAGCACCACCGACAGGCATTTGCATCTTGTTTCGATACGCCCAAGGTTCTTTTGGTCCTAGTGCAGGTTTTACAAGATCAGGATTTTGGTGACCAATTCGTTCAATAACATCCTTCACCTTTTGTGTTTTTAGTGAAAGTTGCCCTTCATAGGTAATGTGTTGTAATTGACATCCGCCACATATACCGTATAACTCACAAGTAGGCTCAATACGATTATCAGCAGGTGTAACAATGTCAATTAATTTACCTGTAGCATATGTCTTTTTCACCATATTTATAGTTACTTTCACAGTTTCACCAGGCAAGGCAAAGGGAACAAAGACGGTAAAATCATCTACGCGACCTACACCTTCTCCACTACTGCCAATACCGTGAATGGTTACCAACACCTCCTCACCAAGTTTAACAGGCGCATTTAGAATGGCCTGTTGTTTTTTAGAAAGTTTTCCACCTGTATGTTGTTGTCTACCTTTAGATTTATATTTACGAGATGTACGACCTGTACCGTTCATTACGCGTCTCTTTTCTTCCAAATTTTAATGATACCAGTCACAATGAGTACAAAGAATACCGCACCAAATTTAACGAGTAATTCTTCCCCTTGAATATATGGTAAAAGAAGTGGATCTTCTACGATCATTTCACCGGCAACCCATCCAAGTAGTGCACCGCCAGCCCAAAGAATGGCTGGGAATTTGTTAATAATACGAGCGAATAGTGTAGAACAAAATACGATGATAGGTACCGTAATTAGCATACCAACGATAACAAGCTCTAAATGACCTCTTGCAGCGCCCACAACACCGATGACATTGTCGATACTCATCATAGCGTCAGCAACGATAATCGTCCAAATAGCACCCATTAAAGAATTTTTAGCTTCAATATGAGCCTCTTCATCATCGCCTTTTAAAAGCTGAATGGCAATCCATATAAGCACAAGTCCACCGCCTAAATGAACGAGAGGAATCAAGGTTAACGCTTCTACCAAAACGGTGGCAAACAGAAGGCGCATTAAAATGGCACCTACCGTCCCCCATATAACGGCTTTCTTTTGAAGTTCTGGTGCTAATTTACCGGCTGCCATACCGATAACTACAGCATTATCTCCGGCTAATAAAATATCTATCAATATAATCTTGCCAATCGTAACCCACGTGGCCGCTTCTAAAAATTCCATTATACGCACCTCAACTATAATTAATTCTATAACTATCCCTTAACTATACCATATTTTATGTATTTTCTCATCTAAAACAAATGCTTTAATATCTTTCATAATCTACTGCAAAAAAATATCTCTCCTCCTGTAAAAAAGAGAAGAGATATTATACATTCCAATTATTTTTTAAATTGTTTTGCCACTAACGATGCGCCTACTACGAGGATAACGGCAGCTATTTTAATATACAGCGCATACGGTTCAACTGTATGAGCAATCAATGTATCTTCCACACTCATGCCAGCGCCGACCCATCCTAGGATACCACCACCAACGTAGAGAATAATTGGGAAACGCTCGATGACTTTCACAAATAATGTACTACCATACACGATGATAGGCACCGTAATAAGCATACCAATAGCAACCATTGTCATGTGGCCACCTGCAGCGCCCACTACGCCGATTACATTATCGATACCCATGATACCGTCAGCAATGACAATCGTCATGATGGCAGCTCGCAAACTATCCTTGGCCTCGATATTATGCTCACTGTCATCATCAGCAACGAGCTTGTACCCAATCCATAATAAAAGGATACCACCTACCAAACGAAGCGCTGGAATTGTATTTAAAGCCTCAACGAAGAGGAATGCCATAACGAGACGTAAAATGATAGCACCTGCTGTGCCCCAGAAAATTGCTTTCTTTTGTAAATGAGCCGGTAAATTTCGTGCAGCCATGCCAATCACAATGGCATTATCGCCGGCCAACAGAATATCGATGACAATGATTTGTAACATTGCCAACAAACCTTGAACAGATACAATGTCCAATTCGTACCTCCTATAACGAAAATATTTAATATACTCATTATACTAAAGAGCATCTACCTTGTACAATACTGTAATGTATCCATCTATTCGTAATACGAATACCTGTATATAACTATATTCTATAGTTTTTAATACACCTAGCCATAATAGATAGACTATGTTAAAATATATCATCAATTTAGGAGGTCATTATGTATCAAACATATTCTATACTACAAAAATTATGGTTGTTCATTAAATTATTTACTCCTATGTGCATCACCCAATTTTCTCTTGTAGGGGGCACATTTATCGCCATCTTCTTAACAGGACAATATAGTACAATTGATTTAGCTGGGGTTGCTACAGGGTACAATCTATGGTTATTATTCTATATCTTTGCACAAGGGACACTAATGGGTATCACCCCGATCATTGCACAGCTATTAGGAGCCAAGAAAACAGATAGTATACCTACCATCGTCTACCAAGGGTTTTATATTGCAACAACCCTAGCACTTATTATATTATTAATCGGTGTTTTCGGATTAGTACCATTACTAAATTTCCTTAACTTAGAACCTGCTGCTACGGCTGTTTGTATCAATTATTTGAAAGCTTTCGCACTTGGCCTATTCCCTCTGTTATGGGTTAATACATTGCGTAACACCGTTGATTCCCACGGGTTGACTCACTATTCTATGGCCATTGTAGTAACGAGTTTTGTAGTGAATGTATTCTTAAACTACTCACTGATATTTGGGCACTTCGGATTGCCTGAAATTGGTGGTGTCGGTGCTGGTTATGGTATTGCCGGAGCATGTTGGACAAACTTTATTTTATTTAGTGCGATGGTGCTCTTCCATCCTAAATTAAAGGGATATCGTATCTATAAAGATTGGGTACGCCCCAAATGGCAATACATACGTGAGCAATTACAAATCGGCTTGCCAATCGGTTCTTCCATCTTTTTTGAAGCCAGCATTTTCAGTATTGCCGGCCTATTGATGGTGCACTTTGGATCCGCTGTCGTGGCAGCTCACCAATCGGTCATTGCCTTTACCAACGTGTTCTATTGCTTACCACTTAGCATTGCCATGGCTTCCACCATTGCCGTAGGCTATGAAGTCGGTGCTAAGCGACATAAAGAAGCTATTCAATACTCCTACATTTCTCGCGTGTTAGCCATTGTCATTGCGATTTTGATTTGTGCTTTCACATTCACTCATATGGAAAGCATATCTACATTATTTACAAATGATGAAGAGGTATATAATCTAATTTATAGATTCCTCGGGTATGGCGTTTTCTTCTCCGCCTTCGATGCCATTGGTACACCGTTACAAGGTATTCTACGGGGCTACAAGGATGTAAAAATTGTATTCTATATTTCTCTCGTTTCCTATTGGGGCGTTTGCTTCCCTATTGCATACATTCTTGCCAACAACCCAAATTACGGCCCATTTGGTGTATGGATAGGCCTATTAGCTAGCGTAATTGTAGCAGGCATACTATTCACCATTCGAACATGGTATATTCAACACAAACAAGTACATATAAAAGCATAACGCACAAAAGCAGCACTGCAAGTCATACTCAGCAGTGCTGCTTTTCTACTATAAGGTATTAACTATTTTTGTATTACATTGTATTGCCTTGTAATACATCTTGTTTTTCAACATTCGACATGCGGAAAAAATTGTATAATGTTTCCGCCGTCTTATAGTTCATAGAATCGACCTTAGCTAATTCATCTATACTGGCTTTTTTCATAGCCTCTAAGCTATTGAAATGAGCCCATAAAGCCTTACGTCGTTTAGGACCAATACCATCAATGTGATCGAGTACGGATTCTAAGTTACGTTTGCCCCGCAATTTACGATGATAGGTAATAGCAAATCGATGGGCTTCATCACGAATTTGTTGCAATAATTGCAACTCTGGTGAATGATGACTCAAAATGATGCTATCCGATTGCCCCTCTACAAAGACCTCTTCTATCCGTTTAGCCAAGGATATGACTGGCACATCTGTAACACCTACGGCGCGTATGAGCGGTATAGATGCATTGAGTTGCCCCTTACCACCATCGATAATAATGAGGTCTGGCATAGGCCAATCCGTTTCATTACCATAGCGGCGTTCCATGATTTCTGCCATCGATTTAAAGTCATCGGGCTTTCCCTGTGTAGTCTTTAATTTAAATCGTCTATACTCCTTCTTAGCTGGCTTGCCGCCTTCAAATACAACCATGGAGGCTACGGTTTCAGAGCCTTGTGTATGGGAAATATCAAAGCACTCCATACGCTCTGGTAATCGAGGTAAATCGAGGACCTCCGCCAATTTCTTAACGGCACCTCCACTCTTATCGATTTGGTATTGCCATTGGCGGCGACGTTCTTCAAGGAATGTTTCAGCATTTTCATGAGCCATTTTAATCATGTCCATCTTATAGCCCCGCTGAGGCACAAGGACATCGACCTGTTGGCCCTTCATGTCACTGAACCAATCCTTAAATAGATGTTGCTCAGAACTTTCCATAGGCAATAATAGCTCTTTAGGAATAAAGGTAGTATCCCCATAGTACTGCTTAATAAAATCAGTCATAATGGTTTCTTCCGAGTCACCTTCATTTTGCACGAAGTAGTTTTCTCGGCCTAATAGACGGCCACCTCGAATAAAGAGTAATTGTACACATGCCAATTGACCATCTACAGCTATCCCCAGTACATCTAGATCACCACGTTGCGTTACCATCCGCTGTTTTTCTTGAATTTTTTCAATGCTCGTCAATTGGTCTCGATAACGTGCTGCCTCTTCAAATCGAAGCTCTTCCGCAGCTATCTCCATCTTCTCTTTGATTTCTTTAAGCAATGGAATTGGTTTGCCCTCAAAGAGTTCTATAATTTCATCGATATATTTACGATAATCCGGTACTGATATCTTATGAAAGCATGGCGCTTCACAATAGTGCATATGATATTGCAAACAAGGGCGTTCTACCTTCATCGATTTACAGGTACGCAATGGAAAATACTGACGAATCAACTTGAGGACTACATGAACGGCTGTTACATCGGTAAAGGGCCCAAAATATTTAGCCCCATCCCGCTCAAGGCGACGTGTCATATATACGCGAGGATAGTCTTCTTGAACAGAGATTTTAACATAAGGATACGTTTTATCGTCCTTAAGGGAAATATTGTATTTCGGCTTATGTTCTTTGATAAGCGTATTTTCTAATATGAGGGCTTCCATTTCCGTCTTTGTTTGAATAATCTCTACATCGACGGCACGCTTCATCATCGCCGTTACCTTAGGCGCTCGATTCGCATCATTACGCACATAGGATCGCACGCGATTGCGTAAATTAATCGCTTTACCCACATAGATGATGCGGTTATATTGATCACGCCATAAATAAACCCCTGGTGTGGTCGGTAAATGGCTAACCTTTTCTAATAACTCTTCAGACGGCATATATCCTCCTTTCTTCGTCAATTCTCCATACCATTATAATTAATACTTCATTGTCGCAACCATGCAAGGCAGTGCCATACAAATTATTTCTTTTTCTTTGCAGCATTCATAAATGTATTAGTCTGTTTTAATACAGGACCTAAGAATTTTCCTGTATAACTTTCTTTCACATTTGCAATCTGTTCCGGTGTACCGGTAGCCACGATGGTACCACCGCGGTTACCACCTTCAGGACCTAGATCAATAATATAATCAGCCGTTTTGATAACATCTAGATTATGTTCAATTACGATAACTGTGTCGCCACCATCTACCAATTTCTGCAATACATCTAGAAGCTTTCTAATATCTTCCGCATGAAGGCCTGTTGTAGGTTCATCAAGGATATATAATGTTTTACCTGTACTGCGACGTGCTAATTCTGTGGCCAATTTAACCCGTTGTGCTTCACCACCAGACAATGTGGTTGCCGCTTGGCCTAAACGAATATAGCCAAGACCAACCTCTTGCAATGTTACCATTTTCTTGTAGATTTTAGGGATAGCACTAAAGAATTCTACTGCATCATCTACGGTCATATCTAACACATCGGCAATAGATTTGCCCTTATATTTAACCTCTAGTGTTTCCCGGTTGTAGCGAGCCCCCTTGCAGACCTCACAAGGCACGTACACATCTGGTAAGAAATGCATTTCAATTTTGATGATACCATCCCCACGACAAGCTTCGCAGCGGCCACCTTTTACATTGAAACTAAAACGCCCTTGTTTATACCCGCGCATCTTAGCCTCTGGTGTTTGACTATATAATTCACGAATTGCATCAAATACACCCGTATATGTGGCAGGGTTAGAGCGAGGTGTGCGACCGATAGGGCTTTGATCAATATTGATGATTTTATCGATATGCTCAAGGCCGCGAATTTCTTTATGGGCCCCCACCTTGTGATACGAACGATACAACTGATTAGCTAGCCCTTTATACAGAATTTCATTGATTAAGGTAGACTTACCAGAACCGCTGACACCTGTAACTACAGTAAATAGTCCAATAGGGAATTTTACATTAATATTTTGTAGATTATTTTCTTTGGCACCTCGAATTTCGATGCAGTTTTTACCAGGTTTACGTCGTTCGTCAGGAAGAGCTATAAACTTGCGGCCACTCAAATATTGACCGGTAATGGAGTCTTTCACCTGCATAACCTCATCTACAGTCCCTGTTGCAATGACTTGACCACCATGCTCGCCCGCACCTGGTCCAATGTCTACAAGGTAATCTGCAGCGCGCATCGTATCCTCATCGTGTTCTACAACGAGCAGTGTATTTCCCAAATCACGCAACCCTTTTAAGGTATCGATAAGTCGATCATTATCTCGTTGGTGTAGACCGATGGATGGCTCGTCAAGAATATACAATACACCAACAAGACCAGAACCAATTTGCGTTGCTAACCGAATACGCTGTGCTTCACCACCAGATAAGGTGCCTGCACTCCGATTCATATTAAGGTAATCAAGGCCTACATTATTGAGGAAGCCTAGCCGAGCATTAATTTCTTTTAGAATCTGTGCACCAATCACTTGTTCTCTGTCAGTCAATTGCAAATGACTAAAGAAATCTAGCGCTTCTTTAATCGTTAACTGGGTTACTTCATTAATATTCATATCCCCAACGGTAATCGCTAATACCTCGGGTTTAAGACGGGCACCATGACAGGTCGTACATGGTTTAATGGACATGAATTTTTCAAATTCTTCGCGCATAGAATCGGTAGAGGCTTCGCTATGACGGCGTTTCACCATCGGCAAAATACCTTCGTATTCAGTGAAAAATTCCTTTTCTTCACCGCGCATATTTTCATAGGTGAAAGCCACCTTGTCCGTAGTACCGTACATGACCTTCTTCTGTAATGCCTTAGGTAATTCATCATAGGTAGAGTCTAAGGAGTGCCCATTCGCTTTCAACAAGCCTTCTAACTGACGCATAAACCATGCATTAGGATTAGAGCTCAACGCCTGTACACAACCATCGGCAAAGCTAATAGAGCCATCTGGAATGACGCGCTCCTCATCAACCTCCATAGTAGAGCCAATTCCCAAACAAGCGGGGCATGCTCCAAAGGGACTATTAAAGGAGAACATACGGGGCTCAATTTTAGGCAGTGAAATATGACAATCTGGGCATGCAAAGTTCTGACTATACATATGCTCTGGGCCATCGACCTCTTGAACAATAACGATACCTTCTGCCCATTTTGATGCGGTCTCCATAGAGTCTGCTAACCGGGATTCAATACCTTCTTTTACAACGAGACGATCTACAACAATATCGATGGAATGTTTTTTATTTTTCTCTAATACAATATCCTCATCCATCGTACGTACCACACCATCAACGCGAGCACGGACAAAACCCTCTTTTCGCAGTTGTTCAAAGACAGATTTATGTTCCCCTTTTTTCCCTTGAATCATAGGTGCTAAGATTAAAATCTTTGTTCCTTCAGGAAAGCTCATTACATCATCTGTCATTTGTTGAATCGTTTGTTGTGTAATGGGTTTACCACACTCTGGACAATGAGCATGTCCAACACGGGCAAATAATAGCCGTAAATAGTCGTAAATCTCCGTCACCGTACCAACTGTAGAACGAGGGTTACGGCTTGTGGTTTTTTGGTCGATAGAAATGGCCGGTGATAAACCTTCAATATAATCTACATCAGGCTTATCCATTTGACCCAAAAATTGACGAGCATACGCCGACAGTGATTCTACATACCGTCGTTGGCCTTCTGCGTAAATCGTATCGAATGCAAGAGACGATTTACCGGATCCACTTAAACCAGTTAAGACAATAAACTTATCTCGCGGTAGTGAAATATCTATATTTTTAAGGTTATGCTGACGTGCACCTTTTACAATCAATTGATCTTTCATATATGTACCTTTTTATTTTTTGGTGATTGTTTCTTAGAATTTTTTCGTGGTTTTTTTAACTTACTGTCACCGACACTATGCATATCGGACCATTGTTGACGAAGTTCGCCCAATTGGTCACGTAATTTGGCAGCCTTTTCAAATTCCAACTGTTTAGCAGCCGCCTTCATTTGATGGTCAAGCTCTTCAATCTTGTTATATAGTTCTTCCGCTGTAATCTCTGCTACCTTAGTAGCATCTGCATCTTGAGCATATGGTTCGTGGCCATGGTCCATACCAGCTGCAGAGGATTTCTTTTTCCCCTTCTTTGGTGAAAGCCCTTTGCCATCGGTGACCATATCTTCTTCAATTTTAGTGAGCTCAATAAGCTCTTTCACATCTTTAGATACAGATTTTGGCGTAATATGATATTCAATATTATATGCCTCTTGTACTGCACGACGACGATCTGTTTCGTCCATAGCGCGTTGCATAGAACCTGTTACACGGTCAGCATACATAATAACATGACCATTCACATTACGCGCTGCACGACCGATAGTTTGAATCATAGCTGTATCAGAGCGTAAGAAACCTTCCTTATCGGCATCTAAAATGGCCACCAAGGAAACCTCTGGCATATCGAGGCCTTCGCGGAGCAAGTTGATACCGACTAATACATCGAATACACCGGCCCGCAAATCACGAATGATTTCAGCCCGCTCGATGGTAACGATATCCGAGTGAAGGTAACGAACACGAACACCCATTTCCTTCAAGAATTCCGTTAAATCTTCAGCCATCTTCTTCGTCAATGTCGTAACGAGAACCCGTTCATTCTTAGCGGCGCGCTTATGAATCTCACCGAGTAAATCATCCATTTGCCCCTTAATAGGACGAATTTCAATGGATGGATCAAGTAGCCCTGTAGGACGAATGATTTGCTCTGCCACATTCGTTTCTACTTCCATTTCATACGGTCCTGGCGTTGCTGATACATACACGATTTGATTGATTCGTTCTACAAACTCATCAAATTTCAATGGTCGATTATCGAGAGCTGACGGCAAACGGAAGCCATATTCGATAAGAGATTCTTTACGCGCTCTATCCCCATTGTACATAGCGCGAACCTGTGGAATCGTCACATGCGATTCGTCTACCATGATGAGGAAATCATCTGGGAAGTAGTCTATCAATGTATATGGTGCTTCCCCTGCTTTACGCTCCGACATATGGCGGGAATAGTTTTCGATGCCTGAGCAGTAGCCCATTTCTTGCATCATTTCTATATCATAACGGGTGCGCTGTTCAAGACGCTGCGCCTCGAGCAGACGATCTTCTGCTTTCAGTTTTGCCAACTGCTCATCAAGTTCTGCCTCAATGCGCTCTACCGCAATTTTCATTTTTTCTTTCGTTGTAACATAGTGAGATGCAGGATAGACTGCAACATGTTTGCGCTCTGCAATGACTTCTCCCGTTAATGCATCCACCTCAACAAGACGGTCGATTTCATCGCCGAATAGTTCCACCCGAATTGCTCTTTCACTATAGGCAGCAGGGAAAATTTCTATGGTGTCCCCTTGTACGCGGAATGTACCGCGAATAAAATTCATATCATTACGCGTATATTGGATATCTACGAGTTTAGACAGAATTTCATCACGAGATTTCGTCTGACCTAATCGCAAGGACAATACGAGATCAGAATAGTCCTCCGGATCACCTAAGCCATAAATACAGCTAACAGAAGCAACGATGATAACGTCTCGGCGCTCAAATAAACTCATAGTAGCACTATGGCGCAATTTATCGATTTCATCATTAATAGATGCATCCTTCTCGATGTACGTATCGCTAGAAGGGATATACGCTTCTGGTTGATAAAAATCGTAGTAAGATACAAAGTATTCTACCGCATTATTAGGGAAGAAACTTTTAAACTCGCTACAAAGTTGAGCGGCCAATGTTTTATTATGGGCGATAATCAAGGTCGGTTTCTGAACCGCCTCGATGACCTTTGCCATGGTAAAGGTTTTTCCTGTACCAGTCGCACCTAATAGGACTTGAGCCCATTCGCCACGCTCAATCCCGTCTGTAAGAGATTGAATGGCTGTAGGTTGGTCCCCAGTAGGCGTAAAGGGCGCCTCCACTTTAAATGGTTGGCCCCCTTCATAGTTATAGCTATTATGTTTCATTACTGTTCATCCTGATGTTTACGGATAGCCTTGAGTTCTTCCTCTGACAAACGACGACCTGCATTTTCAGCTTGGTTCAATGTATCCTCACCTTCTAACACTTCGATGAGCATAGCAATGGAGAAGCGATCTAATGTAGGCGTGGTCTTTTGAATTTCATCGGCCATCATCCAATCTGATTCAGTATAGTTATTAATACGATCTGTAATCTCTTCCCAGTTTGAAAGTAGTAATCTCGTAATAGGACGATATAATTCAATACCGAAATACTCGATTAAGCTAACGATTTTTTCCATATTTTCTAGGCTTACATTACATTGATTTTTTTTATTTTCAGATTCTACATATTCAAGTAAGAATTCCCGGTTATATTTATTTGTCACCTTGAATCATTCCTTTATTAAATAGTGCATTGGCAAATTCTTTTGCATTAAATGGACGTAAATCATCCATGCCTTCACCAACGCCAATCCAACGTACAGGTACACCTAGTTCTTCTTTAATAGAAATAACTACGCCACCTTTCGCAGTACCATCTAATTTAGTAACTACAATACCATTAACAGGTACGGCTTGACCAAATAATTTAGCTTGGCTTACCGCATTTTGACCTGTAGTGCCATCGAGAACAAGCAATGTTTGATGCGGAGCACCCTCTACATGATTGTTCGCTACGCGGCCCATTTTTTTAAGTTCTTCCATAAGATTTACTTTTGTATGAAGACGACCAGCCGTATCGACAATTACCATGTCTGCATTACGAGCTTTTGCCGCTTCCATCGCATCATATACAACGGCTGCAGGATCAGCGCCTTCTTTATGTTTTACGATAGGCACACCTACGCGGTCAGCCCAGATGGATAATTGGTCCGCCGCCGCCGCACGGAATGTATCTCCAGCAGCGATGATAACCTTTTTACCTTCTTTAGTATAGTAGTTTGCTAATTTAGCAATAGTTGTAGTCTTACCCACACCATTAACACCAACAACCAGAATAACCTCTGGGTGATGAAGTGTGATTTCATCCTCTTGGTCAACTAACATTTCTGTGATGCGGTCTTCCATGAATGGCATTACATCACCAGTATTGTTAATAACACCTTCTGTAACACCACGGCGGATTTCCTTCATCAAATACTCTGTAGTCTTAGGACCTAAATCGCTAGTGAGCATGACCGCTTCTAAATCATCAAGAAAATCATCATCGATTTCTGCATAACCAATGATCACTGTTTCTACATTTTTTACAAAGGACTTACGAGTTTTTTCTAAGCCCTCTTTAATTTTATTAAAGAATCCAAATGCCATTATGCTAGATCCTCCTTCACATCTTCAAATGAAACCGTTAATAATCGAGATACACCGCGTTCCACCATGGTAACCCCTTGTAATACTTCGGCAGCTTCCATCGTTTTCTTACGATGTGATACGACGATAAACTGTGTTTCCTTATTTACCCGATTCAAATAAGAACTAAATCGCTCTACATTTGCTTCATCCAAAGCAGCATCAACTTCGTCAAGCACACAGAATGGAGCCGGACGATAGTCGAGGAACGAGAACAATAAGGCAATAACTGTGAGTGCTCGTTCTCCACCAGATAGCAACGTCAATTGCTGACGCTTTTTCCCTGGTGGTTGGATGTAGAAATCAATACCACCAGTCAAGATATTTTCTGGGTCGGTAAGTACGATTTGAGCCGTACCACCACCAAATAATTGACTGAATACATGTTGGAACTGCTTACCTACCACCTCTAATACATCATAGAGTTGCGTGCTCATGGCCTTATCCATTTCAGCGATAACCGCCTGTAATTGCTCTTTTGCCGTATCGAGATCTGATAATTGATTCGATAAGAAATCATACCGAGTTTTCGTCTCTTCATACTCTTCTACAGCATTAGGATTTACAGATCCAAGTTCTGCAATTTCTGCCATTAAACGAGCTTGTTCCATTTTCCAATCATTCACAGAGCCGGCAATATTTATATGCTGTGCATCTTCTAATGAATAGCCTAATTCATTCAAATCCTCTACAGCACGATCACAATCCATGCGATAACGCGTCAATTTACCTTCTGCTTCAACTAGACGATTTTGAACCACCTTATACCGCTGGTTGAGTCGGTCTTGTTCAGCTAAAATTGATTCAATCTCCTCCCGTGCACCAGCAGTCGATTGATACGCTTCATCACGTAAAGCGCGAAATTTTTCAACCTCTCCACGAATCGCTTCAAGAGACTCATTAGCAACTCGAATTTGTTCAGGAATCACAATATTCAAACGCTCTTCACTAGAGTGTAATAACTCCATGAGAGGTTCTAAGCGAGATACTATGGTTTCCAAATTTTGCTTTCGTTGCTCTTGTTGTACCTTACGTTCTTCTATAGTGCTTTCTAAACGTTCACAAAACAATCTAGAGGCTGTAAAAGCTTCATATGCCTCTTGCTGTGCCTTTTGCAGCGTACTTAATCGTTCCATAATTGCCGATTGATCACCTTGTTGTTCAGGTGAATTATGTAACGCTGACAATTCTGATTCAGATTGTGAAAGCACATGTTTTGTTTGTCCCATGTCCACGTCAATTTGAACGATACGTTCCTGTTCATCATGAAGCACACGCTTTTTACGTTCTAATTGATTTTCAATGTTCTGAATCTTCGCTTGACTGGCCGAGAACAAAAGATTGGTGTGTTGATATTGTTCATCCAACACACTTCGCTCACGTTGCGCCCGTTCAATACGATTTTCTTCATCTTTAATTTGTTGTTCAAGCTTGGCCGTACGCTCTTCTACAGAAGCTAATTCGGCCGCTAAACGAGCCGCTTCTTCACGACGACTTAACAAGGAACTGCGTTTTTTCTTCGTTGCACCACCAGTTAAGGACCCACCTGGTTGGAATTGTTCGCCCGTTAATGTAACGATGCGTAACTGCTGATTATATTTCTTTTGTAACGCAATAGCCCGTTCCATTGTTTCTACAACTAATGTACGGCCCAACAAATATTGGAATATATGATTATAGGCAGCATCGAATTCAATACAGTCGACAGCTGTCCCAATGACACCATCTTCCGACAATGCAGGAGTATCATAAGGTCGCCCTTTTACAGAATCCATTGGTAAAAAGGTAACGCGCCCCCCTTGTATTGATTTAAGGAATTGAACGCCTTCTGATGCAGCTTTAGCTGTCGTTGTCACAACATGGTTAACACTACCACCCAATGCGATTTCGATAGCAACAGTAAATCGATTATCTACGGTAAATAAATCACCTACCGCCCCTTTAATCGCTTCACGCCATGGGCCCTTACCGTTAAGGATGTTTTTAGTTCCTTCTAAGTAACCTTCATGTTGTTCTGCCCATTGTGCTAATAATTCTAATCGCCCCTGTGCCTTTTGCACATCGCTACTCATGCGATTTAATGCTTTTCGAGCTTCTCGCAATCGTTCTGATGCAGACCGTTCTTCATCAACTAAGGACTTCCGTTTATTAGATAACTCATTAAATTGAGTTTCTAAGGATTCATGTTCAGATTTCGCTGCCGATAAATTGGATTGAACCTCTTTAATTTCCGCTTCTAATGTTTCTACTTGAACAGCGGACTCAGATTTACGAGATTCTAAATTTCGCAATGTAGCCTTCGCTGTTTCAATACTAGCAACTAAATCTAATTGACGCTGTTGATAGGCTTGTCTGTCGCTTTCTAAGGACTTCCATGATGATTGTTCCGCCTCTAATTGAGCAATGGCCTTATTATAATTTTCCTCTAAAACTACGAATTGAGTGCGTTCAGATTCTAATTGAGCCGTTTCATCCTCAATAAGGCGATCTAAAATAAGCAATTGCTGCTCTTCACCCTTTTTAGACGCTTCTGCTTCGCTAATACGCAGAGAAGTATCTTCTACTTCGCGCTTAGTTGTACGCAACTGTTCTTCTAGTAGTGTTACAGTACCATTGATGCGTTCTTCTTCCCGTTGTTTTTCGCTAAACTGTGCTTCCCAAGATTTTAATTGTTCTTGATCCTTTGCATTTTCAGCTTGTAATGTATGACGTCGTGCATCGAGAGTCGATAATTGCGTTTGTAATTCAATTTCCTCATCCTTCAATGCAATATTGTCATTTTCTGCACGGGTTAATAATCTATCAGCCGTCTTGTAATTGTGAAAGCCGATAACACCATCATATTCGCGTTTACTACGGCTTAATGCCATATATTTTTTCGTCGTTTCCGCTTTTTCTGCCAGAGGTCCTAATTGTTCCTCAATGGTCGCCATAATATCGCGAACGCGTTCCATATTTCGGTCAGTGCTCGCAATACGACGCAATGCATCCTCTTTATTAATTTTAAAACGAGAAATGCCTGCCACGTCTTCGAATATAAGGCGACGTTCTTCTGGTTTACTATTAAGAATAGCATCGATACGATTTTGCCCAATGATAGCCATCGAATCTTTGCCAAGGCCTGTATCAGCTAATAACAAGTGAATATCCTTTAGACGGCAGGTCCGTTTATTGATGAGGAACTCACTTTCACCTGTCCGATAGATACGACGTGTAATGGCTACCTCTTGCATATCCACATCGAGTTGACCATCTGCATTATCAAATACAAGGGTAACCTCGGCAGCACTCATCGGTTTTCGTTTTTCTGTGCCAGAGAAAATGATATCCTCTGCACGTTGGCCCCGTAAATTACGCACATTGGATTCCCCTAAAACCCATTTCATAGCATCCGTAATATTACTTTTACCACTCCCGTTAGGACCAATAACGGCAGTCATCCCTGGGGAGAATTTTACAACTGTTTTATCAGCAAAGGATTTAAATCCTTTTAATTCTAGCCGCAGTAATTGCATGACTGCCTCCTTTCTTAGTATAATCCCATTAAATCATATCTTTAATTATACCACATATACCATGCCATCTATACTGCATTGTACTGTATCAATATCATTATTTTCTCGCCATGTGAAAGTTATATTGCCATATGTTTTTTCAAAATATGTGAGATTCCGTTTCTTTAATCCCCTTACCTTAGACGTAAGGTTTCGTGGGTAAGATATAGTAATAGCACGTACAGGATTATTAAAATACTCTGTATGCTCATCTAAGCAATGCTCTAGGCGTTGTCGCCACTGTTCATTTGTCACTAATTCTCCCATCGCGGGTTCATAAGGACCTGCCAATAAACTATGTCCTGCATCAAGTTCTTCTGTGCTTTGTAGACCCGTTCGAATAACAGTGATCTGATGCGATTCAAACCATGTCTTTAAAAATGAACAATACTGTAATGCCTGTTCCAATGATAGTGGCTCATATATACCTGCCTTGTATTGTTCTGCTAATTCTGTATTTTCAATAACAAGAACCGGATAAATACGCACAAAATCAGGCTGTAACTGAGAAATCTCAATACCTGTTTTGATAATCGTATCCCAAGAATCTCCTAAAAGGCCCGCTAAGAGTTGCAATCCCACAGTAAATCCAAATTTTCGTAATTGCTTAACTGCTAATTTTACATCATTAGAGGTATGACCACGCTTAGCTAAAGATAAAACGGTATCATCCATAGATTGTACACCGAGCTCTATTGTCTTCATACCATATGAACATAGTAATTCTAATTGACTATCACTAACAGCATCAGGCCGCGTGGAACAACGAATACCATCAATACGACCCTCTTTTAAAGCTTCATAAGCAGGTAATAGTAATTGTCTTTGTAAGTCTTGATTAATAGCTGAGAAGGAACCACCATAAAAGCAGACTTCCCAGTATTTATCAGATTTAGATTCTCCTACATAGTCTTTAATAGTAGAGGTAATATACTCAGGAGTTAAATATCCTATCCCCGATACTTCTGTAATGCGAGACTGATTGCAAAATGTGCACACATGAGGACACCCTACATGAGGGATAAAAAATGGAATCATACCATATTTCATGAATAAACCTCCTTCCTATTATTGATCTGCTCTTCACGTTTCATGCTATCATATATTAAATGCCTAATATTAATAGTTCCTATATAAAAAGCGCCTTTCGGCGCTTATTATATAGCAGCCATTAACCGTTCTAATGTCAATTGTGCCGCATGTTGTTCTGCAATTTTCTTACTTTTACCAGTACCTGCCTCGTACGTAACTCCATCGATGGATACCTCCATCATGAAGGTTTTTGCATGATCAGGTCCCGATTCGCTAATAAGATTATAAACGATGTGTTTATCGCCATCGCGTTGTACAAATTCTTGTAATAATGTCTTATAATCTTTTCCACGCTTACCTTCTAATGCTTGTTTAAGATTAGGAGCTAAATAATGTAAAACAAACTCCATTACTGTTGTATAGTCTGTCGTAATATATAACGCACCGATTAAGGATTCAAATGTGTCAGCCAATATGGATTTTCTATCACTACCTCCAGAGGACTTTTCCCCATGGCCCAGTAATAAATAATCACCTAAATGCAATGTACGACTAACGGTAGCTAATGAATCTTCACAAACTGTAGCCGC
This sequence comes from uncultured Veillonella sp., assembly GCF_963534045.1. Taxonomy (GTDB): domain Bacteria; phylum Bacillota; class Negativicutes; order Veillonellales; family Veillonellaceae; genus Veillonella. The sequence goes on along the minus strand of NZ_CAUSQT010000005.1, from coordinate 34,975 downwards.
CTTAATCTTAGTTAAATTACCTTCAGACATATCTGGATATGTTTTAAATAAATATTCACCGATAATTAAATCCAATACAGCATCACCTAAGAATTCTAAGCGTTGGTTATGATGAATATGCTTAGATTTATGTTCATTCGCATAAGATGTATGAGTAAAAGCACAATCTAAAATAGAGATATCAATATTGGGTATATGTAAACGACTAACAAGCTCATGAAGAGAATCTTCACGAGCTTGTGTCATTATAGTATTCTTATGCGATACGTTCCGCCCCATTAGTCTTCATAACGGCGAACACAAAGTGTACCGTTATGACCACCAAAACCAAAGGAGTTGGAAAGAGCTGCTGTAACATGTAAATCACGAGCACCTTCACGTACATAATCTAGGTCTAAACCTTCATCTGGATTATCACAGTTAATTGTTGGATGAACCTTACCAGTTTCAATAGCCATTGCCATTACGATAGTTTCAATCGCACCAGCAGCGCCCAACAAGTGACCGGTCATGGATTTTGTAGAGTTAACAGCGATATCTTTTGCATGATCGCCGAACAATTCTTTAATAGCCAATGTTTCGTTTTTATCATTCAAGCCGGTAGATGTACCGTGAGCATTGATGTAGTTAATTTCTTTAGGATCAATACCTGCATCTTTAATTGCTAGTTCCATACATTTACGAGCTTGTACACCACCAGGAGCTGGAGCAGTGATATGATAAGCATCACCATTAGTACCATAACCTACAACTTCAGCATAGATATGAGCACCACGAGCTTTAGCGTGTTCTAATTCTTCAAGTACTACAATACCAGCACCTTCACCCATAACGAAACCATCGCGGTCTTTATCGAACGGACGAGATGCTTTTGTAGGTTCATCATTGCGTGTAGACATAGCTTTCATAGCCGCAAAGCCGGCTACAGCAGCAGGGGAAACAGCAGCTTCAGTACCACCTGCAAACATGATGTCTGCATCACCACGTTGAATAATGCGGAATGCATCACCAATTGCATTAGTACCAGAAGTACAAGCTGTCACGTCTGTAATAACAGGACCTTTCAAGCCTAGGCGAATGGATACACGTGCAGAAGACATATTTGCAATCATCATAGGAACTGCAAATGGGCTAACACGACCAGGACCTTTTTCAAATAATGTTGTATACACATCATGGATAGAATCAATACCGCCAATACCAGTACCAACTACTGTACCACAACGGTCCAAATCTTCTTCATCAAGTGCTAATTTTGCATCATCAGCTGCCAAAACAGCTGCACCAATTGCAAATTCAACGGAACGGTCCATACGGCGAGCTTCTTTTTTATCTACGCCATATTGAGTAATATCAAAATCTTTTACTTCGCCTGCAATGCGTGTTGCATAGTCAGATGCATCAAAGCGTGTAATTGGGCCAATACCAGATTTACCCTCTAACAACGCATTGTAGAAATTCTCTTTACCGATACCTACCGGAGTAATCGCTCCTAAGCCAGTAATTACTACACGTTTTTCCAATTATTCCACCTCTTATAGCTATATAGCCCCTTTAATTAATCGATTTCTGCTACTTGTTGTTTTAACTGTGCAAAAATATCTTTAACTGGCATAATCTTATCGACTTTTCGCATATTATTGCCAGAGAATACTAACCCCGTTTCCACATCACCTTGTTGCGCTCTAGATAAAGCACGGATAATACAGAATTTATGGGAACAATGTTTTAAACAATTGTCACATACTGTTGGTGGCGCTACAGTGCCATCAAGAACAGATTCAGCAAATTTATTTTTAATAGCTTGGCCTGGTAAACCTACTGGACTTTGAATCAATACAATATCCTCAGGATTTGTAGCACGCACATACATTTTTTTCAATTCGTCAGATGCATTACATTCATCAGAAGCAGCAAAGCGACTGCCCATTTGAACGCCATTAGCACCCAATTTAAACATATCCACGATATCTTTACCATCTAAAACACCACCAGCTGCAATAACTGGAATATTTTTAACGGCTGCTACAACTTCTGGTACGATTTCACGAGCAGAACGATCCGTTCCCAAGTGACCACCAGCTTCGCTACCTTCTACGATAACTGCAGCGGCACCTAAACCTTCAGAAATGCGCGCTAATTTTGCAGAAGAAACAATAGGTACGATTGGAGTACCAGACTCTTTACCCATTGCGAACATATCTCTTGAAAAACCGGCACCTGCCACTACAAGATCAATGCCCTCTTCGATGGCAGTTTTTACAAGACCCGCAAATTGCGTCGCTGCTACCATCGCATTTATACCAATAATACCCGTAGGTGATAATTTTCTAGCTAATTGTATTTCATATCTTAATTCATCAAAAGGCAATCCAGATGCTGCAATAAGGCCAATACCACCTTCATTTGCAACGGCTGCTGCCAACCGAGCTGTAGACAATCTAATCGCCATACCACCTTGAATAATAGGTACTTTGGCCACTAGATTCCCAATGCGAAGTTCAGGGAGCTTCACTATCAATTCCTCCTGTAAACAATACCGATTAGGGGAGCCACTCGGCCCCCCGCACGGCTGAATTGTCAGCTATACAGCTTATTTAGCAGAATCAATATATTCTACTGTATCCTTAACGGTTTTGATTTTTTCTGCAACGTCGTCAGGGATTTCAACATTGAATTCTTCTTCAAATGCCATGATCAATTCAACGATATCCAAGGAGTCAGCGCCTAAGTCGTCGATGAATGTAGAATCAATGGTAACTTCAGCTTCATCAACGCCTAATTGTTCCACAACGATTGCTTTAACTTTATCGAAAGTGCTCATTAGTGGTTCACCTCCTTTCAAATGAGATTTATATATAGTCTAATTTTGTAACTACATTACCATGCCGCCATCTACATTGATGACTTGACCTGTAATATAGCTAGCAAAATCACTAGCAAGGAATGTTGTTACGGCAGCCACTTCTTCAGCTTTAGCCATACGGCCTAACGGAATTTGTGTTACCATAGCTTCTTTTACCTTTTCAGGCAATACATCTGTCATATCAGTATTGATAAAACCAGGTGCGATTGCATTAACTGTGATACCACGGCTAGCTAACTCTTTTGCACAAGATTTAGTAAAACCGATTACACCAGCTTTAGAAGCCGCATAGTTAGCTTGACCAGCATTACCCATCAAACCAACAACAGAAGTCATGTTAATAATATGACCAGCACGTTGTTTCATCATGATTTTGGATACTGCTTTTGTTACCAAATATACACCTTTAAGATTGATATCGATAACGGCATCAAAGTCTTCGTCTTTCATACGCATAAGCAAACCATCACGAGTGATACCTGCATTATTTACTAAAATATCGATGTGACCAAATGTTTTATGCGTTTCTTCAACCATTGCTGCTACTTCTTCAGCATTTGCAACATTGGCTTTAATTTTAATCGCTTTGCGACCCAATGCTAAGATAGCGTCTACTGTTTCTTGAGCAGCAGCTTCACTGCCACTATAGTTAACAGCAACATCAGCACCAGATTGTGCAAGTTGAATAGCAACGGCGCGACCGATACCACGAGAGGCGCCAGTTACGAGAGCTACTTTACCCTCTAAGTGCATTTTATCGAACCCCCTTTAAAAATTCAAGCGTTTTCTCTAAGGATGGAATGTCTTCTACATTAGCTAATTCCATTTCTTTATTAATCTTTTTAGTGAAACCCGTTAATACTTTGCCAGGACCAACTTCTACAAAGCGAGTTACACCGAAGTTAACCATTTCTGCAACACAATCTTCCCACAATACAGGATTAGCTGCTTGTGTTACTAAAGATTCTTTAATGTCACTAGCATTCGTCAAAATTTTGCCAGTTACATTAGCTACTACTGGAATCTTAGCATCGTTAACTTGGATCTTATCTAATTCTTCTTTTAAACGAAGCGCTGCAGGTTCCATAAGACGACTATGGAATGGAGCACTTACAGGAAGCATTACTGCACGTTTTGCGCCGGCTTCTTTCATTTTTTCAGCTGCTGTTTCTACGGCAGCTGTTTCACCAGCGATTACGATTTGACCAGGGCAGTTAAAGTTTACAGCTTGTACAGAACCAACTGTATCATTAACTTGTTGGCAAATTTCAACAACTTGTTCTCTTGGCAATGCTAGAATAGCCGCCATAGCACCCTTGCCCAATGGTACAGCTTCTTGCATATATTCACCACGTTTATGAACTACATACACAGCATCCTTAAAATCAAGAACACCGGCAGCGACTAACGCACTATATTCACCTAAGCTATGACCACCTACGATATCTGGTGTAAAGCCTTGTTCTTTCAACACTTCATAGCAAGCTACGGAAGCAGTTAAAATGGCTGGTTGTGTATTAGCAGTCTTAACCAAGTCTGTATCAGGGCCTTCGAAGCATAATTTAGAAATAGAATAGCCCAATGCTTCATCAGCTTCTTCAAAACGTTGTTTAACGATTGGGTATGCATTATACAAATCTTGTAACATGCCTACTTTTTGGGATCCTTGACCTGGAAATACGAATGCAGTTTTCATAGGATGGCCTCCTTATTTGCCAAAAGTTTGTAGATTTTTAATCACTGTTTCAGCTTCTGTCATAATGTCTGTAATGATTTCTTTACAAGGTTTCACATCGTGTAGCATACCTGCGATTTGACCAATCATAACGGAGCCTTCTTTTACATCACCTTCAATAGCAGCTTTACGAAGTGTACCTGCGCCAAGATTTTCTAATTCTTCCTTGGAACCACCACTAAATTCAAGATTTTTATATTTATGTGCTAATTGATTCTCGATAATTCGAACTGGATGACCTGTTGTAAGACCAGTCATAACAGTAGAACGATCTTTTGCTTTCAATACAGCGTTTTTATAGTTTTCATGAGCAATACATTCTTCAGATAGGACAAAACGTGTACCCATTTGAACTGCATGAGCACCTAGTGCAAACGCAGCTGCTACGCCACGGCCATCTGCAATACCACCAGCGGCAATAACTGGAACATCGACAGCATCTACAACTTGTGGTAACAATGCCATTGTTGTAATATCCCCAACATGGCCACCTGATTCAGTACCTTCTGCAATAATCGCATCAATACCACCACGAAGTAAACGTTTCGCTAAAAGAACGGATGCAACTACAGGAATAACCTTTGTGCCAATTTCTTTCAAAGCTGGAATATATACACCAGGATTACCCGCACCAGTTGTAATAACAGGAACTCGTTCTTCAACAACGACTTCCATAACTTCTTTTACAAAAGGAGACATCAACATAATATTACAACCAAATGGTTTATTAGTACGTTCTTTAACTTTGCGAATTTCGTTGCGGAAAATATCAGGAGGCATATGTCCTGCACCAATTATGCCAAGACCACCTGCTTCAGATACTGCAGACGCAAGTTCAGCCGTTCCTAACCAAGCCATACCACCTTGAAAGATAGGATACTCAATCTGTAACAAATCACAAATATCAGTCTTAATCATCTTGATGTTTCCTCCTTAATACCATTTCAAGACGAGGCTAGCCCAGGTAAGGCCAGCACCAAATCCTGCAAGTGCTACATTATCACCGCGTTTCAAGCAACCTTCACGATTTGCTTCATCCAACGCAATGGCCACTGATGCAGCAGATGTATTACCATACTTATGTAAATTTACAAATACCTTTTCTTTTGGCATATGTAAACGTTTAGCGGCTGAATCGATAATACGAATATTAGCTTGATGCGGGATAAAATAATCTAACTCATCTAAATTCATATTAGCTCGTTCTAAAGATTTCAACGCTGTTTTCCCCATTGTTTTAACAGCAAATTTATATACTTCTGGACCATCCATATGGATGAAAGTCAAGCCTTCTTCAATGCGTTGGTCATTGGCTACAACAGCTGTACCACCAGCTGGTATACACAATGCAGAACCGCCAGTACCATCAGCACCTAGATCCACACCCTTAATACCATAACCTTCTGGAACCTCAGAAACTACGGCAGCACCGGCGCCATCACCAAAGAGAATGCAAGTACCACGATCGTTCCAATTAACGCGGCGAGATAAAATTTCTGCGCCTACAACGAGAACATTTTTAAATAATCCAGAAGCGATATAGCTTTGAGCAGTAATCAACCCATACACAAATCCAGAGCATGCAGCTTGCAAATCATAAGCTGCTGCATTTTTTGCACCAAGATTTGCTTGTAACATACATGCGGCAGAAGGAATCACCATATCTGGTGTCAATGTAGCAAAGATAATCATATCGATATCTTCAACATCGAGCTTAGCCATTTGAAGTGCTTTTTTTGCAGCTTCGGTTGCCATATAGGATGTATTCATACCCTCTGGTGCAATGCGTCTTTCTTCAATGCCAGTACGTTCTCTAATCCATTGGTCACTTGTATCAACCATTTTCTCTAGATCAAAGTTCGTTACAACATTATCAGGAAGGAAGCTACCTGTACCAATAATACCGACAGGTTTATTCATCATACTCATATTTTACGGCTCCTTCAATTTCCATTGTTTCTCGAATATGTTCAATAATTTTGCGTTCTACTAAATCGGCTGCAATAGTAATAGCAGTCTTAATTTCTTTAGCCTTTGAACTGCCATGAGCAATCATAAACACACCATTTACACCAAGCAATGGAGCACCACCATTTTCAGTATGATCCACCTTCTTGGCCATTGGTTTCAACGCTGGTTTGATAAGCAACGCCCCAATTTTAGCTAATATTCCGCCATTCATGATGCTGTCTTTAATGAGCTGTGTCAAACCAGTTACAAGACCTTCTGCAAATTTAAGAATTACATTGCCTACAAAACCGTCACAAACGACAACGTCTACAGTACCCTTTGGAATATCGCGACCTTCTACATTTCCCTTAAAATTGATGGTTTTCATATTTTCTAAGATAGGATATGTAGCAAGCACAACTTCATTGCCTTTAGTTGCCTCTTCGCCGATATTTAAAAGGCCTACTGTAGGGTTTTCTTTGCCAAGTAAAAGTTTCGCATACTCAGCCCCCATCAATGCACCTTGTACAAGATGTTTTGGTTTACTATTTGAATTCGCACCGGAATCCAACATAACAGTAATACCATTTACAGTCGGCATTGGCGTAGCAATAACAGGTCTATCGATACCTTTAATACGTCCTAGTCCGAACAATGCGGCTGCTACAGCAGCACCTGTACTACCTGGTGCAATAACAGCTTCACATTCTTTGCTTCTAACCAAAGATGTAGCCACTACAACGGAGGCATCCTTCTTCTTGCGCAATGCTTGACCAGGATGTTCATCCATTCCAATCACTTGACTCGCATGATACACAGATATGCGAGGATTATTCATTTCATTATTATCTTCTAAAATTTTGAATATTTGAGTTTTATCGCCTACGAGAACAACATCAATATGTTCCGTTTCTCGCACTGCTTCCAAGGCGCCTAAGACGATTTCCAAGGGAGCAAAATCACCACCCATGGCGTCAATTGCAATTTTCATATACTACACCCGATTCTCCACAGACTCCATGATAAATTTAGCTCTAAATACTTCTTTTATTTTATCTCTAATTATAACCCAAATAAAGTATTTATCTCCACGACGACGAACAATTTCTGCTTTCGCCACCAAATTAGTACCAGACTCTACTGGATTTTTATATTTAATATTCCCTACCTCTGCAGAACAAAGGGTTGACCCCATTACTAACTTAGCTAAGGAATTTGCTTGAGCATACAAATACTGCGGATCAATATAACCAAAACGGTCTTCCATCTCTGGCGTCGTATGTAACATAGATAAAGCTTGTTTGCCTTCCGTTACATCGATAAGTTCGCCTACAATTTCATGCTGTATTGGTTCCGGTTGTTCATCCTGCGCATGTTCAGTAGCCATAGCCTTAATCCGTTCACGCAATTCAGGAATCCCCAATTCTAATCGATCAAGTCGAATTGTAGGTACACTGACACCAAAGTGCGATGCCAACTCTTCATCAGTAAGAAAAGGCGTAATATTCAGTTTTTCAGTTAACTGTTTCTGTCTTTCTTGCTTCTTCAACCTACTCATGGGACCACCTTTTATGACCTAGTATTAATATTACATCTTAAGTATATATAATAATTCCCATGTTGGCAAGGTTTTTCGCATATATAGTGATATATTTTATGGTAATATACTAAATATCGTCCTTATTTTAAAATTAATTAATACTTTATAGGAGATATTAATATAAAACATATATTAATCAACAACTATCCATTTTTGGGCAGTAAAAAACACCTACACAAATGTGTAGGTGTTTTACACGCTCAATTAGGCTTTTGCAACTACTTGTTCACCTTTATAGTGACCACATGTAGGGCAAACACGATGAGGCATCATAGGTTCGTGGCATTGTGGACATGCTACATAACCAGGAGCTTCTAATTTCCAGTTTGCACGACGACGATCGCGACGGCATTTGGATAATCTACGCTTAGGTACTGCCATTATCTGCACCTCCTTAGTACAATCATTAGGATAGTCTATCATCTTTCTCATCAAGCAAAGCACGTAACTCTGCGAATCGAGGATCCACCACAAAGGATTCACAAGAACAAGGTGAAACATTCAAATTTGCTCCGCAATGAACGCACAATCCTTTGCAATCATCCTGACATAACACTTGAGAGGGCTCATTGATGATTAATGTATCCCGAATCAGTTCGGTTAAGTCAATTTCCTCTCCGTTAAAAGGAATCACATCTTCATCGGCATCTCGAGAATCACTAAAGATTTCCTCGAAGGAATCGTTACGCTCATGTTCCGTAGTCGTTAAACAACGAGAACATTCGTAATCACCTTTAGAATTAATCGAACCTTGAACGATGTAGTTTTGACCATCAAACCAAAACTCACCACTAATAGTTATATCATGACGGCTCCAAGGAAAAGCAACTACGTCACTACCAAGTTCTTCACTCGGCATCGTATAGCTATAAGGAAATTTCTTTCCTATATGTTCTTTTGCTTGCTCTACTTGCAGTTTCATAATCTTACCTCGACTTATAATATTATAAACATGACAGTGTGCTTTGTCAAATAAAAAAGGCTATCTCAATATTGCTTAAGATAGCCTTTCTAATGTATCAATTACATTTTTTCGAATTGATCTTTGCCAACGCCACAGATAGGGCAAACATAATCAGCTGGTTGATCTTCGAATTTAACGCCTTCTACAGCTTCGTCATAAACCCAACCGCATACTACGCATACGTATTTTTCCATGTCTATTTCCTCCTTCACTTGAGATTATATTAATGTGTTCATATCGTTAAGATACTTTATCTGTAATATAGTATAGCAAAGACATCGAAACTTTTCAATACTCATTTTCCATTTTTCTACTAAATTTTCAATATCCTCTGAAAGCTGACTATTATTACTTTCATACGTAATTTTATAATGAAATCTATTATCAATTAGATTTTTATGATATACTATTTACTAGAAATATATAGTGGTATACTAAATATTCGCCACATAAGTAGATTTTATTATCTTATATATAACTATATTATAGGAGGATTCATGAGAACAAAACTGACTGAATTACTAAATATCGAATACCCTATCATCCAAGGTGCTATGGCATGGGTTTCTGAGGCTACATTAGTTGCAGCTGTAGCTAACGCTGGCGCTACAGGTGTTATCGCCTTAGGCGGTCGCGATGCAGAATGGACTCGTAATGAGATTCGCGCATGCAAAGAACTAACAGATAAACCTTTTGGTGTAAATTTAATGCTTATGGCCCCAAATAAAGATGAATTAGTAGATATTATCATCGCAGAAAAACCTGCATTTGTAACACTTGGCGCTGGCAACCCTACCCCATATATTAAGCCATTCCAAGAAGCGGGTATCAAGGTCATTCCTGTTGTACCTTCCTTGAAATTAGCAAAACGCATTCAAGATGCTGGTGCCGATGCTATCGTCGTAGAAGGTATGGAGGCTGGTGGTCACATCGGTTCTCAAACGACAATGTCTTTGATGGAAAACATTCTACCAGAAATCACTATTCCTGTTGTTGTGGCTGGTTCCATCGTTGATGGTCGTGGTTTGGCAGCAGCTTTATTGATGGGTGCTGAAGGTGTACAAATGGGCTCCCGTTTCTTACTTGCCGAAGAATGTAAAGCTCATCAAAATATGAAAGAAGCAATTATCAAAGCAACAGATACTGACTCCGTTGTAACAGGTCTTCTCTCCGGTCACGGTGGTGTACGTAGCTTGCGCAGTGATTTTACAGACCGTTATATTGCAGCAGAAACTGATGGCGTTACAACAAAAGAAGAACGCAGCAAAATGTCCCAAGGTACAAATAAATTAGCTGCTATCGATGGCGACGTTGTCAATGGTGCTGTACAAGTAGGCCAAGCGCTTAATAGACTTAATGAAATTGAACCAGCTCAAACTATTGTACACTCTGTTATTAATGAAGCTATTATGGCAATCCGTAAAGCACAACGCTTTATCGAAGTAATTTAATAGGAGGTCCTATGTTACCTTATCATGGAAAGTATCCAAAATTAGATCCAAAATCTTGTGTTATGCCTGGTGCTGAACTAGCCGGCGATGTAGAGTTGAAAGAATTTGCCTCCATCTGGCAAAACTGTGCACTTCGTGGCGATGTTAATAAAATTGTAGTAGGTCGTTATTCCAACGTACAAGATAACTCTGTGCTTCACGTCGATGATGATGAGGCTTGTATACTTGGCGACTATGTAACTATAGGTCATGGCGCCATTGTTCATGCGTCTACCATCGAGGATAATGTACTCGTTGGCATGGGGGCTATCGTTCTTAGTGGTTGTCATATTGGCACTGGTTCTATTATTGCTGCCGGTGCAGTGGTAAAAGAAAATACTACAATTCCTCCATACTCTTTAGTGGTTGGTATCCCTGCTCGCATTGTACGTACTGATGAATCTCAGGTTGAAAGAATCCATAATCAAGCATTGAAATATAAACATTTATGGACTATTGAATACGGTATGTTACCAGATTGTGGTGGCGAAGAATACGACAAAAACGCAAAAATTGTATAACTACAATATATTAAATAAAGGTTTCTAACATAGAACCTTAACACACAAAATAGCGACTAGTTGATTATATAGTATCAACTAGTCGCTATTTCTTTATCATCAGAATATCGTCCGATATAGTATACAGTTTTGTTTTATAATTGGAATCTTGCTTTTACAATCTGCTGAGTTATCAATGCGGAGCCCATAGATAGCGCCATTGGGAAGCACATTTCCACGGAAAATCGTGAAAGTTCTAACATGAACACACAGGATGTAAGTGGCATCTTTTGTGCCAATCCCAAGAAAATTACGGCCCCTATAAATGCAGCAAAGCCAAGGTGTACAGGGCTGACCATAATACTCCACAAGGTTGCAAAGGCTAATGCCAATGTACTACCTAGCATCATGGATGGCGTAATTCGACCACCATAAGCACCAGCCATTAAGGCAAGTAACACGGCAATCCATTTAGTAGCTAATAGACCTAATGCATAATCCCATCCTACTAAATCTGTAAAGGTCAACTGATTACCGGCTTTACCATTACCGAGGATTTCTGGAAAATACATAGCCATCACCCCAATAACAGCAAATGATAAAAGAGCTATGACAATCATTTTAGGGCTTTTTCTATCAAACTTAGGTAATAAAGATTGTGTTTTATCAAATAATACAACGCCAATAGCAATGACAGCGCCAAGGACGATAGCAAATTCTTGATAGCTACCATATAAAGGTGGTTGTGGCATCGTATACTGAACAAGATCTCCTATCCCTGCCTGACGAACGACCAATGTAGCTAGTCCACACGATAAAAGGGCTGCACTCATGGCTCGAACATTCCATGTGATAAGTAATGTTTCTAGCGTAAAAATAGCTGCTGATAAAGGAGAATTATATACGGCAGCTAAGCCTGCGCCAGCCGCACAAGCAATGATTAATGACTTATCTTCGGGCCGCATATCAACATAGCGTAATAGTCCGGTCATAATCCCTGCACTAGCCTCACGCGGTGCTACTTCTCGACCAAGAGGAGAACCCATGCCGACAGTGATAATTTGCAATGTAGCATGAATGAATGTCGTCAACGGAGGCATTTCTTTTGTAGAGTCCTGAACAGCTTTTTTTATATCTACAAGTGGATCTCCATAACGATGGATAAGAACCCAACCTACACCACCAACTAGGCCACAGGCCAGCAAGGCTAACAGACGATGTTCAGGCGATACACGAGCTACGGCTTGACCAAATGATAACCCCTCTGACGTAGAATAAGCATACATAAAATGCTGGATATAATGTAACAAATGAGTATAAAAAGAACCGATTAAGCCCGCCACCAGGCCAACGATTATAATTAAACCAAGTAAACGTTTATCTAACATACTATATTTATCACTCCATGGCCAGTACTACTTTCCCCTGTTTCAACGAAGTTTGCACATCAATAATTCGTTGATTAGAGGATCCTCTAAATCGCAAGGATGGATCTTTTAACTCATCTACAAACCGACCATCCACAAGAATGTCTATTTGTTCAACTAGGCTTAGACGAGATGGATCAGATATAATATCATCCCACACATAGCCAGAGTAAGCCCAGATAGGTTTCTCAGGTACTGCCTCACGCACAGCTTTCACTATAGCTAACATCCCATCAATATTTTGAAATGGTTCACCACCTAATAAGGTAAGGCCTGCACAATTAGGATTTTTCACATAGGATACTACCAATTCTGTTTCTTTATCAGTCCACTCTTGACCAGCATTAAAATCCTGATACTCTTCATTAAAACAATTATAACAGCAATGGGTACAGCCCGTCACAAATATAGATGTACGTATACCTTCCCCATTGGCGATATCATATTGTCGAATCTGTCCATATCTCATAATAACCCCCATATTATTTGCCTGTGATCAACTTTGATCGGATTAAACATATAGATATATTTCAATTTATTATGTATATAGTAAAAGCTGTGCCTATGGCACAGCTTTTAACATGTTTATGATTAATAACATTAAATATGCATTACACGATCTTTAATTTCTTTTGTGCGACCTTCGTTCCAGAAGTTTTCACCAAGGTATCCACACGTACGGCGGATAACCGTTAATTTATCGCGGTTTGTATTATGACAACGAGGGCATTCCCATTGATTGTCATCATTAACCTTGATTTCACCATCAAATCCACATTCATGACAATAGTCAGATTTTGTATTGAACTCTGCATAAGAAATATTGTCATAAATATATCTAATCATAGTTAAAACAGCAGGAATATTGTTGGTCATATTCGGAATTTCCGCATAGGAAATGCAACCGCCAGTCGATTTCTTTTGGAATTCAGATTCAAAGGCAAATTTATCGAATACGTTAATTTCTTCACGAACACTTACATGATAACTATTCGTATAGTAACCTTTATCCGTTACATCTTCTATGATGCCAAAGCGTGCTCGGTCCAAAGAAGAGAAGCGATTTGTTAAGCTTTCAGCAGGCGTACCATAAAGACCAAAGCCTAGATTATGTTTTTCACGCCATTCATTAATAGCTTGATTCAAACGATCCATAATTTTCATAGCAAAGACACGACCATGCTCGCCAGTATTAGATTCACCGGTAATCAATCGGCATGCTTCGTAAATACCGATATAACCAAGGGAAATCGTAGCATAGCCACCAGTCAAGAACGGAGCGATTTTTTCGCCTTTTTTAAGGCGCGCAATAGCACCATGTTGCCAATGAATTGGGGATACATCGCTTACTACATCTTTCAATAGATTGTAACGTAACATCAATGCTTTTTCAGCTAACTCAAGGCGTTTATCCAAGATTTCAAAATACTTTTCTTCACTACCGCGTGCTAAAATACCAATTTGTGGCAAATTCAAACTTACTACGCCCATGTTGAAACGGCCATCAAATTTATAATTACCTTGTGCATCCTTCCAAGGAGACAAGAAGGAACGACATCCCATAGGACTGAATACATTGCCTTCGTAATTTTCCTTCATCTTCTTTGCAGAAATATAATCAGGATACATGCGTTTAGCCGTACATTGAGCAGCTAATTCTGTTAAATAATAATATGGGCTATCCGGATGAACATTGTGTTCGTCTAATACGTAAATCAATTTAGGGAATGCTGGTGTAATGTATACATCGGCTTCATTTTTTACACCCTTAATACGTTGACGTAAAATTTCTTCCGTAATTAATGCCGCTTCCTTAGCGTATTCATAATCCGGTTGGAAATACATAAACAATGTAACGAATGGGGATTGGCCATTTGTAGTCATCAATGTATTGATTTGGTATTGAATGGTTTGAATGCCGTCCTTTACCTCTTTACGCGTGCGTTTCCAAGCAATTTCACGAGCCTTTTCCATATTTGGTTCCATGCCGTAAATCTCAACTTGTTCTTCAATTACATTATTGAGGATTTTTTCATAAGATTTACGTACGAATGGTGCCAAAATACGGTCAATACCATTAATACTTTGACCACCATATTGACCAGATGCAACTTGTGCAATTATTTGAGTTGTTACAGTACATGCTACTTGGAATGATTTTGGCGTGTCAATGCGCTTACCGTTGATAACTGTACCATTTGTCAACATATCTTCTAAGTTGATTAAGCAACAGTTAAACATCGGTTGAATGATATAGTCCATATCGTGGAAATGGATAGCACCGCTATCATGTGCTTCTAGTATATCTGTAGGAATCAACTTACGACGGGCAATATCCTTGGACACTTCACCAGCAATTAAATCGCGTTGTGTAGATACAATGGCAGCATCTTTATTAGAATTTTCATCAAGAACACTAACATTACTACGATCCAACAAACCGATAACATCTTCGTCAGTCGTGTTTTGGCGACGTTTGAAAGCTTGTACCGCTTTATAACCTTCATAAGCACGAGCTGTTGCAGGATTATGATACTCAATCAACTTATAGTATACTTGATCTTCTATAGCATAGATTGTCATATCCTTTTGAAGTTTTATAGCATATGCTTCAATTTCGTCAGCAATGCGTTCAGCTAAGCCAGATTCATATAACCCCGTACTACTATGTTCTGCCTTTTCAATAGCTACTGCAATTTTATGTTTATCGAAAGGTACCTTTGTACCATCCCGTTTAATGACCTGCAACATCTCGGAACCTCCCCGTTTCCCATACTCCGAATTAATTAATGTCATTACATATAAAAAAGTATGGAAAAAACCATACTCAATCTATATTATTTACTACGAAAAATACAAAATTCAATAGATTATTTCGTATTTCTAACCGCTTTCATAGTATACTATATATAGTGTTTTATTGCAATAAAAAATACAACATCATGTAAAAAAGAGTCTTTTTGCTATACTTAAACAGCATAACAAAAAAACTCTTTTTTTTATAAAGCAATTGATAGAAGTCGAGTCCAGAAATTAGGTCGTTTTCCTGCCCAATGATCCGGTACCGTAGGATAAAATACTCTATCCGCTAATAAATCGCGTTCATTTAATCGGACGTCACTAAGTAAATCTTTCTTATATTCAACATCTAGTTTAGAAATTACATCTACATAGCTACCATATTGATTGTTCATCACATCATAACCAGTACCAAAGAAGTGTATTAGACCATTCGTATATAATTCAATAGCTTTCGTATAATGCTCAGAATGATGTGTAAAAGACATAATATTACATTCAAATAAAATGCCCTTATCAACCCATTCCAATAGTTGTTCAGGTTTATTAAAGAAAAGATCATTACGTTCCACTTCACTTATGATAGGCGTGATGCCTAAGTCACATAAAGTCTGTAACCACGCATCTACATGATATAACTTACAATCTTGTGGAATAGTAACTAACATAAAATGACTATTACCTAATACAAGTGATTCTTTATGATTGCGTATATAGTCAATCATACCATCACCTAACTCAACAACGGCACCATTATGTAATGTAACCGGTATCGCTTGTTCAGATACTACTTGTGTTAAATTTTCTACCTGCTCCACTACTGACTCAACAACGGTCTGTACATTTAGCTCATTAACCTTAGGTGTACAAAAAATATCTGTAATACCAGAGCGGACTAAATCTTTAACCATTTGCACAGATTCAGCCATGGATTGAGGTCCCTTTCCATCTGCCATAGCTGGCAAAATATATGTATGTAAATCTAAAATGCGTTTCATCTTCTTCCCCATTCTCATCTTTATATCGCCCCTTACCTCGATATAAATCTCTTAAATATAATCTCTTTAATTGCTCAAATTCATTTTGTATTCATATTATACCAATGAATCTATGTCTTGAAAAGTACTTATACCTAAACTTTTGATAATATTTGATTGCTTAAAATTAAAGATTATTTTATATTTTCATTTTGCTTTCATAAAAAAGCTAGACTCCTATGAACAACTCATAGAAGTCTAGTATATTGCATATTTAATTAAAATCTATATATCAACTATGCCTCATTCTTCGATAAATAGATAGTATAACTTGTACGACAGCAACACCAATGATGACGCCGGCTGTATCGATTGCTACATCGCGAATCGATGCATGTCTACCAATACTTGCAAGTTGCAAGCATTCATCCATAACGGCAATAACTAATCCTATAAAAATCACTTTAAGTCCTGCATATTCACGATTAAATTGATGCAATGCTACATACAAACATCCACCAAGTACAGCAAACTCGAACACATGCGCCATCTTGCGGACAATGCGGTTTAATGACCACATATCTCCGGAGATTCCCAATTTATAAAGAATTGGGCTTAACCATTGTGTAAACATAAGGCTCAAACCATCTGAAGAAATATCATTTTGTAATGAATTATCCCATATAAAGAGAATAACGAGAATAACTAAGGTAAAACTTATCCAATGTTTTTTTAACATCTACTATCACCGCCACTAATCTCGGTCAAAAATATCTCTAGTATAAACTTTATCTTTTACATCAGCCAATGATTCATCCCAACGATTGGCTACAATCACATCGCTAACACGTTTAAAATCATCAAAGTTTCTAATGACTGGTGAGTGGAAAAAATCATCCGCCTCTAGTGTTGGTTCATACACAACAACGGCAATCCCCTTTGCTTTAATACGTTTCATGATACCTTGTACAGCAGAAGCTCTAAAATTATCGGAATTTGTTTTCATTGTCAATCGGTAAATGCCAACAATCTTAGGATCCTTTCCGATGATGGCATCTGCAATGTGATCTTTTCTCGTCCGATTTGCATCAACGATGGCAGATATGAGGTTTTGTGGCACATCATTGTAATTTGCCAATAGCTGTTTTGTATCCTTTGGCAAACAGTACCCGCCATATCCAAAGGAAGGATTATTATAGAAATCTCCAATACGAGGATCTAAACATACGCCATGAATAATCTCACTCGTATTTAATCCACGCACCTCTGCATAGGAATCTAGTTCATTAAAATAAGCTACACGCAATGCTAAATAGGTATTAGCAAACAATTTAATGGCCTCTGCCTCTGTAGAACCAGTGAAACATAAAGGTATATCATCTTTAAGAGCACCTTCTGCTAATAAGTGAGCAAACGTATGAGCTCGTTCCGAATCTTCACCAACTACAATACGAGAAGGATATAAATTATCATATAACGCTTTACCTTCACGTAAAAACTCAGGAGAGAAAATTATATTCTTCGTATTAAACCGTTCTCGCATCTCTTCTGTATAACCTACAGGGACTGTAGATTTAACAATCATAACCGCATCAGGATTAATATCTAAAACTGTTTTAATAACAGATTCTACGGATGATGTATCAAAAAAATTCTTTTGTGGATCATAATTAGTTGGTGTAGAGATTATAATATATTCAGCACCTGTGAAAGCCTCTTTAGGATCTAATGTAGCACGGAAATTTAGCGACTTATTCTTTAAATAATCAGCCAATTCTGAATCAACAATAGGTGATTCTTTACGGTTAATCATATCTACCTTTTCAGGAATGATATCCAGTGCAACCACTTCATTATGTTGTGCTAATAATACGCCATTTGAAAGACCTACATACCCGGTACCAGCTATTGCTATTTTCATTTATTTACCATCCTTCATATAAAAATTTTTATACCATATTGCAAAACGTCTTAAACCTTCTCGAAGTGTTGTACTCGGTTTAAACCCAAAATCTGTTTCTAAAGCAGATGTATCAGCATATGTAATCGGCACATCTCCAGGTTGCATCGGTACGAGTTCTTTATGACGCTCCATATTAAAGTCTGCGGGTAATACACCAGCACCTATTAACTCTTCCCCTAAAATCGTCACAAAGTCCAATAGATTTTCAGGACTATTATTACCGATATTATAAATTGCATATGGTGGTACTGGTAATCCATCAGCCCCATTTCTTCGTTCAGGAGCTACTTGCATAACCTTATAAACGCCTTCAACAATATCATCTATATAAGTAAAGTCACGCTTACAATTACCATAGTTAAAGATTTTAATCACTTCGCCTTTGCGCAATGTGTTAGTAAATCCAAAGTATGCCATATCAGGACGCCCTGCTGGTCCATACACAGTAAAGAACCGAAGGCCTGTACATGGGATGTTATACAACTTAGCATAGGAATAGGCTAATAATTCATTAGATTTCTTTGTAGCTGCATATAAGGACACAGGATTATCTACTTGATCATCTGTAGAATAAGGAATCTTTTTATTAGAACCATAAACGGAAGAGGATGATGCATATACAAGATGTTCAACACCTTTTGCCCCATTATCATACGAATGACGGCAACATTCTAATATATTGTAAAAGCCAATAATATTTGATTCTATATATGCGTCTGGGTTCGTAATAGAATAGCGTACACCTGCCTGTGCTGCTAAGTTCACAACTACATCCGGTTTATATCCATCAAAAATAGATTGTAAAAACTCTTTATCCGCTATATTCCCTTTTTTGAATATCCATTGATTATCATGTTTTACGGAGGAAACAATCTGTTGAAGTCTATACTCCTTTAAACTCACATCATAATAATCATTAACAGAGTCAACACCTATGATGAGGCTATTTTCAATATTATTAAAAAGCGACATAACAAGATTGGCACCTACAAATCCTGCAGCCCCAGTAATGAGAATTACCTTGTTATGTAACGATACATTTTGTAAAAGCATAGTCTGTCCTTTCCTTTAGGAACGTCTTAGTCGTGCTAAGGCGCTATCCCATATTTTAGCAAGTACAACCCTCTCCGTTGGAAATAAATACAACACAACAAGATACAAAATAAGACTGACACATATACAGAAAATCGTCCAAATCATACTATTATATACATGCAACAAAGCATAGGAACCAATACCTATAATGGCGGAGGTAATGATATAGGCTTTAATATTAAAAATTACACTCCACGCATCCATCTTCACATACACAGCTAAGAGATATAAAAGTACACCAATCATTTGAATCCGTACTATAGAACGAGCATAGACAAATGTAGTGAAATCATATTGAACACATATGTATATAACCGGAATTAATACAATGAGATGTAACATCTGTGCAAGGAATGAAATATTGGGCATTCCCTTAGCACGAAACGCTTCAGATATTAAATATGAAATAGCGGTCACGAGAGATGAGCTTAATGCCCATGATCCTAGCACTATTCCGGCTAACTTCCACTGAGGTCCCAATAAAATTTGTACAATAAAATCTTGATATACAAACATACCAACACCTAATGGAACCAAAAATAAGGCCATATATCGTTGAAATGTTAAAAATGTTTTTTCAAACTCCTCTTTATTATGTTGATGTCGTGATAAAGCAGAGAATAAAACAGGAGCCATCGAAGATGTAGCAACAGCCATAACAGTTGTAACTATAGCTGTTGGCATCTTATAAACGCCAAGATAATATGCGTTCAAAAAATGACTAATAATGAAGGTATCTACCCATGCCGTAAGCCATATAGAGAATGCCTCCGCCAAGGACCATGCACTAAAACTGAACATATTACGAAATATAGGATACGAAAAATAGATAGATATCAGTTTTTCTTGTCTCACACATAATGCAATAGCTGTAAATAGTTGTGCCACTAAAAGCCCAGCAATCAAAGACCAATAATCAAAACCTGATAATGCCATTGGTATAGATACGAACAAAGGAGTAATGATAGTAATCATTCGTATGCTTAAGAGAAATTTGAAGTTAAAATTTCTTCTATACATTGCCATTTGAATGCTACTAAATGCACTCAATGGTAACATAGCCCCCATCACAGCTAAAGGAATACCTAATCCTTCATTACCAACCAATGATGCTAACTCATCACGGCAGACAATGATAGCAATCCACAATACAATAGCTAGTACTATATTTGAAATAAAGGCAACACTAACACTTTTCTGTTTAGCCTCTTCACTTTCAAATTCGTATTGAACAAGAAATTTCTGGAATCCCGCATCTGCTAACATTTCCGCAAATGAAATAACCATCATTATAGTGGCTAAAATACCAAATGCTGTAGGGGCCAAAATATGCGCCAATATGATATTTGTAATTGGTGTAATAAGCTTTGCTAAGATCTCCGTTATAAGTGACCACTTAGCAGCAGCTACAACTTTAGTATCCATTGATATCCAAATCCATTTAATTACGATTTATATTCTTTAAGCCTTGTAAAAATAACTCATGATGCGCTTCACATGACAAATAATTCTGTATTGCTGTAAACCCATTAATCGTTTTTGTAGGTGATTTTAAATTATGCCCAAATTTATCAATTGGTGTATCGTTATCTGTAGGAACAAAATCAGCTCCGATGTATACCTTCAAGATGTAACCACTCTCCCATTTCGTAATCAAACTCCATTGGTTCCATCTTTATAAATCCTGCGCCAGGATACAATGTTAATTCTCCAATATAAAGATGATCATTCACGTCATAAAAATCAATCCGTAAAAACGGAAAATCCTTAGATAATTGTTTGCATAATGATCTCATTTCTTCATAGTGTGGCGGTTTTTCAAATATTTTTTTAGAGGGCTCATAATGAAGAACGGAAAGATTAATATAATTCCAATCCTCATCATAATAGTTCATACGTGTTCCACCTTTAGAAAATCGTTCAGAACAAACTACAGTTAGCTTTGGTTCTCCGTGAAAGGAATACATCTTATAGTCTAATAAATCTGCATTCCCTAACTCATCTATATACTCTTCTGCTAAAATACGGCGACGTACATTTTTATAGGGCCATTCGCGAGCTATAAGATAAAAATCACGCTGTAAAGATTTATTAATAATTTGACGTGCTCCTTCTTTATCAAACTTAGACTTATCTTTACAAATTACAATACCACCACTGTCATGAGTGCATTTCAGTACAAACTGATTCGGTAATGCATCAAAATCAATTTCATCAAAAGAATCCCATACACCTAAAGTAGGAATGATGTACTTTGAGTCAATCCTATCAGCTAAATATTTTTTAGCCTCATACTTATCAACCATAGTAGTATATATGGATTTACGATCATATAATTTCATCCACTGCATCTTTTCACTAAAGGTCTGTGGATTATCTAAATTTAATGGATATCCCATATATTGAGGAAATATCCTTCGTAGAAACGCTTCATCGCTTAAGGAATCATAAGCACCCATTTTTATCATCACCCGTAAACGGTAATAAGGATCAGAGATGAACCGCTTTCCCTTGGTCAAGATTGTTTGTATGTTCATGTAATTTCTTCCTTTTAGCCCGTAAAATCTGAACTTCTATAAAAAATAACATCATATAAAAGTAAGTACTTTTACTTTCATAGGAAACCAAACCCATATCCATAACTAATTGAGACATAAGAAGTATAAATACCATGACATATTCATTGCTGTGAAAATCATGATATCGTATCATGTTATAAACGAGATAGGCATACATGGAGTAGTATGTGACCACACCTATAACACCAGTACCCGCCAGTAATTCAATGTAATTATTGTGAAGGTAGTAATTTTCTCGACCGAAAATAGAGTATGTATATACCGCAGGATTATTAATCCCAACGCCTATAATTGGAGACTGATGAAATAAATCCCAACCAATATCGACTAAGGCCATGCGAACTATAGCAGAAGAATCCCCACCAGTGCCTGTGAAAGCATCTACCATGGAACTCATACGCTCTAACACTTCACTAAAAATAGGTAGCTGTAATATACCTATAAAAGCAATAATTAGTATGCTCAAATAAGCTACTAATTTAGCTAAGGAATTAACAATATTTTTACTACGAAAGCTTTTGAATACGAATAATAAAACGATACCTATAACGACAAATACCAATGCTTTCCGACTACCTGTAGCCGCCAATATACCTAATGTTGGTAATGCTATGATGTTCCACCATCGCAGTTTATCGTACATCATATAATACACGGTCATTACAATAGCATTGGCACCTAATAGTCCTACTGTATTTGCATTTAACGCGTCATTTGCTATACGAGCCGATGATGAAAGAACATTGATAAAATAATCGAGCCCATAGTAATACACCGTATAGAAACAGACAATATATCCTGTCCACATACCGATTTTCAATAAGGAGTCAACTGATTTTTCTCGCTGAAAGCACATATACAAAACAATGAGCATACAAAATATTTTTACAATATCAAAGCTTCTACTCATGGCTACAGATGGATCAAGAGCATTTAGAGAACTAAGATAGCAAACGCCTATGAATAGTAGCATATACATATGCATCCATGTAAATGACACTGTAATTCGCCCCTGGTCTCGTACGAGATAACATAGTATTAATCCAAACAAGCATACGAATAGCACATAGGCACCGTAATCTGCATCGCCGAGGGCGAACGATATGGTCAATGAAAGTACAAGAAATACTAATGTTATAAACCATATAAGACGATTAGATATGGTCGTAATATTTAACTTCAATACTGTCCCTCTTCTCTCAATATATGTACATCACAACACTAATTTTTCTATAAAATATCAATCCAACGTTTAGCAATTTTACTTAGTGGGAATGTCTCTCGCACCTTAATTGCTTCAACAGATATACGTTTAGCCAACTCAGGACTTGCTAAGATGGATTTCATTTTTTCATACATCGTTTTCGTATCCCCTACAGGCACTAGTAATCCATTGATCCCATCTTGAATGACCATACGCGCACCGCCTACCGGGCAATCTGTAACAACTACAGGTAGCCCCATTCCCATAGCTTCTAACATGGAGTTAGATATGCCTTCAAAGTCAGACGATGACACAAACATTGTACATGGTCGCTCTTGATCCAAGATGTTAGTTGCGAACCCCGGTAAAAGAACTCTGTCTGTTAATCCTAAATTTGCAATTTGTTGACGAAGTTCATCCTCTAGGACACCTTGACCATAAATGACAAGTTTATAATCCTTAAACTCATCTGCCAACATGCTAAATGCATTGATCATCATAGGTAAATTCTTTTGCGGATGCAATCGACACGCGGTTACAATAATCTTTTCACGTTCCCCTTCGTAGGGTTCTGGTAAATTGCCATTAATCGGATTTGGAATGATATGCCCTCGTCTTTGTATAGAATTTGAAAAATACGATTTTGCATCTTCAGTTTGAAATACTAGGGCATCAGCAAATCGAAATGCAAAGTTTCGAAGCATTTGTTGATGTTTGCCGACAGGCACCTTACGCGGATTATTGCGTTCAGAAAATACCATGCGATTTTTCACAAACCACGAACTAATAGCTAATATAAAACTGGACGCACTCAGAAATGATAAACACGTTGCATTAGGTCGTTGTTTTAATATGCCAATAAGTGCTTTAATTTCTTGTAAAAATCGAAAAATCTTATTGGAACTGGTCGTATGTATTTGAATTTGCTCTATACCTTCTGGCAATGCATATTCGGTGCCATAGCGATTAGGACTTGTTTGAATCACTGTAATCTCGTGTCCATCATGATGCCATTGGCGAGCCAATTCAGTCAAAATACGTTCAGCACCATCATTACCAAGGGAAATAGTAACAATAATAATTTCTTTACCCATCTTGACGCTCCTCGTTGATATATTCGGCTAGACGCATATATGCGTCCTTCATGGTCACCCGTGGTTCCCATGATAAATTGCGCATCTTCCTAGAATTCAAAAACATATGAACTGTAGGGGCATAGCCAAAGGAAGAAACATTGTCAGGAATATCAAAGACAACAGAAATTTTATCGTCTCCTACATGACATGCTACTAAGTTCGCAATACTAGCGATACTACGCGTTTCCTCATCATGGCATACATTGTAAGCTTCACCTATATCACCTTGAGTCATCAAAATAATAATGGCACGTACTGCATCCGTAATATAACAGAAGTTAGACATGGAATCGCCCTTTGTATGAAGAATGATGTCACGACCATCCAAGGCATGTTGGGTGAACTGCATAAACACGCGATTATCATCTAGCGGTACACCAGCACCGAACGTCTGCGCAAGGCGAGCAATCTTAACAGGAACACCAAATTCTACAGCATAGGACTTACAGTAGCATTCGCACATACGCTTGCTTTCAGAATAGGAACTACGAACATTTAGATGATCTAAATACCCAATGCGGTCCTCTGTCATAACTTGTCCAGACTCATAGGGTACTCCATACTGCTCCATGCTCGATAGATATACCATCCCCAAAATCCGCTTTTCTTTTCCTAGTTCTAACATACGTTCCGTACCATGTATTGACGTACGGATCGTATCCACCGGATGTTCTACAAAATATTTAGATTTCGTAGGTGATGCACCATGCATAATATAGTCACATGCTACAGTTAGAGAATCTAATGGCCTATCAACAAATGTGATTGCTTGTGAATTTAGAATATCCCCAAACATAGAATGTGCCTTTTCTATATTGCGCACATGGCATATGACATGTAATGAAAGATGGTAGGCATCATTGGCGGCTACTAATGAACGAGCCACCATAGAGCCGATTAAACCTGTAGCACCTGTTACAAGTATTGTCTTACCTTGAAAATTCTTAAATATATGAGAATCACCTATAATTTCTTGTATGTCTCGTTCAACAACCGTATTAATTGCCCTCACCTCCACTTTCTCTATTTTTTAATATACCTGTAAACATGTAGTAATCTGATGGGGTTGTAATCTTAATATTTTCAGGTTCCCCCCACACTGGGTACAATGGATACCCATAATGCATCATCATAGATGCAGAATCGATAAAATCGTGAATACCTTCTGCTATGGATGTATCGTGGACAGAAAGAATATCAACGAGCCTAAAACTTTGAGGCGCTTTAGCCATCAAGCATTGCTGCCGATTTAAAATCGTTTTGATTTCTCCATCATCAGTAACCATAACCGTTTCAATAGCAGGGGTTACCGTAATAGCACTCCCCTTTGTTTCAACAGATCGTATATTTCTAATAATGGTAGACCGATCGACCAAAGGTCGTACGCCATCGTGAATTAGTACTGTTATATCATCAACTCCATATAATCGTTTCACTTCTAGCAAACCATTATATTGAGAGTCTAGTGCTGTCTCACCGCCGGGAACGATGGATACGATTTTTTGAAGGCCTTCTTTTGCTATCAGTGCCTTTGCATAATCCATCCAGTCCGACTTACATACTAGTACAATGCCATCAATGAATGGTTCTTCTTCAAAGATAGATAGTGTTTGTATTAGTATAGGTTTGCCATTCCATTCAAGGAATTGCTTTGGCATTTTATCATTTTTCATACGGGATCCTACGCCGCCAGCAAAGATAACTGCTATTCTTTTCATAGAACCTCCCTTAACTATTAACGATGTTTATTTACTAAATAATGAATACCCTTGTAATTGGTATAACTATTATCCATATCGATATATACGGCATCATGCTTCGCTACACGCTGTTCTACTGGTGGCAATTGCATATAGTCCCCCCAAATCAAACGTAAGTATCGTTCATAACCAGCCATAACGGGAATTTGATGACCTTCAAATTCCTTATATACAACGTGATCAAAATCTTGGCGTGGATGGCGTAGCTTCATACCTTTCAAACTACCAATCAGTTCCGTTACTTCATGGGATGTGTCAAAATCATATTGGCTCATTTGTTTTTCAGCAAAGCGCCATATGTGATAACGCCACGAAGGTTTAGAAATCACCTTATAAATGCACCCTGCCAACATGCGATATACCTTGCCCTTGTTATCAGGCAACCGTTGTGCATTAAACAAGGCAAAGGTCATGGCCCACATTAATTGAAAGAATCGTTTGACAGTACCCTTTGGACAGCCATCGATGGGCATGATTTCAAGGGCTAATCCATGACAAATATCTTCATTCACACTATGGCGATTGATGAAAGTCGTTTCTTCATCGCGAATTGATGCACCCGCATCATGATAGATCTTATCTCTCGTTGTTCTACAATAGGTATATCGTTTATCACCGTGTATAGGCCAAAGTTCAGCCAATCTTTCATAATCCGGACGAGGCATAAAAATATCTAAATCATCATCCCAAGGGATAAACCCTTTATGTCGAATAGCTCCTATAAGACCGCCACCACATAAATAGAATCGTAGATTATGAGCATCACAAAATTCTTTAAATACTAAAAGCATATTCAATTCTTTAGCTTGTATATCATGAGCTGTTGTTTCTGCCATACTACCTTTCTAACGTATAACGGCCAATACCGTTTCCACCATAACTTTTAATTCTCCAATGAACGAGAATTCTTTAAGACTCCGTAAATTCCATTCCATCTTTGCAGGCAATACATTATGAATATAGCAATCATCTACATCATCTGCCGCATCTAACAAGATATCTTCATCCTTATACCGAATACTAGCTACACTCGTTACACCTGCAGGCAGTAACAATGTCGCTTTCATTTCATCTGTATAAGCTGCTACATACCTTGGGACCTCTGGACGCGTACCGACAAAACTCATGGTACCTTCCAATATATTTATCAACTGAGGCAATTCATCGAGTCGACATTTTCGCAAAGCCTGTCCTACAGATGTAACACGCATATCATCTTTAGACGTAACTTGTGCACCAAGCTGTTCAGCATTTTGTACCATAGTTCTAAACTTATAAATTCTAAAGGATTTACCATACTGCGTGACCCGTTCTTGTCTAAAAAATACAGGGCCTTCACTATCTAGTTTTATCCATACCGCTAATAATAGAAATATGGGACTTAATACTACTAATAGAATGGCTGCCATTAAGCGATCAAATACAGACTTAAGCATTAAATCACGATGTTTGGATGCTAAGATGTCGTAATAAGAACGAACTGCTTCACATCGCATATCATTGGGCAACTCCTGCCATGATTTCCAAATCATAATGCACCTAAACATTCTTTAAATGTATGAATCACATAGCTTACCTCTTCATCCGATAAATTAGTATGAAGGGGCAATGTAATTTCATTTTTGAACTGATTATATGCATTCGGATAATCATCGATAGAAAATCCCAATTTTTTATAAGCCGTATGCATTGGAATTGGCTTATAATGCACATTTGTAGCAACACCTTTTTCTGCCATTCGTTCAATTAATTCATTCCGTTGTTCTATGGTTGCATCATTGATACGCACTAAATATAAATGACCACTACTCATATGTTCATCCGTATAATGAGGTACTACAGATACAGGACAATCTTTAAATGCGTCATTATATCGATCAATAATTTCACGACGCCGTTCTAATAGGCCAGGATATCGTTCTAATTGGGCCAATCCAATAGCAGCCATAATATCCGTCATATTGCACTTATAATAGGTACCTTTAATATCATATTCCCAGGCCCCCATCTTAGTTTTGGCCAATGCATCCTTATCCTGCCCATGTAAAGATAATAGTTGAAATTCCTTATAGAGAGCTTCATCATCAATGCCCTCTATATGATTCCACGTAGCACACCCACCTTCAGCAGTGGTAAAGTTTTTTACCGCATGAAAGGAAAAACTACTAAAGTCAGCTACATTGCCTGTATGCATCCCTTTATAGGTTGCCCCAAAAGAATGTGCACAGTCTGCGACAATTGGAATTCTACCTAAAGCACGTTGTATATCATTACTTGGTACAAATAAAGATTTTGCATCATTTACAATTGTAAATAAACGATCATAATCACAAGGTACACCACCGATATCGACAGGAATAATGGCCTTTGTCTTATCGGTTATGGCAGCAGCCACCTTATCATAGTCCATTTCATAAGAATCAGGTGCTGTATCGATTAATACTAGTTTTGCCCCTACATGAACTACAGGACTTGCACTAGCCGTATAGGAGTAAGCACTAGTTATAACTTCATCACCTGGTCCAATACCCAATACGCGAAGAATCATTTCTAAGGCTGCAGTTGCTGAATTTAAACACACTGCCTTTGGCGTCCCTAAATACGTTGCAATACGTCGTTCTAATTCCTTAGTACGTGGTCCAGTTGTAATCCAACCACTTTTTAACGCTTCTACCACCTCATTGATTTCTAATTCTGTAATATCTGGAGGAGAGAAATTAATTTTCATAGCTTTCACCTATACTTTCCATTTATTCCATATCAATAAACACTGATCCGATAATAGGTACTCCAATTTGCTCTAATCGTTGTTTAGCTAATGCCATATCATCAGGTTGAACATAATCACCTTTTACAACCAAGAGAACCCCATCAGCTTTCTCAGCTATTACCAAGGCATCCGTAACACTTAACACCGATGGTGTATCCACTATGATGACATCATATTCATCACGAATGTACTCAAATACCGTAGATAATCGATGGGAATCAACCACCTCGGATGGAGATTCCACTGCAATACCACTGGTAATTAGATCTAGATGAGGCATCACATGACGATGAATCGTCAAATCTTCATCCATAATGATATGATTTGTTAATCCTTGATTTTTTACATCAAATACAACATGTTGCACTGGATTGCGTAAATTACCATCGATTAACAGCACCTTGTCATTATTCTTGGATAAAGAAATCGCTAAATTAGCGGCCACCTCCGATACACCTTCACCTGTTGTAGCAGATGTAACACACAACATTTTTCTATTTTCTGCATTACAGCGATACTGTAAATTGCTACGCAATGTTCGATAAGATTCCACAAGAGGAGTATCACCATATTCATTTGAAATTAATCGTATCGTATCCATCTTAACCTCTCACCTTGTACAACCAACGCAACACTTTATTCTTAGGTTCTTCTGTTACCGATTTTCTGTGATTAGGAATGACACCTAACATTGGCACCTGTAACATATCTTCAACATCTTTTGCAGTCTGTATTCTACGATTTCGCAAGGAGTTAACTAATGTATACAAACAGCCTAAAATTAAACCGATAATAGCACTGGCAACCATAACAAGTACACGACGAGGAGCAATCGCTTTTTCTGGTAATGTAGGAGCATCGACAATTTGTACCTCATTCGGTACCATAACCTCTGCCACCTTAGCTTCCTCTAGACGTTTAGAAAGCATTTCATAAATATCTTGGGCTACATCTACATCGCGCTTAGCTTGAATATATCCCCGTTCCTTTTCAGGAAGTGCTTTCATCGCATCTTCGTTATCTTTGTCTAAAGCGGCTAACGTAGCCTCTTTACTTTGAGCCACTGCTAAAGCAGCTTCATTTTTAAATTTATCTGCTAATAAACCTTGTTGAGCGGAGTTACTTGATGGAGCTTGCTGTGAAACAATAGCATCGATTTCCTGTTGTAAACCGGCTTGTGCTTTAGCAATCTGATCATTTACTTCCTTCATTGCAGGATGTGAATCAGTATATTTACCTACGTAACTGGCCTTACGAGCCTCTAAATCTGCTAGTTGTGATTTATAAGCTTGTACCGTTGAGCTATCTGCAATACTAGCACCTGCCGAACCTAAATCCGCATTAATGCTACCTAATGCAGCTTGCGCCGTTTCTAAATCGAGCTTATTTTGTGCCTTTTCACGATCGATTAACGTAATCTTATCTGTAAGCCCCTTCATTTGATCATTGGTAGAATAAATTTTATTATCTACTTGAAATTGTTGGAGCTTTTTCTCTGCTTCAGACAATTCCTCCTTCGCTGTTACCACTCTTTTTTGTAAAAACTCACGAGTCGCTTTTTGTTCAACTTGGGATAACTCGGCTAAGCGTTTTAAAAATGTATCAATTAATAACTGATTAGCTTCTTGTGCCTCTTCTGGGGACTTACCAGTCACACTAACTTGTAATAACTGTGTTTCTTTATATGGCTTTGTTTCAATACGATTTTTAACAAATTCTTCATACGTTGGTAGCTTACTACTATCTCCGGCAATTTCATTGATAACAGGTTCCACAACATTACGACTTTTTAAAATCTCTGCATCAGTATTCATCAATTGACGAGCCATCGTATCAGAGTAGCTTGGGTCACTAGATAGCACTGAATTACCTAAGCCTTGCGTCTGTTTAATACGCAACATAGCTGTAGACTGATAGGTAGATGGTGTTACGATTAAGTACGCACCGCCAAGGAGAATACAAATGCCAGTCACATTTATAATAGTTCGCCGTTTTCTAACAAGAATCTTGGCTATATCTTTTATATCTATAATTTGTTCCATCCCAATACCCCTTTCAAGTAGGCATACAACACCGCGGTCTCTCTTTCCGCTTAAATATTATGGTTAGGTGTATATGTTGGAATAATATCCTGTAATACGCCAATTACATCCATATCAGTTTCACAAGAATCAAAGGTAGCAATTTTTTCTATCAACCAATCACGATCAACGGTATCTAATGCGGCTTCAAAAATCTTTGTATGATTCGTTCGATTAGTTCCTTCTTCAGAGGTAAGCAACTCTTCGTATTTCTTTTCACCTGGTCTAAGGCCTGTAATTTTAATATGAATGTCCTTATCAGGTTCCAATCCTGATAAACGAATCATATTTCTTGCTAAATCAATAATCTTTACAGGTTCGCCCATATCAAGCAAAAATACTTCGCCACCTTTGCCCATAGCACCAGCTTGTAACACGAGCTGACTGGCTTCTGGTATAGTCATAAAATAGCGCGTCATTTCTGGATCTGTAACAGTTACAGGGCCACCTGCTTCAATTTGTTTTTTAAATAAAGGAATGACAGAACCACGACTGCCGAGCACATTACCAAAACGAACAGTAATATATTTCGTATCATATGTATCATTCATAGATATGATAACCTTTTCTGCAACGCGCTTTGTGGCACCCATAACGCTAGTTGGATTGACGGCTTTATCCGTAGAAATCATGACAAACCGTTCTACACCATGACGACCTGCGACATCGGCTACATTTCTTGTGCCATAAATATTATTTAAAACGGCAGCCATCGGTTGAATTTCCATAAGAGGCACATGTTTATGAGCTGCTGCATGGAATACAACTTGCGGATTATATTGAGTAAATATTTGATCTAATTGTTGCTTATCTCTAATATCTGCAATAATTGGTATAATTGGGCCATCTTTATATATATTTTTCAACTCTTGATTGATAAGGTATATACTATTTTCACCATGGCCTAACAATAAGAGCTGTTTAGGGCCAACACGCATAATTTGACGACAAATTTCTGAACCTATAGATCCACCAGCACCAGTAACCAGGACAACCTTATCGCGAATATAATGTTCTACAATATCCATATCGAGACGAACCTCATCACGTTCTAATAGGTCTTCTATGGATACAGGATGTAAATGGGATACTAGTACCTCATCATCTAACAATTGATACATCCCCGGTAATGTATTGACTTTACATTTAAGAGGTGAACAGATTTCCATGATATTTCTGATTTCATTACGTGTAACAGAAGGCATGGCAATTATAATTTCTTTCACCTTATTTTCTTTTACAATAGATGGGATATCATGGCGATTACCTAGTATACGAACGCCGCCCATTAGACGATTGAATTTAGACTCATCATCATCGATGAAACCAATTACCTTACGAGACCGTTTATGATACCGTTCAATTTCACGAGCAATTGTGGCACCTGCATCACCTGCGCCAATGATTAAGGTATTTACCATATCAGCATCAGTACTTTGCTTTCCACCATATTGCATGGCAATATAATGGAGTACCATTCTACCAATTCCGATAACACCGGTACTAAGAATCCAGCTAATCAAATATATGGATCTAGGTAAAGATTTATCAAATACATACATCCCTGTATAGAAAAGTCCTGCTCCTAAGGTGGTCGCAATCAATACAGCAACCATTTCGCGCATACCTGCATAGCGCCATATGCGCGTATATAGATGCATGGACAAAAGCATAA
This sequence comes from uncultured Veillonella sp., assembly GCF_963534045.1. GTDB lineage: Bacteria > Bacillota > Negativicutes > Veillonellales > Veillonellaceae > Veillonella. The sequence continues at coordinate 2,404 of NZ_CAUSQT010000005.1, read as the reverse complement.
CAATATAGGAGATTACCATTATAGGCAATGCATCTATCATCTGATGCAGATAATGTGATGTTATATAACCATCAAATCGTATAAGCAAACTGATCAATGCCACACCAATAATAGTAATAACATCTACAATAAGTAATAAGCCGGGTAATAAATATGAACGCAATGAAAGCCCCCCTTGTATGACTTACATATGATACTATTTTTACTAATTAGTCTTTACCTATGCGAGATACCATGTAAGCACCTGTCAAAATAGGAGCAATATCTCTAGAGAAACTAATCTTACTGTTCTTAGTTAAGTACAAGATATCGCCTTCACGCATAACGTAATTTTGGGACATATCACCAGTTTTCAACATATTATTTAAATTGATTTCAATAGGTTTTGTAGGATCATTTTGATGAATTAAAAATATCTTCTTCTTAGCCGTATCCCAGTTGAAACTACCGGCGGCCCCAATCGCATCAATAACGGTACTCGATTTTGTTAATGTATAAGCACCTGGTTTATTAATTTCACCAAATACATAAACGCGTACGCCACCTAATTTTGTAACATTAACCGACACATCAGGATTGATAATGTATGTGGATAATGCGTTAGATACATTTCGGGTGAATTCTTCTACTGTCATTCCATCCGCCTTAATATTACCTGCCATAGGAATGGATACATATCCATCTGGTCGAATGGTGAAAGTTTTATTTGCACCTAAATCTACTTGTTGTACTACATCAATCATGAGTTCATCCCCTTGTCGTAGACGATACTCTTGATCAGAACCAATTGTAGATGCAGACGTATTCATATTTGATGTTGTAACTACTACAGGAGAAACATCCTTTGCAAAACCCGTAGTGGCTATCGTACCTATGACAAGAGATAAAGCAATCCATTTTTGATTCATACATGCACCTCATAGCATTCATTTCAATTAACAAAACACCTTAACACAACTATTTAAATAAATTTAATATTTAATTAATTATCGTACACATATTTTATCATCGTTTCTTTGTAACTACTATATAAGCAAGATGAAGCTTCTTTATATGGTTTTCATGAAGCATCAAGAATACTGAAATTATCTATGTTTAATGCTTACCCGTATATGTGTATTTTTCTTCACATATCGAAGTGTTGTTTTGCTCTATATATTTCTATTACTAATAAAAAATTTCTATATTTAGGAGTTTGCAAAAAAAAAATGGATGTATATATCCGTTTAATAATAGATATATACATCCAAATAAATTGTATTTAATTTTATTCGACACGACCGCCCAAATAAGCTTCCATGACACGAGGATCATGTCGTACTTCATCAGCTGGACCAGACAATACCATTTTGCCTGTTTCCAATACATACGCATAATCAGCGATTTTCAATGCTTGACGGACGTTTTGTTCTACCAAGAGAACGGTGGTGCCTTCTGCACTAATTTCTTTAATAGTTTCAAAGATTTCGTTTACTACTAATGGTGCAAGCCCCATAGATGGTTCGTCTAGTAGCAATAACTTAGGACGGGCCATAAGAGCACGACCAATGGCAAGCATTTGTTGTTGGCCACCAGATAATGTACCACCTAGTTGATAGCTCCGTTCATCGAGAATTGGAAAGCGTTTAAATACCTTTTTAATGTCCGCTTCAATCTCATTATCATTGCGTATATAAGCGCCCATTTCAAGATTCTCGTAAACGCTCATATCTTGAAGAATTTGACGACCTTCAGGTACTAAGGAAATACCATTATGTACAATTTGATGAGTTTTATGTCCAGTAATGTCTTGACCCTCAAATAGCACCTTACCTGATGTAGGCTTTACAAGGCCCATAATAGTCTTCATTGTTGTCGACTTACCAGCGCCGTTGGCACCGATCAAGGATACGATAGACCCTTGTGGTACTTCTAAGCTAATGTCTTTTAAGGCTGTAATATGTCCATAACCAGCCACGATGTTTTCTAGCTTTAACATATTACACCTCCTCTTTACCTAAGTATGCTTCGATAACAGCCTCATTATTTTGAATTTCTTGAGGTGTACCTTCAGCAATCTTTTTACCAAAATTGAATACCACCAAACGGTCACAGATATTCATCATCAATTCCATGGCATGTTCAATTACGACAACAGTAATACCTAAGTCGCGAATTTTACCAATCAATTGGCGTAACGCTTCCGTTTCACTATCATTCATACCTGCTGCTGGTTCATCAAGTAAAATCAATTGAGGATGTGTAGCTAAAGCACGCGCGATTTCGAGACGACGTTGTTTGCCATATGGTAATGATGTAGCAACTTCTTCAGCATCTTCTTCAAGACCTACGAGTTTTAAAAATTCATAGGCAATGCCACGACAACGTTCTTCTTCAATACGTTGGCGTTTTGTTCTTAAGAAAC
>NZ_CAUSQT010000004.1:0-69462 GCF_963534045.1 uncultured Veillonella sp. | reverse complement strand
ATGTTGGAAGTGACACCGTAGTGGTGTCACCCCAACATTTATTATAGAGCCTTTTATTTCGTATAATGAATCATGTATACAAAATACGCATATGGCTATGATTTTACTGCAACTTAGATTGCGGTTTTTATATTATCAATTTACAGTGGACTTTGGTATACTGTGTATAGACATTGAATTCTATAGAATCTAAATTTTATATGAATGTTGAAATGAAAGTAACTTTCACAAGGCCTATCTATAATGATTATATTGAGGGTTGTGAAACATCAAGTGATATGAGAAGGAGTACAAAAGCTATGGAGATGAATGATAGCGTTATTGAACAACAACGTTTAGATCAGGCTAGACTCGAAGCAAATGGCATGTATAGCAGCCAATTTGAAAAAGATGCCTGTGGTATGGGTTTTGTCGTAAATATTAAGGGCAAAAAATCCCATGATATCATCGATGATGGCTTGCGTATTTTAGAGCGTCTTGAACATCGTGGTGGTGCTGGTGCAGATAAGGATACAGGCGATGGTGCTGGTATCTTGGTACAAATCCCACATGAATTTTTTAAACGTGAATGCGAAGTGTTGGGCATCAATTTACCTGCAGCAGGTGAATATGGTGTGGGCATGATTTTTGCGCATAAATATGAAAGTCTTCGCAATGAGCAAAAACGGATTTTTGAAGAAGTAGTACGCGAAGAGGGACAAGTCGTTCTCGGTTGGCGTGAAGTACCTGTAGATGGTACTAAAGTTGGTAAGGAAGCGGCTGCTATTCGTCCTTGGATGATCCAAATTCTCATTGGTAAAGGCCCTGATGTAACGAATAATGCGGAATTTGAACGTAAATTATATGTTATCCGTAAATTGGCGGAAAAACGCATTATTCCATTGAGTAAGGAACTATCTAGCGACTTTTATATTGCATCCTTGTCCTCTAAAACAATTGTATATAAAGGTATGTTGACTCCTGGTCAATTGCGCGACTTCTACCTTGATTTGAGCGACCTTGATTTCACATCTGCATTGGCTATGGTTCACTCCCGTTTCAGTACGAATACATTCCCAAGCTGGGCTCGGGCGCATCCTAACCGTTTCTTAGTGCACAATGGTGAAATCAACACAATCCGTGGTAACGTAAACTGGATCAATGCTCGTGAAGGTAAAGCTGAATCTCCATTATTCCCAGATATTAAAAAGGTATTCCCTGTAGTAGATGACAGCGGTTCTGACTCCGCTATGTTCGACAACACTTTGGAATTCTTGCACATGACAGGTCGTTCCTTGCCTCATGCCATCATGATGATGATTCCTGAACCTTGGGAACGCAATAATCTCATGAGCCAAGAAAAACATGACTTCTACGAGTTCAATAGCTTCATGATGGAACCATGGGATGGTCCTGCTGCTATGGGCTTCACTGATGGTACTGTTATCGGTGGCGTACTTGACCGTAATGGTTTGCGTCCTGCTCGTTACTATGTAACAACTGATGATCGCGTTATCATGGCGTCCGAAGTGGGTGTAGTAAACGAAAACGCTGAAAATATTCGCGCTAAAGGTCGTTTGGAACCAGGCAAAATGCTTCTCATCGATACAGAGGAACAACGCATTATCTCCGATGAAGAAATCAAACAACGCGTTGCTACTGAATTGCCATATGATGAATGGGTAAAAGAGCACGTTATCCACTTGTCTGAAATTACTCAAGCTGATGAAAGCGATATTCCAAAAGTAGAAGATTTGTTCAAAAAGCAACAAGCCTTTGGTTATACTCAAGAAGATCTTGTACGTATGATCGTACCTATGGCAAAAGATGGTAAAGACCCTGTAGGTGCAATGGGTGCCGATGCTCCACTTGCTATCTTGTCTGATAAACCACAATTGTTATACAGCTACTTCAAGCAAATGTTCGCGCAAGTAACAAATCCTCCAATCGACTCCATTCGTGAGGAAATGGTTACATCTACACGCGTTATGCTTGGTAACTCTGGTAACTTAACAGACCCTAATAAAGCTGGTACTTATGCGTTGTCCATGCGTACACCAATCCTTACTAACCAAGAATTGGCGTCCATTAAGGCTCTTGACTGCCGTCGTATGAAATCTGTTACATTGCCAATCCTCTTCGATCCAACTAAGGGTGCGGATGGCTTGCGTGATGCGTTGAATGAACTGTGCGAAAAAGCAGAAGAAGCAGCCCGTACAGAGCAAAATGTATTGATTTTATCCGACCGTGGTGTCGATGAAAATCATGCACCAATTCCAGCGTTGTTAGCTGTAGCAGCTGTTCATAATCACTTAATTAGAAAAGTATTGCGCACAGAAATTGGTCTTATCCTCGAATCTGGTGAGCCTCGTGAAGTACATCATTTCTGTACATTGATCGGTTATGGTGTAACAGCTATCAATCCTTACTTGGCTCTTGAAACTGTACGCGATTTACAAGCTCGTAAACGTCTTGGTGATATTACACCTGAACAAGCAGAAAAGAACTACATTAAAGCAGCTGTAGGCGGCATTATGAAGGTTATGTCCAAAATGGGCATCTCCACAGTTCGTTCCTATCATGGTGCACAAATCTTCGAAGCCTTGGGCTTGAACACCAACTTTATTAATAAGTTCTTCGTAAATACACCAACTCGTATTGGCGGTATTGGTCTTGTAGGCGTTGCCAATGAAGCTTTGGCTCGTTATGACCGTGCTTTCAAATCCGACGAATCTGTGCTTGAACCAGGCGGTTGGTACGGCCCTGTAAAAGACGGGGAAGAACATTTATTCAACCCTAAAACAATTGATCTTTTACAAGAATCTCTTATCAACGGCGACTATGCTAAATATAAAGAATACTCTAAAGCTATCCGCAACGATTACCATGTAACATTGCGTTCCTTGATGGAATTGAACTACCCTGTAGGTGGCGGTATTCCTATTGAAGAGGTTGAACCTGAAGAATCCATCGTAAAACGCTTTAAAGCAGGCGCTATGAGTTATGGTGCCATCAGTAAAGAGGCGCATGAAACAATCGCTATTGCGATGAATCGTCTTGGCTCTACATCTAACTCCGGTGAAGGTGGCGAAGATTCTGCTCGTTTTAAACCATTGCCTAATGGGGATAGCATGAACTCTGAAGTAAAACAAATTGCATCCGGTCGTTTCGGTGTAACTGCTAATTACTTGATTCATGCAAAAGAATTGCAAATCAAATGTGCACAAGGTGCTAAACCAGGTGAAGGTGGTCAATTACCAGGTAAAAAGGTATATCCTGAAATCGGTAAGGCTCGTCACTCCACACCAGGTGTAGAACTTGTTTCTCCTCCACCACATCATGATATTTACTCCATCGAAGACTTGGCGGAATTAATTTACGATTTGAAATGCGTCAATAAAGATGCTCGCATTTCCGTTAAATTGACTTCCGAAGCTGGCGTTGGTACAATCGCAGCTGGTGTGGCGAAAGCAAAAGCAGATAATATCTTGATTTCCGGTTATGACGGCGGTACAGGTGCGGCTGGTCGTACATCTGTAAAACATGCTGGTGTGCCTTGGGAACTTGGTTTATCTGAAACTCATCAAACATTGATGCTCAACCGTTTGCGTGACCGCGTTCAATTAGAGGTAGACTCTAAATTGATGACTGGTTTCGACGTAGCTGTTGCGGCTATGCTTGGTGCTGAGTTGTTTGGTTTCGGTACATTACCACTTGTAGCTGTAGGCTGTAAAATGGCTCGTGTATGTAACCTCAACACATGCCCTTATGGCGTGGCTACACAAGATGAAAAATTACGTGCTCGTTTCAACGGCAAACCTGAATATGTAGAAAACTTGATGATCTTCATTGCACGTGAATTGCGTGAAATCATGGCTCGCTTAGGCATCCGTTCCGTAGCTGAACTCGTTGGCCGTATCGATCTTGTTCGTCAAAAATCTCAAGACGATAACTTCAAATTGTCTCGTGTCGATTTGAAACGTATCTTGTTCCATCCATACATCGATGCGTCTGTTGGTCATATGCATACCATCGATCAAGATCATGAATTAGAACGCACATTGGATATGTCCAAACTCTTGCGTATGTGCCGTCCTGCTATCGAAGATCAAAAACCTATTCGCGCTAAATTGGCTATCAACAACATTAACCGTGTAGTAGGTACATTAGTTGGTTCTGAGGTAACTCGTCGTTATGGTGAAAGCGGCCTTCCAGACAACACGATCAAGTTGAACTTTGAAGGTTCCGCAGGTCAATCTTTTGGTGCTTTCATTCCAAAAGGCATGACTTTAGAACTCGAAGGGGATGCGAACGACTACCTCGGTAAAGGCTTATCCGGTGGTACTATCGTTGTTTACCCACCTAAGAAATCTATCTTTGAAGCTGATGAAAATATCCTTATCGGTAACGTTGCCTTCTATGGTGCTACATCTGGTAAATCCTTTATCAATGGTGTAGCTGGTGAACGTTTCGCCGTTCGTAACAGTGGTATTACAGCTGTTGTGGAAGGCGTAGGCGACCATGGTTGTGAATACATGACAGGTGGCGAAGTTCTCGTACTCGGTAAAATTGGTCGTAACTTTGCAGCTGGTATGTCCGGTGGCTATGCGTACATCCTCGATTGCGATGAACGTTATGTAAATACAGGTCTTGTGGAATTACGTCCTGCTAATAATGATGATCTTAAACGCATCAAAGAATTAGTGGAACAACATGTATTGCATACTAATTCCACAAAAGGCCGTCATATCCTTGAAAACTGGAATAACTTTGCAAACAGATTTACTAAGGTTGTTCCTGTAGCATACGAAGAAATGCATGCTGCTATTGAACGATTCAAAGAACAAGGCTTGTCCTTAGAAGAGGCTCAATTGGCTGCTTTCAAAGAAAAATATGCAAAATAAGTTCGACTCTAATGTAATTTAGATAGAATGTAATGTAGAATGCCTCTATAGCTTTGACTATAGAGGCATTTTCATGTATAATATTTGTATTGCAATATTGGATCATGGCAGTTCTCGGGCCCGTGCAATGGGGGCCTGTGAATCGTGTCAGGACTGAGAGGTAGCAGCACTAAGCGGTAACCTTCATGTGCCACGGGGAACCCGGGGGCTGTCGTGATCGAATATTGCAAGGCGGCCTTTGGGGCCGCTTTTTTTATCTTATTATTGAAGCTGAAATGGGTATTAGTTACATGCAAAGAGGACGTGAAAGGACGCCCTCTTTTTTGCGTAATATGGTATAATAAAGTATTGCTAATTACGGACTATTTACAGGGAAAAGGGGGTGTTCCGATGGCATATATGGCGCTATATCGTAAGTATCGTCCGCAGACGTTTACCGATGTGGTTGGACAACATCAGGTATCAGATACGTTGATGCGTGCTATCCGCGAGGATAAGGTGGCTCATGCGTATCTATTTGCCGGCCCGCGCGGGACTGGTAAGACGAGTATGGCTAAGATTTTTGCACGTGCCATTAATTGTGAACATGGCCCTACAGACCATCCTTGTAATGAATGTAGCGTATGTAAATCGATTTTGAGTGGTCAGTCTATGGACGTCCTCGAAATTGATGCGGCATCGAATCGTGGTATCGATGAGATTCGTGCTCTTCGTGAAAGCGTAAAGTTTATGCCTGTAGAGGGGCGTAAAAAGGTATTCATCATCGACGAAGCCCATATGCTTACCAATGAAGCGTGGAATGCCCTATTAAAGACGATAGAGGAACCACCAGATCACGTCATGTTCATCTTTGCGACCACTGAGATTGAAAAATTGCCTGTTACCATCGTATCTCGTTGCCAACGATATACATTTAGACGTATCACATCTGATGATATTGCACAGCGGTTACAATATGTTGCAGATAAAGAAGGCTTTGCCTTAGAGGATAATGCAGCACGTCTTATCGCGGTTCATGCGGATGGTGGCTTGCGCGATGCGTTAAGTATTCTCGATCAATGTGTGGGCATGGCTAGCGGCGAGATTACACCTTCTGTTGTAGAGGAACTCATTGGCCTCGTTAGTAAGGACTGGATTATTAAATTCCTATCTGCCTTGCATAATGGAGATGGCCCAGCTGTATTGAAATATATTCAAAATGCGCTTAGTGAAGGGCGTGATGGGGCTCAAATCATGGAGGCCCTTACGCAACACTTACGGGCTTTATTGATTGCTAAGGTAGCTCCCGATGCTGAGGAATTAAAGGTATATGATTCGTTCCGCACTGAATTCTTAGAACAAGCACAGGCTATCGAGTTTGGTACCATTAACCAATATATTAAACAGTTGCAATCCATCATGAGCGATGCAAAGCAGGTAGATAACCCACGGACCGTTATTGAAATGGGATTGCTCGTATTATGTGCTGGTATTTCAAAAGCTAATGATGATGTAGAAGAACGCTTATCCGCCTTGGAACATTCAGAGCGAGAATCTCGGGAAGGGCTTCTTAACCGATTAGCTAAGTTGGAACAACAAGGCCCACCGATGACGGCACCATCTATTAATTTTGTGGCTACACCTAATGCATCAAGGTCTAATGTGGTAGATGATGATTTTATTCCACCACCTATGGAGGAATATGAATCTGTTACGATTCATGAGGTGCCAACAAATTATAAGCCTGCACCTACTGTAGCGGAATCGAAGCCTAGCTCCAGTACACAAACGGCTGCTACAGGTTTGACACCTCCGCCAGTGGCTGGGAGTGTGCCACCTCCTATGAATGGTGTGGGTATGACGCCACCACCGATGAAGACTTCTGGTGCAGTACCACCTAAGACAGGCACAGCTCGAACGACGAGACATACGGGCCGTCAGAAGAATACAGGTATTAGCCAAGTCGCTGTTATCGGTGAAACCATGGTGGACTCTGGGGAATATAGAACCATTCAGACTACTGTGATAAAATATCTAAAGGACAGCGATAAGGGATTAGCATATAATATTATTGGTCAAGGCCAAGTTATTTATGTAGATCGTGAAAAAGCAGTGGTAGCTTTTAAAAAGGGGATATCCCTTACCTTGGCTACTAATGAAGCAAATCGCAAGGAAATTGCATTAGCATTCCAATATGCGTTGGGCTATTCCGTGTCTTTAGAGATTGTTGATATAGAGACAGATGTCTATAAAGAATATATGATGGCTAGTGGAGCACGATCTAATCGAGCTGTACAGCCTAAAAGGGCACAGCCAGCACCGGTTGTTGAGGCTCCGCCACCACCGGTAGAAGCAGACTTACTTGATAATGGTGAAACAGCATCCTCTACGCCTATAGCGACTCAGGATACTGAAGAGGAATCTAGAGCTACTATACAATCTGAAACCCAAGATGTATCTGGTAGTGTAAAACCGCCAGAGCCTGTCAGCTCCGAAGCTCGTAATAATGCTAGAGAGGCTGCGTTAGCTGCTCTTAAAGCAAGAGGTATAAAACCACCAAGCAGTAAGGGCGATGAGGATTCATCAGCTAAGAAAACGACGACTCATGATGATGGCGGTATACCCGTTATGAGTTTAGATGGAACACAGGTAATGACCGATGATGGTGAAGTTATCAATCGGCCTATGGATAGCGGTGCCACCGTGGAGGTAGAAGCCGTCCCAAAGCGTGAATACCAGTGGGACCCTGAACATATGGGCGTTGAAGAACAACAAAACCCACTGTTGGCTAAAACATTAGAGAAACTTTCAGAAGACCATGACATATATGTAGAGGTCATAGAAGAGTAAATTATATTTTTTAGTATATAGTTAATTTATTGTACAGGGACTTTCACAGTCCTATAAGGAGGAAATACAATGTTCGGTAAAGGTATGGGCAATATGGCAGGCATGATGAAAAAAGTTCAAAAAATGCAAGCTGACATGAAAAAAATGCAAGAAGAGTTAAAAACTCGTACAGTAGAAGCATCCGTAGGTGGCGGTGCTGTTACCGTTGTTATGAATGGTGAAAAGATGATTGAATCTTTGAAATTGAACCCTTCTGCAGTTGATCCTGAAGATGTGGAAATGCTTGAAGATTTGGTAATGGCTGCTGTTAATGAAGCAAGCAAAAAAGTAGATGACCTATTGTCTCAAGAAATGGGCAAGGTAACAGGTGGTCTTAACTTGCCAACAGGTTTATTCTAAATGACAAACGCATTAGAACGGCTCGTAGAACAGTTGCGCAGATTGCCTGGTATTGGATCAAAATCTGCCCGTCGCTTGGCATACCATCTTGTGGAAATGCCTCAAGAAGAGGTGGACCGATTGGTCAATACCATTGTTGAAGCCAAAGGGGCAACCCGTCATTGTTCTATCTGTTTTAATCTATCTGCGCAGGACCCTTGTGAATTTTGTTCTAATCCTAATCGGGATCAAACCACGATTATGGTGGTTGAAACGTCTCGTGATGTAATCGCCATTGAACGCAGTGGTGATTATAAGGGGCTCTACCATGTGCTAGAAGGCGCTTTGTCACCTTTAGAGGGCATCGGTGCTGAAGATATTCGTGTTAAAGAGTTAATTGCTCGTTTGCGCGACGGCGTCGTACAAGAGGTAATCCTCGCAACGGACCCTGATGTAGAAGGGGAGGCGACGGCCTTATATTTGGCTCGCCTATTAGCACCAACGGGCATCAAGGTAACGCGTATTGCACGCGGTGTTCCTGTAGGTGGAGATATCGAATATGCCGATGAATTGACCTTGGGCGGTGCCGTTGTAAACCGCCAGGAGATGAAAGGATAATATGAACGTATTACTCGCGCCATTATTGGCAGCGCCTATGACTGAGGCAATTATATCTGTATTTGTCATAGTCATTGCATTGAAATTGGCTTTTTTCACCATTAAAAAGGTGGCCATCAATGTTGCACTAGGCATTGTGACATACATGGTATGTATCTATGTGTTACATATACCCATGGATATTGGCTTTGGTGTGTGGGCTTTAACCGTATTATTTGGTCCCATTCCGATGGCATTGGCCGCTCTATACTACGGCTTATAATATAAGGAGAGGATATCATGGTTATCAATAGCGAACAACAACGCGTCATCGATGAACTAGATAGAAATATCCTCTTGTTGGCGTCCGCTGGGACGGGAAAAACGAATACACTGGCTTATCGAGTGGCTCACATTATTGAAAGTGGCCGCTGTGAGGCTCATCAGATTTTGTGCATGACCTTTACCAATAAGGCGGCACAAGAGATGAAGTCGCGCATCGAATCCCTCGTTGGCCAACCTGCAAAGGCTGTGGAGATTAGTACGTTCCACAGCTTTTGTTTTTACGTTCTTCAACAAGAGGGTAAGCGAGATGAGTCGCTTTATACAGATGTGACCATATTTGATGAAGAGGATTGTAAAGAACTATATTTGCCGTATAAACCAAGAAATATGAGGGATATGAACTTTGCTAGCCTTATTAGCGTGGTAAAGGAATATCGCTCTGTGTATGGATTCTATTCTGACTCTACCATAGATGATTACAAACGAACGATACAATGTTTAGAGCAGGAGCAATCTAAGCAAATAGAGAAATTATTTTACAATTATAATACGCTTGCTACTGAGGACTTGTCGGACTTTTGGGCTCATGGTCATGAATGGATTACCCATTATGATGAAGGTTTACAATCGGTTCACGGTGTAGATTTTACTGATTTAATCTGTGGTGTTCACCGATTATTTCAGAATCCTGATATTCGAGAACGTTGGCGCAGTCGCTATCAATATATTTCCGTCGATGAAATGCAAGATACGGGCTCTTTAGAATACAAGGTTATGGAAATGTTATGGGAAGGTAATCACGTTCTTTTATGTGGCGACTATTTCCAAACTATTTACGAATGGCGAGGCTCAGATCCGTTCCGTTTATTAGAGGCATTTACCCGCGATTTTAATCCTCTAAAAATCATATTCTATAAAAACTATCGCTCCAACCGTACTTTATTCACGATGGCTTTCAAAACATTGCAAACTATGTTTCCTCAGCTGGTAGGTGATGTATATGATGAAATGCCTGAGGCCAATAGTGCTAGTGATGGTGCACCTGTTCTTGTGAAAGGCTGCCGCAATGAATATACGGAGGCAAAGTTTATTTATGACCGCATTTGTGCGCTTCCAAAGGATGCATCTATCGGTGTGTTGGTTCGTGATAACCGCAAGGCACAGCGTTTAAGTGAGCAATTTGAACGATATAATCAAGATAAGCCAGAATCGGAACGTCGTCCGTTTATGATTATCGATGAATATAAATTCTTTCGCCGTCAGGAGATTAAGGATGTCATGGCGTATTTTAAGCTCTTGATGAATCCAAATGATGCGGTCAGTGCAAAACGTATTATTAAACGTTATGTATCGGGCATTGGTGATGCGCGTATTCGCGATATTGAAAGCCCTAAAAATCGCAGTGTAGGGTTAAAATTGACGGATTTTATGGATATGCCCATCTTTGAAGCCGAGCCATATGCTAAATTGGTAGCTGGTCTTGAGGCGGGTGAAGTCGTAGTATACGATGTGGAAAGCACTGGTACGGATACGACAGAAGACCGAATTATCCAGATTGCAGCTCTGCGCATTGATAAAGATGGGAATGAAATAGAACGGTTTGAACGTTTTATCAATCCTGGTAAATCGGTAGGTACCTCTCAACTCGTTCATGGCTTTACGGATGCATATTTAGCAGAGCATGGTGAAAGTCCAAAGGTCGTATTGGAGGCTTTCAAAGAATTTTCTAACAATCGTATTATTGTAGGTCATAATGTTAATTATGATATTAGCATTTTGAGCCATGAATTAGCGCGCCATAATTTAGGAGAGCCTCAATTTAAGGCTGTATATGATACACTAGATATCTTTAGACGGTTCTATCCTACGCTAGAGAATCATAAGTTAGGATTTTTATCGAATCATTTTCCGATTAATCATACGCCTACCCATAATGCGATGGATGATATTATCGCTACTGGACAATTGTTAATTTATGCGGTTCATGAAAATATTGTGCCCACAACGACGGACCGCATGGTAGCCATTAATCAATATAAGGCGGCTTTCACAACGATTGCGTCTCAAATGGCGACATTGCGAAGAAAGATGCATACCGATAACCCTACGGAGTTATTGGCCTATATTATGAATCAAATGGGCGTACTAGACTATTATAAGAGTCATGGCGAAATGGCCAAGGTTGAACATATACGAGATCTGTATCGTATTATGGAATCATTAGATAAGGAATATGAAGGCACAACGGGATTAGCTCGTCTCAATCATATTTTGCAATTGGCTGCCTTGACGGCCGGTGAGCCTCACCAGATGAGTAAACAGTCCAAGATACCGATTATTACGGTTCACCAAGCTAAGGGGAGTGAGTTTGACCATGTATTTTTGGCGGGTATGAATCAAGGGACATTCCCTAGTTTTATGTCCTTGCGCGAAGGAAACGAAGATGAGGAAAAACGCTTGTTCTATGTGGCGATTACAAGGCCAAAACAAGAACTGGTTATTACCTATACCCATGAATCCCAACGAGGACAGGGTACATCGCCAAGTGTATTCCTCGATTATATGCCACGAGATCCAAAACTCGTAGAAAGGAGTATGTAATGGCACGAAAGACACATAGACCGGATGATATACTTTGGCCCGTTACGGAAAGTGATTTAAAAGCTGTAAGAAATACCTCGTCAGATAGTGTGACACTAGGTGCAGTATTAGATACGAAGTATCCAAGAAAAGCGATGGTAAAGCTATTTGATGAAAAACTAATCCATGTAAATGGTCACAAAGCAACGCCTTATACGGAGGTATCCATAGATGATGAAATTTGGATTGCTATGGCTAAAGAAAAGATTGATCATGAACCAATCGCAATGGATTTACATATTCTCTACGAAGATGATGATTTACTCATTGTTGATAAGCCGGCCGGTGTTACAGTAAATTCAAAGAACCAAGTATCTCTTGCTAATGGCATTGCATACTATTTCAAGGAACATGGTATTAAGCGCAAAGTACGTTTTTTGAACCGTCTTGACCGGGATACAACAGGTTGTATTGTAATTGCTAAAAGCGGTCTGGCTCAAAGCCTTTATCAGCAACAGATGGATGATAATACCTTTGAGAAATGGTACATGGCAATCGTTGAAGGCATTGTCGAATCAGATGCAGACTCTTTGGTGTTACCCATGGCAAGAAGTGTTGACGGCGTTCACTATGAAGTGAATTCAATGGGAAAAGATACACGGACTGATTTTACCGTTTTACACCGCTATCCTAATGGAGCTGTGGATAACTCTGTGTATAACTTACAAAATACTGTGGATATACCCCGTGAAAATGTGGACAGCACATTAAATACTGTGGATAAACAGGGTGGAATTGTGGATAATTCTGTGCATAACTTAGGCAATCAGCCTTGTACAGCAGTGGCAGTTCGCTTATATACAGGTAAAACACATCAAATCCGTGTGGCCTTTAGCCATATAGGTCATCCTTTAGTAGGGGATACATTGTATTGGGCAAAATTTACGGGAGAACCATTTGCACTACGGGCAATGAAAGTTGTTTTTACACATATGCGTTCTGGAGAGCGTATAACCGTTCAAGCTTAACTAGAATAGGGATTAAGTAGTTGAACAGACTTTAAAATACATAAAAGTTTCTAATTGAGAAATGAGAATGACTGATAAGTTCAGTAAAATCAATGGATTTCATGAAAATATATCGAAAAATATAGTGACAAATGATAATCCATAAGCTATAATACAAATAAACGTACACATATAAATTATTTAATATTGTACATATAGTATGTAAGAGGTGTAATAGTATGATTTTACAAGAAAATAGTGCTGAACGTAATCGGGGTATTACGCTCGCCAGTATAAAGGGCATTATAGGTAATGTAGTGCTTGTCATTTTTAAAATGATAATAGGATTGGCATCGAATTCCATCGCCATAATCCTTGATGCGGTAAATAACTTAACAGACGTTCTTTCCTCGGTGTTGACAATTGCAGGCACAAAACTAGCTGCAAAAGGAGCCGATAAGGAACATCCATTTGGACATGGTCGTATAGAATACATGACCACCATGGCCATTGCTTTCATCATTCTCGGTGCAGGTATTGGTTCCCTTAAGGAATCGATTGATAAAATTCTTCATCCAGAGGTATCCACCTTTGATATTCCAAGTCTTGCCATCATCGCTGTTGCTATCGTTGTAAAGGTTGTGATGGGGCGATACATTAAGTCTCAAGGTGAAAAATACAAATCTGATGCCCTCGTAGCATCTGGTATTGATGCTCTCTTTGATGCGGTGATTACCTTTGCCACATTAGTATCCGCAGGTCTCGTTTATTTCTTCAATGTAGATATTCAAGGCTATGTAGGGGCGCTAATTTCCCTCTTAATCTTGAAAGCGGCCTATGAGATTCTTCGCGATATGTATAATCATTTACTTGGTGTTCGTGCCGATGACGATCTCATCCGTAATATTAAGGAAACCATTGCACAACATCCAAATGTAGGCGGTGTATATGACTTAGTGCTAAATAGCTATGGACCAGGTGAAGTGATTGGTTCTGTTCACATTTCATTGCCAGATTCGATGACAGTGGGAGAGGTTCATCCTTTAACTAAAGGAATCGCAGTTCATCTTTATAAAAAGTTTGGCATTAATATGACTGTCGGTGTATACGCGGAAAATAAACCAAGCGTAGAAGTTCTTGAAATCAAAAAAGCGCTAGATCAAGTTATAAGCTTGTATACTAATGTAGTTCAAATCCATGCTTTCTACGTACGAGAAGATAAAAAGATTATCTATTATGATATTATCTTTAACTTTGACGAAGAAGATCCACATGGTACATTAGAAAAGATTAAAGCGGAACTTCATAACCGTTATCCAGATTATACACAATTTGCTATTGTAGATACGGATTTTAGTAACTAATTTTATATAAGAAATGACCGATATTGACCACTGAACAGTGGAAAATATCGGTCATTTGCATATAGGATAGATACTTGATAATTATACTTTTAATTACTATAATAAATTGTATAAAATATTGTTGATATCATATATTGCCAATAGTATGGAGAGAGATATGAATAAATTTATATTATCCACATTAGCAGTTATGACTGCGGTTAGTATTTGTGGCATGCAATCTATAGATGCTAAATCAGTTAAACCAGACCCAACCATGACTATGTTACAAATGCCGACGAATGATGAAATCTCGGTAGGTAATGGTACTACAAAAGAAATCAATAAACAAACACAAACAATGGTAAATAATGTGGCCGTATCTACTAAGTCGATGATTAAAAAGAATTGGAAAACCATTTATATTAAGGCAATACCATCTGAAAATATAGTCCGTTTCTATTATACGGATACGATGGGTCAAGTTTACAGTGGTCAAACAATTAAAAATACTGGTTTATCTAAGGGAAAATATAGAGCTGGCGCATTACGTCAGTCTCAGGCGGTGCAGGACTTATATAGGTATCTACAACAAACGAATCAAGAAATCCCTAGTTCTATAGATATTATCGTTACCAGTCAAGGTCGTCGTATTCGAACCATTATGAATTACGATGAAAATATAGGAGATAGTTCAATCTATCAACAAAATTATGAGCAAATTAACTTTCCTAATTTAAAATAGTATGGATATAGTGAAAGCCCCTACCTCATCGAGGTAGGGGCTTTGTGTTAAATTACATAATCATCGTGATCATCTGTTGTTTGTTTTTTAGATTGTTTTTTAGCACCTGCAAGGTCTAAAAGTTCTTCTTCAAGAGTATCTTCATCCCCTGTATTGAGCATGGAATAGAAGGCCCATAAGATAATAAACCAAACTGGTGTAAAGAATAAGGCAACTCTTGTATCATCATTCAAGGCCAAGATAACAAGGATGAATGCAAAGAACGCAAGAATTAAATAGTTCATCACTGGATATAGAGGCATTTTAAATTTAGATTTTGCTGCTAATTCAGGATTTTTTTTGCGATATTTTAAATGGCAAATAACCATGATAGCCCAGATGAAAATAAAGCAGAATGTAGAGATGGATGTAATCATAACAAAGACTGCTTCCGGCATAACATAGTTAAGTACGACCGTAATAAGTAGTACCGCAGCAGAGAAAATTGTCGCTTGGTATGGTACGCTACTATGTGTTAAACGACGCATTGATTTAGGTGCGTGACCGCGTTTAGCAAGAGCATAAATCATACGACCTGTACTAAAAATACCGGAGTTTGTAGCCGATGCTGCAGAGGTAAGCACAACAAAGTTGACGATACCTGCCGCTGCTGTAATACCAACTGCTGTAAATACGGCTACGAATGGGCTGGCTGCAGGGTTAACGGCCGTCCATGGGTAAATACTCATGATGATAGCCAAAGAGCCAATATAGAACAAAATAATACGCAATGGAATATTATTGATGGCCATTGGAATAACCTTTTCAGGATTTTCAGTTTCACCTGCTGTCAAACCTACAAGTTCAATGCCTGTGAAAGCGAATACAACCATTTGGAAGGATAAGATAAAGCCCATCGTTCCATTCGGGAACCATCCGCCGTAATTCCATAAATTACTAAAGGCTGCAGCAACACCTGCATCGGTGCTAAATCCAGAGAAAATCATGATTAAACCGATGATGATAAGGGATACAATGGCAATAACCTTGATCATGGCAAACCAGAATTCCATTTCCCCAAAGTGCTTTACAGCGGTTAAGTTCATGAGTAATAGAGCTATTAAGACGACGAGGGCTGGTACCCATTGCGGTAGCCATGGTATCCAGTATTGCATATACAGTCCGACGGCCGTTAAATCGGCCATGGCCAGTGATAGCCAACAGAACCAATATGTCCATCCTGTGATGAACGCAGCGCGATCACCTAGATAATCCTCTACAAAGTCGATAAAGGAATGATGATTAAGATTAGATAATAATAATTCCCCTAACGCTCTCATTACAAAGAAACAAATAAGACCAGTAATGAGATAAGCAAAAAGAATGGATGGACCGGCCAAATGGATGGCTCGACCGGAACCTAAGAATAAGCCTGTACCAATGGCACCGCCAATGGCGAGCAACTGTACGTGACGATTCTTAAGGCCCCGTTCTAACTGATTCGTATCAGACATGATAAAGACCTCTTTTCTACAAACTACCTATAAATATAAAAAGCCATGGATGACCATAACTTTTACAATCTATAGAATATATAAAACTATTTTCTTATCATACAGTATCTATTATAAAAAGTCAAATGTATTTTTACAGTAGACATATCATGTAAATAGTATTATTAATATACGAATAAAAGAAAGAGTATTCATACTTTTAAAAGCATACTATGAGTTAAAAGGTTTTCAGAATTTGTTATAATAATTGATAGAGTATCTTTTACGTAAAATCGTGGAGGTCATTATGAGACGACAAGACCGAAGAATTACAGATATAGACGAAATTAAGAGCATTTTAAACAGCACTCGCATCATTCACCTAGGCATGATGGATGGTGATTACCCTTATGTAGTGCCCTTACATTTTGGTTTTGAATTTATAGATAACGTGCTTTATATCTATGTGCATGGCCATCATGAGGGAAAGAAGTTTGACTTGATTAAAGCAAATCCTCATGTATTTATCGAAATTGATGGCAGTGATGAGGCCCTTGTTTCCGGTGGAGATATTCCTTGTGCCTATAGTTCAGTTTATTCCAGTGTGATGGGCCGTGGAGAGGCTAGCTACTTAGATACTGTTGATGAAAAGTCTCATGGTTTACAGGTATTGATGAAGCATCAGACTGGTCGTGAGTTTACTTTTACCGAAGCTATGGTTAACTCTGTAGGTGTAGTTCAAATTAAAGTGTTAAACTATACCGCAAAGAGACGAAGACAGCTTGAGGAAGATGTTATTATGCCTCCCTTAACTAAATAATAATCCGACATCCTATTGAACTCTATTATGATATAGAGCTTACTAGGATGTTTTTTTATCGAACTCGTAAGTCCTAGAGACATTATTGTCTTATAACTATGCATGCAAAAATGGAAAGATAAAAGTTCTATGAAGTAGCTAGAGATACAGAATCGGTTTCTTGATTTTGATATAAATAAGAAAATATATCATTATATGTGAGAACTATATTATAAATTTTTATAATAGGAGGGAACATGAAGAAACTTATGGGGAAGTCAATTTTTGCTGCCATAGCTATGGGATTACTATCAACAAGCTATGTATCGGCAGATACTGTTGACCAGACTGTATCTACTAATAATACTGAGGTCGTATCTAATTCTAAAAATGGTACGCCTAAGATAAATAATGCGTCTGCCATTATCCAAAAACCAAGAGCACAATTAGTAGGCTGGCCTTTGATGACTCAAGATAGTGCTCGTAACTTCAAGGGCGTAGTAGAGGCTGCTGAGAAATTGCCGTATGAGGCTGAGGTACCTAGTTATATTCCTTATGGATATCAGCTGTATACAGCGCGTCTCGATCGAAATGATGTACTAGAGGTTGTATATCACAAAAGAAATGCACCTATCTATCAGGCTGGGAAAAAATTTATTACTAATGTTATGGCCTATCGAATGGGCTATTCTGTGGATACCGTAAGAGATACAGCGTATATTCCTGCTGCGTATGGCGACTTTGAATGGTCTGAACAAGGTACATCTGGTGTGGTGTATTATACGGGTAATCCTGAAACACATATGGTTCGGAGCATTACGTGGGCTCAGAACAATATGGCGTACTCCCTATTCTTCTTGGACCCTGTGAAAGCAGCTGATGCGGAATTCTATAAGGAACATATCGTGCCTGTTAAAACTATAGATAGCTCACGCTATGAACTATTAGGAAACTATCCGGTTACGAAGATTTCTGCTAAAACGCTTAAGTTAGGACATAATTTTAAAAATGTTGAGCCTAGAATGGATGGTTTACAATGGCGATTTCATGACTGGCCTATAGAGAATACACAAAAGGCTCATACCTTTAAGGGAAAACTAAGAGAGGCAGCGCAGAATCTTCCATATGAGATTAAAGCACCTAGCTATATCCCTTATGGCTATGAGGTCTATGCAGTACGTCAAGATAAAAATGATGTATTAGAGGTTGTATATTTTATAAAAAATGCCCCTAACTATCGAGATGGCAAAAATAATCTTGCTAGTATTTTTGTTTATAGAATGGGCTATTCAGTGAATGATGTAAAGGCTGTACCATATGTTCCTGATGAGTACAAAGACTTTGAATGGTCTGACCAAGGCGAATCTGGTGAAGTCTTTTACACTGGTGATCCAGCAGCACAACTAATACGTAGTATTACGTGGACAAAGGATGGCATGGCGTACTCCTTATTGTTCTTAGAACCTGTGAAAGCAGTTGATGCTGAATTCTATAAGGATCATGTGGAGATTGTAAAAATATAGATAACTCATGTAGCAATTTATTTGGAACAAAGCGGTAACGTGCGTAACCGCTTAAAGAGGAGAGAGTATGAAGAAAATAATAAGATCTGTTATTTTATGTGCCACGATGGCTGCAGCAGTAACTACGTTTGGTGTACAGCCAGTTAGTGCTACATACCCATTAATAGATAAAAATGGGAACACTGTTCCTGTTGAACGAGATGTAGATAATCAGAAAACAATTGATGATAATAAAAAATTTATGGAGCGTTATCGATGGTATGATCAATTTGATAATGGTGATATAGTACATCATAATGTTGATGCAAGTACAAATGATTTTGGCTATGATTTACAAATTCCATCTTATATTCCTAAAGACTATGCAGTACGCGATGTAAAGGCCAAGGACCATGATGTATTAGAAATCGTTTATACAGAAACAGGCCATGATGGAGAATATGGTCCGAAATTAACCTTCTCTAATACAGATATTGTATACCGCATGGGTTGGGCTATCGATACGGTGGTAAAGCCTATATTAGAAAAGACAAAATATAATGCTAAGGATGCAGTTAGCTTTATTACTCCTAATGAAATCTCTGTACATACGTTAGGTTCTAGTAAAGACGCTATTCAGATTGCTTACTGGGAAAAAGCTAATAAAGTGTATATGCTCTACTTTGCTTCTTCAAGAAACCAAAACTTTGTAAGCAAAATTGTAGACTCTGTAGGCCCTTTGAATAACGTAGCCGCTGATGATACTCGATTACGTGGTGATCGCAATGATAAGCAACATGTTGAAGAAAACGATGCGAAAAAGGTTAAACCAAATGATGAGCCTGAATGGCCTCCTTATGAAACAATCGGATTGCCATGGCGTACACATACGAATTCCGTATGGCCTATACTTACCAGTAAATCCAAGGGCTTACCAAGTGGTGTAATTGATGCATCTCATAAGGTGTCCTATGACGTATCTGTACCAAGTTATTTACCGCTGGGCTATACATACTATGCTACACATTTTTATGACAATGATGTATTAGAAACTGTATATTGGAAGCAAGGTGAAGAGTATCAAGAGCGCAGTGGCCGTTGGGTAAATCATACTATGGTCTTCCGCATGAGCTACTCTATGGATACTGTATGGCCTGAAGAATATATTCCAATGGAGTACCATGACGTACAGTGGACTGACTCTACCCCAATAGGTGATGTTCACTATACAGGGGATGTAGATAAGGGATTAGTACGCAGTGTTACGTGGTACAAGGATAATATGGCTTACTTCTTGTTCTTCCAAGTGCCTGTGAAAGCATCTGAAGCAGACTTTTATAGAGAGCATGTAGTGCCATTAAAAGATATCGATCCAAGTCGTACAGATTTAATCGGTGTAAAAACAACTCGTTAATACAAAGCAGTATATAAAAAAAGAACCTATCTCCTAGATATTTTACTAATATCTTTAGAGATAGGTTCATTTAGTTATGTTAGAAGAATACGTAACGGATGATTACGAGTACCGCCAATACGTACATAATCCAGTTAACTTCTTTTGCACGGCCTGCAATGATTTTGAGTAGAGGATATGCAATAAGACCTGCAGAAATACCGTTTGCAATGCTGTATGTGAAAGGCATCAAAACGATAACGAGGAATGCAGGGAAGCCTTCTGTCCAATCATCGAAGTCGATATTGCGGATAGCACCTAACATAAGGGCACCAACAATGATAAGAACAGGAGATGTGGCTGCATTTGGCACTAAGGATACCAATGGAGCCAAGAACAAGCAGATTAAGAAGAGAACGCCTGTTGTAACAGCTGTTAAGCCTGTACGGCCACCAGCACCTACACCTGCTGCACTTTCAACGAAAGCAGTAATCGTAGAAGTACCGAGCAATGCGCCAGCACTAACGCCGATAGCATCGACAGTCATCGCTTTACCAAGACCTGGGAATTTACCAGATTTAGGATCTGCAATCTTTGCCTCTGTAGCAGTACCGATTAAAGTACCCATAGAGTCGAATAATTCTACGAAGGTGAAGGAAAAGATAATCGTGATTAAGCCCATGTGGAGTGCACTAGGAATATCTAATTGAAGGAATGCTGCTTTTGAGAAATCAGGCACTGCTAATACAGTGAAGTTCTCAGGCATTGTGGATAGTCCTGTTATATAGGATACAATTGTTGTTACTAATACGCCAATCAAGAGAGAACCTTGAATTTTACGAGCCATCAATAGGGCTGTAAAGATAAGGCTGAATAGTGCCAATAATGTTTCTCCACTATGTAAGTTACCTAGTGTTAACAGTGCTTCCGATGCTGGAGGGACTAAATTACCATGTGTTTGTACAACTTGGCCTAAGGAATTAGGAGACAAACTGATGGAAATCGCCATCAAACCGGATAATTTTAAGCCGATAATGGAGATGAAAAGCCCGATACCAACGGTAATAGCGACCTTCATAGAGGCCGGTATGCCTACAACGATCATTTGTCGTATCGACGTCAGTGTTAAGACGAGGAATACGAGGCCAGAAATGAACACTGCACCTAGTGCCGTTTGCCATGATACGCCCATACCGAGAACTACGGTAAAGGAATAAAAGGCTAAGAGGCCAACCCCTGGAGCCAGTGCGATTGGATAGTTAACAAATAAACCCATAGCAATCGTTACGAGGCCACCACCTAAAGCTGTAGCGATGAGGACTGCATCCTTGTCCATGCCGGCAAGACTCAAGATGTTTGGCGCCAAAAATAGGATGTACGCCATCGTGATGAACGTGGTTATGCCTGCTAAAATTTCGGTTTTAACAGAGGTCCCTCGTTCATTGAGTTTAAATAGTTTATCTAACATTAGATAAATCCTCCCTGTATGAAATTATAAATCATATCAAATAAAAATATTTCGATATACTTATAGTGTATCATATTTCCCACCATTTTTTGTATGAATTTATGTTATACTATACATATATTGTGAATGACTTAGAGGTTAACTTATGAAAATATCTACAAAAGGGCGGTATGCCTTGCGAATCCTTGCGGATATTGCAGAACACGGAACGGAAAAAAACGTACCAATCCGTGAAATCGCAGAACGCCAAGGATTTTCAGATAAATACTTAGAAGGAATTGTGTCTCGTTTATCCGCAGCGGGCCTCGTAAAAAGTGGACGCGGTAAATACGGTGGATATCGATTGGTTAAAGATCCTGCTGAATATAATGTATATGAAATCTTATATGCTGCAGAGGACTCCATTGCTCTCGTATCCTGTTTAGAGGATGACGTAGAACCATGTCCTATGTTTAATGATTGTTTGACTGCTCCATTATGGCAGTATTTACAAGATGAGTTCCGCCATGTTATGGAACGCGTTTCATTGCAAGATGTAATGGACCACAAGTTTCCCGTGGAATAATTGATAGAGTCGCGTTTTATATGCGACTCTTCTTTATATATTTTTATTGTAAAGGCATATTTTTATACACGTTTATATATGGAAAGAAGGCGAAAGATGAGTACAATCGCAGATGATACGCGTGGTGGCATGCGAAATGTATGGATCATTACGGCTGCTATGACGGTATTAGCTATATGCTACACCATGATTATTCCTTTTTTGCCTATATATCTCTTGGAATTAGGTGTTCCAAAGGCTGATGTAGCCCTTTGGTCGGGACTCGTTTTTGGGATTACCTTCCTCATTGCCGGTATTATGGCTCCTATTTGGGGCAAAATCGCCGATAATAAAGGGAAAAAACGGATGGCCTTACGAGCAGGTTTTGCCATTGCTTTCTGTTATGTATTGATTGGTTTAGTTACTGACCAGTATCAATTGCTCATGGGTCGAGCCTTGGTTGGCTTTGCCAATGGATTTTATCCAGCAGCGATGACCATGGTATCCCTTAGTGTCGATGAGAAACAGGTAGGCCGAGCACTTGGCATATTCCAAACTGGTCTTATTTTAGGCAATGTCATCGGCCCATTTTTAGGTGGTGCAGTTGAAAGCGTCGTCGGTATGCGCCCCGTATTTTATGTTTCCGGTGTGGCCGTATTCATTGCTACCTTGGCGGTATTGTTCTTTGTGAAAGAACCAAAATTACATGCTACAGGTGCTGATGGAAAAGAACAGCCGGCTCAACTTACTAAATCTACATCCTTACGTGAAGACTTTAAAGTAGTTCAACAACAGCCTGTGTTAGTACGACTGCTTTGGATTTTCTTCTTCATGCAATGCGTCATTATGATGTTGCAACCTATCTTGGCCCTTTATGTAGGGGATATACAAGGTACCATGGAAGGGGCTGCTATTGTGTCAGGTACCATTCTTAGTATCGGTGGTTTGGCAGGCTCTTTAACGACAAATCTTTGGGTACGCCTCGGCGAACGCCGTGGTTATTTTAAGACCATTTCCTATTGTATGATGGGCAGCGGTGTTGTTTTGTTGCTCCAAAGCTTACCAGTGGGAATATGGTGGTTTGGTGTGTTACAAGTACTAATCGGTTCATGTATTGTAGGGATAAATCCATCCTTGAGTGCAGCTGTAACTCTCAATACAGATCCAAGCTTTAGAGGTCGCATGTTTGGCATGACGACGACGGCTCAACAGTTTGGGTCCATGGTAGGTCCTGTATTTGCTAGTATTGTATCGACCTATGTGGGCATATCTTACGTATTTAGCATTACCGGATTATTATTGCTGTATATGGGCTTTCAGTCTCGAAAATTATCTAAAAAACATGAATAATACCATGTTGAGTCATAGATCGTATTAAGTGAATCATTTGTTTTGTATGGGATGCAAAGGAGTTGTTATGGTCCGTATCGGTCAAACTGTACTAGGAGAAAAAGGTACAAAGATATGCGTGCCTATTGTGGGCACAACGATGAAAGAAATTCTAGATGCTACTGCGGTGGCATGTAATACACCTTGTGATGTGGTGGAGCTGCGCATTGATTATTACGAACGAGCTCACTCTATCGATGCGATTATTGAATTATTGATGCTCATAAAGCCTCAGTTAAAAGGTCGTGCACTACTATTTACATGGCGCACGAAGGGGGAAGGTGGCGAGAAATCTATTTCCTCCCAAGATTACTTTATAATGTTAGAACGTCTTATCCCAACGGGGCTGGTAGATGCTATTGATATTGAATTATTCTTTGATCAAGAAAGAATGCTCAAAACCATAGAATTCGCTAAGGTTCATGGTGTAACAATCGTCATGAGTAATCATGATTTTAATGGTACACCAAGTAGAGACGTTATTGTAAATCGACTCATTCAAATGAAAGAATTTTTGGCTGATGTACCTAAGATAGCTGTTATGCCTCATACAACAGGTGATGTATTAACGCTCCTTGAAGCGACAGCCGAGGTGAAATCTTTGTATCCATCAGATCCAATCATTACCATGGCTATGGGCCCATTAGGTGCTATTACACGCGCTTCGGGAGCTTTATTTGGCAATGCTATGACCTTTGCCTCTGCAGGCAAAGCATCTGCACCAGGCCAAATCGATGTGCATGAACTAAAACGAATTCTTGACACCATCGACGTAGATGGCGTATTCGACGAACAACAACATAAACGCGTTAAAGTACATTAAAAAGTCGGCGAGAGCCGACTTTTTTTATTTGTCTTGTAGTTCTTGTAATATATTCATACGAGATGGTCGAATATAGAAAATATAGATGTAATTACCTATAACTTTATATAGAATGAGATACTTTTTGTGTGATAATTTTCTGTATTTTGTCTCACTATTTATAATAGGGTATCGTTCCGGAAAGGTTGTTAGTGAAGATATTTTTTTATAGATTGATTCTAATTCTTTTCTGATGACGGTTTTAGCTGTAAGTCGCTGCTCTAATGAAAGTTTGAGACTTACCATGTCAGATTTAGCTGTAGGAGTCAAAATTATTGTATATCTCATTTTAACCTCCGAACTTATAAATCCTTAAGGAGCTCATTAAAGACTTTTTCAGCAGGTTCGCCAATTCCCTTTTTTGCTTGATTAAGTCCTATCTCTATTCTTGTGCTTAAATCTTCTTTAGTCCATAAATCATCATTTATAGCATCAATCCATTCTGGGCGATGGATAGTGGAAGGAATATCGTTAGTGAATTGTATTTGTTTTGATACAAGTGTGACAGTTTGTGATATAGTTAATCCCATCTCTTTTAAGATAGCTGTTGTTAGTGTCTTAACTTTAGGGTTTATACGGATATTAAGTATGCCCGTTTTATCAATTTTATCAAAAGAGATTTCTACCTCATCTTTGGTTGTTGCAGTTCCGTATGTACTTATAGTATCTGATGCTTTTAATGTAGTTTTTGGTTGTTCATATGTGCCATTTTTATTGAGTGTGCTTGGTGCAGGTGTATCATCTATAGTTGTTGTTGGTAAAGCAATGGCAAATGGGATACGGCGTTCTTTTATAATTTGACAAAATAATGCGTCTAGCATGGATGTATAGGATAGACCTTGTGCTTTTAATATGCTAGAAACTTCTTGTTTTAGATCTTCGTTGATGCGGACTTGTAGGTTTACGGTTTTCATAATTCTCTCCTATTATTTTTGATTGTAACTGTAATATTTTGGTCATTTTATTGCTCTTATAGTGAAAAGTGTTTAGGTTTTTTGAATTTTTGCTGTAATTACATTGTAATTGCAAATAAGAGTTTTTACAAATATATATAATACATAAGAAATATAAAAAAGCAGTACTTATCCTGAGAATAAATACTGCTTTTAGTGCTATATCTATGAAGTTGAGATATGAGTTTTAGTTTTATCTAGAAATACAGATGAATAATTTTTTAGAGTAAATTAGTTTCAAAGTCTTCTAGGATAGCCGCTACTGTTTCTGGAGCATTGCGCTTGTGTTCTACGATGCATTGAGCGAAGCTTTCATACATTGGTGTACGAATTTCTTCGAGTTCGCGTAAACGGTCTAGACCACCACTAGAGAGTACGCGACCAGTGGTAGATAGGTTTTCTATAGGTTGCGTTAGTTGGTAGATACGACCATTTTGGCGTAGGTGCGCGAAGTTTTTAGGCACTGTTACACAGCCACCTCCGGTAGAGATAACAAGACCTGTTTGGGTACCGAGTTTTGCAATCATTTCCGCTTCTTTTTCACGGAATGCTGGTTCCCCTTGTTCCGTAATATAGGTAGAAATATCACCGATTTCTTTTTCTAGTTCTTGATCTACATCAACCCAGGTGCGACCCATTTCTTCGCCAAGGACTTTACCAACTGTTGTTTTACCTACACCAGGCATGCCAATGAGGATGATATTTTCCTTTTCACGTCGCATATCGCGCAAGATTTGCTCGATTTCTTTCGTGCCAAAGCTTTCACCTTGGAAATGGTTAGCCGCCTCAACGCCTTGTGCCACAAGGAATGGCAAGCCATCACAATGAGGAATTTCCATCATTTCTGCTTGTAACAGTAAAATAGTACGGCGTGGATTGTAGATGAGGTCTACAACGCCTTCCAATTTAGAAAACTGTGTAATATCGATGAGATTGGCTGGATTATGAGGATACATGCCGATAGGTGTGCAGTTAATAATAATCTGCGCTGTTTCATAATAGTTTGGCGCATCACTATAGAATGGAGCCGTTTTGCGAGATAAATGAACGATGTTTTTAGCACCTAAATCTTCAAGAGCTACGTGAACGGTAGCAGAGGAAGCACCATCGCCAAGGATGATACATTCCTTGCTAGCTACATCGATGCCTGCATGTTGTAGGGTAAACACGAAACCATCATAGTCTGTATTATAACCGTGCCATTTGCCATCTTTGCGAACCATTGTATTTACACAACCGATGCGTTCTGCGCGAGGGTCAACAACATCACACGCTTCAAGGGCATTTACCTTGTAAGGAATTGTAATGTTAATGCCTTGTAATTCTGGATCAGCGAAGAACTCTTGTAATTGGCTTGGTTCGCGCTCAAATAATTCATAATTTGTATTCCCTAATGCACTATGAATGCGAGGGGAGAAGCTATGGCCCAACGTACGGCCAAGTAAACCAAATTTCATAGGACCTCCTAGGTCAATATACATAGAATGGCTAATAGGCTGGTACCTATTAGCCATTGGAATTTTATAACTATATTCATTGTACTATATATGCCCTTATAGGGACTAGTACGGATGAATGTATTAGTTTTCAGGGTAGTTGCCGAGTAAGCGGAACTTATCTTGTGACGTATGAAGCTCTGCTAGAACGGATAATACCTTAGGATCCGCTAGGGATGCTTCTAAATCGAGGTAGAACAAGAACTCGAAGTTATGGCCTACGATAGGGCGAGACTCAAGTTTTGTAAGGTTGACACCGATGTTAGCGAACTTAGTAAGCAATGTACCAAGACCACCTGGAGCGTGGCTTGCTGTGGTTACCACAGAGATTTTATTAGCCCCTGGATACACATGGAAGTCCTTGCTAATGCAGATAAAGCGTGTATAGTTGTTGTCGCTGTTTTGGATGTTGCGCATCAACGGAGACAAGTTGTACAAGTCTGCACATTGAGGAGCTGCGATAGCGGCTACACCTGGGTCATCACTAGCTGCTACAAGCTGTGCAGCACGAGCTGTATTATCAAAGGAGCGCAATTCTACACCTTCTAATTTTTCTAGGAAGTGGCTACATTGGCCTAATGCTTGTGGATGAGAGATAATCGTATGAATATCTTCTAGCTTTGTGCCCTTTTTCACGAGTAGGTCGTGAGAAATCCATAGGCGTGTACCGCGTACGATATAGCATTTACGATCTTCTAGAAGGTCATATACTTCTTTTACAGAACCATTAGAGCTATTTTCGATAGGCAATACACCGAATTGACATTCACCAGACTCAACGGCATCGAATACGGCGCGGAAGCCTGTTACGTAGTGAATCTGGCTAAGTGGTAATAATTTATCACATGCCACTTGTGCATTGCTGCCGAATACGCCAGCACAAGCTACGCTGCCTCGTTGAGGCGGTAAGGTAGGGGATTGCTTAATGGCTTTTTTCATTTTTACAGTAAATTCGTTGTCTTGGAATAATTGCTCAGACTGATACGTACGGCTCAAGCTGAATAAGGCTTCGAAGAAACGACGCGCATATAAATCAAGGTCAGGACCTGCATCTCTCGTTACTTTATCGAGAATATCGCGCTCCCGTTTAGCATCGTAAATAGCCTTATTCATCTCTTTTTTCGCTGCTGCTACGTCTTTGGAGAGTTCCATGCGCTCTTTGAAGAGGGCGAGCATTTGGTCATTTATATCGTTAATTTTAACGCGTACTTCATCTAAGTTCATGGTCAATATCTCCTAAGAAATCAAGAATAACGAGGGCCGTTACAGCTTCGATAACAGGTACTGCACGAAGGGCCACACATGGGTCATGACGACCTTGAATGGTGAGCAATGTGTCCTCTTTTTGTGAAAGTGATACAGAATGTTGTTCTTTATAAATTGATGGTGTTGGCTTGATACCTACTTGCATAACGAGAGGCAAACCATTGGTAATACCCCCTTGGATACCACCGCTATTATTGGTAGATGTTGTAATCTTGTCACCGTCCATGGTGAAAGCATCATTCACTTCGGAACCAAGCTGAGCACACATATCGAAACCACCGCCGAAGGATACGCCCTTGATGGCTGGTACGCCAAAGATAACGCGAGCTAAACGGTTTTCGATGCCGTCGAAGTTTGGATTACCAAGGCCAATAGGTAACCCTGTGGCAACGACCTCAACGATACCACCTGTAGAGTCGCCGTCCTTTTTGAGCTGCATCACAAGATTTTCTACTTCGGTGCGCTTTTCTGGATTAACCATAGCAATCGGCTCTGTAGCGATATTAGCTAATGCTTTCATATCTGGATGAACCATATCGATAGGAGCATCTTGGATCGTTCCTACTTGTTTTAAATGGCCGTGGATTTCGATACCTTTTTCGCGTAATAGTTGAAGGGCAATGCCACCAGCTACGCAAAGTGGTGCTGTAAGGCGAGCTGAGAAATGGCCGCCTCCGCGCATATCTACCTTATCACCGTAGCGCATACGAGCTGTAAAATCCGCATGAGATGGGCGAGGGATATCGCGCAAGTTATTGTAATCGCTAGAATGCTGCGATGTGTTGCGGATCATAAATGCCAATGGAGAACCACTGAGCATACCGTCTACGATACCTGCTAAAAACTCAGGTACATCGGCTTCCTTACGTTGTGTTGTTAATTGATTTTGCCCTGGCGCACGGCGCTTTAAAAAGGCTTTTAATTCATCGATATCGATGGTATGTCCACAAGGTAGACCCTCTACAATACCGCCAATGGCGTACCCATGAGAAGCGCCAAAGGTAGATACCTGTATGGTTTTACCGAAATTAGATGCCATTATATTAACTCCTACTATATAGTACGTACTATTTCTATTATCTGTTAGATTACACCAGATACGATTAGAAATCTAAACTGGTTGTGCATTACCGCCCAGTAAGTTCCAGTCCTCGAAGAAGTCTGGATAGGATTTTGTGATAGCTTCGCTATCTTTTAAGGTAACAGGATTTTCACTGATGAGAGCCATTAATGTGCCAGCCATAACGAGGCGATGGTCATTTACGCAATCACCTTGGCCACCTTTAAGTATACCACTTCCGATGATATATAGATCATCACCGTCTTCACGAACTGTGCCGCCTAAGTCTCTTACGAGATTAGCAACGGCTACAAGACGATCCGATTCCTTTAAACGTAGGCGAGCACCCTTAACAAAGGAACTTTCACCAGAAATAGAGCAAGCTAGGGCCGCCATAACAGGTAACATATCAGGCATTTGCTCGAGATCTGCATGAATTGGTTTGGAAGCGCGACCGGTGACTGTTACATTTATACCATCCCAGACAACATCACAACCAGCATCAATCATAACTTGCATGATGCGGCGGTCAGCTTGTACAGAATTTTTGTTCATACCTGTAATAGTAATTGGTTTGCCCGTCATACTAGCTGCCACCATCCAAATCGCTGCATTAGACCAGTCGCCTTCGATTTGGTAATTATCACGACCAATGAAGGAGGCACCAAATGGGATTGTGAAAGCCTCGTTAATATTGGTATCTGGTAAGGTATGCTCTACCTCTACACCAAAATCGCGCATAGTTTCAGTTGTTAATGTTACATAATCGCTAGATTGTAGTGGCGTAGTAGAGGTAATAGTAGATAAGCCGATTTGAGGAGCAGCCAACAATAATCCAGAGAAGAATTGGCTACTCACATCGCCTACCATAGCGAAATTACCGCCTTGGAGACGACCTGTCATAGTAAATGGCGGTTTATCTTGAGAAAATGTTACGCCATGCGCTTTCATTTCGCCTAGCATAGGTTCTAGCGGACGATCTGGTAAACGACCTTTGGCATCTACATCTACATCATTACAGATGGATGCTGCTACAGGTAATAAAAGGCGTAACGTAGTACCTGATTCGTGCGGTACTACATTGCCCTTTGCTGGAGCTGGGCCAGGAGTGACGGTAACAACTTTATTTTCATATACTACGTGAGCACCTAAGCTTCGCAAGGAGTCCATTGTTGCATCGATATCCTTAGAGGTACGACTCAGTAATATAGTAGATGGAGAGGTAGCAAGAGCTGCACAAATCAAGGCGCGGTGTGCATGTGCCTTTGCTGGGATGGACGCAATCGTCCCTGTAGGGATGGCGTTCGTTACGGAATGCATAGAAATCTCCTTTTACGTCTTAGTCTAAATAGGTGGCAAGTTCTTCGTGGGTGACTACCTTAAGCTCACTGTGGCCATAGCTCGTTGGAACCACGATTTTAATAGTAGCCCCTTCACTTTTCTTATCATGCTTAGCAGCGGCTAGGATTTCTTTCTTTGTTATGGTCGTGCTAGTTGGTAAATCGTGGGCTTCGATGAGTGCTTTTAATTTATCTAGAGCCTCAACATCTAGTTCCCCATGTTTAACAGCACCTTGCGCCATGAGAACCATGCCAATAGCGACAGCATAACCATGATGAACATCGAAATGACTCGCTTTTTCGATGCCATGACCAAAGGTATGACCTAGGTTTAAGAGGGCACGAACACCGGATTCGCGTTCATCTTGCTCAACGATATCCGCCTTTGCTTGAACGCAGCGAGCGATAACGGAACTCACGCTATCGCGATGTTGTATTAATGGTTTGTGTTCGAGTTGTGTTAATAGTCCTGGTACATCGAGGAACCCATATTTGATAATTTCCCCACATCCATTTTTCCATTCCATGTCTGGCAATGTATTGAGCGTAGTTGGATCACAGAGGACGAGGATCGGTTGTTTGAAAGCACCCCAAAGGTTTTTTCCAGCTTTGAGATTAACCGCTGTTTTACCGCCTACAGAAGAGTCTACAGCGGCTAATAGAGAGGTAGGGACTTGTACATAATCGATACCTCGTAGGTAGGTAGCTGCTGCAAAGCCTGCCATATCGCCTACGACACCACCGCCGAGAGCGATAAGTAGGTCTTTCCGAGTTAATGATTGATCAGCCATGTATTCTACTAAATCGATGAGTTGATGGGCGTTTTTAGAACTTTCACCAGCAGGAAAAACATAGTCACATACATTGTAACCAGCATCTGTCATACTTGCTTTTACAGATTCCAAATAATGTGATGCCACGTTACTGTCGCTGACGATGATAACACGGCAACTTGGTTTAAGTGGTTTAATATAATCGGCAATGCGTTCTAGAGACCCTGCTTCGATGACGACATCATAAGGGGTAGACGCGTTGATATGGATGCGAGTCATAATAATTCCTTTCTTAAAAGAATAAGCTAGTATCTATTATAACGGATACTAGCTTATTTGTGTGATATTTAAGATTATTTAGTGCATTCTACCAATGCTTTACGCAATGCGAATACTTCTTTCATAAGGCTAGTGAATTGATCTGGGCGTAATGCTTGAGGGCCATCGCACAATGCTTTGGATGGATCGTTGTGAACTTCGATCATAAGGCCGTCTGCACCGCCGCCTACGGATGCAAGTGAAAGTGGGCGAACCATACGGCTCATGCCTGCTGCATGGCTAGGATCCATGATGATTGGCAAGTGAGATAGTTCGTGCATCATAGGAATGGCTGTTACGTCTAATGTATTACGTGTTTTAGGTTCGAATGTACGAATGCCACGCTCGCATAATACGATTTGATCATTGCCTTCAGACATGATGTATTCAGCAGCCATCAACCATTCTTCGTATGTAGCAGATAGACCACGTTTTAACAATACAGGTTTTTTCAATTTGCCTACTTCTTTTAAAAGTGTGAAGTTTTGCATGTTACGAGCACCGATTTGAAGCATATCTACATTGTCGAAGTATTGCAATTGGGAAATATCCATAACTTCGGATACGATAGGAAGACCAGTTTCTTTTTTAGCTAATTCTAAAAGTTTCAAGCCTTCAGGACCCATGCCTTGGAAAGAGTATGGAGATGTACGAGGTTTGAACGCGCCGCCGCGAAGAATTGTAGCACCTGCATCTTTACATGCTTGGCAGGATGCGAGTACTTGTTCTGGTGTTTCAACGGAGCATGGACCAGCCATTACTGCGAAGTGACCGCCACCGATAAGTGCACCGCCTACATTGATAACGGAATCTTCTGGGTGGAATTTACGGTTTGCTTTTTTGAAAGGCTCTTGAATACGTGTTACTTTATCTACGAAATCAAGGGATTCAATTTGACGGGAATCAAGAGATGCTGTATCGCCGATAAGACCTAAGATATTATAGTGGGCTCCTTCTACTGGATGGATAACAAGACCTTTCGCTTCTAATTCATTGCGTAATTTTGTTACCTCTGCTTCTGTAGCTGTTGTTTTTAATGTGATGATCATAATAAGTCCTCCTCAAATAACAATGCGAATAGTGGGGCCAACCATACGGGATAGCAAATAAAAAAGGGCTACCCGTATTTTAATACGGGTAACCCTTTTACTATTCTAAGCAACGATTGATGATTTCTAAATTAGCGTAGCTCAAATAGTTCCTTACCCGTACGTTGGATAAAGAACCAATAAAAGTATTGTTTTGCTACTGTGCTAATTTGGTTAGTCATCTTATTGTTGCTCCTTTCTAAATTTGATGTGTATAGTATAAACCCAAATGATAAAATTATGCAATACCTAAAAATAAATTTCATGGAAGTTTGAAAAAATAATGTGTTTACTGAGTTGTTAGAAAAACAGATATAATAAGGTGTTTCGTATAAAAATGATTTTGCTATTCGTGAGTAAATTGTAGTATAATGAGTCTATAAAGAGAGCCAATCAACGTGTCGGTAGCGTTAGGCTCATCTAAAATTTTGGTAAAAATGATGCGCCTAACGTGTTAGAGGTCTAGCCACCTCAATACGTTAGGCGTTTTCATTACCTTATTTAACTAAGGCAATGATAGTAACTACGGATAACAAAATTATGATAACTACATATGTAATTTCATGTTTTGTCATAGTATCACCACCTTTCGGTGATGAACCTAACTCACGTCAATTGACTCTCTTAGAAATAGTATAACAAATATGATATTACACTAATAGCGATATATGAGTAACTGTGGGAGGCAATATGATTATTCAAATTTTAAATACAATTAACGATGACATTAAACAAATTCGTACAGATGTGTTCATGAAAGAACAAGGTTTTGAAAATGAATTTGATGAAATTGATGAAACCGCAAAATTCGTACTTTTATCTATAGATGGCAAAGCTGTTGGTACCTGTAGATTTTTCCCCAGCGATATAGAAGGGGATGCTCATATTGGTCGTATGGCAGTACGAAAATTATATCGTGGTCAGAATTTGGGATCAAAAATCATGCTTGCTGCGGAAAATGGAATCCGTCGCGATGGATTTAAGACCTGCTCCTTGTCGGCCCAAGTACGAGCTAAACCATTTTATGAGTCTCTAGGATATGTGGCTGAAGGTGAAGAATATCTAGATGAAGGCTGTCCACATGTGATGATGCGGAAAGTGTTGTAGTTGGGGATAAAAAATGGATGCTTTCGCAGTTTTGCTGTGAAAGCATCCATTTTTATTATCCTGCTGTATATGGACTAAATCATCCTGCAAATAGGTAGGAGTTTCTTTTATACTAAATCATCAAAATCAAATGCTGCTGCTTTTGTATAGTTTGTAACTTTGGCTTCGAAGAAGTCTGTTTTTGTGCTATTCAAGTTGGAGAAGCTTTCAATCCATTCCATAGGATTGTCCTTGATTTCAGGATATAGATGAGGTAAGCCAATTGCTTCTAAGCGGATGTTTGCAAGGTATTTAATGTAGCGTTCGATAAGAACGTTATTAAGGCCGAGGATTTTATCATCAGTGATGTATTGTCCCCAAGCGATTTCGTTCTCTGCACCTTGGCGAATCATATCCGTAATTTTTGCTTCTAGTTCAGGTGTGAACAAGTCAGGGCGTTCACGGCGTAACTCGCGGATGATGTTTTGGAACAATACAAGGTGAGTTACTTCGTCGCGGTTGATATATTTGAAGATAGTGGATGTAGCTGTCATTTTACCTTGGCGTGCCAATGTGTAGAAGAAGCTAAAGCCAGAGTAGAAATAAATACCTTCTAAGATATAGTTAGCAATGATTGTATGAATAAGATTTGCTTCGCTAGGATCGTCGCTAAAACGTTGGTATGCATCGGCGATGAAGCGGTTACGTTCAAGCAATGTTTTATCTGTACGCCATTCGTCATAGATTTTGTCACGTGTAATTGGGTTTGTTACAGTATCTAAAATGTAGGAATAACTTTGGGCGTGAATTTCTTCTTGGAATGCTTGGATATTCAATAAAGATGCCACTTCAGATGCCGTAATATAACGGCTCAAGTTCGGCAAGTTTTCAGATTGAATAGAATCAAGGAAATTCAAGAACGCAATGATTTTGTCAAATGCACGGCGTTCGTAATCTGTTAAGTATGGGAATTGCTTAACGTCTTCGTTCAAGGAAATCTCTTCAGGAATCCAGAAGTTGTTAAGCATTGTACGGTACATTTGGTTAGCCCAGTCATACTTGATACGGTTCCATTCGCGAAGGTTTGTTGTGTTGCCGCCAATCATAGATTGCGTGCCACGTTCACCATGTTCGTTGAAAATCAGTTTTTTATCCATAGTGGACTCCTTTATATTATCTGTGAAGTAATAATATATTAACTATTTTACTACTATTTTTACGAAGAGCAGCTAGTGCACTCATCCATTTCAAGGGATTGGTTACGGATGTAGTAGATTGTTTTAATCCCTTGTTTGTACGCCTCAACATAAAGGTCGAGAATTTCTTTTGCTTTCATTTGAGGTGTGATATACAAGTTGAAAGATTGTGCTTGGTCAATATGACGTTGACGTACGCCACAAGCTTTGATAGACCATTGTTGGTCGATTGTATGCGCTTCTTTGTAGAGCCAGAACGTTTTATCGTTCAAATCTGGTGCAGTTTTTGGAGTGAAAGACCCTTTTTTCTCTTCGATGAAGAATTTTTTGAAGATAGGGTCGATACCAGCCGTTGTGTTCGCAATGTTGGAAGTAGAACCGGTAGGAGCTACGGCCATCAAATAACCATTGCGAATACCATATTTGGCAACGTCGGCAGCCAATTGCTTCCAACGGTCGGATGTGTAGCCACGACGTGTGAAGTATTCACCGGTTTCCCATTCGGAACCTTTGAACGCAGGATAAGCACCTTTTTCTTTTGCTAGTTCCATGGACGCTTTGATTGCATAGTAAGCGATGTTTTCGAACAACTTATCCGCTGCTTCGATGTGTTCATCGGATTCCCATTGGATATTGTGGTTTACTAGATAGTGGTGGTAACCGGAAGTACCAAGGCCGATAGCACGGTATTTATCAGATGTCATGCGAGACTCTGGAACAGGTGCTTGGTTGATAGAGATAACATTGTCCAACATACGAATTTGAAGAGCAATGTTTTCTTCCAATTCTTCGTCCGTAATGCGACCAAGACTGATGGAATTCAAGTTACATGTAACCATGTCACCTGTATTGGTTTTCGTAGTGATAGTACCATCTTCGTTGATGATTTCTTCTACAAGGTTTGTGAAGCCAACGTTTTGTGCGATTTCGTGGCATAAATTGGATGCGTAAATCATACCTGCATGTTTGTTAGGGTTTGCAGAATTTACAGTGTCGCGGAAGAAGATGAATGGAGTACCTGTTTCAACAGCAGAGCGCATGATTTTTTTCATCATGTCTAATGCTGGAACTTCAATGCCGTGCAAGTTAGTGTCTTGTTCACATTCAAGGTAACGTTTTGTAAATTCTTTATTATCATTTGTATCGTAGTAGTCCTCTAAGGCGTAGCCTTTCACAGTCAAGACTTCGTGAGGGTCGAAGAGGGTGAAGTTTTCACGAGCTAATAGGCGTTCCATAAAGATATTTGGAATGGAGATGGCCGGGAAGATATCATGAGCTTTACGACGATCATCGCCATTGTTTGTACGCAGCTCTACGAATTCGTAGAAGTCCTTGTGCCAAATATCAAGTGTTACTGTAGCGCCGCCCTTACGTTTACCCAATTGGTCTACGGCAACAGCTGTATCGTTGTACAAGCGAATCCAAGGAATAACGCCACCAGAGGAGTTTTTGAAACCGCGGATATCGGAGTTTAATGCACGAACCTTGCCAAGGTAGATGCCAAGAGCACCACCGTGTTTAGATACGCGAGAGAATTTGCTATTTACATCGTAAATGGACCATAAATTATCGTCTACACCAGAGATAAAGCAAGAGGATAGTTGATGGAATGGTGTACCCGCATTTGCTAATGTAGGTGTAGCAGTTGTCATCTTTAATTGGCTCATTAAGTCGTAGAATTTTTTAGCGAATTTTACTTTGTTTTCCCCTTCTACCAATGCCAAGTGCATAGCGATAGCCATGAAACGTTCTTGTGGCAATTCATAGATTTCTTTATTGAAGCCTTTTACTAAGTAACGGTCAGCTAACAATTTAAGGCCTTCGTAGTTAAAGAGGTAGTCTCGTTTAGGTTTGATATAATCGCCCAATTCTTGAAGTTCTTCAGGTGTATATTCTGTAACGAAGAAGTCTGCGTATTTCTTCTTTTCTACAAGCATATGTACAAGATTTGGGAAGTTGCCGTAGCCGAAAGCTTTATAACGGCGAGTGATAGCAGCTTCTTTATAGAGATCGAACAAGAAAAGGCGGGCTGCTACGAACTGCCAATCTTGGTTCATTTTATTAACTTGGTTACCAAAACCGTCGTCTTTTTTAGAGATAACTTTTTCGATAGCTGTTTGTACTAAAGTTTTTTGAATTTCTTTAGTCGTCATACCATCAACGAATTGTAATTTCGCATCCATTTCCAATTCTAGTGGATCACAAGAATCTAACCCCAAGCATGCGAAGGCAATCATTCGTTTAGTTTTCTCTACGGATAGCGGTTCAAAATGGCCATCCCGTTTCTTGATCATAATCTCCATTATGGTTCCCCTTACATTGTAAATCTATGTAAAATCATTTGTAGAGCTAGCGTAACTCATATATAATCCCTTACGCTATATCTAATCAGAAAAATAAGAAAACTACTATATATTGTAGTTTTCTTATTTGCTAAATACATTATGTAATGATTATAGCGAAAAAAATCTATATATTCAATATTGACTTTTTTAAATTTATAAATGTAGTTAAATTAATTTTATCGATCTAGTTGTAAATAATTGAAAGTACTTTCATTCTCTATAATATTGTGATTTATTTTATTAAAAGACTACCTTACATGTCTTATAATAAATATATACTAATAAGGAGGTAAGACATGAAGTCTATCGTTATATATTCTTCCCTTACAGGCAATACAAAACAAGTGGCAGAGGCCATTACTAGCGTATTACCAGAGGGCACACCATGTGTGGCTATGAAAGAATTGCCATCAGATATAGCATCC
Organism: uncultured Veillonella sp.; assembly: GCF_963534045.1. GTDB lineage: Bacteria > Bacillota > Negativicutes > Veillonellales > Veillonellaceae > Veillonella. The sequence goes on along the minus strand of NZ_CAUSQT010000004.1, from coordinate 32,040 downwards.
TATGAACTTGTTTTTGCGGGATTTTGGGTTGATAAGGGTACAGCTAATAAAGAGGCCCGCGATGTACTGGGTACATTGCATAATCCGCACATTGCGTTGTTTGCAACGGCTGGCGTGCCTCCACACATGGAGCATGCTAAGCAAAGTTTGATCAATGCAGCAGCGTGCTTACCAGAAGGAGTGGTGCCTGTAGATACTTTCATCTGCCAAGGTAAGGTTGACCCTAAGGTTATAGAAATGATGTATAAAATGTTCCCCAAGGGACACAGTCATGGTCAATCGGCTGACCGTGATGCACGTCATAAACAAGCGGCTGTTCATCCAAACGAGGATGACTGTAAGGCAGCCCGTCAATTTGCTAAACATGTCTTAGATGTAATTTAAAACGATAAACAGCAGTGCTACACAAGAGTACTGCTGTTTTTGTCTTTTGAGGCTATAACGTATTGACGAACGTTTTTACGTACATTACGATAAAGATATACTGATGTAAAGAAAAGAGGTCGTATATATGGAATTCTCGTACTTTTTACCTGTAAATATTCAATTTGGTTGGAATAAAGTAGATAGTGTTGCTGAATTTGCTGCACCGTACGGCAAGAAAGCACTCATTGTAACCGGTCGCAGTAGTGCGAAAAAATCTGGTTTATATGACCGCGTTGTGGCTAAGCTTGATGCGGCTCATATTGACCATGTCCTTTTTGATCAAGTCGATGCCAATCCGTTGACTACAACAGCGTTAGACGGTGCTGCGTTAGCTAAATCTGAAAGCTGCGATATGGTTATTGCTATTGGTGGCGGGTCCATTATGGACTGCGCAAAGGGCATTGCTTTTATGGCTGTGAATGACGACGACATTAATGACTATATCTTCAACCGCAAAACGAGTGATAATGCGTTACCTCTTATTGTGATTCCTACAACCTGTGGCACTGGTTCTGAAGGAAATGGTTTTGGTGTCCTTACAAATCCTGAAACAGGAGATAAGAAATCGTTGCGCTGTAATGCTATCGTGCCTAAGGTTTCCATTGTAGACCCTGCTGTAATGGGGACTATGCCACCTCATGTGTTGGCATCTGTTGGTTTCGATGCATTGTGCCATAACATTGAGGCGTACACTTCTAAAACAGCGCAACCTTTCACCGATGCACTAGCTCATTATGCAGTAACATTACTAGCACAATATCTTGTACCACTATATAAACATGTGAAAGCCATTGCGAATAGTAAACCAGCGGTACTCAATGAAAAACAACTTACAAAAGCGTGGGAGTCCGTTACATTGGCTAGTACGATTGGAGGCATGGTTATTAACGCGGCAGGTGTTACACTCGGACATGGTATGGAACATCCTGCTAGTGGTCTTAAAGATATTACACATGGCGTGGGCCTTGCCGTTATCGAGCCCGTTGTAGTGGAATACACATGGAGTGCTAACCCTGAAAAATTCAATTCATTGGCACGAATATTCAACCATGGTGACGGTTCTGAACTCGGTGAAGCATTACGCCTTATCGTTCATGAATTAGACCTTACCACAAATCTTACAGAGTTAGGGTTTACTAAAAAGGATATTCCTTGGCTTGTAGATAATGTATACGTAGTAGCTGCAGGAAATATTGCTAATACAGTGGCTGAAGTAAGTCGTAACGATATAGAAGTATTGTATAAGAAAATGTTGTAGTCACAGAAATATAGGGAGAGAGCTTTGGTTCGCATATTTTATGGCCTATTAACTGCATATATAATTATGCTATTTATTGTGGCAATGCTATTTAATATAGCACCTATAACATATATTGTATTTGGCATAGCAATAGTATTGAGTTTATTATTACAATATGATTGGTTTAAGAAACATACTTTATCTGAAAAAACACATGTTAAATTGATTTGCTGCGTATTTATTATATTTAATTTGTGTTTAGCTGGACTTGTTGCGGATTGGCTTAAGTACGATACTCAAATGACTCTTGAACAAACCGATGGATTTGAGTTTAGTACTATGGACTGGCAACGAGGTTGGCCAAATGATGACGAGTTGCCGGAAGGGCTAAAGCGTCCTAAGAACCTTCCTGAAGGTATTTCAAGGGCCTCTGCATCTGGCGATAGCTTAGCTTGGGCAAATGCATATCCTACAAGATATACCGTATTAGAAGGAAATTCTACAGTTATTGCACAGTATGAGGAGATTGCTAAGGAACACGCTGTGTATCAAGCGCAAATTGATAAGGATGGTATGTTACGTGATTTAAATACGGGAGAACGAATACCGTCTATCTCTCACCCTAGTGAATATAATATTATCGAAAGTATACATGAAGAAACAATAGACCTACCTAAACGAGATTTTATTGAGTGGTTACGCTTTGCACCAAGAAAAGAAACAAAAACATTGGTAAATCAGACAACCAGTTCTGTTAGTAATCATAGATTATATGTCTTTGTTGATGATGGAAATACTAAAAGACCTCATTTCGTAGAACTTTTGATTAGTAATGATGGGACACGGGCTGTGTTTTATCAATCTAAGTAATTGGTATTGTTGTGGAGAGAGTGAATGCGACAGTGTGTATTATATCTAAAGGAATTATTTTTAGGTGCTCCTTATAGAAAGAGTATATGGTTCTTTATAACTCTTTGGGTACTAACATTTTTGTTCTCGGATGAGATATCATATTCTGGATTATACTATCTAATTTTGTTAGTAGCTACGATTGTATTATTGTTTGAAAAATGTAGCGTAATTGATAGTGAGAAAGGTATACGAAAAAGCTTTTTAACATATTTTTATGTAATCTTCTTTCTGTGTATGCTTCCTACATTAGTTGTTACTCTAGTATTTTCTGCTGTAAGGATATCCCATTATGATACACAACTATGGCACTCTACATGGCCCTCATCTAAGGCAGGGTATATTCCGCATCCCTTACAAACACCTAAGTTTTTACCAGAGCGTGTGAAAGTGGTTTCTTCTGCTGAAGTAATTGGAATGGGTGGAAATAAAAGCTGTTTAGTATTAGATGGTGATAAGGATACGATTTCACAATTTGAGGAAACTGTTAAATCTAATGCTTGGTATTCGTTTATAAATGGTAGGGATAAAGATACTACAGTTGAAGTACTTAATTCGTTTACATATCCAAAAGATAAAAATGTATTGGTTAGTGATGTAAGCAATTATTATGAGATTATTACAATTCGACGACAAAATTGGAAATTAGTTCCCTGGATAATTAATGGTACACAAAGTGTCGGTGATGATCCTAACGAAGATTATTATTATAGTACGCGGATATCGGCTGAGAAATATATAGTATATGTTGTTTACCATAACTTTGATCAAGACCAGCCGAGAGCCATTTACTTTATGTTTAATCCTGAGCGAACTCGGATGATTACTATGGACATAGACGTTTATCATTAGCTTTTGCTAGAGTGTCTATATAAAATTTGAAATAATAATTGAACATATTACAATATATTCAATTATTGTAATTGACAATTTTAAAACATATCTCTATAATGGGTTTTATTAAGAGACTCGGATGTGACGATTATCCCAGCCCCTAGGGCTGGGGTTTATTTATTAGTCTCTAGTAGTTTTATTAGTAGAGAGGTGTTTTTATGGCAGACCAAAGTAATAAAAATGTTGATGCCTTAGCGCAAGAGATTACCTTGAAAAGTCGTGGACAAGGTAAATTACGTCAATTTATTTTATGGATGGGTGCACTCATTATCGGTGCTGTTTTAGGATGGCAACATATTCCTGTTCTTAATGACTTATTTAATTTCATTGCTGCAGTATTTACGCATTTATTCCAATTTATTGCAATACCTACTGTATCACTAGCAGTTATTACTACATTATCCATGTTGGGTGCAAAAAAAGATACAGGCCGTATCTTTGGGCATGCTGTAACTTATACATTGTTAACAACAATTTGTGCAGCCGCTGTTGGTCTTGGTTTATTCCTCTGGATTGCGCCAGGTAATTTACCACTTGATGTAATCGGTGCTGGTGCAGCGCAAGTACCTGAAAAATTAGGTCACGTAACATATTATGATCATTTCTTATCCGTTATTCCTAACAATATCTTGAAACCGTATTTAGAAGGTAACGTATTATCTGTTATGTTCATCTCTGCTTCTGTTGGTTTAGCCTTTGCATTCATGCCTCGTACAGAAGGCCGCGAAGCAGTATTGAAAGTGTTATTCGGTTTACAAGAATTACTATTTACATTGATTAGAGGCCTACTTTACGTTTTACCAATCGGTATCCTTGCTTTTGCAGGCCAATTATCTGCACAAATTGAAGCGGGCGTAATTGTTGGTGCTTTAGGTAAATACACAGCTGTTGTAATCGGCGGCAACTTGATTCAATTCTTTATCGTAATTCCATTGTTCTTGTTATTCCGTGGTTTAAACCCTATAGACGTATTCCGTAAAATGTCTCCAGCCGTAGCTGTTGCATTGTTCACAAAATCTTCTGCAGCTACATTGCCTGTAACATTAGCATCTGCAGAAGACAATTTGAAAGCACATCCTTCTGTAGCGCGTTTTGTATTACCAATTTGTACAACAATTAACATGAATGGTTGCGCAGCTTTCATCCTTGTTACATCCTTGTTCGTAATGCAAAATGCAGGCATTGAACTAACAGCTGGTACTATGGTGGCTTGGCTCTTCATCGCTGTTCTTGCAGCCATCGGTAATGCAGGGGTTCCAATGGGTTGCTATTTCTTAACTTTATCCTTGATGAGCTCCATTGGTGCACCAATCGGATTACTTGGTATTATCTTACCAATCTACACGATTATCGATATGATTGAAACGGCCGAAAACGTTTGGTCTGATGCATCTGTATGTGCGATGGTAGATAATGATTTGAAAGGCACGTTAGACGATCCTGACTCTCATGATGACATGCCTCAATTCCAAGGTGCGTAGATTGTACTTAATAAAAGCATAATATATATAAATAGGTTACCTCTTGTATGTGAGGTAACCTATTTTTGTCTTCAAATAATAAATTATAAATTGTGCCATTTGTACTATTTTCTGGAAAACTATTATTGGTATAATGAAGAAAAGGGGGATGACTATGGACAGACAATTAAGCGCATATCTAAATGGACGAGAGCCGCAAGTGACCACAGATATTGATGTTATAACTGCAGCGGTAGCAGTGCCATTGCTTGAAATTGATGGTGAGGATCACGTCCTATTTACGGTGCGTAGTCAGACCTTACGTAGACAGCCTGGTGAAATTAGTTTTCCTGGTGGCCATTGTGAAAGTTCCGATAAAACCGGAGCTGATGCGGCTATTCGTGAGTGCTCGGAAGAATTAGGAATAGATACGGATCAAATTGAATTATTAGGCTCCTTAGATTGTTTAGTATCTGCTATAGGTGTTAAACTGCATGCTGTAGTTGTACGTTTACATACCGATGAATTTACGCCTAATCCTGATGAGGTAGGTGAAATCTTTACGGTGCCACTTTCGCATTTACTTACTATGGAACCTACCGTGGGGCACTTAGATATCGGTACTAAACCACTGCGAGATTTTCCATTTCATTTATTAGAAGGATACCAAATAGACTGGAAAATTCGGCAGAATTATTCTGTTTATTTTTATCCCTATAAGCAATATACGATATGGGGATTAACAGGTCGAGTACTCAAAAATTTCTTGGATTTATATCGACAAGGTAAGACTATAAACAATGAAAGATAATGAAATAACTTCATTTGATAAAGAATTGATAAGTTCCTTCAACCTAAGTGCTTAATACCTAGTGGCCTTGGCAGATGTTATGAAATTATAAATTTATACAAGAAATGCCCAGTTTTAAACTGGGCATTTTGTCATATATGTATTGAATTAATGTTGTACGTTTCGTATATCATCTAAGATGTGTTCAAAATCTAAGTGATTTTGTTGTAATACATCTTCAGGTTTGTATCGGTCGTAGAACTGTTTGGAAATACCATAGTTTAAGACCTTCATAGACGTTTTTCCATAATAGCTAGCAATTTTTTGACCATAGCCACCTTCGAGTTCACCGTCCTCTAAGGTGATGACGATATGGTGGTCCTTTGTTAATTCATGTAATGTATGGGTGTCCAAACTAGAAATGCAAAGTGGTTTTATGATGGTTGGTGAGATATGTGTTGCCTCACGTATTGCATGACTTAGTTCGACAGCCTTATGGTAGAAATTACCGACACCTATGATTGCGATTGTGTTACCAGATTGAGTTATGTCATACGATGTGACAGGCTTATCTATTGTATTGGATTGAGCTGTATCGTTGATTGGTGTTCCTACCGGAATACGGATGGCAATAGGATGATTGTGGTGCTCTAATCCATAACGAATGGACGATTCTAATTCCGCTACTGTTGTAGGTGCTAGGTACATGAGATTTGGCATGTTACCGAGCATGGAAATATCGTTGAATCCAAGATGTGTCATATCCTTATTACCATAAATCGATGCGCGGTATACGAGAATCAGTGCATTGCTATTGTTAATACATAGGTCATTTATGATTTGATCATAGGCGCGTTGTAAAAATGTACTGTAAATCGGTAAAATTGGCGTGCCCCCGTTGTGTGCAATACCAGCAAGTAATGTTGTAGCATGTTCTTCCGCAATGCCTACGTCGATGTATTGAGCACCTAGTTTTTCTCGGATATCCTTCGTCAAGCAGAATCCGCCAGGTGTAGCAGCCGTGACGATGCAGGCCGCTTTGTTTTGCTCTAGTGTTTCAATTAGTTGCTTTGCCACAATGGATTCATAGCTGTTAGTATAGCGTTTCTTTGTTTCCCCTGTGTCGATATCAAAACCAGATGGATTGTGAAAGCCTTCGGGATTTGCAATGGCCTTGTCGTAACCGTAGCCTTTTGTCGTATGGATGTGGAGCACTGTTGGCGTTGTCTCGTCTTTACAGTCTTTTACCGCATGGATTAGGGATGTTAGCGAATTGCCATCGTCGATATAACGATATGAAAAGCCAAGAGCTTTAAAGATATTATTAGGGCTTTCACCATTAGTCTCACGCAATTGTTGAAGATGAGTATATAACCCGCCGTGGTTTTCAGCGATGGATTGTTCATTATCGTTGATGATAATCAAGCATTGGGATGGCATGGTAGCTAAGTGATTTAATGCTTCATAAGCTTCTCCGCCGGATAGGGCACCATCACCAATCATGGCGATAATTGGATGTGTTCCATGATGTAAATCGCGGCCAATCATAAGACCGCAAGCTAAACTGAGACTTGTGGAAGCATGACCTAAGTGGAATGCATCGTGAGTGCTTTCAGCAGGATTGCTATAACCGGATATGGTATGAAATTTGTCCTTATTTTTAAATCCTTCGTGACGGCCTGTTAAAATCTTATGAGCATAACTTTGATGGGAAATATCAAATATGAATTGAGCATCATCAAGGCCGAACACATGATGCAAAGCAACAATAATGTCAGTGGCTCCTAGGGAGGAACCAATGTGACCGCCAATGTGTGATGTTCTATGGATGATTAAGTTTCGTATATGTTGTGCGATGACCTCGAGCTCTGCTAGTGAGCAGTCGCGCAAATCGCTAGGAATTTGAATGTCTGTCAGTTCCATAGGTCTCCTACATGATCCATACTAATGGATAAATCAATTACAGTTAATGAAATATATAACTCATTAATAGCTATTATAACATTATAGAGTAAAATTATTTATAAATAAAAAGGTAATTCGATATATTTAGATATATAAATAAGTAATAGCTAACCATATTAATTAACTATTATTCTAGTAGGAATTAAAATGCTATACTGTGAACATATCATTCATAATTGATGCGTTATGATTATCGTATTTTACTATATAGGAGGTCCTGTATGAATAAATTATTTGCCTTTGCTGCAACGGCTGTATTAGGTGCAGCATTATTGATTAGTGGATGTGGGTCATCTACGAATAATGAAAGTTCCAGTGGTTCTAAGCCTGAAATTTTGAAGGTGGCTGCAAACCCTGTGCCTCATGCCGAAATATTAGAACAAGTTAAACCTATTTTGGCTAAAGAAGGTGTAGATTTACAAATTATTGAATTTACAGACTATATTCAACCGAACATGGCATTGTCTAGTCATGAAGTAGATGCAAACTTCTTTGCAAACGTACCTTACCAAAATAACTATAATAAAGATCATGGTACAAATTTCGTAAGCTTTGCACCTGTTCATATCGAACCGTTAGCTATTTATTCTCAAAAAATTAAAGACTTGAAAGATTTACCGAATGGTGCAAAGGTGGCTATTCCATCTGACCCAACAAATAGTGCACGTGCACTTCTCTTGTTGCAAAGCGCTGGTCTTGTGACTTTGAAAGACCCAACTGGTTTGACAAACACACCGTTTAACATAACTAGCAATCCTAAAAATATCCAAATTACAGAATTAGAAGCGGCTCAAATTCCTCGTTCTATTCAAGATTTGGATGCAGCAGTTATCAATGCGAACTATGCATTGCCAGCTGGTCTTAATCCTACAAAAGATGGCTTATTCGTAGAAAAAGCAGATTCTCCATATGCAAACCTTCTTTCTGTAAATCCTGGTGATGAAAATAAACCAGCTATTCAAAAATTAGCGAAAGCATTACAATCTCCAGAAATTAAGAAGTTCATTGAAGAACATTATAACGGTGCGATTATTCCAGCATTCTAATTGATTGATTAATTACCTACTCGTGCATGGTGTGTTGTAATATACCTTTTTAAGATATAACTCTAACTCTATATGTAAAGTGACTGTTATGAAATAGCCTCTTATTACTAAAAATAGCTATTAGTTGATTGTGTATCAAATCAACTAATAGCTATTTTTGTATATTTCTCAAGAAAAAGCCTTTATTTTATTAAACATCAATAGATTTGACATATTTTTTTCTGTATGAATGGGGAGATATCAGAGGGGATAACCTTTTTGGCAATAAATTTATTTCTATAGTGAAAGCTAATAAACCTCACATTACTAGATATGAGTTTTGTGTTATACTTTTATATAGAATAATATCGAATTAATAGAAGGTTAGTTGGCACATTAGTTGCGGACTAGAGATTAGAATGAAAGATAAGTCAGTATTACCAATCGAGGAACAATTAAATAGATTTCTTCAACCAAAATGCCTGATCCCAGGTGGTCTAGGCCTATGGGAAAAATATTTCCGTAAGATTTGTACGGCTTGGGGCGAGATCAATGGTGAAATCCGACCACAGCATATCATATTTTCTGCTGACAATGGCTGTAATATGGAAGGTTATGTAGGCTATAACTACGAGGTGACGCAGAAACAATCCCGTAATATGCTCTTAGGTCGTTCATCGGCAACACAGTTTTGTAACTTTAATAACATTCCCTATGAGGTTGTAGATGTAGGAATTGCTTCAGATGATGGTATCGGCGTGGATCGCAAGGTCGCAAAGGGAACAAAGAATATTTTAAACCACCCTGCTATGACTGAGGCTGAGTTTAACCGTGCCTTTCAAGCAGGATATGAACGAGTTGAATATTATGTCGAAAAAGGGATAAATCTATTTTCCTTTGGTGAGATGGGGCTCGGGAATACGACAACCTCTGCTTGTGTGTTATCTGCATTAACTGGTGCAGATCCAACTGAAACGGTCGGACCTGGTTCTTGGCCGAATAAACCAGATTTGATGAAGCGTAAAATTGATTTTGTCCGTGCTGTACTAGATAAACATAAGGCTCGTATCGTTTCTAACAGTGAAGCTGAACGAGTTCGTAAAATAGTAGCCCATGTAGGGGGCTTTGATATAGCTGCTATTCTTGGAGCTATGCTAGCTTGTGTTAAGTTTAAAAAGCCTTTTGTTATTGATGGTTTTATTACAGCTGTAGCAGCGGCTTGTGCAGTACACATGAATGATCGCGTTAAGGACTATGCATTACCATCTCATCATTCCCGCGAAAAAGGTACTGAGCTTGCTTTGTCTGAAGTAGGGATTACACAAGATATGGTACCTATCCAAGCACACATGTCAATGGGGGAAGGTACAGGGGCTATTTTGATGGTTCAAATGTTAAAAACCACACAGTATATGTTTGTAAACGTAGGGACCTTTGCAGATTTGATGAAATTATAAGGAGGACGAATGCAAATAAATAAATACTTTGATATACATTTTGAGCGAGCTGATGATGCAACTATCGCTAAAAGACTGATAGGTGGTGCTAAGATTAAGGGACCTGCTTTGGTTATCCTGATCCTTTCCATGTTTATTGCCTCTATTGGGTTGAATATGAATAGTACGGCAGTTGTTATTGGTGCTATGCTTATATCGCCGTTGATGGGACCTATTTTAGCAACTGGTTTTGGCTTCGCTACGCTTAATTTTACAGTTGTAAAAAGTGCTATTTTAAGATTGTCCTTACAGATTACGATTGCGGTTTTGGCATCTGCTTTATATTTTCATATTTCTCCCGTTCAGACGGCTACATCTGAACTATTAGCGCGTACAGAGCCGAATATTTTTGATGTATTCATTGCTATATTTGGTGGGTTAGCTGGGATTATTGGGCAAACGCGTAAGACTTTAGATAATGTTATACCAGGTGTTGCGATTGCAACTGCACTTATGCCACCACTGTGTACGGCAGGATATGGACTTGCTAATGGAAATTGGCACTATTTCTTTGGGGCTAGCTATTTATTCTTTATAAATGCATTCTTCATCTTCTTTGCATCTTTTATTGTTTTAAAGGGTGTATATAGTTTGCCATTCCATAAACAAGCAGAAGAGGTTAATCGTCGTAACCAGTTAATATTTCTCGTGATTGGTCTTATTATGGCTATACCAAGTATTTATGCAGGCTATGATATGACCATCAAGTATTCTGAGTCAAATCATATGGAGCAGTTTATTAAGAATGATATTAATCAAGAGGGACGTCGACAAGTGATTGATTATTCATTGGATCAAACGAATAAGCTAGTAAACATAGTAGTTATAGGAGCTCCTGTGACTTCAGAGGAGCGAGCCCAGTTGGATGATAAGTTACAGAAAGATGAGTACTTGCAACCTTATACATTACGATTTGTTAATAGCGTAGATGAGCAAAAATCTGCTGTGGATAAGACGAACTTGAATAAATCTTCAGAGAGTCTTGAAACATATAAAAACTTGAGTAATCTGTACCAGCCGACTTATCAATTAGTAAGTGAAACGATAAATACTATGAAAACGACAGAAGCTGAAGCAAAGGCGTTATTCCCGTTTGTAAGCAGAGTGGAAGGCATGCCTTTGATAGATAATTTAGAACAGCCTAAAGCGAATCGCTATATGGTGATTATCTATACCACGTCCACTGTATCTGATGCAGATTTGGAACGAATAAAAGCTTGGTTAGAGGCTAAATTATCAGCACCTGTAACTATTTCTGTGGAGCAAACAACGTCAACTTTATAATTGAATCTTTTGATTTTGATTAGATTGTTTATTATATAGAGTGATATTTATAACGGTACTAAGTTTGATTGTACCTATTAGGTATATTACCTAGTAGTACGGGGAACCATCTTAGTACCGTTTTTATGTACTTGGCATAGCTAAATGTAATTACTCTTATCTTGCTATAGATTAAGGTTATTTTACGCACATTTTTTTTCATTCTAAAGTGGTATAATAAAAGATAAACGACATACAGGTTTTTAGTAAATTTCTATATATTTTATTAGGAATAGTCATGTTCCATATACCACATTGGAATATGGCAAAACCTAGAATTAATCTCTGTTTGTTGTATAATATATTTAATATTTAATTTTTTAGATGTGTAGTTAAAAGCTTTATTATTTAACTTTTACTTAAATGTATGAAGAAAAATGGTGCGAGCGTACTAATTCTTCATTTTTTTCAAGAGAGGTATATATGCAAAAATCCTTACGTATGGGGATCGATGTTGGCTCTACAACGGTCAAGGTCGTTTTGTTGGACGAACAAGATAATTATTTGTATAAAAAATATATCCGACATTACGCCAATATTTTGGATACTGTTCATACATTGCTACAAGAGGCTCAAGTGGGCTATGAAGATGCAAAAGTACATGTAGCAATTACAGGTTCTGGCGGTATGGCGATGGCTGATAAGGTGCGTATACCTTTTGTACAAGAAGTAATTGCCGAAACAAAGGCGATAAAAGCGTTGTACCCACAAACTGATGTTATTATCGAACTTGGTGGTGAAGATGCTAAGGTTACGTATCTAGGTCGTACTGCAGAACATCGCATGAATGGTTCTTGTGCCGGTGGTACAGGTGCTTTCATAGATCAAATGGCAACATTATTGCAAACTGATGCATCCGGCCTTAATCAATTGGCGATGAATGCGGATACTATTTACCCAATTGCCGCTCGTTGTGGTGTATTTGCGAAAACAGACGTACAAGCATTGCTAAATCAAGGCGCGTCTCATGAAAATATTGCAAAGTCCGTATTTCAAGCCATCGTTAACCAAACGATTGCAGGCCTTGCATGTGGTCATAAAATTGAAGGAAATGTAGCCTTCCTCGGTGGTCCATTGACATTCTTATCCGAATTACGTCAATGCTTCTGCGACACCTTAGAACTCGATGAAGCACATCGTATCATCCCTGAAAATGGTGAGTTGTTTATTGCCCTAGGCGCAGCTCTCATGAATGATGAATGTCGTGATATTACAGTAGGTGAATTGACGAAGGAAATCGGTGCGCTTATTGGTGTACCAATGGAAGCAACCGATCGTGTGGATCCGCTATTTAGAAATGAAGCGGAATTAGAAGAATTCCGTGCACGTCATGCTAAGGCGGTAACACCGAAGGGTGATATTAACGATGCTGAAGGTCCGTGTTACCTCGGTATCGATGCGGGTTCTACGACGTTGAAAGTCGTCTTGATCAATAGCAAGAATGAAATCATCTTCTCTCACTATGGCCCAAATCATGGTAAACCATTAGAAAAATCCCAAGAACTAATAGAGAAAATCTATAGCTTATTGCCAAAAGGGGCTTACATCGCTCATTCTGGTGTAACTGGATATGGCGAAGCCTTCTTGAAACGCGCTCTTGGTATCGATATTGGGGAAGTAGAAACAATTGCCCATTATCGGGCTGCTCAATTCTTCTGCCCTGATGTATCCTTCATCTTGGATATTGGCGGTCAAGATATGAAATGTACAAAGGTACGCGATGGATACATTGAAGACATCGTATTGAATGAAGCCTGCTCCTCTGGTTGTGGTTCCTTTATTGATACCTTTGCTACATCCTTGCGTTTGCCGATTGAGCAATTTGCCAAGGAAGGTTTATTGGCACCTATGCCAATCGACTTGGGGTCTCGTTGTACCGTATTTATGAATTCCAAGGTAAAACAGGCGCAAAAAGAAGGGGCTACTGTACCGGATATCGCCGCTGGCCTTGCATATTCTGTTATCAAGAATGCATTGTATAAGGTGCTTAAGGTAAAAGATCCTAAGGAATTAGGTGACCACATCGTCGTACAAGGTGGTACATTCTATAATGAAGCGGTGCTTCGTGCCTTTGAAAAATTAATGGGCGTCGAAGTAATTCGCCCTGATGTATCCGGCTTGATGGGTGCTTATGGTATGGCATTGCTCGCTTCTGAAGCGGCAGAAGAGTTACAAAATCAACATAGCACATTGCTTGATAGTGACGGTTTGAAATCCTTGCAAGTGTCTACATCCATGCGTAATTGCGGATTGTGCTCTAATAATTGTATGCTTACCATCAATGCATTCTCTGATGGCCGTACCTATGTAACGGGTAATCGTTGCGACCGAGGTGCCGGTGATATGATTCAAGAGAAACATAAGCCTGTTCCCAATATGGTAGACGTAAAATTACGCCGTTATTTTGATTACTTCCTCAAGAAAAATATTCCTGAGTTTGAAGGTAAATTGCGTATTGGTATTCCTCGCGTCCTCAATATGTACGAAGATTTTCCGTTTTGGTTTACATTCTTCAATCAATTAGGCTGCGAAGTGGTATTGTCAGATTATACGACGAAGGATCAATATAATAAAGCCATTGATACGATTCCTTCCGATACAGCATGTTATCCTGCTAAGGCCGTTCATGGTCATATTCGTGATCTTGCCCAAGCCCAAGTTGATTTAATCTGGTACCCATGTATTCAACATGGTCCAAAGGAATTTAGCCACGACAATAATTACCATTGCCCTATGGTTATTTCTTACCCAGAATTGATTCGAAACAATATGCAAGATGTGATGGGAAAAACGCCATTTTATGCGCCATTCTTGCCACTAGCAGATAAGAAATCATTGGTGCCTGCTTTGGTGAAAGCCTTAAAAGATTTGCCATTCTCTAAATCTGAAATTTCTAATGCCGTTGAGACTGCTTGGGCCGAACAAGAAAAATGTAAGGCTGACTATCGCGAGATGACAAAGAAAACTGTATCTCGTCTCGTAGCAGAACAAGTGCCTACCATCGTATTGGCTGGTCGTCCATATCACTTAGACTCCGGTATTAATCATGGTATCCCAGAGCTCATTACCTCTCTTGGTATGGCGGTTCTTACCGAAGATGGTGTAGCACCATTAGGTAAGGATATTAAACATCTTCGCGTTGTAGACCAATGGTCATACCATAGTCGTCTATATCATGCAGCAGAATTTGTAAGTCGTACGGAAGGCTTCCAAATTGTTGAGTTGAACTCTTTCGGTTGTGGTCTTGATTCCATTGTGGCAGACCAAGTAAAGGATATCTTATCTGCAAAGCATAAGATTCATACATTGCTTAAAATTGATGAAGGTACAAACTTAGGCGCTGTCACTATTCGCTTACGCTCCTTGCAATCCGTAATGGAACGGAGTATGCGTAAACATCATAATCCAGAAGCTCCTATAGAGACCGTTATTGATGATACACCAGCATATGATTATGAACGCGTTGTCTTTACCGAAGAAATGCGTAAAACCTATAAGATTTTGGTGCCTCAAATGTCACCTCTTCATTTCCAACTATTGGAGCCAGTGCTTAAGTCTGAAGGTTATGACTTTGATATGTTGCCTGCTCCAACTCGTGAAGATGTAGAGATAGGTCTAAAATATATCAATAATGATGCATGTTATCCTGCTATCATCGTTGTAGGCCAATTGATGAGCGCCTTATTGTCTGGTAAATACGATGTTAATAAAACAGCTGTTATTATCTCTCAAACCGGTGGCGGTTGTCGTGCTACCAACTATATTGGTTATTTGCGTAAAGCCCTCATCGATGCAGGTATGAAACAAGTTCCAATTTTGTCACTTAATGCGAGTGATATGGAACGTCAACCAGGCTTTAAATTGACTAAATCCTTCTTACATCGCATGATTCAAGCCGTAGTATACGGCGATGCGTTGATGCAATGTGTATTGGCTACGCGTCCTTATGAAATTAATCCAGGATCTGCAGATGCATTGTGCGATTATTGGGTTAAAAAATTACGGGAACGTATTACAAAAGCTAATATATTCCAATATAGTAAATATATTAAGAACATCATTGAAGACTTTGACAATTTACCAGTTGATAAATCTAAGCCGAAACCTCGTGTTGGCGTGGTAGGTGAAATCTACGTTAAATTCCATCCAAGTGCGAACAACCATATTAATGAACTTATAGAGAAGGAAGGTGGCGAGGTTGTAACCTCTGGTCTACTAGACTTTTTCTTATACTGTGCTATGGATAGTACATATCGTGCTAAACACTTAGATGGTACATGGCTTTCCGGATTCTTTGGATCCTTGGCTCGCGAAGCGTTAGAATTATACCGCTTGCCATATGCAAAAGCTGTTGCAGCATCCAAGCATTTTGATCCGTTGCAACGGATGACGAAGGTTGCAAAAGAAGCGGCTCATTATATTGACCTTGGTAATCAATGCGGTGAAGGTTGGTTCCTTACAGGTGATATGATTGATCTTATCGAAAAAGGTGCGAAACAAGTAGTTTGCTTGCAACCATTTGGCTGCTTACCTAACCACGTTAGTGGTAAAGGCATGGTAAAAACATTATCCGAAGCATATCCTGATGTGCGCATTGCAGCCATCGACTATGACCCAGGTTCAAGTGCGGTAAACCAAGCAAATCGATTGAAATTGCTGTTAGCAACAATGTTTGAATGATAATGTAATAGTCAATTATATAATTACTGAATATAAAAAAAGCGTCCCTAGTGATATATCCCCTCTTTACTGGACAACCAGTAAAGAGGAGATATATGAGGGACGCTTTTTTATGAAATTGATGAATCTTCTTTAATCATTGTATAGAAGCATACTAATGCTAATACAGCACATACAACCATAACAATCCCCATAGGGATACCAGTATGACTTCCACCAATACCAACTAATGGCGATACGAACCCGGCTGAAAACATGCCTGCAAATCCTAAAATAGCAGAGGCGCTACCTGCTTGGTGTCCATATTTCGCCATTGCCATAGAGAACCCTGTTGATCCAAATACAGATACGGTACAAACTGTAAAGAACAGAATGACACTGGTTATAATAAAGGACCAATTAAAATACATTGCACAAAGGAATAGGATAGAACCAATCGTTAATTGCAATAGACTAGTATGTAAAATGGTTTTTATTTTTACCACATTACTTACTTTGGCACTGATTACGCTAGCGAGGATAATACCGCAACTATTAATCCCGAACATATAACTAAACTCTTGGGCAGATAAATTGAATATATTTTGATATACAAAGGATGAACCCGAAATATAGGCAAAGAAACCACCAAAGGCGAATAGCTGAACTAGAGTCTGGCCTAAGAAAGAATTATCTTTTAGTAGAGCACCGTAGTTTTTAAATGCTGTTGCTATACCACCGGAAATACGCTTTTCTGATGGTAGGCTTTCAGTAAAAATGAAAGAGCCCATAAGTAACACTGAAGAGAAAACGGCGAGGACAATAAAAATAAAGCGCCATGTAGAAAATAATAAAAGCTGACCACCTATAAGCGGTGCAATAACAGGAGCTAATCCGTTGACGAGCATGAGTAGAGACATGAGTCGCATTAATTCCTTACCAGATGCAAAATCTCGGGAGATGGCCTTAGCAATAACAACTCCGATAGAACCTGTTAAACCTTGTAAAAATCGTGCAACCAGTAAAATCTCAATATTGGGCGCAATAGCACAGAGTATACTAGCGATTACACAGAGGATATTGCCAATGATGAGTGGTTTTTTTCGCCCAAATGAGTCACTAAGAGGACCGCCAATTAATTGACCAATAGCGATACCAAAAGTCATAATGCCAATTGTCATCTGAATGAGAGATGCATTTGTATTAAGTTCATGAGGCATGATTGGTAATGCTGGCAAATATAAATCAGTACCAAGTGGTGTGATAGCCGTAAGAAGCCCTAGAAATACGACAATGAATATAGATATTTTCTTTGTAGACTCCATAAAATCTCCTATATTAAAAAAGGGAAAAATAAAAGTCTGCGAATCGCACTTCGCAGACTGCATTTAATTTTATCTATTTAATAAGGGTATTGTAACATGATTAATAAGAAAAAGCTATAGGTTTATAAATGAGTAACAAGGGTATTGCTTATTAGTATTTGAAATAAAAAGAACAGCTCACGAATGAGCTGTTCTTTTATATTACCAAATCTTAGAAGAAGATGTGGTGAATTTCATGGATGAAATGTTGACCGAAGAAGGAGATACAACCATGCATGATGATGAAGATGATGAAGTATTTGAACGCGCTGTTCATGATAACACTTGCTTCGATTTCATGTTCTAAGTTGTGAGCTTCTTCCGCATTGATTTCTTTGTGGTTTTCTAAGTATGCTTTCAAAGCAGGACCTACGGCACCAATAGAAATCGCAATGGATTGTGGCGACAACATTTTGCCGATACCAGCTGCACCGGAGTTAACAGCTGCTAACCAGAAGCCAAGATCTTCATAACCAACAGGGTTTAAGCCTTGAGCTGCTGCGATTTGAAGTGGTCCAAACAATACGTTGGAGTTTGTACCGGAACCTGTTAAGAACGCACCCAATGCACCTACGATAGGAGCGAATAGAGGGTACAAAGTACCTGTACCAGCAACCATTGCTTTCGCAATATCTGCAGTCATACCAGAGTATGTCATCAATTTAGCTGTCATAACAACTGTGATGATTGTAAGGTATGTGAATTTTAAGTTTTTAACTGTGCTACCCAATGTACCAAAGATTTCACCAGCTTTTGCTTTTTGGATGAAACCACCAACGATACCAGCGATGAAAATCATGATACCAGGAGTTGCAATCCATACGAATGTGTAAGGTTTTGCACCAGGACCTTGGTAAATAGGTACAGATGTTTTAATGGATGCAAGAGGACCATTAATTGCAGGGAATAATTTAGAAGTTAATAACAATAATACGAAGATTAAGATGAATGGCATTGCAGCCACAAGGCCTTCGCCACCAGAAACTTTAGGAACTTCGCCAGTTTGTTTAACTGCGTATTGAGGATCATTAGGAGGCATAATTTTTGCACAAGCGATGATCACTGCCATGATTACGATGGATGCAGAAATTACGGATAATTCAGGACCCATTACGGCATTGATTATAGTTTCAGGAATAGCTAATGCTAAACCGGAAAGTAATGTTACAAGGAATACGCCTTTTAACGCTTTGATACCGCCACCGATAATCATAACTACGAAGAAAGGAGCGATAAGGTTAAGCAAGAATAATTGTACGGAAATGAATGTACCTAAATGGCTTGGATCAAGGCTTGTTAAGGAAGCCAATGTAGTTGTTGGGATACCAATGGAGCCGAATGTTGTTGGTACGGAGTTTGCAACGAGACATGCGATGATAGATTTTAGTGGGTCAAAACCTACGGCAACCATCATAGCAGCTGGAATTGCAACGGCAGTACCAAAGCCAGCCATACCTTCCATGAAAGCACCGAAGCCCCATGCAAGTAATAATGCAAGTACACGAGTATCAGATGTTACAGAGGAAAGCATGGTTTTAATAGTTTCCATAGCTTTCGTATGTACTACCAAGTTGTAAACGAAGATAGCTGCTGTAATAACTAATAAGATTGGCCAAATTGCCAATGCGGCACCTTCAAGGGCACCAGTGACCATAATAAATGGGTCGGATTGGAATGCTGTAATAGCGATGATGAAAGAACCGATTGCAGCAACACTTGTTGCTTGCCATGCAGGTAATTTCAAGATGGATAACGCTACGATCAACCAAATGATTGGAGATAGCGCTAATAGAACGGTGAGAGCACTCATTTCTAAAATCATCCTTTCAAGAAAAATAAAAATATATGCTTAACAGGACGATGTAGCAATAATCAATTTAATTGATGAGTAATTCGCTATTGGATTAAGTTGTAAAAGTTCAGTAATAATAAAAGATTACAATAAAATAACAGATATACTTATCAGAAAAAGTGATATATCTCTTAAAATTTTTTAACCTCATAGCTTATGAGGTTAAAAAAATATAAGAGAGGGGACATAAACAGTGTTTATGTCCCCCTCTGTACTAACTACATGTCCGTGTTAGGGCCAACACTAATTAGATATTAGTAGTTACCTTTGAACATTGTAGCAGGAGCTTCTGGTACATAATCGCCGAAGTAGGATTTGAAGTCTAAACCTAATTCATTGCAAAGATCTTGAACTTCAAGCATTGTACCGTTAAGTACAGGAATGCCTTCAGCTTTAACTTTAGCAACAGATTCATGTTCTTTTTCGCCATGAGTATAGATGCGGTCTTGACCTTGAGCTTTAGGAGCTTCACGTAATTCTTGTAAGAATTGAGAGAAGTGTTTTTTGATTTCAGCTGGGTCACCGAAGAATTCAGGGTTGATAGCCATGAAGCCGTGGCAGATATTGGATTTGCCGCCAACCATACATTTATTGGAAGTACCACCTTGGGAAAGGATGGAGGAGAACAATTCAGCAATCATGCCGTTACCATAACCTTTGTGGCCGCCAAGAACTTCTGTAGCACCACCTAAAGGAAGGATACCGCCGCCTTCATGACGGGAAATGTTGCCCAATACTTCAGCTGCGTCAGTGGAAGGAACGCCGTCTTTGTTAACAGCCCAGCCATCTGGAGTAGCTTTGCCCATTTTGTTGTACATTTCAAGTTTACCACGAGTTACTACTGTAGTGGAGCAATCGAAGAAGAAGTCAACAGGATCAGCTGGTACAGTCCAAGCGATAGGGTTGGAACCAAGCATAGCTTTACGAGCATATACAGGAACCATGATTGCTTCGGAGTTTGTACAAGAGAAACCGATTAAGCCTTGGTCGGATGCCATTTTAGCATAGTAACCAGCGATACCATAGTGGTTGGAGTTACGTACGGATACGATACCAACACCGGATTTTTTAGCTTTTTCGATAGCCATTTCCATAGCTTTGTGGCCCAATAATTGGCCCATGCCGTCATGACCGTCGATAACTGCGGAGATTGGAGTTTCTTTTACGATTTCAGGTTTTGCATCGATTTTAATCAAGCCGTTGGAGATACCTTTGTGGTAACGTACCATACGTTGCATACCATGGCTTTGAATACCGAATAAGTCGGAAGTCAAAAGTACGTCTTGAATGATGTCAGCTTCTTTTTCGGAAAAACCGAATTTTTGGAAAGCGTCCATGCAAAGTTTGTGAAGTGTTTCATAAGGGAAAAGTACAGTGTTTTTAGCTTCTGCCATTGTTAAAACCTCTTTTCAGAAAATATGACCTGATATAGTTGACTCCACTCCGTTATATCAATGAATGTGATATGATGTCCGGTGAGTTCTATATCCTCTCAAATGACAATGTCAGTATAGCACACAAAGTTGAGTTATTGAATAGTTTTACATAACTTAATGCATTACATAATTTGCATAACTTACGTGAAATTTATCACACAGGTTAACAAAAATCACTGAAATAATCGATAATACCTTGAAATTATAAATTATGACTTTTAGTAATAGATACATTCCTGAACGTAAAAAATGGTACTTTTATGCGTTGCTTATCTGTTTGTATTGTAGGGGAGAAACTATAAATAAATACTGAAAAGTATCGATATTTATTGTGTATCTACATGGTACACATTAATAAAAGTTATAACGACACACACTTATTTTGATAAGTGATTTTGCTATATGCATTGATATACAATGTATTCATTGATACGAAGTTTGAAAAATATCGATATTCGTTAATTTTATTACAGATATAGTGGTGTATGTATGATACTATAATTATACATATAAAATTACTGATATAAATATGATGATAAGCGAGGTGCTTATATGAAAGAATATAAGAGCGTATGTCCTTATGATTGCCCAGATGCTTGTGGGCTTATACTTACAGTTGATGACAATAAAGTAATAAAAGTCCGTGGTAATAGAGAGCACGCTTTCACACGAGGTACATTATGCCCTAAGATGGCTCATTATGAGCGTGTTATTCATTCGCCTAAACGTTTGACGACACCATTACGACGAATTGGTAAAAAAGGTATTGGTCCAGATCAATTTACACCTATTTCGTGGGACGAGGCCTTAGACAGAATTGTAGAAAACTTCAAACATACTATTAATACCTATGGTAGTGAAAGTATTCTTCGCTATTCCTATGCGGGGACCATGGGGGCTGTAAATAGTCCTGCAGCGGATTATTTCTTCCGTTGTATTGGCGCTACTAGTCAAGACAGAGGGATTTGTTCTCCTGCGAAACAAGCAGCATTTAAGTCTGTTTATGGAGACACAGTAGCTATCAAACCACAAGAAGCACAACATAGTGATTTGATTATATTATGGAGCCTTAATGCGACGGCTACAGATGTACATATATTACACGATGTGAATGTAGCAAAACGTAACGGCGCTTTTGTATGGATTATAGATACCCATAAAACATATACTTATGATCAAGGCACACATCATGTGTATGTAAAACCCGGTTCTGATGGTGCATTAGCACTTGGTATGATGCATATCATACATCGGGATGGTCTTGAGGATACTACATTTATTCAAGCATATGTGCAAGGTTATGATGAGCTAGTACGAGATGTATTGCCTAAATTTACTCCAGAATATGTTTCCTCTATATGTGGTGTACCGGTTGAAATCATAGAAGAACTAGCTCATGCCTATGCAAAAGCCAAGGCCCCATTTATCCGTCTTGGTAGTGGTGTATCCCGCTATGGTAATGGAGCAATGAGTTGCCGGTGTATCAATGCCCTCCCGGCTGTGGTAGGTGCATGGCAACATTTAGGTGGTGGCTTATTATCTAGTTCTAGTAGTAGCCAATATTTTAATAAATCATTTATGCAACAACCTAATACACCAACGCCGTCTAAACGGATGATGCCGATGATATTATTAGGGGATTTGTTGACAAATCCTAAAGCGCTTCTAGAGCATGGATTAGAGGATACTAGTGGTGGGGTGACCGTTCACAGTCTATATATCTTTTCATCAAATCCAGCTATAACGGCACCAAATCAAAATCTCGTTAGACAAGGTCTTATGAGAGATGATTTATTTACCGTTGTGCATGAACGCTTCTTTACAGATACATGTGCATATGCAGATATTATCTTACCAGCCACGAGCTCTGCTGAATCCGATGATATTTTTAACTCTTACGGACACTATACAATTGCGGCTAGTTACCAAGCTATTCCTCCGGTTGGTGAATCGAAATCTAATTGGCAAGTTATTTCGGAACTTGCTCAGCGTATGGGCTTAGATGATCCTTTCTTTGCCATGACAGAACGAGAACTAATTGAGCATATGGTTCGCAATTCGTCTAAACTTTCACAAGACGAACAAGATGCCATTTTACGTGGCGACTTGGTTGAAGTAGCATTGCCAGACAATTATAAGATGGATTTTAAAACGCCGTCAGGCAAAATCGAAATCTTAAATCCTCGAGAATCCATTCCGTTGATTACCTATACAGAACCTTATGGTGATGATGAACCATTCTGGTTGATTATCGGTAATGATATACGTATATTAGATTCTAGTTTTTGTGAATTAGAATTTGATGATTCTGAATTGATGAAGCTACGAATGCATCCAGATGATGCTGCATTATATAACATTAATAATAGTGATGCTGTGGAGATTTATAATAATCGAGGGGCTGTTCGTATTAAAGTATATCTAGATAATACGGTACAACGAGGTACACTTGTGACCCTTGGTGTATGGTGGCAATCTCAGTCCAGTGACGCTAAGGTAGGAATCAATGCTGTAACTGCATCTAGACCGACTGATGAAGCATGGGGGAGTACATTCTACGACGTGCAAGTTAATATTCGTAAGGTATAATGAAAGTTCGATATAATTCGATTTTGTTGTTGAACCAGATTACCATATCATATATAATGTTATCTAATATGATAGTGTAGTACGAAGGGAGATAACCTTATGGATGGAAAAGAAAATCTATCACTGCGCGCCTATTTAGCCATAGGCATGATGTTATTCGCTCTATTCTTTGGTGCGGGAAATCTTATTTTCCCGGCCGCATTAGGTCAACACGCAGGGTCTAATGTAGGATGGGCATTAGCTGGTTTCGTATTAACTGGCGTAGGATTACCGTTACTTGGCGTTATGGCCATGGGCTATTCCGGATGTAAAGACGTTGAGGAACTAGCAGGTCGTGTACATCCTATATATGGTCTTATTTATACAGTGGCCTTATATTTAAGTATTGGTCCTATGTTTGCGACACCAAGAACGGGTACCGTTGCTTATGAAATTGCAATCAAGCCATTTTTGCAGGGCATGACTTTGGATATGCAGCCGTTATTCCTCGCCATATTCTTTGGAATATCCTTGTGGCTATCGATTAGTCCTCAAAAGCTTGTTAATCGTATTGGCAATGTTTTGACACCTGCATTATTACTTGTAATTTTGCTATTGATTATCAAATCTTTTGTTACACCGATTGGGGCATATGCGGTGCCTCAACCAGCTTACGCGACTAATGGTACAGCCGTATTGCAAGGCTTCCTCGATGGCTATAATACAATGGATGCATTGGCTTCTGTGGTGTTTGCTATTCTCGTCATCGATTTTGTACGTCTTACAGGTGCCACATCTCGCGATGTTATTACGAAAACTGTGATGGAGGTTGGTGCTATTGCGGTAGCATTACTCGGCATTGTGTATATATTCATTGCGAACATCGGCGCTACAAGCGTAGAGCGATTTGGCTTGTTTGATACAGGTGCACCGGTGTTAACAGCTAGTGCGGACTTCCTCTTTGGGGGAACTGGTCAAATTATTTTGGCTATCATCGTTCTATTAGCTTGCTTGAGTACAAGTATTGGTCTTATTACTTCTTGTAGTACATATTTCCACAAACTATATAGCAAAGTTAGCTATAAAATGTATGTTGTCATATTCTCTGTGGCTGCATTTGCACTTGGGCTGTTCGGATTGAAAACAATCATTAGTGCAGCTATTCCAGTGTTGATGTTATTGTACCCGTTGACGATTGTTATTATCTTGTTAGCCTTAAGTGATACTATTTTTGGCGGTCGTCGTTGCGTATATGGTTGGACTATTGGATTGACCATGATTTCTGCCTTAATGAGCGGTCTTGAAACTGCTGGTTGGGCACCTGATGCCATCGAAGGTTTGTTTACCCAATATATTCCGTTCCAAGGTATTGGTATGGGCTGGGTAAGTTTTGCAATCCTTGGCTTTATCATAGGTCTTATTCATAAGGGCTTGGTTTCAGATACAACTAAATAAATGTAGAATGTTACTCGCATTCTCCTTTTATACTCTATTGGCTCAGTCCTTCTTAGAAGGATTACAGTAAAAGAAAAAGGGGGGATGCGAGTGTTTTGTTTATAGTGATAAACATCTTTTTTCAAATAGTATTTCCTAGTATAATGTTTAATAAGAAATGAAAGATCGTTTTTAGTAAGCAGAGGTAGTTATGAACGAAATCGTAAAAGGTGGTTTGTATCGTCATTTTAAAGGCATGTATTATTACGTATTAGATGTGGCTACACATTCTGAAACGGGTGAAAAATTGGTGGTATATCAGAAACTGTATGATGAACGCGATTTATATGTACGCCCCTTGGACATGTTTTGTAGCGATGTAGATCGAGACAAATATCCTGATGTGAAACAGCAAAAACGCTTTCAATTAATGAGTGGACGAGATGAATAGTGTTTATAGGGTAGAGTTAATAGTTTGTATATGAACTCGTATATAGCGATAGATAGGAGGGCTTGTGGAACAAAAATTTTTCTTTTTTGATATCGATAACACATTGGCTGTATGGCCGGAAGGAAAAATTCCAGATAGTGCTCAGTATTGTATAGATGAATTGCAACGGCGTGGCCATTTAGTATCGATTGCAACAGGTAGGATACAAGTCGATGCTATGCGTTTTGCCGAGCAAGCTAGAATTACGAATGTAGTTGCTGATGGAGGTCATAGTATAACCATTGATGGGAAATTGGTATCTATGATTGGCATGAATCGAGATATGTGTATTCAATATTTAGAATATCTTGAGTCAAAGCATATCCCATGGGCTGTAACAGACCGTAATAAATTGGGGCGCATTACACCGTATAAAGAAATATTAGAATGGCACCCTGATTGGGACGTGTTTAAAACTGTAGTGGATCCAGAGTTCGACTTTCACAGTGTAGAAGATTTCTATAAAATCTATGTATTTTTCAAAGATGGCGAAGAAGAGGAAAAAGATATCGAGCATATGACGCATAAACTTATTCGCTATGGTGATGGGTGCGTTTTATATGAACCTATGGAAAAAGCATTGGGTATTCGCGATATGATCGGACATTTCCATATGAAGCCAAATCAAGTTGTCGTGTTTGGTGATGGCTATAATGATTTGTCTATGTTTAGACCGGAGTGGTTAAACATTGCCATGGGAAATGCTCGTCCGGAGCTTAAATTAGAGGCCGATTATGTTACAACTGACTGTGATAAGGATGGTATTTACAATGCATGTAAGCATTTCGGATGGATTGATTAATCGTTGGTATAAGACCATTTAGATTATAAATTTTTATAGAATTTTAAAGAAATTCATAGTGAAAACATGATATACTAATAAAGAGCCGCTCATGGGTTGAGCGGTTTTTCTATGTATATATAATTTGGGGAAATTCTATATTTTGTGAGGGATTATCATGAATGTTAAAAGAATATTAGGTTGTGCTCTATTGGGGGGCATGATGGTAGTAACCGCAGCGTGTGGCAACAATAGTGCAGATAAAACGATTACACCTGTTGCACAAGCTGAAACGGTTAATAAGATGCCTAATTTTACAAATGCTCCAATTACAGATGAATATGCTGTTTTTGATACAAATTATGGACAAATTAAAATTCGTTTGTATGGCTCTAAAGCGCCTATTACCGTTAAAAACTTTGACTACCTTGTAAAAAAAGGCTTTTATAATGGCGTTACGTTCCATCGTGTTATCGATGGATTTATGATTCAAGGTGGCGACCCAACAGGCACAGGTGCAGGTGGCCCTGGTTATGAGATTCCAGATGAATTTTCTAATGACCTTCATTTTAATAAAATGGGGATTCTTGCCATGGCAAATCGTGGGCCGAATACAGGTGGTTCGCAGTTCTTTATTACCTTGGGACCTACGCCGCATCTCGATAATAAACACACCATTTTTGGTATAGTTGTACAAGGTATGGATGTGGTCGAAAAAATTGGTAAGGTGAAAACAGATAAAAATGATAAGCCTGTTGATCCGGTGATTATTAATTCGATTACCATTGAACCAATTAAGGATGACGCTAGTAAATAAGATGGATCAGGAACAATTTTTTACGTATATTGTGCGATGTGCTGATGAAAGCTTGTATTGTGGTTGGACAACGGATATAAAAAAACGCTTAGATGCTCATAATGGTGTGATAAAAGGCGGGGCTAAGTATACGAAGTGTCGTAGACCAGTGTATTTGGTTTATCATGAAAGCTTTCAAAGTAAACAAGAAGCACAGTCGCGAGAATATGCTATTAAACATCTCAATAGGGCGCAAAAATTACAGCTCATAGCGTCGTGTGAGGATAGAGAAAAAGAACGTATAAATCTATTGAAATAGAGTGTACAAAACATTCAAAACGACCCTTGTTTGTGCTATAATATATTGATATGTTATGACCATGGAGGAGAAAAACATGAAGCGGGTTCTAGTATCCGTAAAAAGTGTACAACGAGACATAGATGGGCAGGATACCGTGGTGGAATTAATTTCTCCAGGTACTTCACATGAAAAGAATGGAGTCCAATATATTCGCTATGAAGAATCGAGCGTAACAGGTCTTGAAGGGGTTAAGACGACCATCAAGATTTACGAAGATTCCATTGTTCTTTTGCGTACTGGTGCGGTGAATATGCGACATCAATACATTCGCGGTGAGGAACGAGAGTCCACATATGAAACGCCATTAGGCGATCTTCACATGGCTGTAAAAACACATGAATTAACAGTAGACTTTCACAATGGAACGGGTCGTGTTCATCTCGGATATGATATTTCCATAGAAGGTGAATGGCAATTTTATAATCAGTTAGATATAGACGTGCGGGAGGATACAGAGCATGGACATGAAGGAAATCCTGAAATCGGGGATTGAACAGGCATTACAAGAAACGATTAATAGTGGTGGCTTACCAGCTGGGGAATATCCAGAAATCGTTCTCGAAGTGCCACCTCAAAAGGAGTTCGGCGATTTTTCTACGAACATTGCTATGCAATCCGCTCGTGTGGCTCGTCAAAACCCTCGTGCTATTGCAGAGACATTAATTAGTCATATGGATTTTGACTGGCTTGAACGTGCTGAAGTAGCTGGTGCAGGTTTTATCAACTTCTTCTTAAAATCCGATATGGTGTATGATACCTTGAAAGCTATCTTGAATGCTGGTGATCAATACGGTGTGCAACCATTGCGCGCGCGCGATACGATTCAAGTAGAATATGTAAGTGCGAACCCAACAGGTCCATTGCACGTAGGTCATGGTCGTGGCGCTGCTTATGGTAGTGCTCTTGTAAACTTGTTGCGTGCTGCAGGGTACAATGTACAATCTGAGTACTACATCAATGATGCGGGTAATCAAATTGATAATATGGCGATTTCCATTGAGTACCGTTTCCAAGAATTGCAAGGCGCTACATTGGTATTCCCGCCTAAGCGCAACGAAGATGGTTCCATGCCAGAATTCGATGTTCCAGAAGGGGCTCTCGTGTTCCCTGAAAATGGTTACCGTGGACCAGATATTATTGAAACTGCGAAAGCGATTGCAGAACGCGAAGGCTTTGATACATTAAATGCTATGAACGAAGCAGATCGTATTGCTTTATTCAAAGAAGAAGGCTTAAAAGAAAAATTAGCTCGCTTAGAGGAAACATTAAGCAATTTCCGTGTTACTTTTGATAATTGGTTCTCTGAACGTACTGTTCATGAAACTGATGAAATTCATCACTCCGTAGAGGCTTTAAAAGCTCTTGGCAAGGTGTATGAAAAGAATGGCGCTTTGTGGTTGAAATCCACTGATTATGGCGATGATAAAGACCGCGTAGTCATCCGTGACAATGGTGTGCCTACGTATTTGGCAGCAGATATTGCATACCACCGCAATAAATATGATCGTGGCTTTAAAGAAATGATCGACATTTGGGGCGCTGACCATCATGGTTATGTGTGTCGTGTAAAAGCGGCTATGGCAGCCTTTGGTTATGACCCAGATAAATTGACTGTATTGTTGTTACAAATGGTAGCATTGTTCCGCGATGGACAACTCGTTAAATTATCTAAACGTAGCGGCGATAGCGTTACATTAGATGAATTGATTGAAGAGGTTGGCGTAGATGCATCTCGTTACTTCTTCTTGATGCGTTCTCTAGATAGTCAACTTGATTTCGATATTAACTTGGCAAAATCTCGTAGCAATGATAATCCTGTGTATTATATCCAATATGCTCATGCCCGTATTCATAGTATTTATAACCAAGTGCGTGAAGCAGGCATTGCATTTGGTGATTATAGTGAAACTGATTTCACAACGCTTACAAGTGAAATGGAATTAGAATTAATTAAGAAATTAGCTGAATATCCAGAAGAGGTTGTTCAATCTGCCGAACATCGTGCACCTCATCGTATTGCTCGTTACTTATACGATTTGGCAAGTATGTTCCACTCCTTCTATCGTCAAGGTCGTATCATTGGCGTAGATCCAGCGTTGCAACAAGCTCGTCTTGGATTAATCACAGCGATTGCCCTTGTACTTCGTCAAGGCTTAGGTATTTTAGGTATTTCCGCTCCGGAAAAAATGTAGTAGGTGGGAGGCATCATGGCAACTAAGTATATTTTCGTAACAGGCGGCGTAGTTTCTTCCTTGGGAAAAGGGATTACGGCTGCATCTTTGGGCCGATTATTGAAAAACCGTGGTTTTAATGTAACTATTCAAAAATTTGACCCATATATCAATATCGATCCTGGTACAATGAGTCCTTACCAACATGGCGAAGTATTTGTAACCGATGATGGTGCTGAAACAGACTTGGACTTGGGTCACTATGAACGCTTTATCGATATTAATCTTAGCAAGCGTTCCAATATTACTGCTGGTAAAGTATATTGGTCCGTTATCAATAAAGAACGTAAGGGTGACTATTTAGGTAGCACTGTACAAGTTATTCCTCACGTTACAAATGAAATTAAACAAAATGTATACCGCGTAGGTAAAGAAGATAATGCTGATGTAGTTATCACTGAAATCGGTGGTACTGTCGGCGATATTGAAAGCTTGCCATTTATGGAAGCAATTCGCCAAGTCAAAAAAGATGTAGGTCGTAACGATGTATTGTATATTCACGTTACATTAGTACCATATATCAACGCAGCAGGTGAATTAAAAACAAAACCTACCCAACATAGCGTAAAAGAATTGCGCGGTATTGGTATTCAACCAGATATTTTGGTGTGCCGCAGTGAAAAACATATTTCCGACGAAATGAAGGAAAAATTGGCATTGTTCTGCGATGTAGAACCAGCGGCCGTAATTGAAAACCAAACGTGTGATTCCATCTATGAAGTACCATTGATGATGCAAGATCAAGGCCTTGATGATATTGTTATTAAGAAATTGGGCCTTGAAGAACGTCCTTGTGATATGACTGCATGGAAAGAAATGGTTCATAAAATTTTGAATCCTAGCAAGGATATTACAGTAGCTATCGTAGGTAAATATGTAGCTTTGCACGATGCGTATCTTTCTGTAGCAGAAGCATTGAGCCATGCTGGTATCGAGACTGATACTAAGGTGAACATTCGTTGGATTGATTCCGAAGAACTTGATGATATTTCTGTAGATCCTAAAGAAGTATTTGAGGGCATTGATGGTATCGTTGTTCCTGGTGGCTTTGGTTCCCGTGGCGTAGAAGGAAAAATCCGTACTATCAATTATGCTCGTGAAAACAAAGTTCCATTCCTCGGTTTATGCCTTGGCATGCAATCTGCTGTAATGGAATTTGCTCGTAATGTATGTGGCATGGAAGGTGCTACATCTAGCGAATTTGATGAAGATGCAAAATACAAAGTTATCGATTTGATGAGTGATCAAGTCGATGTAGATAAAAAAGGTGGCACAATGCGCCTTGGCATCTATCCATGTAAATTAGAAGCGGGTACAAAAGCGCGTGAAGTATATGGCGAAGACCTTGTATACGAACGTCATCGTCATCGTTATGAATTCAATAATGAATACCGTCAACAATTGAATGATGCAGGCCTTGTTATTTCTGGTACATCTCCAGATGGTCGTCTTGTTGAAAGTATCGAAGTTAAGGACCATCCATTCTTCGTAGGTACACAAGCGCATCCAGAATTAAAATCTCGTCCGAATAATGCACATCCATTATTCCGTGGATTTGTAGATGCGATTTTGGAACTTAAAAAATAGAGAATAGAAATGGGATCTATTTTATCTATTATAGGTTTATTTATATTAGCTGCACTCAAACTAGAGCAGTTTGTATATGGTAAATCGGGGAAACAACAATCTACAACTGGCCATATGGCGCGGCGTGGTATTGCTAATTTAGCAGGATTAATCGCGTTTGATTATTCTACTGTGAGTAGTAAGTCCGTTGTAGTACGTAAAAAGAAGGAAGATACTCAGAAATGAGTATCTTCCTTCTTTTTTTGCTGTATCGAAAAAACTTGCAAAAATATATCGATATATTTAAAAATAACACTTGATATTTTAAATGATTAGTGTTATTATATAGACAAAGATAGATATAGATTTGATGTAGGTACATCAATAGAACATATAGTAATCGTTATTTAGAAATATAAAGGAGGACACAATGTCTATTATTGGTAAGAAACTCCCTGAATTTACACTTGATGCTTTCAAGAAACCTGAATTGGTAAAGGTAAGCACTGCAGACGTTTTAGGTAAATGGTCTGTATTCGTATTCTATCCAGCAGATTTTACATTTGTATGCCCTACTGAATTAGAAGACGTACAAGAATCTTATGCAGAGTTAAAAGAATTGGGTTGCGAAGTTTACTCCGTATCCACTGATTCTGAATATGTTCATAAAGCATGGTCTGATGCTTCTCCAAGTATTAATAAAATCGAATACTACATGTTGGCTGATAAGAAACACGAATTAGCTGATTTCTTCGATGTATTCGATCCTGAATCTGCTATGGCATACCGCGGTACATTCGTAGTTGACCCAGAAGGCATTATCCGCACAGCGGAAATTCACGATATGGGTATTGGTCGTTCTGCAGAAGAACTTGTTCGTAAAGTACAAGCTGCTCAATTTGTAGCTAAACATGGCGATCAAGTGTGCCCTGCACGTTGGAAACCAGGTAAAGATACATTAACACCAGGTCTTG
>NZ_CAUSQT010000003.1:0-113473 GCF_963534045.1 uncultured Veillonella sp. | reverse complement strand
TTCGTATCAATCTAAAATTACTACAAATACTTGTTTTGTATATTTTCCTTTGGATATGGATATAGAAAATACAGTATATTGTCAATTAAAAGATAAGATAACAGTCAGTGTGTTTATTGGAAATGAAATATTTAATGAGGAATTTTTTAAGAAGAAATTGTATTATAACTCTTTTTATTTCTTAGGTAGTAAATCTGAATATAAAAAGTTTCTTCATGTATATAAATCTAAATATATTAAGTGTATTTCCTATAAAAATTTGATAGATAGAATAAAAAGGTTTGATAATATTTTTTATAATTATAATATAAATCAAGAAATTGATTTGTTATTGCTAGAAGTTAAGAATTTTTATATCAATTCTCTAAATAGATTAAATAATATACTAAAAGGGCTAAAAACAGATTTACTTAGAATCCAAGATGATAAGCTAAAAGAACAATTACAGTATTATTATGAGTATAAACAAATAGAATATGATGAGTTAAGTATTAGTAAAAATAAATTCTGTAATTTTTACTCGGAAATTTTAAATTATATATTGAATAATGGTTTGTCAAATGAATATTTTGATATAACTCTTTTAAATTTAGAAAATCAATTTGAGGTAATAAATCTACTTATTAGAAAATTTTTTATCTGTTCTAATGTTAAAGATATTGAGGAAATGCATAATATAATTTTGCAACTAAAAAAAGCTAATTTTGATTATACTGAGATATTTGAGATATATCTTAAATATCTTAATCAAGATGTTTTGTCCAAAGAAGAATTATATTTAGTAGCGAATGTTAAAAATATTTATTTTAATAGTAAAATTAAAATAGCGATGTCTAGTGTCTTGAACTTATCTGAATCTGAACTGATAGAAATAGTTTCTTTTGTTGATAATGTTGAATCTGGTAAAGAGCTATATTATTTAGGCTTATCTTTATTTAATCGAAAAAATTATAAGAAGAGTATTCTAATGCTCTTCAGAGCCCTAGAATTGGAGTATCATGTTGCAGGAATAAAATTGTTAGAGATTTCAGAACAAATACATCAATCTAATATTAGAGTAGATAAATGGACTAATAATAAAATTAAGGAACTCATATCTGATTATTTAGATCCACAAACATGTTTTAAATTAGCTTTAGAGAATTTGAATGAAAAATCTAGTAAAGCAAATATCTTTTTGAAAATTTCTATATCAAAAGGATACTTGCCAGCTGTTGAATTTTTAGCTTATCAACTGTATGATAAATGCAAAATGCTTGATAATAAATCAATGGAAAAAGATGATAATCGGATAGCAGCTAGTAATGCAATTGATTTTTTTTGTATGCTTAGTCAGATAAAAAAAGATAATGATTATAGTTTAGAAATTGGTTTGTTACACTATAGATTGGGAAATTATCCTATTTCTTTAAAACTTTTGCGTAAGTGCCAGAGTGATATTGCTACTTATTATATAGCAATGATGTATCTTAATGGGCTAGGTATATCTAAGAATATTAAGAAATCCCGTGATTTATTTTTCAAAATTAGGCATTACAGGGATTCAAATGACTGGTATTTAGAATTAAATAAAATTATTAAAAAGGAAGAAAAGCGTAAGGATTCATATAATTCAAGTAAGAGTTATAATAGGAAAATTGATGTTGAAGACTATCATGATTCTTGGTGTTTTATATCCACTGCTACTTGTATCGCACTGAAAAAAACTTCTAATTGTGATGAATTAAATTTATTAAGAAGGTTTAGAGATACATATTTAAAATGTTTTGATAAGGATGGATTAAAACTAATAAATGAATATTATAGAATTGCTCCAACTATTGTAAATCATATAGATGAGGAGGAATTATCAAATCAAATCTATATCAATTTATATCAACATTATATATCTAAATGCTGTTTTTATATAAAAAATTATCGCTTTAATGATGCAAAAGCATTATATATTGAAATGGTGGCTAGTCTTTGTGAAATTTACAATATTACAATTTCTCCTGATATAAAGAAAATTTATAATTATAATAACTAAATGTATATACTTTAGGAGATATTAAATGCCAAAATTCTACCCAACAATAATAAATAGTTTCCACGGTAGTGAAGGAGAGCGTCTCGTATATGAGGCGCTCTCTAAATTAAATAACGAATATGTAATTTTTCATTCTTATAGATGGTTAGGGGAATTAAATCAACGTAGGAGTGAAGGTGAGGCAGATTTTGTTATTTTACATCCTAAAAAAGGTATTTTATCTATAGAGGTAAAAGCTGGTGGGATTTCCTATCGTGATGGAAACTGGATTCAAACGAATCGAAATACAAAGGAAGAAAAAATTATAGACCCTTTAGGACAAGCTGCAGAGAGTCAATTTAGGATTCAGAATTATTTACGTAAACATTATAATGGTCAAATGCCTGTTATTGGTCGTGCCGTATGGTTTCCATCTGTGGCAATTCATAATAAGGTTTCATTACCACTAGAAGTAAATAGAGATATTGTGTTTGATGTAGATTGCTTACTTAATCCACAGGAATCTATGGATAAAGCTTTTAGCTATTGGAAATCTAATTTAGGATTTAGAGATTCTGAATTATCAATTAATGATTTTCAGAACATGATTAAGACGTTGATGCCTACATTTAATATTGTTGAATCAGTTGCAAGTACAGCTCTTGAATCAACGAAAAGTTATATTCAAATGACGAAACAACAAGCATCTATATTGCATTTTTTACGTGAGCAGCCAACGGCTGTTATTCATGGCCCTGCAGGTACAGGTAAAACGATGTTGGCTATTGAAAAGGCTAAAATGCTGGCTGCTGAAGGTAAGAAAGTCTTATATTTATGTTTTAATGAGTTCTTATTATCTTATGTGAAAGAGCATTATTCTTGTGAGAATATAGTATTCCATAATGTGAGATCATTAGCTGAAGAGTTGATGCCTAATACTGATTATGCTATTTCTGAAATTATCCCCCAGTTTATAGAGTACTTTCAAAATGAATATGATGATTTAGAATGGTCTTATGAAAATGTAGTTATTGATGAAGGTCAAGATATTGATGAACGTATATTGGAACATATTTCTATATTAGTAGACATGTTAGGCGGTCATTATTATGTGTTCTACGATAAAAATCAGTATATAATGATGCATAAATCGACGCATTGGTTAGATACTTATGGGGATTGTCGCCTTGTATTGTATAAAAATTGTCGCAATACTGCAGAAATAGCAAAGACTGTAGGTACAACATTAAGTGATATAAAGAAAGATGCTTATATAAATGAACTGTCAGGGATAAAACCATTTGGCTCATTTTACAAGAATGAAAATGAATTACGTAACATTGTTACAAAGTTTGTTACAAAAATGATTCAAGATAAGGTTAAACCTGAAGACATTGTTATTCTTACTACAAGTAGTGTTCCTAACAGTATGTTAAAAAATATTTCTGCTATTAATGGAGTATCTATTTCTACTGAGCCAAAGAAAAATAATATATTGTTCACATCAGTTCGTAAATTTAAAGGATTAGAAGCCAAAGCAGTTTTACTAATTGATATTTTAGTCAATCGCCTCACTAATGAATTACATAAACGTTTGGTTTATGTTGGTTCATCGCGGGCAAATACATATTTACAATTAGCATTCTATGATAATGTACCTAATGAAGATTATAAGTCCATTTTAAATCATTTAGGTGTAAATGAAATCAATGGACCTAGTAAAGAGGCTTTATTAGATACGTTTGGTCTCGATTTATTAAAATAATATTTTGATGCGTTATTTTTTACGTATACACTTTTGTACAATATATATGTAATCAGTTAGTTAGTCTAATGTTGTTTTGTAGTATAGAGGTGTATGGTATGAAAACAGATGTTATCAAAGAAGCTCTTGAAAGTGTAAAAAAAGAAGATCCTAAATTATACGAGGATGTAGTAGAGTATGTTTCTTCCAATAGAAATAAGACCGGTGTTCATCCTGATGGGGTGTATCAAGAACATAGATGGCCTAATATTATAGGACCTATGCCTGGACCATTTCCTCATCCACGGAATCCATTTGAACAAAATCCATTTGGTGTATTTTGGCCATTGGCTGGTTTATATCTGTTCTATAAATTAGTTAGAAAGGTATGGCGATTATTACGAGGCAAGAATCATAATATTTCCATAGATGATATTATTACGTATATGAATAATCATAAATGATGTGTTGTATGGGAGAGTAATAATGGGTTCAAGAAAGTTAAAATTAGGTGATATCGTATTTTGTCAACGAAGCAATTTTCTCTTTGGTGATGTATATCAACATTATGGTGTATATGCTGGTTATCATAAGATTATCCATTATATAAAAGGGGATTCTCCACTAGATGGGCGAATTGCTGAAACTAGCATTGAAGAATTTTGTGAAGGAGATACCTTATATATTGCCGAAGACGATACGTTATTATCTATTTTCCAAGATGCAGATGTGACCTCTACTTTTTATGGGCCTCGTAAAACGGTTCAACGTGCTAGATCCATGATTGGCAAAGGCGATTATAATTTGTTTGGCCATAACTGTGAACACTTTGCTATTTGGTGTAAAACAGGTCAACTAGAATCTACACAACTTAGTATAGAAGGCATGACGGCAAGATTTCTACGACCATCACGCGGACCATTGAAATGGTTAGCTGATGAAATTTGGCGGGTAGAGGCCAAGTATTAGTAGTAACTATAAGGGACTAGCAATACAGTAAAATATGTGTTGCTAGTTCTAACTTTCAAAAAAAAGCAAAATATTAAAAAAAATAATTGTTGACACACACGGATACGTGTATTATAATAACATCATCAGGTGAAAGTAATCACCAACATGTAGAACAGAAAGACTTAGATTCTAACAGCAATCCTGTCACATATAACTTGATTAAGATGAGTATAGAATCTAGTATAATTTCATAGTTATCGTTCATAAACGATTCATAAGGTTAGACACTAGCAGCAATCTTTGATGATTTAACCAGAAAAAGTGATTTTGGAGACCCTTTGGTCTAGAGTATCGTGTCTAGTTATCCTTAGCCTCAGTGAGGTTAGTAATTGTCTTGAACTTTGTATTGTAACCGCTCATGGTTGTCTTGTTTATTTTGCTTTCAAAATTTACGTTGTGATAATCCGTAGCGGTTTTTTATATGCCAAGGAGATATGAACTATGAATACATTTATGGACGCTTTAACAAACAATGAGAAATCTTATACTGCTAATGACGGTACTGCGTATCGTACGAGCGGTAGTACATTGGTTGACCTTAATTTCTCTGTGCCTGCATTGCGTCAGGTCGCAGTTGATTTTTATGGTAAAAGTAAACATAACCGATATTTCTATGGTGCAGATCGCGCTATGGATGCAGTAGAAGCGTTACGTTTATTCATTACATCCTATGAGGAAGACCCTCTGTATACTATGAAATGGCTTATGTATGCCCGCCATATTAAGCTAGGTCTTGGTGAACGCGATGTATTTCGCATGATGCTCACTAAAATTGGTGACTTGCATCCAGAGATGGCATTGCAGTTCATCATCGGCACCGAGTTATGGAACTATGGCCGTTGGGATGATGTGTTACGCATCTTTTTTGATACTACAAGTGGTATCTTACACGATGGACTAGGTGAATTAATTGCCAATCAGTTTAGACGTGATGTAATGGCGTGTGGACTCGGTGACTCTATTAGCTTGTTAGCGAAATGGATGCCATCCAATAATACATCGTCTAAGAAAAAACGTTCTGAAGCAGTTATTTTACAATCCTTGTTACATCTAAATGCACGAGAGTACCGTAAAACTCTGTCTAGATTGCGCGAACATCTAGCGGTGGTAGATCGCAAGGCTTCTCTTAACCAATGGAACGATATTAACTATAATCATGTGCCATCTAAGGCGAATCTTAAATATCGTAATGCCTTTTTAAAACATGATGAAGAACGCCGCCAGGCGTATCTTACATCATTACAAAAGGGCGATGATTCTGTTAAGATTAATGCCAATTCTATGTTCTTATATGATATTGTGCAAGCCTATATAGACAATAATAGTTGCTGGAGGAATATTTTAAGACCGTATGATGAAACATTAGAGCAATTATGGCATGCCCAAGAATCACCTAAGGATTATGACGATATCTTAGTTATACGCGACGGGTCTGGATCTATGGGGCAACAACTATCTGGTAATAGTTCCGTTACCGCACTTAACGTAGCAGATTCGATTGCATTGTATTGTGCTCAGCATAATAAGAATGAATCCTTTAAAAATCGATTCATTACCTTTAGCAATCGCCCTCAGATGGTAGACATTTCGATGTGTGAAACTTTGCGAGATAAGCTAAGGCGATTGCATCGCTTTGACGATTACAGCAATACGGATATAGAGGCAACATTTGACTTAATTCTAGATACAGCTGTAAAAAATCATCTGCGTCAAGAGGAATTACCTTCAGCGTGCCTCATTATTTCTGATATGCAGTTTGATCAGGCTACAAAGCATGAGGATAATACGTCCGTTATTGAATCATGTCGTCAGAAATTTGAAGCCCTTGGGTATACTATGCCACGGCTCATTTTCTGGAATGTATCGGTCTATGCGCATAATACAATTCCTGTACAAATGCATCCAAGCGGTGTTATTCTCGTATCTGGATTCTCTAAATCTATCGTAGATATGGTGGTATCTAGAGAAGTCAATCCTGAAACGGCACTTAAAGCCGAATTAGATGCTAAATGTAGTATTGTAGATACAGTATTACAAGGCTATGTAAAGGTAGCGTAATATTTATATAATCTCATTAAAATAGGTTTCTATTAGTCGCAAAATGACTAGTAGGAACCTTCTTTTTGTGTAATTAATTTGTGCTATAATGAGTTATGGGTTTTATACTATAACAATCATTTTATATATACGAGGAATTAAGTATGGCAATTAGCAAAGAAGTACAAAAATCTAGCGAAATGAAGTTTGATGGTAAACTAATTAAGGTTACCTATGATATAGCTGATGTAAATGGAAATGATGCGTGGCGTGAAGTTGTCCATCATCCAGGTGCTACAGCAATCGTAGTTGTTACAGAAGACAATAAAATTGTGATGGAACGTCAATTCCGTTATGCCTTGCAACAGCCTTTACTTGAAATTCCAGCAGGTAAATTAGATCCAAATGAAGAGCCTCTAACTTGTGCTAAACGTGAGTTAGCAGAGGAAACAGGTTACCGTGCTAATCAATGGATCCCATTGGGAACTATTGCAACAAGTCCTGGTTTCTGTAATGAAGTATTACATTTATATTTAGCAAAAGAATTGACGATGGGTGAAACTAACTGGGATCCTGATGAATATGTAGAGCTTGAGTACTTTACATTACCTGAACTGCTAGAGGCTATTAAGAATGAACAAATTAAGGATAGTAAATCCTTAGCAGCTCTAATGTTAGCTATGCCTTATCTTAAGTAGACTTCCTTTGGGAGGAGTTATTATGTATAAAAGAATCATTATATTAGTTATGGATTCTGTTGGCATTGGTCATGCCCCAGATGCTGCAAAATTTAATGATGAAGGGGCTAATACATTAGGACATATCGAAGCAACTGCAGGTTTGATTCATTGTCCTACATTGCGTTCTTTGGGATTGGCCAATATTGCTGATATTAAGACCGATGAAACCTCTGTTATGGGGGCTTATGGGAAAATGGAGGAGGTCAGTACGGGAAAGGATACAACCAGTGGTCATTGGGAAATGATGGGCCATCCTGTGACGGTGCCGTTTCCAACATTTTACGATGGATTTCCTAAGGAATTAATGGCTACCTTTACCAAAGAAACCGGTTATGGGTATCTTGGTAATGAGGTAGCATCTGGCACTGAAATCATTGAGCGTCTCGGCGTAGAGCATATGAAAACGGGAAAACCTATTGTATATACCTCTGCCGATTCTGTATTTCAAATCGCAGCACACGAGGATGTAATCTCTCTAGAGGATTTGTATCGGATGTGCGAAATTACGCGTAATAAAGTATGCGTTGGTGATTATTATGTAGGTCGTATCATAGCTCGTCCGTTTGTAGGTAAACCAGGTCATTTTGTACGCACGTCCAATCGTCATGACTATAGCCGTATGCCTGAACACCGCATGGTGCAACAGGAATTACAATCTGCTCAAATTCCTACGGTAGCCGTCGGCAAAATTGGTGATATTTATGCTCATGTCGGATGGGATGAAAGCTATCCAACCAAATCGAATGCTCACGGCATGAATGTGGTGCCTTACTTATTAGGTTCCTCCTTTGAAAGAGGCCTCATGATGGTAAACCTTGTAGAGTTTGATAGTCTATATGGTCATCGCCGTAACGTAGAGGGCTATAAACGTGCCATCGAAGATTTTGATTACCAATTAAGTGGATTATTACCGTTATTGAAAGAAGATGATTTGCTTATCATCACAGCTGACCATGGTAATGATCCTACATGGCATGGTACAGATCATACGCGTGAACATGTTCCATTAATTGCCTATAGCCCAAGTATGAAAGAGGCTATCGATTTAGGTTTACGCCATAGTTTTGGTGATATAGGACAAACCGTATTGGCGAACTTTGGACTTTCACCATATGCAGTAGGCACATCATTTTTAAAAGATATTATGAAATAGTCGTATTGTGTAATATAATCCTTGCGTCACAATATCTTGTATGATATAATCATTCAGGTATAAGAAACGATTTTTAAGGAGGTGACTCAATTGCCAAACATTAAATCCAGTATTAGAAGCGTAAAAACGGATGCTGAACGTCGTGCGAAAAACGCCGCTGTGAAATCTCAAATCCGTACAGCAGCTCGTAAAACCGTTGAAGCTGTTCAAGCAGGCGCAGTAGAAGAAGCAAAACAAGCACTTGTTCAAGCTACTAGCGTAATTGATAAAGCAGCCTCCAAAGGTGTACTTCATAAAAACACTGCAGCTCGCAAAAAATCCAACCTTGCAGCTAAAGTAAACGCTTTATAATTTTATAGAGCCAAAGCCCATCATCGATGGGCTTTTTTTATACCCAAAGGACGCCAAAAGGCGTCCTTTTCTCTTGTACCTAGCAGTAACAAAATTGATTTATATATCGTAGAAGCAGAATGTAAAAATATATGTATATATGTTTTAAATGCTTGATATGGGGGAACACGGGTGGCCTAAAGCTGACTTTGGCCCTGCGAAGGCCGCAGGCCGTAGACAGACCCGGCCGGTGGAAGCTTTAGACCACCTGTGTTCCCATTCTTCTTAAGAAAGAATGCTTATTACATATATTTTTACATGGCTCTAAACGATGAAAAATCAATTTTATTACGCCCCAATATGCTATAATGAAACATATGATTAAGCGAGGTGTACTTATGAAAAAATTAATGATTATAGATGGCAGCAGCCTATTATTCCGTGCCTTTTTTGCGCTTCCTCCGTTGAAGTCTGCCCTTGGCACGCCAACGAATGCGGTATATGGTTTTTTGACGATGCTCATTAAATTATATGAAGAGATTAAACCTGATTATATTGCTGTAGCCTTTGATAAAGGTCGTCAAACGTTCCGTACGGAAATGTATAGTGAATACAAGGGTAATCGCCCTGATGCACCAGAGGATTTACGGCCTCAATTTAGTTTGATTCAAGATGTGTTGAAGGCTCTTGGCATTTGTGTTATTGAAGAGGAAGGTTATGAGGGGGATGATATTCTTGGTTCCTTGTCTAAGAAATTTGGATCTTCTGATTTAGCAGTGCAAATTATTACTGGTGACCGTGATAATTTACAGCTTGTTACCGATTACAGTCATGTATTCTTAACGAAAAAAGGTATCTCGGATATGCTGGAGGTTACCTTGGATAATATGACTGAATTATATGGCTATGGCCCAGATAAAGTTATCGAAATGAAGGCGCTTATGGGCGATTCTTCCGATAATATTCCAGGCGTTCCAGGGGTTGGTGAAAAAACAGCTCTTAAATTGATTAATGAATACGGTGATTTAGAGTCTGTATATGAGAATATCGATAACATTTCTGGCAAGAAATTAAAAGAGCGTCTTGTTGAAAATAAGGATTTGGCGTTCTTATCTCGTCAATTGGCTACCATCAAGACTGACATGGACTTGTCCTATACACTTGATCAATTTGTACAGA
Organism: uncultured Veillonella sp.; assembly: GCF_963534045.1. Classification (GTDB taxonomy): domain Bacteria; phylum Bacillota; class Negativicutes; order Veillonellales; family Veillonellaceae; genus Veillonella. The sequence goes on along the minus strand of NZ_CAUSQT010000003.1, from coordinate 103,271 downwards.
ATTTCCACCTTGGCGAAGTAAAACCTATGTTTGAAACATTAGGTTTTACAAAATTGACACCTCGCTTGGCTAGTGTGATGGGCGCAGAAGGTAGCGATACAGAGGATTTTGGTGGACTCTTTAGTATGGCCGAAGAGATTAAAATTGAAGATCTATTAGATGCATCTGCTCTTACTGAGGACTTTTACAAAAATAAAACCATTGGTGTTCATATTATTACGGATGGCAAGGCCCCATTCCGTACGATTACATCTGCTTTCATTAATAATGGTGAAAGCATTATCAAGCTAGATGGTTCTCATAATGACAAATTATTGAATGCATTGAATGGTGCAAAGACGGTTGTAACGACGCAAAGTAAGGAATTGATGGAGGTTCTTTGCCACGATGAACCGGCTCAAATCCGTTTGTATGAAAATGGTGTGGCTCGTATTCACGATGTATCCTTGATGGCTTATCTATTGGACCCAACGCGTACCAATTATGGATATCTTTATTTAACAGAGCGTTTTAGTGTGTCACCCATTGCTACAGGTAGTATAGATGTAGAGTGCGTCTCTATGGTGAAAGCATTGCTTGCTATGGACGATGCTGCTGTTAAGGCATTGCAAGACGAATCCTTATGGGATTTATACAACAATATTGAATTGCCATTGATTCATACATTATTAGTTATGGAGAAAAATGGTATTTATATTGACCCTGTAAAATTAGAAGAAACAACTGTTAAATTCAAGGCGGAACTCGAAGCTGTTCAGCAAGAAATTTATGAATTGGCAGGGGAAACGTTTAATATTAATTCTCCAAAACAATTGGGAATCATCTTGTTTGAAAAGATGAATCTACCTGTCATTAAAAAGACGAAAACAGGTTACTCCACAGATGCAGAAGTATTGGATATGCTTCGTCATGAAAGCCCTATTGTAGAGAAGATTTTGGCCTATCGGTCAGTTGCCAAATTAGTTTCTACCTATTGTGAAGGCTTAGCGGTCCTCATCAATCCTGAAACGCATCGCATTCATACCACATTCAACCAAATGGTAACAGCTACTGGACGCTTGAGCTCTTCAGATCCGAACTTACAAAATATTCCTGTTCGTACAGAAAAGGGTCGTGAAATTAGAGCGTTATTCTATCCTGGAGAAGGCTTTGATACACTGGTGAGTGCCGATTATTCACAAATTGAGCTCCGCATCTTGGCGCATTTGTCTGGTGATGAAGCGTTAATTAAGGCTTTCAACGATGGTAAAGATATTCATAGATTTACCGCTGCTGAAGTGCTTGGAAAGTCTCAAGATGAGGTAACCAGCGAAGAACGGTCTCATGCAAAGGCTGTCAATTTCGGAATTATTTACGGTATTTCTGATTTTGGTTTATCTCGTGATTTAGGAATTACACGTCAAGAAGCAAAAAACTATATTGAGCTTTATTTTAGCCGCTATCCGAAGGTTAAGGAATATATGGATAACATGGTGAAAGAAGCCCATGAAACCGGTAAAGTACGTACGATGTTTGGTCGCATGCGCGAGTTACCAGATATTAATAGTCGTAATTTTAACCGTCGTTCCTTTGCAGAGCGTACGGCTATGAATACACCGATACAAGGTACTGCTGCTGATATTATTAAGCTCGCTATGAATAAGGTAGAATCCATTTTAGAAGAGAAGACATTTAAATCTCGCTTATTATTACAGGTGCATGATGAACTTGTATTAGAAGTGGTTAACGATGAATTGGATGCTATTCAAACGTTGCTTAAGGAAACCATGGAATCCATTGTAGAATTACATGTTCCACTTATCGTCGATGTACATAATGCGGAAAACTGGGCACTTGTAAAATAAATTTTACATATAACGTTTAGAGTAGAAGGATAGATGCAGGAGGCACATATGTTAAAAATAGGTTTAACAGGTGGAATTGCATCTGGCAAGAGTACAGTACTAGACTTTTTTAAAAAGAAGAATGTACCTTATATTGATGCCGATGTAGTAGCACGTGAAGTGGTTGATCTTGGTACGCCTGGACTCGCTGCTATTCGTGAATTATTTGGTGATACAGTGATTCTCAATGATGGTAGATTAAACCGTGAAGCGCTTGGGAGTATCATCTTTCACAATGAGGAAAAACGTTTACAGCTAAATAGTTGTTTGCATGGTTTTATTCGTCAACGTATTGATGAACTGACTGCGATGTATGAGGATGAAGAACAACCAGCTGTTATTTATGATATTCCTCTTCTCATTGAAGGTAAGTGGTATGAGCGACTTGATACGGTTTGGCTTGTCTATGTATCGCCAGAGGTGCAAGTTCACCGATTAGTGGAGCGCAATGGATATTCAAGAGAAGACGCATTAGCGCGTATTCAAAGTCAAATGTTATTAGATGATAAACGCTCATTTGCAGATGTCATCATTAATAATGATGGTACACCTGATGAATTATATATTCAGTTAGAAAAATTGTGGCATGAGAAACTACTACCGTTGTATAATAAATAATCATCAATATATGTGATTGAATCGATTCAAAATATATACGGTTAGGATTAAGGGGAGGATGTATGAAACGAAATACAGCAACAGCATTGGCTGTTGTCGTGTTGGGATGGTTTTATTTTAACCATATGCAAGATCCTGTAGCACGCTATACGGCATACCCCTTTGATTATAGAGATGTAGTTGTATCGGCTGCGGAAAAAGAAGAGGTGTCACCATCGTTGGTGGCTAGTGTTATTTTAGCTGAAAGTAAATATAAGAATACGGCGGAATCCGAGACGGGGGCGCTTGGACTGATGCAGCTCATGCCGGATACAGCCCGTTGGGTAGCACAACAAATGGGACATGGTAACTACACGGATCGTCAACTAAAAGAGCCAGAAACAAATATTCAGCTAGGTACGTGGTATTTAGGGTATTTATTAAAAGAATTTAACGGTGATGAAGTGCAAGCGTTAGCTGCTTATAATGCAGGTCGTGGACATGTAGAATCATGGATTAAGGAAAAAAATTGGAATGGCATGGTTGATACGATTCCATTTCCAGAAACGCGTATGTATGTTAAAACCGTTTTAACCTATCAAGAAAGGTATGAGTCACTATATGGAGAACATCATTGAAACCTGTAAGTCTTTAGACTATTCTTGGTTGCCACCGGAGATTGGTAATTTTAAACTCAAGGTGACAGGGCCCGATGAAATTGTGAAAGCGCAAGAAACATTAGCTGCAGGTGAAGCCGTGTTGACTTTACCTTTATTTCACTATGAAAATGATTTAGGTTGGAAGTGGTGTGCTCTCTATGATAAAGAGGTAGAGGATTATACCGTGCACGTAGTGATGCCTTTGTTCACATTTGTAGATATATCTTTTGTGCGCCAAGAGTTCGAACCGTATTGGCAGGGATTACAAGAACGCTGTGTACAAGGACTTTCAAAATTACTAATCAACAGTGCAGAAAATTTTACCTATACCTATATGCGTAAGGGGCTACAAAATTGGGATTATGAATCTGTTATGCCTGCTGAGTTAGAAGGATTTGTGCGAGATATAACACCTAAAAATGCGGTGCGCATGATTAATGGTTCTTATATCATAGGTGAATATCGAAAGATGGATGAATGTACAGGATTACTGTTGTACTATAATGAATATCGCGATGAATTCTTTGCAGAATTACGGTATCAAAATTATCCAGAAATTGATCATCATCTTGATGCTAAGTCATTAGATGATTTGGAACATGTACTATCTGAACATTTAAAAAATATACTGTGTGAACTAAATTCACGCGGTTAAATTGTACATTTTAGCGGAATTATGCTATACTATACATGACTTTTATATAAACTTTTTTAAGAGTGGGCTATTTTTTGCTCACTCTTTCGTTTATGATTGGGTGAAATTAGTCATATAATTGTATCAAATTGTATGATGAAAACAGCGTATATAATCGATATGTAGTATGTTATAAGGAGGCGATCGCTATGAAAAGAGAGGCCGTAGAGGAATTTGTATCCTCTGTAGTTGAAGGCGTTATAGCTGGCACGAATCTGGAATTAGTCGATGTCGACTATGTTCGAGAACGGGATTGGTATTTGCGCGTGTACCTTGATAAACCAGGTGGTGTCGATTTGGATGACTGTCAAATGGTCAGTGAAAAATTGAGCGCTGCTCTCGATGAGAAAGACCCTATTGCAGAAAACTATTTGCTTGAAGTGTCTTCTCCTGGTCTTGATCGAGTTCTAAAAAAGGATAAAGATTTCATTCGGTATAATGGCCGTGATGTAGATATCCAATTGTTCAAACCTATTAATGGTAGTAAACAATATACGGGTGTGCTACAAGGCTTTACAGATACAACGATAGAATTTTCAATCAATGGTGAAAGCGTAACATTTGAACGCTCTGCCATTGCACAAATTCGATTACATCTTGATTTTTAATATATGGAGGCATACGAGTGAGTCAAGAATTAATTCAAGCAGTTATGGTGCTGACAAAACAAAAAGGTTTTGCACCTGAGGTTATTTTTGAATCCCTAGAAGCTGCATTACTACAAGCATATCGTAAGGAACCACATTCTAATCCAGATGCGTATGTGGAATTGAATCGTGAAACTGGTGCCTATAAGGTAATGGCAAAGAAACAAGTTGTAGAAACTGTAGAATTACCAGAAACCGAAATCAGCCTTTTAGATGCTCGTAAAATTGATAAACGCTATGAAATTGGCGATATTGTTGAAGCAGATGTAACACCTGCTAATTTTGGTCGCAGTGCAGCTCATACAGCTAAACAAATGTTGATTCAACGTTTGAAAGAAGCTGAACGCAGTGTGGTTTACGAAGAATATTATAGCCGTGAAGGCGATATCATTACCGGTGTTATTACACGCGTTGAAGGTAAAAACGTATATATTAATCTTGGTAAAACAGAAGCTATCTTACCTCCAACTGAGCAAATCGGTACAGAAACATATCATGAAGGGGACCGCATTAAATGCTATATCGTAGAGGTTAAGAAAACTACGAAAGGCCCTCAAATTATGATTTCCCGTACTCATCCAGGCCTATTAAAACGCTTGTTTGAATTAGAAGTGCCAGAAATCTATGAAGGTGTGGTAGAGCTTAAATCTGTAGCACGTGAACCTGGTATGCGTTCTAAAATCGCTGTATATAGCCGCGATGAATCTATCGATCCGGTTGGTGCTTGCGTAGGTCCAAAAGGTCAACGTGTTCAACACATTGTAGACGAATTACACGATGAAAAAATCGACATTGTAAAATGGGATGAAGATCCTGCCATTTACATTGCGAACTCTTTAAGCCCTGCAAAGGTAATCTCTGTAGATGTTAGCGAAGAAGAAAAATCTTCTTATGTTGTAGTACCTGATTACCAATTGTCCTTGGCTATCGGTAAAGCTGGTCAAAATGCTCGCTTAGCAGCTAAATTGACAAACTGGAAAATCGACATTAAGAGTGAAACACAAGCTGCAGAAAATCCTTTCACAGGTTTTACAAGTACTGAAGCAGCGGAAAGCGAAGACTAATGAAAACCAAATCTCAACCTATGCGTACCTGTGTAGGCTGTGGTGAACCAAAGAGTAAGCGCGAGTTAATGCGTGTTGCTCTAAGCCCAGAAGGGACAATCAGTATCGACAGAACTGGTAAAGCTCCTGGTCGTGGTGCTTATATCTGTGCATCCATGGACTGTTTTGAGGCTGCGTATAAGGGTAAAAAATTAGAACGCTCTTTAAAGCATGCTGTATCAAAAGAGGTATATGAAGCATTGAAGCACGATTTGGAAGGTCATGAATAATTTCAGCATATGAATGAAGAAAAAGTTTTAAATCTCTTAGGCTTGGCACAACGGGCCGGAAAATTAAGTTCCGGAGATTTCATCGTAGAGAAAGCGATGAAAAAGAAAACCCCTAAGCTTGTTCTATTAGCAGGTGATTGTGCGGCCAATAATGAAAAGAAATACATACAATTAGCAGAAATACATCATATCCCATTGCGTAAAGTCGGCAGTAAAGAAACATTAGGTACGGCTATAGGCAAAGAAGTACGTGTAGTGGTAGCCGTAGAGGATGATGGATTTGCAAAAGCATTACTAAAAGAGATTGATCAGTAAGAAGGGGGTATGTAGATGTCCAAAAAGCGCGTACATGAAATCGCTAAGGAATTTGGCGTTGAAAGTAAACAGGTTATTTCTATTTTGCAACAACATAATTTTAATGTTACAAAAGCCGTTAATACAGTAGATGATGCAGGTTATACTGTGGTGAAAAATCAATTAGGTGGTAAGTCTAGTGGGGCCGATACAAAGGCGGCAGCTGCTCCAGCTAATCCAAGCAAACATGAAAAAGCGGCTGTTAAAGCTGAAAAACCTGCAAAAGCAGATAAACCAGCAAAAGAACAGAGTTATAAAAAAGAGGCTAAACATGATGATAAGAAACATGAAGATAAGAAATCCAATGTTCGTCATGTACAAATTAACGAGCCTACTAAAAAACAAAATAATGGCGGCAATAAACAAGATGGCCGTAATCATCAGAAACAAGATCGTCCTAATGGTCAACAACAAGGCCAAAAGAATGATGGCCAACAAGGTCAAAAAAATGACAACCGCCACAATGGTAATGCAGATAATCGCAACCGCAATGGCCGTGTAGATAACCGCAACAACGGTGGCAACCAACAAAATGGCAATGATCGCCGGAACAAGAAAAATAAAAAAGGCAATAACCGACCTCAATCCTTGTTGTCTACATCCATGCAAAAGAAGAAAAACAAGGTAAAACATCGTAACGAGCAATACTTGCAACATAAGGCGGAAGAAGAGCGTAAAGCGCAAGAAGCAATTGCTACGGAAATCGAATTAAGCGGTCCTTTAACAGTTAAAGAATTGGCTGAAAAAATGGGGCGTGAAGTATCTGAAATCATCAAAAAATTGATGCTCTTAGGTGTTATGGCTAGCATTAACCAAGAAGTAGATGTTGATACAGCTACTATCGTAGCCGAAGATTTTGGTGTAACCGTAACAGAAGTAGAACCTGAAGAGGATCCAACAGATGTTATCGAAATTGAAGACGCACCAGAAACATTGAAACCTCGTCCTCCTGTTGTAACTATCATGGGTCACGTTGACCATGGTAAAACATCCTTGTTGGACGTAATTCGCCAAACCAATGTAACAGCTGGTGAAGCAGGCGGTATTACACAACATATCGGTGCATACCAAGTTCGTTACAATGACAATAAGATCACATTCCTAGATACACCAGGCCATGAAGCTTTCACAGCTATGCGTCTACGCGGTGCGAAGTCTACGGATATCGCAGTTCTCGTAGTAGCTGCCGATGATGGTGTAATGCCACAAACTATCGAAGCTATCAACCATGCTAAATCTGCAGATGTGCCTATTATCGTAGCCATCAACAAAATGGATAAACCAGGTGCTAACCCTGATCATGTTAAACAACAATTATCTGAACATGGTTTGTTGCCAGAAGAATGGGGTGGCGATGTAATCATGGTTCCTGTATCTGCTAAGAAAAAACAAGGTATTGATGACTTGCTCGAAAATATCTTGCTTGTAGCAGAGGTTATGGAATTAAAAGCGAACCCTAATCGTAAAGCATACGGTGTTGTTATCGAGGCTCAACTTGATAAAGGTCGTGGTGCAGTATGTACAGTATTGGTACAAAAAGGTTCCCTTCGTGTAGGTGACACCGTTCTTGCTGGTACTGCATATGGTAAAGTTCGTGCCATGACAAATGAACGCGGCGAAAAAGTAAAGGTTGCTCGTCCTTCTATGCCGGTAGAAATCTTAGGCTTCTCCGAAGTTCCACAAGCTGGTGAAATCATTAACGGTATGGATGATAATGAAGCACGTGCTATCGCTGAGAAACGTATTGCTAAACAACGCGTACAAGAATTGCAAGCTACTCACAAAGTTACGTTGGATGATATCTTCAACCAAATTCAACAAGGTGAGTTAAAAGATCTTAATATTATCATCAAAGCGGACGTTCAAGGTTCTGTAGAAGCATTGCGTCAATCTTTAGAAGGTATTAAGAACCCTGAAGTTCGTATTGTTATCGTTCATGCTGCTGTAGGTGCCATTAACGAATCCGATATTATGTTGGCATCTGCATCTAATGCTATCGTAATGGGCTTTAACGTACGTCCAGATGCTAATGTTCGTCGTGCTGCGGAACAAGAAAAGGTTGACCTTCGTACGTACCGCGTAATCTATGATGCCATCAATGATGTTGAGTCTGCTATGCGTGGTATGTTGGCACCTGAATTTAAAGAGGTTGTCGTTGGTCGTGCAGAGGTGCGTCAAGTTATCTCTACACCTAAAGCTATCGTTGCCGGTTCCTATGTAACAGAAGGTCGTATTACGAACGATTCTGAAGTACGTTTGATCCGTGATGGTATTGTCGTATTTGAAGGTAAGGTTGATTCCTTACGTCGTTTCAAAGACGAAGTGAAAGAAGTTAAAACATCCTTCGAATGCGGTATCTCCTTGGAAGGTTACCGCGACATCAAGGAAGGCGACGTAATCGAAGCGTACTTGATGGAAGAAGTTGCACCTCAAATATAGGAGGTTACTATGAGTGATGTTCGTGTAAGAAAATTACAAGAATTCATCAAACAAGAAGTAAGTCAAATGTTGATGCGTGGGTTGAAAGACCCTCGCATCGGCTTTACGACGATTACCGATGTTCATGTAACTGGTGATTTACGTGAAGCTACGATTTATGTTTCCTTGTTTGGTTCCGATAAAGAGAAAGAAGATACTCTTATCGCATTAAAGCATGCATCTGGCCATGTACGTACCGAGCTTGGCAAGGTATTGAAATTGCGCCATATCCCTACGATTACCTTTGATAAGGATACATCGTTGGATTACAGCATGCATATTGAATCCCTTTTGAATGAAATCAAAAAGGATGAAGAAACAAATTAACACAAAGGATACAGAACATGAGTAAGATCACAATTAATCAATTACACATGGCTCTGTGTGAAGCTAATTCTATAATGCTCACTGTCCACGTACGACCAGATGGCGATGCTATTGGTTCTATGGTTGCCTTTTATGAGGCTCTCGTAGCGCAAGGCAAAACTGTGTATATGGTCGTGGATGATGTAATACCTGAAAAATATTCCTTTTTATCGTATATCGATCAAATTAAGGGTGTTGCCTATTTTGAAACACATCCTGTACAGGTTGATATGCTAATGGTATTAGATGCTAGCACGTATGAACGGATTGGCCGCGTAGGTGCACTCTTTAGTGCACCTATTTTTAATATAGATCATCATATTTCTAATTCAGAATTTGCAGATCATCTATATTTAAAACCTGATTTTGCGGCTACTGGTGAAATTATTACGGACTTGTGCGAACAATGGAATTGGCCTATTACAGAGTCTATGGGCAATGCTCTTTATATGGCGATTGCCACCGACTGTGGATTCTTTAAATTTAGCAATACTACGGCTAATACCCTAAAAATGGCTAGTCTATGTGTTGCTGCTGGTGCAAGGCCAAATGTTATTTCTGAAACGATTGAGGCCGTAAGTGCAGCACGTCTTGAATTAACGAAACAGGTAATGCAAACTATTGCTTTTTATAAGGATAATCGCGTTGCTACTATCGAGCTATCTCCAGAGGTTATGTCTATATTAGGCGACGATACAGATGGATTCGTCGACATTATTCGTAATGTAGATACTGTTGATGTGGCCATTTTATTGAAAGGTGAAAGCCCAAATCGCACGCGTATCAGCCTTCGATCTAAGGGGATAGATGTGAATGCTATTGCTAATCATTTTGGCGGTGGTGGTCATATACGTGCTGCTGGTTGTACCATAGAAGGTTCTATCGATGAGGCTAAGTCTCGTCTATTGGGGGTTATCAAATAATGGATGGAGTGCTGCCATTTTTAAAACCTCCTGGTATTACCAGTCATGATGCTGTAGGTATATGTCGTCGCATTTTAAAAGAAAAACGAATTGGTCATAGTGGCACATTGGACCCTATGGCCTATGGTGTATTGCCTATTTTTTTGGGTAAGGCCACACGTCTCATTGAATACACAGATGGATTTAATAAGACCTATGTAGCAGAATGTAAATTTGGTACTTTTACTGACACTGAAGATAGTACGGGACAGCCAGTATTACCTGATGATGATATAAATCTCACTAGTGGCGTTACATTACTGGCGGATCACTCTACAATTAATGAACGATTGATACCGCCAACGTGGGATGAATTATCATCAGTGCTATCTAGATTTGTTGGCACACAAGAGCAACGCCCATCCAAGTACTCGGCTATAAAAATTAATGGTATACGGGCTTATGAATATGCACGTAAGGGGATACCTGTAGAGTTACCAATGCGAACCATTTCGATTTCTAATATTGAATTGGTAGCTTATGGTTTTCCTTATTTTACAATTTGTGTCACCTGTTCTGGTGGTACCTATATTCGTTCGTTGTTACGTGATATATGTATTCAATTAGGCATTCCTGGGACCATGACTTCCTTGGCAAGAACTTGTGTGGGGCCTTTTGATATTCAATCTGCCTATATAGCGGAGGAATTAACGATTCACGGTGAAAAATTGTTGTTGCCTACGGATATTGCGGTATCCCATCTTTCAAAAGTGGACGTAAATAGTGTACAATTAAAGATGATGGTACAAGGTAAGGAATTACCAATCGTTGAGGCCTTTTCTCACACGATTCCATTTGAAAAGTATAGAGCCTATGGACCTCATGGTTTTGTAGGTATTCTAAAACGAACGAAACATTCACTTAAAGTGGATAAAAATATTTTTATTGAAGGATAAGTATGAAACAGTTACACTCGTTTGATGAATTACGTCAAATTAATCGTAAAATCGTATACGCATTAGGCACATTTGATGGTGTACACCGTGGTCATCAACGGGTCATTGGTAATGCAATAGCAGAGGCTAAGGCGCATGATGCCGTTACGGTTCTCGTCACATTTAGTGCGCATCCTATGACTATATTGCGACCTGGAGATGTTCCTAAACGGGTATTATCTGCCGATATTATGGATGAAATTTTAGAATCTTTAAAGGTAGATTATATCTTACGATTGCCTATGAATTTGGATATATTTACTATGTCACCTGATGAATTCTTAGATGCTCTTTGTCGTGATATAGATGTAGTAGGCATCGCAATTGGTACTAATTTTACATTTGGTGCCAAAGGAGCGGGCAATCCTCAGTTAATGCGGGAACGATTGTCTGCCAAAGGGATTCATATCATCGTTGAACCTTTGCTATCGACAGAAGAAGGTCCAATTTGTAGCACTAACATACGTAAGGCTATAGAAGAAGGGCATATGGAACAAGCTACAGCTTGGCTTGGACGTCCATACCAGTTTAGAGGTATCGTCATAAAAGGTGATCAACGAGGTCGTACATTAGGATTTCCAACCATTAACTTTTTATTACCTAATGAGATGGCAATTCCACCTGATGGGGTGTATGCTAATCGGGTTTGTATAGATGGCATTTGGTATGATGGGGTTGGAAATATAGGGGATAATCCAACTTTCAAAAATCAATATCATCGATGTGAAGTACATGTATTTGATTTTGACCAAGATGTATATGGTAAGGAAGTAACGGTTCAGTTTATTTCATATATACGCGGTGAGGTTAAATTTAATAATTTACAAGAATTGATTGATCAAATGAAAGTCGATGAAGAAACAGCAATTCGGATTTTACGTAATAACCCATAAGGGGGAGCTATGGATATTAAAGACGCACGCAAACAAATTGATAGTATTGATGCACAGTTAGTAGAATTATTTGAACAACGTTTATCTATCATTAAATCAATTGGTAAGTTTAAGGATGAACATCATTTACCTCTTATTGATGAAGAACGTGATCAAGAGATTATTTCTAGTCTTAAAACTGAATGTGACGATTCACGTATGTTGACATATATTGAATCTTATATGAAGGATGTCATTTCTATTAGCAATGAGTTCTTGAAGGAACACATGCATAAGCATATTTTCCTAATTGGTATGCCTGGGGCAGGTAAAACTACGGTTGGTAAAATGCTAGCTAAAGAATTAGGCCGAGATTTCTATGATTTAGATCAAACCATTCAAGATAAAGTGGGAAAAACCGTACAAAATATCTTTATTTATGACGGTAAGGATGCATTTAGCGAATATGAATACGAAACAATTAAAGAATTGATTCATAATAAGCCATCTGTTATTGCTACTGGTGGTGGTACGGTAACATCTGAAAAAATCGTAAACCTTATGCGTAATAATGGTTTAGTCGTTTTTGTAAATCGCGATGTTAACCATATTCTCGATGATTTGGATTTAGAAATTCGTCCGCTCGTGAAAGAAAGTATCGAGTATATTTTCAATGTATATGAAGAACGATATCCTTTATATGAACGCGTTGCCCATATTAAGATTGGCAATGAAGGTAGCATCACTGACGCCGTTCAAGAAATTATAGAAGCATTACCTAATACGGAGAAATAATGGAAGCATTACGAGGATTTGTATACCGAATTATATATCAAAATACACAGAACACGTATTGTGTATTTCTTGTGAAAGATTATAATGAGGAATACATTACTTGTACTGGTCGTTTCGAAGCCCCAAAAGAAGGGGAAGACATTGAGATTAAGGGACGTTATGTAGAGCATCAAAAGTATGGAATTCAGTTTGATGCATCTAGTATAGAAAAACTGAAACCCGATAATATGGGGGCTGCTAAGTTGTATTTGATGAACTTAGGCATAAAGGGTTTAGGTGAAAAGTCTGTAGATAAAATCTGTGATTATTTTGGCCTTCGATTATTAGATGTATTGCGTGAAGAACGGCCGGAAGAAATTAAAGATGTGCCTGGTTTACGTAAGGGTGTGAAGGATGAATTATACAACACGCTATTAGGAGAAGGTATTTTATCAGATTTAAATCACTTTTTTGAGTCTCATCAAATTTCTTCTAAATGGTCTCGTACTGTATACACATACTACGGGGCTTCTTCTATAGATGTTATACAAGATAATCCGTATAATCTATTACGTATTGCCCCCGATATGTTATTTAATACGGCGGATACATTAGCTATTAATTTAGGTATAGAGGCTGATGATGAAAGACGATTAGAAGCTGGTGTTAACTGGATTTTAGGAAATCTTGATAATCAAGGTCATACTTGTTTACCTGTCGATGAGTTGATAGGGCGCACCTATGATTTATTGCAAGTTGATGCTGATTTAATCGCTAATCATATTGACTCATTAATTTCTCAAGGTATCGTTTATAGCACCTACTATGATGATATATTGTATGTGTATCCTCCTGAAATGTATGTATCCGAAGTTGAAGGTGTACACTATACGCGTGATTTCTTAATTGAAGCTGATCCTATATCACTAGATATTCCTGATTTTATTGAACGATTTGAAGCCGATAATCATATTACCTTTGGTCCTGAACAGAAGGAAGCCATAGAATTATCATTCTTTGAGAAGTTTTCCCTTATTACTGGTGGACCGGGAACAGGGAAAACTACGATTATTAAGGCCTTAGTCAAGGGTTTTCAATTAGGTGGATTAGGTCGCATTATTCTCTGTGCTCCAACGGGACGCGCAGCTAAGCGATTAACAGAGGCCACTGAGTTTGAAGCAACAACCATACATCGTTTACTTATGCCTGTGGCTGGTAGTGATTCCTACGATTTCACAAAAAATGAAGATGATCCTCTTGATATTGATGTTATCATCATAGATGAAGCATCCATGCTTAATGTGCGATTATTTTATTCCCTTATGTCAGCTATACCTCGCGAAGCCCATGTTATTATCGTAGGTGATGTGGATCAATTGCCTCCAATAGGTGCTGGATTTGTATTGAAAGATTTACTTGATAGTGATATGGTCCCGTATACGCGGTTACAACATATTTATCGTCAAAGCTCTGGTAATAGTATCGTCGATAGTGCGTATGCTATTAACCGTGGTGAAATGCCAAATCTTGATACGACTAGTGATGAATTCACTTTCATTTCCGTTAACTCTCTTGGTGATATGATGAAAGCCATCGTTGATGTGTATAAACGGGAAAAAGAATTTGTCGATGATGAACTTGATATTCAAATCATTTCGCCTATGCGTAGAGGTAAGGCTGGCAGTACAAGTATATCTCAATATGTGCAGCAATCTGTAAATCCTCCAGAGAGTTATAAAGGGGAAGTGCGTGTTAATGGAATTACATTCCGCGTTGGTGATAAGGTAATTCAAGTTCTTAACAATTATGAATTAGAAGTTTTTAATGGTGAAATCGGCGTTATTTATGCCATTACCAAATCTGATATCTGCATTCGCTTTATTCATAAAGAGGTTCGCCTATCTATTGATGAAGCACATATGATTATGCCGGCCTATGCGATAACAGTTCATAAAAGTCAAGGCAGTGAGTATGGTGTTGTTATTATACCATTTGTTCCTATGTACGGTGGAATGTTACAACGAAACCTACTATATACCGCTGTTACACGGGCTAAGCGAAAGGTTATCATGATCGGTACAAAGAGCTCTGTAGAGCGTGCTGTTAAAACGGTTAATGGTGAAGAACGATATACATTATTTAAAGAACGTTTACAAGGAAGATGTGATGGATAATGAATCTATTTGATTTTTTATTTCCTCCTGTTTGTCCTCATTGTGGTACCCATGTACAACAACAAGGGGATTGGTGTGATGCTTGTATTGAAGAAGTTCTACATGTAAGACAAGTGCCATCTAAATTACTGTCCTCGCTAAATTCTGCTTGGATTCTAGCTGACTATCGAGGTGGTATTAAATCCATGATATATGACGTTAAATTTAACGAAAAAAAGGAGCAGTCCAAAGGGGCTGCTCCTTTTTTAGCATCGTACAACTTGAGGATGCACGATTATAGGCCTCATTATGTGATTCCTATACCATCAAGTGCAGAAAAAAAGAAGGTTAGAGGATATAATCAGGTGGATCTATTTTTTTATGATTGGGTGTTGTCATTTTCAAATTCTAATCGTATTGATGGTAGAAGCAGCGATGACAGTGTAAATGGAGTTATGGAATATAATACTGAAAAAGAGGTCTGTTATAAATGGTTTGATTGTTTATATAAAATGGATACCCATAAAGAAATGTGGAGCTTATCTGGTAGTGAACGGCATAGCACAATCGATAAGGCATTTATGTGGAAGGAAACTTGCGATTTCTCATTGTTATATGATAAGCGAATTTTATTAGTTGATGATATATTTACGACCGGAGCTACCTTAGAGTCAGCTGCTCGAATATTAAGAGCATATCATCCTCAATATATTGAAGCATTGACATTAGCTAGTGGTAGTTTTTAAAAATAAAAGGCTGTAATAGATTTTGTTCTATTACAGCCTTAATTATGTTGTTTAACCTAGTACATCGATAAATGCTTTTACAACATCTGGATCAAAGAGGGAACCAGATGCGCTAAACAATTCTTCTTTTGCTTTAGCTTTTGTTTTTGCCCAAAATTCAGTGGATGGATTCACAGTGGAATCATAGTAATCCGCAACAGCAATGATACGTGCCCCAAGTGGAATGTTGGCGCCACGTAAATGTTTTGGATATCCGGATCCGTCCCATTTTTCATGATGGTAACGAATATATGATAGGATTTGTTGACAACATGGATAGTTTTCAATCATATTAGCACCACTAGCAGCATGTTGTTTATATTTTGACATTTCTTGCTTGTTCAAGTATGGTGCTTTTTGAATCATCGCATTAGGAATCATCAAAAGACCTACATCATGTAATAGTGCAGCATGACGGATTTGTTCAATTTCATTTAATGGCAATCCCATTTTTGCAGCAATACTAACTGCATAATTGGAGACTTGTACAGAATGTGTATACAAGTGATAGCTTTTCATTTGTATCATTTGTAATAGTTGAGCACTAATGGCCTCTAAACTATCTTTCTCCAGTTCATACAGCCCGGACGGCTGCATCAATGATAACATAAACATAATAAACCCCTCTACTATACAAATATGTAAAGTCCCAACCCCAAGGACATTACATCGTACAACTTATAGTCCGTTCTTCTTTAACAGTATTCGTATTATACAACAATTTTTATGCTTTGTGTATCGGTATAATGTTTGGTTTTTGAATAGGTATTCATATTTAGCATAATAGAAAGTGTTGACAAAAAAGGAATGCATTAAGAATGGGATGTAAAAATCGTGTTTTAAGAATTATAATAGAAAAATGAAGAATTATTTTATATTCCTATTCCTATTTTCTATACATTGAAATTAAGACTTGCATTTTTTATTCTCATAACAGTGATATTGATTAACACATATGTTTGTATTATCTGCAAATAATAAAGATATAGACATAGATATAATTTATAATCTATAATATTAAAATACGGGTCTGTGGTTGTAAGTCGAGGCCAGTCGCAGGCAAAACGATCCACATAAGCAGTCCAAAGGGCTGTGAGCATGGTGCGGCTTAGATGTAAGTCCTGCCGGGACACCGAGAGGAGTAGTAGTGGGGAGCTATGGGCTTATGAGCGAACCTTCCAGCAGGCGAGTGTGGGGGCAAAGACCAGGTCAGCCGTATAACGGGCACATGAGGCTTTTCTCATGTGCTTTTTTTCATTTATACAGATGTATAAATGAAAATTGTAGATATTGCGTTTGTTAAGCTATATTTTGTATACAGGGAGTGCATATTAATACGTATTGTGTATAAAAATTAATAGAGAAATCATTAAAATATGGAATTTTAAAAATGTTATATACATTATTATTGACATAATTATTCCATGTATATATACTATATAAATAAACTTAGTTATATATGAGGTTAAGAAGATGTTTAATAAAAAAGTAAAAAAATTAGTTCTCGGTAGTTTGATGGTTGTTATGGCTGCATCTTTAGTTGGTGGTTGTGGATTTTCTTCTACAACAACGTCTAATAATAAGTTAATTGTTGGCACAAATGCTACATTCGTACCTTTTGAATTTAAAGATGATAAAACCCAAGATTATGCAGGTTTCGATATCGATTTGATTCGTGCAATTGGCAAACGTATTAACAAAGATGTAGAGCTTAAAAACGTTGCCTTTGATGCGTTGATTCCAGCATTAAATACACATGATATTGATGTGGCAGCTTCTGGTATGACAATCACCAAAGCGCGTAGTGAAAAGGTATTATTCTCATCTCCATACTATGAAAATGCATTAGCTATTGTATATAAAGATTCTAATAGCATTCATTCCTTAGACGATTTGAAGAATAAAAAAATTGCTGCTCAAATGGGGACAACTGGTTCCGATTTAGCTCATAAGATCGAAGGTACTTCTGTAAAAGAATTCGATCATAGTAATGAAGCGTTGTTAGAGTTGCAAAATGGTGGTGTTGATGCTACTGTTATTGATTTACCAGTTGCTCAATATTACAGCACAAAACATCCTGATGAACATATCCAAATCTTGCCATATCCAAATACAAAAGAGTACTTAGGTTTGGCTTTGAATAAAGATAATAAAGCTTTACAAGAGGAAATTAATAAAGCTATTGCTGATATGAAAGCAGATGGTGAATTTAATACATTATATAAAAAATGGTTTAATGTAGATGCACCTGCAGATATGCCTGTTGTGTTGGATTTTAAATAATTAGGGAGTTGTAAATGGACTGGAATGTCATAACGAGTAATTTACCATTATTATTATATGGGGCTTTAATGACCATAAAAATTACAGCTGTTGCTGTAAGCTGTGGTTTCATTATCGGTTTAATTGTTTCCTTAGCTAGAATGTCGAATTTCGTAATTGTTCGATTGATTGCTAAATGTTACGTAGATGTAATTCGTGGTACACCTATGTTAGTACAAATCTTTATGATTTACTTTGCATTACCTCAAATCATTGGCACTCGAATTGATCCTTATGTAGCAGCTGTTGCTGCTTGTAGTATCAATTCTGGTGCATATGTATCTGAAATATTCCGTGCGGGTATTCAATCTGTAAATAAAGGGCAAATGGAAGCCGGTCGTTCACTAGGTTTGTCTTGGTGGCAAACTATGCGCTTTATTATTATTCCGCAAGCGTTTAAAGCATCAATCCCTCCTTTGGGTAATGAATTTATTGCCATGCTAAAAGATTCTTCTTTAGTTTCTGTTATTGGTTTTGAAGAATTGATGCGTCGTGGTCAATTAATTATCGCTAAAACCTATGCGGCTACTGAAATTTGGGGAACGGTTGCCATTATCTATTTATGTATGACAATACCGATTTCTCGATTGGTTGCTTACCTTGAAAGGAAATATAACGTAAAATGATAGAATTAAAAGATGTGCGAAAATCATTTGGTAAAAATGAAGTATTAAAGGGCATCAATCTACAAATTGATAAAGGTGAAGTTGTTGTAATCATCGGTCCTTCAGGATCTGGTAAAAGTACAGTTTTGCGGACGATGAATTATCTAGAGGAACCTACAAGTGGTCATGTAATCGTGGATGGTATGGATTTATCCGATAAAAATAAATTGAATGCTGTACGCACAGAAGTGGGTATGGTATTCCAAAACTTTAATCTATTTCCACATATGACCGTATTGGATAATTTGATATTGGCTCCCGTAAATGTAAGAAAAACGGATAAGAAAGAAGCACAAAACATTGCTATGAAACTATTGGAACGTGTCGGATTAGCTGATAAAGCTCAAATGTATCCGGACTCACTATCCGGTGGTCAAAAGCAACGTGTTGCTATTGCACGTGCATTAGCTATGAAACCGAAGGTAATGTTATTTGACGAACCTACATCGGCACTTGATCCAGAAATGGTACGAGAAGTATTGGATGTAATGAAATCTTTGGCTGATGAAGGTATGACGATGGTTATCGTTACACATGAAATGGGCTTCGCTAAAGAGGTTGCGGATAGAGTGTTATTTGTCGATGGTGGTCAAATCTTAGAAGATGGCACACCAGCACAAGTATTTGATGCACCTTCTAGTGATAGAACAAAATTATTCTTGTCTAAAATTTTATAGATTCTTAGAAACAGCACTCATAATTACGTAGTTTATAATTATGAGTGTTTTTTGTTGCCCGTTATCTTATAACAAATTTTGATAAATTATATATATTTACTTTAGAAACTACTGTAATTAAGTGATTTTTCTAAATCTGTTAATTCATATAAATAGATATTAGATATAAATATTTGTGATAAATATACAGTTTATGCATTTGTATAGTGCAAAAAATATTTATAATACTCATATATTTTAGTTATAATGAAATAAATATGAGTCTTTATACTATAGAATATATAGAGTAAAACCAATACTTAAAAGGAATTAAGAATCAAATTTATTTATTTATTAGAGTTGAATCTGCATAATAATTTAAATGAAATACGAGTGTTGTAATTTGATATTTTATACACGCTATGTTATTATACAGATATAGAGCAAGACAGTAAGACAATATATATTTTATAGGAGGATATTACCCATGTTAGGTAAAGTAAAATGGTTTAGTGCAGAAAAAGGTTATGGATTTATTGAAAGAGAAGATGGTAGCGATGTATTCGTTCATTTCTCTGCTATTCAAGACGAAGGTTTTAAATCCTTATCTGAAGGTCAAAATGTAACATTTGACATTGTTGATGGCAATCGTGGTCCACAAGCAGCAAATGTTGTAAAAGCGTAATCATATACCAAATATTACATAAAAACTAAATTAAAAAAATCCCAACATCTTATTTGTTGGGATTTTTTGCACATTTAATAGTGTGCAATACATATTTCTACAAAAAATATAAAAATTTTTATCAAAAAAGAGGAGTTTTATATGTAGATGTAGAAATACTAATTAAGACACCAGAAATAGAGTAATAAGAACATTCTAACAACTGGTCGTTGATTTTTAGAAAGGGTGTTGACATATGAAAGTAGCAATCAGAGGTAAAAACATTGAAGTAACAGCGGCTCTTCGTGAGTATGTAGAAAAAAGATTGGGTAAGTTGACCCGTTACTTTGATGATGAGTTAGATGCACAAGCAGTATTATCTGTAGTGCGTGATAAAGCAACCATTGAAATTACATGTTTCGTTGATAAAATTGTACTTCGTGGCGTAGAAACAAATGATGATATGTATGCAGCAATCGATTTAGTAGTAGATAAAATCGTTCGCCAAATTCATAAACATAAAACTCGTTTGGCAAAACGTTTTAAACGTCAAGAAGCTTTCCATCCAGATGTAGCACCTCTTGATACACCTGTAGAAGAAGAAAAAATTGAAGTAGTAAAACGTAAACATTTTGCTGTTCGTCCTATGGATGTAGAAGAAGCTATCTTGCAAATGAACTTGATTGGACATGATTTCTTTATGTTCTTCAATGCGGAAACAGAAACAATGAATGTAGTATACCGCAGACATGATGGTTTCTATGGTTTGATTGAACCAGAATTAAAATAATATGATCGATTATTCAATTAATTATCTTTCTACGTTGATTTAATCGAGTGAAATATAGAATGGATACCAGAAACGGTATCCATTTTATATTTCTAGTTGTATATCTATAGAAAAGCCTTGAATTCTTTGACTATTCAAGGCTTTTTCGTTATAATGAATTAGATATAATAATGTAAGATATCCCGAAGAGGAGTGATTTGTTTGTTCGGCTTTTTACAAAGTCTTATAGGAAATAATAGCGCAAAAGAAGTTAAAAAAATGCGCAAAATCGTAGATCATATTAATGAACTAGAACCTAATTATGTAAAATTAAGTGATGCTAATCTCGTTGCTAAAACTGATGAGTTTAAGCGCCGCTTGCAAAAGGGAGAAACATTAGACGATATTTTACCAGAAGCTTTTGCCGTATGTCGTGAAGCATCAAAACGTGTACTTGGTATGCGTCACTTTGATGTGCAAATGCTAGGTGGTATTTGCTTGCATAGAGGTAATATTGCAGAAATGCGTACAGGTGAAGGTAAGACCTTGGTTGCTACCTTAGCTGTATATCTTAATGCTTTATCCGGTAAAGGTGTTCACGTTGTTACTGTCAACGATTATTTGGCTACACGCGACAGTGAGCAAATGGGTCGTTTATATAATTTTCTTGGCCTTTCTACTGGTTTGATCGTTGCAAATCTCGATTATAATCAACGTAAAGAAGCGTATGCTGCAGATGTAACATATGGTACTAACAATGAATTTGGTTTTGATTATCTTCGTGATAACATGGTTTCCGATGTATCTCAAATGGTACAACGTCCGTTGAACTATGCAATCGTCGATGAAGTTGACTCCATTTTGATCGATGAAGCGAGAACACCGCTCATCATTTCTGGCCCTGGTAGTCGCTCTACTGACAACTACTATAAATTGGCGCAAGTTGTACCACATCTTGTAAAAGATGAAGATTATACAATCGACGAAAAACAAAAGACGATTGCACCTACAGATTCTGGTATTACAAAAGTTGAAAAAATGCTAGGCATCGAAAATTTATATGATGCTGATAACATTGAACTCAATCATTTACTAGGTGCCTCTTTACGCGCTTATGCTATGATGCATCGCGATACAGATTATGTAGTAAAAGATGGTGAAGTTGTTATTGTCGATGAGTTTACAGGTCGTTTGATGTTTGGCCGTCGTTATTCTGATGGTTTGCACCAAGCTATTGAAGCTAAAGAAGGACTTAAGGTTGAACGTGAAAGCCAAACGTTAGCATCTATTACATTCCAAAACTATTTCCGTATGTATGAAAAATTGTCTGGTATGACTGGTACTGCTAAGACGGAAGAAAAGGAATTTAATGATATTTATGGTTTGGAAGTAATTCCTATTCCACCAAATCGTCCTTTGATTCGTGTGGACTTACCTGACCTTATTTTTAAATCTAAAGCAGCAAAATATCGTGCTGTTGTACGCAATGCTGTAGAACGTCATCAAACGGGTCAACCTATTTTGATTGGTACTACATCCATTACTCAATCTGAAGAACTTTCAGATATGTTATTGCGCGCTGGTGTACCACATAAGGTATTGAACGCTAAACATCATGAACAAGAAGCGGAAATCGTTGCCAATGCTGGTCAAATGGGTATGGTTACAATCGCTACAAACATGGCTGGTCGTGGTACTGATATCACATTAGGTGAAGGTGTTCCTGAACTTGGTGGTTTAGCTATCTTAGGTACTGAACGTCATGAAAGCCGTCGTATTGATAACCAATTACGCGGTCGTGCCGGTCGTCAAGGTGATCCAGGTTCTTCACAATTCTTCCTATCTTTGGAAGACGACTTGATGCGTATCTTTGGTGCTGATAATATTTCTGGCATCATGGATAAACTAGGAATGGAAGAAGATGAACCAATTGAACATTCCTTAATCACAAAATCTATCGAACGTGCTCAAAAGAAAGTTGAAGATCATAACTACAATATTCGTAAATATATCTTGGAATATGACGATGTTATGAATCAACAACGTGAAGTGTTATATGAGCAACGCCGTCGTATATTACGAAATGAATCTTTAAGAGATACCATTAATGAAATGATTGACAAGCTTGTAACTGAAGCTGTTGATACATATGCTGATGAAAAATTGTATCCTGAAGAATGGGATTACGAAGGTTTACATAAACACTTGAGTCAATACTTCTTGACTTCTGAACTTATGTCTGCAGAAGAGATGGAAGAATATACACGTCAAGAATTGGATGAACGTTTACACGAAATCGCACATAGCGAATATCAAGATCGTGTTGATCTTTTAGGTGAAGCAATGTTTAGCCAACTTGAAAAAGCGATTATGCTACGTGTTGTCGATAGTAAATGGATGGAACATTTGGATAATATGGATATGCTTCGTGAAGGTATTGGCCTTCGTGCATATGGCCAAAAAAATCCTTTGGTTGAATATAAATTTGAGGCCTATGATATGTTCCAGCACATGATTGAATCTATTCAAGATGAAACAATCATGGCATTGTACAAAATTCGTGCACAATTGATTCAAGAAATTGAACAACCAGTTGATCACTTAGAAGGTGCACAACCCCATCATGAAGATGTGTTGGAGCCACAAAACATAGATTAACATTTGTGAATGGCACGTTGCTCAATGGGAAAACACCTTCTGGGCAACGGCCATTTTTCATTTTAAAAATACAGTAAATCGTTACTATGTACATGTAGTAATTCTATAAAGGTGGTGAACATAAATTGTTAGAGGATTTAAAACCAATTATCTCTGGTTTAGAAGAGCGAATTTATGGAATGAGGGATTCACTTTAACATAGCTCAAAAAGAAGAACGAATCTTCACACTTGATGTACAGATGAGTGATCCTACATTTTGGGATAATCCTGATAAGGCTCGTGAGATTTCTCAAGAGGCAACACAATTAAAAAACTCTGTAGAGGGGTATAAACAGTTAGTGTCTGATATCGAAGATGCTAGTGTCATGTTGGATATGGCAATAGAAGAAGAAGATACCTCTATGGAGGGGGAAATCAAACAATTTGTAAATGGCATTCAAGAGGCTGTTGAAAAACAAGAGGTATTGCTTTTGCTCGGCGGCGAATATGATCAGAATAATGCTATTCTTACATTCCATGCTGGTGCAGGTGGTACAGAAGCACAAGATTGGTGTTCTATGCTGATTCGAATGTATTTGCGTTGGGCAGAAAAGACAGGGTTTTCCGTGGAACTTATGGATGAACAACCTGGCGATGAAGCGGGAATCAAAAGTGCAACATTTCTCATTAAAGGCGAAAATGCCTTTGGCTATTTAAAATCTGAAAAAGGCGTTCACCGTCTCGTTCGTATATCGCCATTTGATGCTGCTGCACGTCGTCATACTTCATTTGCAGCTGTTGACGTAATGCCAGAAATTGACGATACCGTAGAAATCAATATCGATATGAAAGATGTCCAAGTTGATACATATCGTGCAAGTGGTGCCGGTGGGCAGCATATTAATAAAACGGATTCTGCTGTTCGTATGACGCATAAACCAACGGGCATTGTAGTTCAATGTCAATCTCAGCGTTCTCAAATGCAAAATAGAGAACAAGCTCTTCGTTTATTACGTGCAAAATTATTTGAATTAGAACTTGAAAAGCAGGCTGAATTAAAAGAACAAATTGGTGGGACATACCAAGCTATTGAATGGGGAAGCCAAATTAGATCCTATGTATTCCATCCTTATAATATGGTAAAGGATCATCGTACATCGGTTGAAACTGGTAATGTACAGGCTGTTATGGATGGCAATATCGACCAATTCATAGAAGGCTATTTAAAGAAAGAAGCTAATTTAACAGTATAGGTGCTATAATGAAAAAATTTTTAATATTCATCGTCTTGCTTATCATTGTATGTGTGGTGGGTGCTCAATTTGTAGTTCCAAAATATATGGAATCTATTGTAGAAGATGAGTTAAATCAATCACTTAAACCTTCCAGCCAAACTGTTGTTATTGAATCTACACCCGCCTTTAAACTGGTTTACGGACAAGCAGATCACGCGGCAGGAACATTGGAAAATGTTCAATTAGGAAAGTTGAATTTTTCTAGTCTTCATTATGAGGCAAATAATATTGTTATTAATCCTATTTCTCTCATTGCATCTCATGAGGTTGAGGTCCTAAGTCTTGGTCCATCCTATGTAGAAGGTATTGTGTTAGAGGATGATTTAAAGAAATTCCTGATTCAGAATACAGAAGGTCTACAGGATGCTAATGTAGTAATTAATAAAGACCGTATAGCATTAACTGGGACTGTTAACATTATGGGGTCTTTGAAAGGAACAGCTAGTTTGGAAGGCGCCTTGCAGTTGAAAGATAATGTTTTATCATTTGCTCCTAGTCGATTTACAGTTAGTGGATTGACTATTGCAGGTATTACATCACAACAATTGCATCCTATTGCTATCTATGATTTTAATAATTTCCCAGTTCCGGTTAAAGCTGAGTCTGTTAACGTTGAAAATGGAGAAATTCATATTAAGATTAAACCTGTACTCAATTAGAAAGGAAATATCGTGCATACTGTTAAGAAAACTAAGCACTCATTAGTTCTTATACTATGTATCATAGTAGGACTAATTTCAGCACTCTATTTAGTAATGGAGCGCAATACAATTGAAAAGGCACAAAATCATATTGAGAATATAGTAGATTATGATGCTGTACTTCGAGCTAATGCCTTTGAAAAACGTAGTCAAAAAGATGCTTTTGATGCACTGAAAGAGGCGGGAATAACGGCATTTGCCATTTATGATAGAACATTAGAAAAGGCAAATGACGCTGGTGAAATTAAATTACTTTCATCACAAGATATGTCCGATGTTCGTATCAATGGTGGTTCTATTAAACCAGGCGCTACTTATGTTGCACTTATTCCTGGTAAAGAAGGCTATTATAAAGAAATTCGCGAAGACCTATATCATCGTATTAGTAAAGAAAAGGTTAAAGAATTTAATACTAGTATAGGACCCGTTTTAGAATTACAAGGTGCTACTTCAGATAGCTATGCGAAGATGAACTTAGGCATCTCTAAGATTCAAGCCATGGAAGTGGCCAATCGCGGATTTAATGTAATTGTTCGACCTACTAATTATCGCAATGTTACATCTGATGATATTAAATATGTATTTAATCGTCTAGATGGGGTTCCTCATGTAACAGGTATTATATTTGCTGGTAAAGAGGCATTAGGTGCACCAGATCATATTGATGAAACCTTAGAGGCTATGAATAATCTTCATATTCCATTGGTTGGTATTGAAGCTGTTAATCAGTTGCAATATGAGCCTCAGTTAGGATTCTTAGATATGGCGGCTAAGAAGAATTACAGTGTAGGTCGTGTTTACACAATTTCTAAAGATGAGTTAAAGAAGATTACTCCGGAAGAAGCGGCTCAACGATTCTATATTAGCGATATTGAGCGCAACATTCGATTTAATTTATTCCCTATGTATGAAGTAGGGCAAAATAATGAAACTGTGTTACAAACAACGATTAACTATGTACATAGTGCAACAGATAAATTGAGTGCTAAGGGCTATGAATTTGGGCCAGCAGATATTTATCCTGCCTATACACCTAATCCTTTATTAGTTGTTCTAACAATGATTGGTAGTATTGCGTTATTTGTGTATGTAGGACAAATGTTTATAGCTATGTCACAACACAAACAATTAGTTCTATTTTTTGCACTATCACTACTATCCATTGTTGGATTTATTGTAACTAGCGGTACATTATTAGTTCAAATTTGGGCTTTATCTGCAGCTATTATGGCACCTGTTGGAGCCTTGGTGATTCTTATGGAAGAATGGCGCAGATCAGATGGTACACGTCCTATAGGTGCGTGGAAATCTACGCTACTCGCATTACTCTATCTCGTAATAGCAACATTATTTGCTGCTATTGGTGGCATGTATATTGCGGCATTATTAGGTAATACAAAATTCTTTATGGAATTTGAAATCTTTAGAGGTGTAAAACTTACCTTCGTATTACCAATCATCCTTGTTATGATTGCATATCTACAACGCTTTCCATTATGGAAAGGTCGCATGATCAACTCTGGAACAGAAGCTAAGCAATTCATTAAAGAATTTCTAACTACAGATGTAAAAATGTATGTGTTCTTTGTGTTTGCTGCTATAGGTGCTGCGGCTTGGGTATTTGTAGGCCGTAGTGGTCATACGGCAGGTGTGCCTGTTCCAACATTTGAACTCGTATTGCGTAGATTCCTAGAGAATACACTATATGCTAGACCAAGAGAAAAGGAATTTATGATTGGTCATCCATTATTGATGCTCGCAACATTTGCATTCTTACGTAAATGGCCTATGGTTATTCACTTTGTATTAACTATAGCTGGCGTTATCGGCGTAGCGTCTATGGTTGAAACTTTCTGTCATATTAGAACACCTGTCTTCATGTCTATTATGCGTGGGTATGATGGTTTGTTGCTCGGTTGTGCTATAGGTATTGTTCTTATTCTTGCAGTTCGTTTCCTCATTTACATCTCGCAATGGGCTATGCATCGGGAGGACAGTCATGAGTAATATCGTTATTTCCGGTTACTATGGCTTTGGTAATGCTGGTGATGAAGCTATGCTTTGCGCCATTATCGACGCTATTCGTGATGTAGAAGACGATGCACATATTACGGTTATCTCCGGCAATCCTCAAGAGACTAGTAGAAAACATAATATTAAGGCTGTTGGAACATTTGCTGCCTTTGGTATTTTGAATGCCATACGTAATGCTGATTTAGTGATTAGCGGTGGAGGTAGTTTATTACAGGATGCTACAAGTATTCGAAATACCTATTATTATCTAAGTATCATGGGACTTGCAAAATTACTTGGAAAACCTGTTATGCTGTACTCTCAAGGTATTGGTCCTTTATATCGTAAATCTACAAAACGAGCTGTTAAATTTATGTTGAAATATGTAGATGGAATTACAGTTCGTGATTCCATTTCAAAAGATGAGTTGAATGCTCTTGGAATTTACGATGTTGAGGTTACGGCGGATGCTGTATTAGCTATGCATAAGGCCAATCCTAGTATCGGTGCTAATATTTTAACCAAGTATAATTGTGCTTCTATTGAAAGTGGTAGGAAACGTATCGGCATTGCTGTGCGTAGTTGGAAGGATGATACAGCGTATAGACAGAGTTTAGCAGATGTATTGAGCCGGTTAAGTTTAGAGCAAGATGCTGAAATAGTATTCATACCTATGTCTCATCCTGATGATACGAAGGAAGCAAAGATTATAGCTTCATTAATGAAGGTAAAACCAATCGTATTAGAAGGACCTTTTACCACAGAAGAGCAACTATCCTTATCTGGTAATGTAGATCTAATGATTGGCATACGCCTACATGCACTTGTATTTAGTTCCTTAATGGAAAAACCAGTTATTGGTATTTCCTATGACCCTAAAATTACAAGTTTTTTACATATGATTGAACAAGAACCAATTGGTACTATGACAGAATTAGATTCTAATGTTCTATATGATCGATGTGTAGAACTTTTACAATCTACAGAATCTTATCAACATTCATTCAATCGCATTCAAACATTGCGTAAGGTATCAAAACGCAATGCGGAATTTGCTATTTCACTTTTAGAAGAGTATTAAATATAAATTGGAGATTATCCAGAAAGTGAGGTCTTTATGGCTACATTGAGTCAAGATCAAAAACAATTAGTACAAGAGAAAGCAAAAGCGATTCGCGTAAGCATCGTACAGTCTGTTACAGCAGCTAAATCTGGACATCCAGGTGGCTCTTTATCCATTGCTGATGTAATGTCTCTGTTATATTTTGTAGAAATGAATGTAGACCCAAGTAATCCTAAAAAGCAAGATCGTGACCGTTTTGTGTTATCAAAAGGTCATGCAGCGCCAGCATTGTATGCGACACTTGCTGAAAAGGGATATTTTCCTAAATCCGAATTAATCAATTTGCGTAAAATTAATCATTTCCTTCAAGGTCATCCTGACATGAAGCATACACCTGGTGTAGATATGTCTACAGGTTCTTTGGGCCAAGGGATTTCTGCAGCTTGTGGTATGGCTTTAGCAGGTAAAATCGATAATACTGATTATCGTGTATATTCCATTCTCGGTGATGGAGAACTTGAAGAAGGTCAAGTATGGGAAGCTGCTATGTTTGCAGGCCACTATAAATTAAATAATCTGACTGCCTTTGTAGATTATAATGGTTTACAAATTGATGGTGATATTGAAAAAGTTATGTCCCCATTGCCAATTCCTGATAAATTTAAAGCTTTCAAATGGAATGTTATTGAAGTAAATGGTCACGATATTGATGAATTACATCAAGCTATTGAAGATGCGAAAGCTTTCACAGATGGCCCTACATGTATTGTAATGCATACTGTAAAAGGTAAAGGTGTTGCAGAAATGGAAGGTCAAGCTGGTTGGCATGGTAAGGCACCTAGTGAAGAACAAGGTGTGGCATTCGTAAATGAAATCATGGGGGTACAATAATGGGTAAAGCAACACGTGAAGCGTACGGTAATGCGCTAGCAAAAATCGGTAAAGAAAATTCTAATATTATTGTTCTTGATGCTGATTTATCAAAATCTACTAAGACGGATACATTTAAAAAAGAGTGTCCAGAACGTTTCTTTAATGTAGGTATTGCTGAACAAAATCTAATTTCTGTAGGTGCTGGATTGGCTGCAGCAGGTAAGATTCCATTCGTATCTTCTTTTGCTATGTTTGCCACTGGTCGTGCATTTGAACAAATTCGTAATGCTGTATGTTATCCAAAACTTAATGTAAAAGTATGTGCTACACATGCAGGTATTACTGTAGGTGAAGATGGTGCGACTCATCAAAGTTTAGAAGATATCGCATGTATGCGTGTTTTACCAAACATGACTGTGATTGTGCCAGCAGATGAAAAGGAAACTGAATCTGTCATTCAATGGGCAGCTAATTATAATGGTCCTGTTTATGTACGTCTCGGTCGTGCTGGTGTTGATGATGTAACTGCAGAAGGATATACTTTCAAACCTGGTAAATCCAATCAATTAAAAGATGGTTCTGATGTGACGATTATCGCTTGTGGTGCTTTGGTAGGACCAGCAGTTGAAGCAGCTAAACAACTAGAAGGTGAACAAATTTCTGCTCGCGTTATTAATATGGCATCCATTAAACCTATCGATGCTGATGCTATCATTAAAGCTGCTGAAGAAACAGGTGCTATTGTGACTGCTGAAGAACATAATATTTTAGGCGGTTTAGGTTCTGCTGTATCTGAAGTTGTTGTTGCACATAAACCTGTTCCTATGGAATTCGTCGGTGTTCAAGATACATTTGGGGAGAGTGGTACACCAAAAGAATTGATGGCGAAATATGGGTTAACAGCTGAGGATATCGTAAAAGCAGTTAAAAAAGTGGTGACACGTAAATAAAAGGGGAACCGATGATAGAATTTAAGAATGTTAGTAAAGTATATGAAAACGGATCTACCGCACTTGATAATGTGTGTATCACCATTAACGATGGTGAATTTGTATTGATTTGTGGTCATAGTGGGGCTGGTAAATCTACGTTGTTTAAATTATTAACTCATGAAGTTACACCAGATTCTGGTGTAGTTATCGTTGATGAGTTTGATGTTACAAAAATGAAACGTAGTAAAATACCAAAATTGCGTCGTAAATTGGGGGTAGTATTTCAAGATTTCCGACTATTACCTAACAAAAGCGTAGCTGAAAATATCTCTTTTGCCTTAGAGGTTATCGAGGAGAAACCTAAGGTGATTAAAGAGAAGGTAGCTCACGTTCTTGAATTGGTTGGATTATCTGATAAGGCGAATGATTTACCAGAGGATTTATCTGGTGGTGAGCAGCAACGTGTAGCAATTGCACGGGCTATCGTCAACCGTCCATCTGTATTAATTGCAGATGAACCAACAGGCAATCTTGATCCTAACACGAGTAAAGGCATTGTAGACTTGTTCAAGCATATCAATAATTTTGGCACTACCGTAATTATGGTTACCCATAATATGGATATTGTTACCTATTTAAATAAACGAGTTATCGAATTAAAAGATGGTCGTGTTCTTAGTGATAATATGAGGGGTGCAGAATTTAATGAAGCCTAGAACAATGAAATATTTCTTTAAGGAAGCCTTAAAGTCCATGAAACGCAATGGCCTTATGACATTAGCGTCTATTTCTACTGTAGCACTATCTTTATTTATGCTTGGTGTATTTCTCTGTGGTGTTATCAATCTTAATAACATGGCATCTAGCTTAGAGAATCAAGTTCAATTGAGTGTCTATTTGAAAGATGGGCTTACGACAGAACAAATTATGGCTGTTGGTAAGCAAGTGAAAGCAATTCCAAATCTAAAACACTTAGAATTTGTTAATAAAGAACAAGCCATGAAAGAATTTAAGGAACGTTTGGGTGATCAACAACAACTAGTCAACGCATTAGGTGGTGTCAATCCATTGCCAAACTCTTATGTCCTTACCTTTGAAAATCCTGAAGATGTTAAATCTACTGCTAAATTGGTTACTACATTCCAAGGCGTAGAAAGTACACATTATGGTCAGGATATCATTGAGGAATTGTTCCGTATTACACAAATTATCCGAATTGGTGGTATCGTACTCATTGGCTTCTTAGCGGCAGCCACATTGTTTATTATTTCTAATACCATTCGTTTAACCGTATTTGCTCGTCGCAAAGAGATTGCAATCATGAAATATGTAGGCGCTACAAATAGCTTTATTCGTTGGCCATTTGTAATCGAAGGCATGTTATTGGGCTTTATCGGTTCCATTATTGCCGTATTATGCGTGGGTGAGTTCTATCATTTTATTACCATGGAAGTATCTGATTCGCTTGCATTCTTCCCATTAGTTCCTATGTTCCCATTCTTCTATCAATTAGTAGCATGCTTAATTGGCGGTGGGATAGTTGTAGGTATTATTGGTAGTACCATTTCATTGAAACAATATATGAAAGTATAGTAGAGGGATTATGAGACAGTATACATTTAAAACTCGTCTCGTAGCAGCCCTTCTTTCGGGAGTGGTATTATGCGGGACACCAGCCTATATTATGGCTGAAGATGAAGATTTAACGAATCAATTAGATTCGATTCAACAACAAGTTAATCAACAAAATGCTGCAAAAGCAGATGCGGAAACTGTGATTGGTAGCGTTTCTGAACAGTTGAAACAAATTGAGGAACAACTTCGTCAAGCGACTGCTGAGTTAGGTACGATTAAAGACCAGCGTGTAGCTGTAGAAAATGATATTACAGTTAATGAACGTCAATTGGCAGAAGCTCAAAAACGATTAGAAGGTCGAGAATCCGTATTTTATAAACGAGTTCGTGATATTTATATCAATGGACGACTTAGTTATCTTGATGTAGTCATTGGATCTAAAGATTTTAGCGATTTCGCTAATCGATTAGAGGTTTTAAAACGAATTATCGATTCCGATATTACATTGATTAACGAAATTAAAAAAGAACGTGCTGAAATTGAAGCTCATAAACAAAAACTTGAAGCAGATCGTGCTAAGTTGGTTGAATTAGAAAAAGCGGCTCTTGCTAAACAGGCTGAAATTGAACAGAAAAAAGCAGAGCGTAACGTGGTTCTTCAAAAAGCACAAAATGATAGAGCAACTGCTATGCAAGCCATTGAAGAACTTAATGCTTCTTCAGCGCAAGTAAGTGCTATGTTGAAAGAGCGACAAGCTGCACGTGCCGCTGCAGCTGCTGCAGCCGCGGCCGCCGCAGCTCAATCCTCTGGTGGGCAAGGTGCATCAGATAATTGGGTACAAGGTACAGGACAACTTGGCTGGCCAGTTAGTGGTGAAATTACGTCCCCTTATGGCTATCGTGTTCATCCAATTTGGGGTACTACGATTTATCATTCCGGTATTGATATTGGCGTTGATGAAGGAACACCTGTTCATGCTGCTGATGGTGGCGTCGTAGTTTGGTCCGGATGGATGGGCGGCTATGGCTATGCTGTAGTTATCGATCATGGTAATGGACTTTCTACACTATATGGTCATAACTCTGAACTCGCTGTAGATGAAGGTCAATCTGTTGCGAAAGGTCAAGTTATTTCCTATGCCGGTAGTACGGGCAATAGTACAGGACCTCATGTTCACTTTGAAGTTCGTGTAAACGGGGATCCAGTTGATCCTATGGGTTATTTATAGAATGAATAATAATTTTAAAAGAATTGGTTTAGCGCTAATTAAATATATATTTGCGTCCATTATTATGTTGTGGCTCGTATTTTGGTATATTTCTGGATCAGCTATGGGGTTGCCTCGATTTGTGGTGACTTATTACATAGCGACTCAGAAATTTATGACGCCTGTAAGTAAAGCCACATTGTTTGATGGTATGTTGAAAGGTTTAGTAGCTTCCCTAGGAGAACCTCATAGTGTCTATTTAGATAAGGATGACTTTGAATCTATGAAGGAGCATACATCTGGCACATATGCAGGTGTGGGCATGGTTCTTGGACATGGTTCAAAGGGGTTAGAAGCAGCATCCGTTATTGATGATATGCCGGCTTATAAAGCTGGCATCAAAAGCGGTGATCACATCGTATCCATTGATGGTGTAGATACTAATTCTATGACGATTGAGGATGCAGCTTCAAAAATACGTGGTGAAGCTGGAAGCAATGTAACAATTGTGGTTGAACGGGATAATCAATTATTAACGTTTAACGTAACAAGAGAAGAAATTGTATTACCTACAGTAAAAAGTAAGATGCTAACCGACCACATTGGATATATTCGGATCAGTCAATTTGCTGAACATACAGCAGGGGATTTTAAAACTCAATATGAGCAGCTTCTCTCTGAAGGGATGACTTCGTTAGTCCTAGACCTACGCGATAACCCTGGTGGATTACTTAATAGTGCTCAAGATATTGCCAGCATTATTATGCCAGAAGGTACATTAGTATCTTTCACTACACGTGATGGAAAGAGAAAAAATTATGTATCCGATGGAAAAAATCCCGCATTGCCTATGGTTGTTCTTATTAATAAAGGCTCTGCTAGTGCATCTGAAATCATTGCCGGCGCTATTCAAGATAGAAAGTTAGGTACTATTGTAGGTACTAATAGTTATGGTAAAGGGACTGTTCAAAGCGTATATCCAAATCTAGAGGATGAAGGTATTAAAGTGACGATTGCTAAATACCATACCCCTAATGATCGTGTTATTGATGGCACTGGTATTCAACCAGATGTAGTTCTAGAATTACCAAAGGGAACTGCACCATCTAGTGATATGTCTGATATTCAAATTCAAAAGGCAATAGAACTATTAAAATAGTTTTGCAGAAAAGGATGTAATTATGTTTATAGATCGCGCTCGTGTATTTGTAAAAGCGGGTGATGGCGGAGACGGTATGTCCAGTTTTCGTCGAGAGAAATATGTTCCTAATGGCGGACCAAGCGGTGGCGATGGTGGTCAAGGGGCAGATGTCGTTTTAAAAGCAGATAAAAATATTAATACTCTTGTAGATTTTCGTTATAAACGCCAATTTAAAGCACCGAAGGGTGGCAATGGTGAAAGTGCTAATAAACATGGTCGTGGTGCAGAAGATTTAATTATCCCTGTTCCATTAGGCACTGTTGTTAAGGACGAAGAATCAGGTAAGGTATTCTGTGACTTGGTTCACGATGGTGATACCTTTATCATTGCTAAAGGCGGTCGCGGTGGTCGCGGTAACGCTAGATTCCTATCTAGTTCTAATCGTGCCCCTACCTTTGCTGAAAAAGGGGAACCAGGGGAAGAACGTTGGTTACAACTAGAGTTAAAGGTGTTGGCTGATGTGGGCTTGCTTGGTTATCCAAGCGTTGGTAAATCCAGTATTTTACGCAAAGTATCTAAAGCACAACCAGAAGTGGCAGCTTATCACTTTACTACTTTAACACCTGTATTGGGGGTTGTTACCATTTCTGGTGACCGTAGCTTTGTTTTAGCTGATATTCCGGGTCTTATCGAAGGTGCCAGCGAAGGTGTAGGCCTTGGACATAACTTCTTACGTCACGTAGAACGTACGAATATTCTCATTCATGTTCTTGATGTATCTGGTATAGAAGGACGTGATCCTAAGGTAGACTTTGATGCTATTAATGATGAGTTACGTAAATACTCAGAAAAACTAGCTAATAAGAAACAAATTGTAGCACTCAATAAAATTGATCTTGTCTTTGATGATGAAACAATTCCAAAAACAAAAACTTATTTTGAGGATAAAGGCTATGAAGTTTTCTTAATTAATGCACTAAGTGGCGAAGGTTTACCTGAGCTTATGGAACGTGCTTATTATTACGTAGAAAATTATGAGCCAGAAGTTGAAGCCACTGATGATACGGTTATGTATGAAGCGAAACCAGATACTGAATTTGTCATTACCCGTGGCGATGATGCTGCCTTTTATATTACAGGTAAGCGTATCGAACGACTTGTGGCGATGACCAATCTTGACGATGATCAATCGTTACGTCGATTCCAACGTATTTGGCGTTTCATGGAATTGGATAATAAATTACGTGAAAAAGGGTGCCAAGAAGGCGATGAAGTTGTTATTGGTGATCAACGATTCACATTTAGAGACTAGGAGTTATAATGACAGGAAAACAAAAACGGTATTTACGCTCACTAGCTGCTACTATGCCAGCTGTTGTGCAAATTGGTAAAAATGGCCTTGAGGATAGCGTCATTGATAGTACTAGAGCAGCACTGATGGCACGTGAGTTAATTAAGGTTAAATTGCTTAATAATAGTCCAGAAGATAAAGCGATTTTCCAAGAATTAGCTGATATGCTTGGGGCTGAATTAGTACAAGTTATTGGATTCAATGGTGTTCTTTATAAAGCTAAAAAAGAACCCAAAATTATATTACCGAAATAATAGTTATAACCTTTTTCCCTTATAGGAGATGATTGCATGAGAGATGCCATTAAGAATGCTAAACGCATTGTTGTAAAAGTGGGGAGCAGTACATTATGTTACCCAAATGGTCATTTAAATTTAGAACGGATAGAACATTTAGTCCGTCAATTATCAGATCTTGCCAACCAAGGGAAAGAGGTTATTCTTGTTTCCTCGGGGGCTACCGGTGCTGGACTTGCACCACTAGGATTTAAAGAAAAACCAAGAGATCTTGTGTTACGTCAAGCATCAGCTGCAGTAGGACAAGGTGTACTCATTCATATGTATGAACGCATGTTTAGAGAATATGGAAGAACCGTAGCTCAAATATTGTTGACTAAGGAGGATAGTACTTCTCGTCATAGTTATTTGAACCTACGTAATACACTACATGCTTTATTACAACTTCATGTCATCCCTATCATTAACGAAAATGATGTAGTAGCTATTGAAGAATATAAAATAGGCGATAATGATACCTTATCGGCCACTGTAGCAGGTATTGTAGAGGCTGATGTACTTATTATTTTATCTGATATTGATGGTTTATATACGGCCAACCCAGCTACAGA
Source organism: uncultured Veillonella sp. (assembly GCF_963534045.1). Lineage (GTDB taxonomy): Bacteria > Bacillota > Negativicutes > Veillonellales > Veillonellaceae > Veillonella. The sequence goes on along the minus strand of NZ_CAUSQT010000003.1, from coordinate 67,067 downwards.
TTCTACAGCTACTTTAATCCATGAAGTTTCTATGATTACAGATGAAACTTATGAAATTGCTGGCGGTGCTGGTTCAAGTATGGGAACCGGTGGAATGTATACTAAAATTAAGGCTGCCCATATGGCGACTAATTCAGGTATACATATGATTATTGCCAGTGGTGAATCAGATAATTCTTTACGTAAAGTATGTAAAGGTGAGAATATAGGTACATTATTTGTCGCTAATGATCAAGGTGTTTCACAAAAGCATCATTGGGTAGCTTATGGTAAGCGCTTAAGTGGCAGCATTACTATAGATGAAGGGTGTACAAGAGCTGTATTACATCACGGCGCGAGTATTTTACCAGCCGGTATTATAGAAGTGGATGGATCTTTTGAACCTGGTGATACAGTATCAATTATTGCTAAGGGAAAAGAAATCGCCAGAGGATTAGTGAATTATAGTTCTACAGATTTGCTCAAAATTAAAGGTCATAATACGCAAGATATAGCTCGTGTATTAGAAATTGATACAACATATGATGAGGTTGTTCATAGAAATAATTTAGTAATTATTCATTGATGAGGTGCAGTATGAATTCCTATGAAAGTATATTTAAAGAAATGGGTGAATCTGCACGAGCAGCATCTATTGTTTTACAGCAATTACCAGAGAAACGCATCAATGAGGTATTATGTGCTATGGCCGATGCGTTAGTTCAACACAGTGAACAAATTTTAACAGCCAATCACATGGATATGGATTCGGCTCGAGGCGTGGTACCTGATACGATGTTAGATAGATTACTACTATCTAAAAATCGTATTCATCAAATGGCAGAAGGTGTTCGTCAAGTTAGTCTATTACCATCTCCGGTAGGAACTGTACTAGAAAATATCGATAGGCCTAATGGACTTCATATTGAGAAGCGTGCTGTCCCATTTGGTGTTATAGGTATTATTTTTGAAGCGCGTCCCAATGTAACCGTTGATGCCGGAGCGTTATGCTTTAAAACTGCTAATGCCACCATTCTGCGCGGTGGTAAGGAAGCATTCCGTACAAATCGCATCATCGTATCCCTTATGCAAGACGTATTAGAAGCTCATGATTTACCAAGAGCAGCTATCCAGTTGGTAGAGGTTTTGGATCGTGAAGCTGTCAGTGTATTGCTACAACAACGTCGTTATATAGATGTAGTCATCCCACGGGGCGGTGCAGGATTAATACAACGCGTTGTACGCGATAGTATGATACCAGTTATAGAAACCGGAAGTGGTATCTGTCACACCTATGTTGATGCTGAAGCTAATATTGATATGGCTGTTGATATAGCTGTTAATGCTAAGGTGCAGCGTCCATCAGTATGTAATTCCATGGAAACTTTATTAGTCCATAGTTCTATTGCAAAAGAGTTCTTATTGGCCTTAGAAACAAAGTTAGCACATCACCATGTAATGATTCATGGCACACCAGAGGTCTTACAAATCGTTAATGGTGTTGCTGTGGATGATAATTCTTTTGAAACAGAATATAATGATTTTGATTTAAATGTAGCTATTGTATCATCTGTGGATGAGGCTATTTCACATATTAATCGGTATACAACTCATCATTCTGAAGCAATTGTTACCGATAATAATACGACTGCTCAGCATTTTATGAATTTAATCGATTGTTCGACAGTTTACCATAATGCTTCCACCCGATTCACAGATGGTTTTGAATTTGGATTTGGTGCTGAAATTGGCATTAGTACACAAAAACTTCATGCTCGTGGACCAATGGGATTACAAGCATTAACATCCTATAAATATTTTGTATTTGGTACAGGACAAATTCGTTCGTGATGCGTTTATATTATTTGATACGAGCCTATTATCGTTATATTCAAACGCCTAAGGGGCACTATGAGTGGGTATCGTATGTAAAAGCATTGGCATTATTTATCTTGATTTGCATTATAGTCATAAAGGGTGTGACTTATATATGGTAGAGAAACGGCGGATTGGTATTATTGGTGGAACTTTTAACCCCATCCACTTAGGACATCTAATGATTGCAGAGGTAGCAAGAGAAAGCTTTCATTTAGAAAAGGTTATATTTGTTCCTGCTAGAATACCTCCTCATAAACATAATGATGTTATTGATGCTAAGCATCGGTATGCCATGACAGCTGCAGCAGTAGCAGATAACCCGTATTTTGAAATATCCGATGTGGAAATGCGTCGTGAAGGGCCTTCATATACAATTGATACCATTCATCATTTCAAAAAAATATATGGAAATTCTGTTTCCTTTTACTTTATAGCTGGCACAGATACAATACGAGATTTACCTAATTGGAAATTTATTGATGAATTATTAGAGCATTGTCATTTTATTGGTGCTATGAGACCTGATGGCTCTCAAGTTGTTGATACAACATTAGAGTTATTAGGTTCCAAAGCTAAGAATAGAATCCATTTAATGAATGTGCCAGAAATGAAATTATCTGCTACTTATTTACGAGACCGACTGCGTCAAGGCTTGACGGTCAGATATATGTTACCTAAATGTGTAGTTCAATATATTGAGAAATATGATATTTATCGGAAGGAATAATTAAAGGTGGATATACAACAAATTGAAACCGATTTATCTAATAAATTAAGTAAAAAGCGTTTTATACACACTCTAGGTGTTGTAGAGTCCGCTGTTTATTTAGCAAAAAAATATGGGGCTAATGTAGAAGATGCTCGGTTAGCGGCATTATTACATGATTGTGCTAAAGAATTACCTCTATTAGAAATGCAAGATGTAGTTGCAGATTTGTCTTGTGATGTCGATATGTTACATAGCGGTGCGTTATTACATGGTTTAGCAGGTATGGTATTAGCGAATACTCAATATGGTATTACTAACCGGGATGTATTGGAGGCTATACGTGTTCACACAACTGGTAAAGTGGAGATGTCAAAGTTGGATAAAGTTATATTTTTAGCCGATTATATTGAGCCTAATCGCAATTTTCCTGGCGTAAATTATATTCGTGCTGCTGCAGAACAGTCCCTTGATACTGGGGTGTTATGTGGATTTGATACGACAATTCGACATTTAATTGATAGTGGTGATACTATTTATCCTCTTACAATAATTAGTCGTAATGATCTTATACAGCACATGAAAAAAGGAGGTGCCTACAATGGATGAGCTTGAAAAGGCGCGAGCCCGTCGTCGTAGAAGACGTCGAGAACGTCAAATGAAAAAAAATAAGCTTCAGTGGGGCCGTTTAATCATTGCATTCGTGTTAGCACTCACCGTTATTTGTGGTATAGGCTGGGGCATGTATAGTGGAATTAGCTATGTATATCATCGGGTAACGCAAACCGATACGGCAAGTGAAATAGAAGAATCCAGTGAACCTAAACATACTGATACCCTAAATGTAGAACAGAAGGCATTGGATAAGCCTGTGTATGTATTAATTGTAGGGCGAGATAAAAATAATCCGAGTCAAGCTGATTCATTATTCCTCATGTCTATCAATATGAATACCAACACGATGGATATTATTGGTATTCCTAGCAATAGTAAGATTGAAAGCAGAGATCAAAAATCTGCTTCTATGTTAAATCAAATGTATGCAGAAGGGAATATTGAATTAACAAAAGCAGTTGTAGAGGATATATTCCATATCAGTATACCTTACTATGTTGTCGTAGATGAGACAGCTTTCAAAAAAACAAGTGATGTTTTGGGTAGTCAGCAGTTTTATGTAGAAAAGAATATGGAACATGTTGATGCTGAAACAGGTAGCAAAGATATAGATTTGCGAAGAGGCTATCAAAATTTAGATAGTGACAATGCATTAGCATATTTACGCTATACAGATGAAAATAACGATAATTTTGGACGCGTACAACGACAAGAACGATTCTTGAAATTATGGGTTGATCGTGAACAAGATACATGGTTTATTACTAAAGCTTGGCATATTTGGCGTTTATGGAGCCATTATGAAAGTAATATATCCACTTGGGATGCCATTAAATTAATGCGTTCCATTGGACAAATGGAAAAGGACCATATTCATTTTTATATATTGCCTGGTGAAAAAGAAAAAATTAATGATGTTGTGTATTGGCATGTTAATCCAACCGAAGCTCAACGTTTAGTGGGAATAACGATGGGAACATTGGCACCTGAAGATTTAAGTCAATTTGTTTCTACACCTGAAACGAAAAAGGCGCCTGTTGCTGTAGAATCAGAACAAAGTACACGTGTAAAACCATCGGAACCAGGTTCTGAACCAGAAAAGAAAGAATAATAGGAGATACAATGAAACAAAAAGAAGAAATTAAACAACATGTATTAGCACTTGCACAAGCAGCTTATGATAAAAAAGGTCATGATATTGAAATCCTTGATTTGGAAGGTGTTTCCATGTTAGGTGATTATTTTATGATTGTAAGCGCCAATAATATTAAACAATCTCAAAGCATTGCAGATGAAATTGAGGATATAGCAGCAGAACAAGGTATGACGGTCCTCCATCGTGAAGGATATCGCGAAGGTGAATGGGTATTATTGGACTTTGGCGATATTATTTGTCACGTGTTTGGTAACGATGAAATTCGTGAATTTTATGGACTAGAAGCCTTATGGAACGATGCTGGACGTGTTCCTTTTGAAGGAGAATAATCTATGGCTAGCGAATTATTGGAAAATACCATTGCTACACTGCGTGTTCTACGCACTAGTGATCATGGCGCTTTCCTTGACGGTCAAACGGGAAATACAAATGATGATATTTTGCTCCATAAGGATCAACAAACTTCACCAGTTGCTATCGGTGATGATGTAGAGGTATTTCTATATCGTGACCCTAAGGGACGTTTGACTGCCTCCATGCGATTGCCTGCTATGAAGGTCGGTCAAATTGGTTATGTTGAGGTTATTAATGTAACTAATTTTGGTTGTTTCGTTGAGGTTGGTACTGAGCGGGGGATTTTTATGCCTCACGCTGAAATGCGTGGCAGACCTCAAGTAGGGGAAAAGGTATGGGTAAAACTATATACCGATAAATCTGGTCGTATGGCCGTTTCTATGGACGTTGATGATGAGATGAGACGCGCCTCTAAAGCTGCTACCGATGCTGTTGTAGGACAACAAGTAAGTGGTGCTATTTACAATTTGACTAGTGATGGAGCCTTTTTTATTACCCCTGAACGATGGATTGCTTTTTTACATCGATCAGAAATGACAAGAAAGTTAAATGTTGGGGAAATGGTAGAGGCTCGTGTTACCTTCAAACGAGAAGATGGTCGTATTAATGTGTCAATGCGTCCTATCAAAGAAAAAGCATTAATTTCTGATGGTCATATTATTATGGAATATCTTTTACAACGAGGCGGTAAAATGCCTTATAGTGATGAGTCATCAGCCATGTTGATTAAGGATAAGTTTAATATCAGTAAGGCTGCTTTTAAACGAGCTCTAGGTCATTTAATGAAATCTCGCCTTGTAGTACAAGAAGATGGGTGGACATTGTTGACAGAAACTGGTAAACAATGGACCCCAAATTCACAAGAGGACTAAACTATGAAGATTATTGTAGTAGGTGCTGGTAAGGTTGGGTATTCCTTGTGTGAAAGACTGGTGCAAGATGATCATGACGTATATCTTATAGACCGTTCTCAGGAGCGTATCCATAATCTTGAAAATACATTGGATGTTAGTTTAGTATGCGGTAATGGTAGCGACATACAGTTGTTGAATGAAATTGACTTATCTGATGTGGGGATGTTTATCTCAGTTACCGATTCAGATGAAGTTAATATGTTATCTTGTGCGGTAGCTAAAATAGCAGGTGTTCCATCTACTGTAGCACGTGTAAGGGATACAAATATCGTTGATCATATGGACGATCATATGAAAGAACGATTAGGTGTTGATTTATTCATTAATCCAGAAATGGTTACGGCTCAAGAATTACTTCATATTATTGAAACGCCTTCTGCCCTTGATGTAGAAGAATTTGGTCAAGGCGCTGTACGTTTAATGGAATTTAAAATTAATAATACATGTCCGCTTATTAATAAACCCTTAAAAGAATTAACCTTTCCAGAAGGTGTCTTATTGGTTGGCATTTTACGATTAGGTGAAATGATTATACCTCATGGTGAAAGTATATTATTACCAAATGACAGTGTTTTCTTTTTAGGTTTAAAAGACGGTATTAATGAAGTTGAACAAGAATGGTTTTCTAATCATGCAACCTTCCATAAACGGGCCGTTATTGTCGGGGCAGGTTTGCTAGGTCGCAATCTAGCTATCTTATTGGAAAAAGCAGGATTTACTGTTAAGGTCATTGAGAAGGATATTGAGCGTTGTGAAGCCTTGGCAGCACAAGTGGATAAAGCCATTGTCATCAATGGGGATGGTACGGATTTTGATTTACTAGAAGCCGAAGAAGTAGCTGATAACGATGTTATTATCGTATTAACTGATGATGATAAATTAAATCTGTTAGTTGCTTTGGTAGGTAAACATATGGGCATACCTAAAACCGTTGTTCGTGTAGGACGACCTGAATATATTATGCTCATGGAACAGGTCGGTATAGATATTGTATTTTCACCACGATTGATGACGGCAGGGCAAATACTACGATTTGTTCGCAGTGGTGAAGGGGTTGTCTCTATATCTACTTTTGAAGGTGGTAAGGCTGAATCCATAGAGATAATTATTACAGAACAATCCCCAGTAGCTGGTAAACAACTTAAAGATATTCGCCTTCCAGGTAAAGCCCTAGTAGGTGTTATACTTCGCGATGATGAAGCAATCGTTCCGCGTGGTAATACAGAGCTATTAGTAGGAGATCATATTGTATTATTCTCATTGCCTGAATCTGTTACTAAATTATTAAATTATTTAACGTAGGGGTTATATGCGTATACAGATTGTTATGTCCTTGGTAGGGAAATTACTCTATATTTTTGGAGCATTTCTTGTTATACCATTTATATATAGTATTCTATTTGAAACTGCATATTGGTCCTTTGGTGTTACCGCTATATTATCCATATTACTCGGTGCTTTACTAGTACTTGGAGGGCATAATAGCAAAACCTTTAGTTTGAGAGATGGCTTTTTAGTAGTTAGTTCCACATGGATATTAACAGCGTTATTAGGGGCTATTCCTTTTATTATATCTGGTATATTAGTTAATCCGATGGACGCGCTATTTGAATCTATGTCAGGTATTACCGCAACAGGTGCTACAGTTATTGCTGATGTAGATAGCATACCAAAGACCTTCATTCTTTGGCGTGGATTGATGCACTGGATTGGCGGTATGGGAATCATTGTGTTGATTCTATCGTTCTTACGAAATCTCGGTGCTGATGCTGCTCATTTTTTTAATGCTGAAGCATCTGTACCAAAACCAGGTGTAGTGTTACCTCGGATTCAATCTATAGCATCAAAATTATGGACATTGTACGTAATATTTACCATCATCTGTTTTATCATGCTTTGTTTAGGTGGTATAGATCCTTTTGATGCGTTGAATTATGCATTTTCAATTATTGCGACTGGTGGATTGACGCCGACTACTGCAGGTACTTTTTTATATAGTCAAAATACATATATATGTGTTGTATTTATTTTGTTTATGGTCATTGCAGGCGGTAATTTTGCCGTATATTATAATGTAGTTCAAAAAGGATTCTCAGCGTTATTCTCTGATTTTGAAACGCGTATGTATTGGCTTGTATTAGCTATTGGTATTCTTATTACCTTTATATCCTTATATTTTCAATCTAATTCTATGGATATAGGACAAGCCTTTCAAGATTCGGCTTTTACCTTAGTATCGATACAAACCGGTAGTGGTTTTGCCGTTTCCGATTATGATTTATGGCCTGCTGCGGCTCAAATGATGTTATTTATAGCCAGCTTTTTTGGCGGCTGTAGCGGATCTACGACCGGTGGCGTTAAGATTATCCGCCTAATTATTTTAATTAAAAGTAGTATTATATATTTGAGAAAAGCTATACACCCTGATATGGTTCAAGTGGTACGAATCAATGGAAAACCATTGCCAGATAAATGGGTGCGTATGACACAACAATTTATATTTCTATATTTAATGATTTATGTTATATCCGTATTTCTTATGACGTGTTTTGGCCTATCTACAGGTGATGCACTACAAATAGTAACCGCATTCCAAAGTAATGTAGGTTTAGCCTTTGGAGGTTATGGACCAACTGATTCCTTTGCATTATTACCTTTAGGTGCAAAAGGTGTGGCTATTGTGGATATGCTATTAGGTCGTTTGGAATTATTTACGATTCTAGTTATGCTTCATCCACAATTCTGGGAAGGATATTTTATAAAAAAAGATACTACAAAACGATATAGAATTTTATAGAAGCTTATATGTATACTGGATGTATTATGGGGGAAGGGATTGTATAATGGAGATTATAAAACGTCCATTAGGATTATATAAGGCAAATTGCTATGTATTAAAAGAAGACAATCAATCTCTCATAATTGATCCAGGATTTCATAGTAAGCATATAATTGATATGGTAGGGGAGTCTACACCTATTGCAGTTTTATTAACTCATGGTCATTGCGATCACGTATCGGCACTCGATGAAATTTGTGAGTATTACAATATTCCGGCGTATTTACATGAGGGGGATCATGAATTATTACAATTGATTCGCCGGCGCCCAAGTGTATATAAGAAAAAAATATTCACTCAATGTATTCCTTTGCAAGAAGGCATACTAACTATTGGCCCTTTTCATATACGGGTATATCATACCCCAGGGCACAGTGCAGGTTCCGTATGTTTTGAAATAGAAGGCCATCTATTTACAGGTGATACTATTTTTAAACGAAATGTTGGAAATAGCGATAATTACAATGGTAATGCAGGTGATTTACGTATAAGCTTACAAAAACTATTACAGCTAGATGATAATTTATTGGTTGAACCTGGACATAAAGATAGTACTATTTTGGGAGATGAAAAAAACTTCATCATGAATTTTCATATATAGTGTTGACAAAAAGTCAGATAACCGATATACTAAGCAAGTACTTTGGATACGGCCCCGTGGTGTAGCGGTTAACATGTCGCCCTGTCACGGCGAAGATCGTCAGTTCAAATCTGATCGGGGTCGCCATTCATGCCTCGGTAGCTCAGTCGGTAGAGCAACGGACTGAAAATCCGTGTGTCGACAGTTCGATTCTGTCCTGAGGCACCATGTACATGCGGGAATAGCTCAGCGGTAGAGCACCGCCTTGCCAAGGCGGGGGTCGCGAGTTCGAATCTCGTTTCCCGCTCCACTAATTTTATATGGCGGCATAGCCAAGCGGTAAGGCAGAGGTCTGCAAAACCTTTATTCCCCAGTTCGATTCTGGGTGCCGCCTCCACAAAATCGTTACCCATGCCGGGGTGGCGGAACAGGCAGACGCAACGGACTTAAAATCCGTCGGTTAGAAATAACCGTACCGGTTCGATTCCGGTCCTCGGCACCATTAAGACTAACTTCGGTTAGTCTTTTTTTGTATATCATTTTAACTGTATTTACAGGTAGGTATATAACGTGAGTAAACCGAATCTATTAATTAGTGAATGCCTTTGTGGTGTTTGTTGTCGCTATGATTGTGACCATAATCGAATAGAATGCTTAGAAGAGCTTAAGAACGTCTATAACCTTGTTCCGGTATGTCCGGAGGTACTGGGAGGGCTGTTAACGCCCAGACCTCCAGCGGAACGTGTAGGTAATCGAGTCCTAACAAGAGATGGTATCGATGTGACAGAACAATTTAAATGTGGCGCAGCATTAGCTTTAGCAACTGCTGTAGATAATAATTGTCGGTGTGCTTTATTAAAAGCCAAAAGCCCTAGTTGTGGATTTGGTGAACTATATGATGGTACATTTACAAGAACCCTTGTAAAAGGGGTTGGTGTCACGTCAGAGCTCTTATTACAACACGATATACAGATTTATACAGAAAAGAATGTATCGGCCCTTATAACGCAAAATAGCGACGATTGATGTAAATTCAATCGTCGCTATTGTTGTATTAGGATATCTTATTGTCCTGCATTTACAGGATCATTAGTCAATGGTTGTTCGCCTAATAGCGTTGTGAGATTATGTAGATTAAATCGATAAGCGCTATTACTAAAGTCTCTCGTTTTATCGTAACGACTATTTGGTGCATGCATGAGACCAACTAATGTATCGTACAATAAATCATTGGTGAAATATTGATGTTCATGACTATCTAGGGCTGATACTGTTTGAGGGTATGCAGCACGATATTGAGGTGATAAATACATCCAGAATGGAATGTGTGTCATCACAAAATCAAATGTATCTGGGTTGTGAGATTTATCTACGCTTTCACCATGGTCAGAAAAATATACCATAGCTTGAAGATTAAGATTATCTTTACCATATGTATAAATTTGTTGTAACAACCAATCTGTGTAGAGTTGACTATTTGCATAGGCCTCAATACCTTCTGGATTAGGGCCTTTTTTCCATTTACTAAATTCATGAGGATATCTATCGTTGTAATAAATGTGGCTACCCATAATATGAATTACAACAAAATTATTTTTGCTAGGATCAACCGTTTTTAACAATGGTAATAAAGATTCATCATAAAGATCGGAAAAACCATAGGATTCATGAGCCCATTTTGTGGTATCCGCCGTTTTAGCCATCAAGGAAATAGCTGTATCATACTCGCCAAATACGCCTTGATTACTAAACCAAGATGTTGTATAGCCTGCTTTTTTTGCCACATCTAAAATATTAGCAGAATCTAGGAATGGTCGATCATCGTATTGGTTGCGCTCCGAAAGGGCGCGTTCTAAGGTTGGTACCGTTTGTACATAGGAAGAGTATGCATGATTAAAGAAGATAAAATCTTTATTGTGATCACGCATATCCTCTTGCCAAGGTGTATCATCGTATTGGAATTTTGGATTATATACCTTCATATAATCACGGGAACTAGATTCGCCGATAACGAGAATGATGGTTCCTGGCGTTTTAGTAGGCGTTGTATCCTTTGTGTCCAAATTGAATGAATCAAATACAAGGTGGTGATTATCGTTGTACTGTTGCATTTCTTTAACATAATTACCTGCAGCTATCCAATTAGCTACGATGCATGTTTGGGGAAATAAGAAGAATGGTACGTAAACGATAAATGCTACCATGGATGCGATGAGTACGCCTAATCGTAAAGGACGCGTTGTGTTAAAATCGACAACTCGTTTCATTCCTAGGTTGCACCAATATAGGAAGAGCGTCCACAATATTAGTCCTATAACGATGGCAATAAGACCGGGGATACCAGCAGCATTCTTTAAGAATCCGAAGGCTTCTTCAGGATTTGTCATATATACTGCTAATAGACTTGCTGGTGTTAAGCAGTGCCAAGTGGTCATATAATAACCGATTTGTAATAATGGAATAAGACTAAGGACTGATGAGAATAATGCCAGTATAGCAGATGTTAATTTCTGTAGCCGTCCCGTTTGCGTTACCAAATATTGAATGCCGGATAGGCCCATAAATAAGAGTAAACCAAATAAAAAATCGTTGGCAAACTCATAGAAGTAAAGGGGCTTAACATAGGACCAGTGAAATAATAGCGGGAATGTGAGTCCCCAAAGTAGACCAACCAGACCATAGCCTAGAAATGCACGATGGAACACGGTACAGCTCATAAAGTATTGGAATAAGAACATTCCGACCATGGTCGGCACCGCAAGGATTGTAATGTCCTCAACATCTAGACCTAATGTGATTGGTTCATAAATAAAAAATAGTGCAATGTAGAGCACTATGCCTATAATGCCAAAACGCAAAATAGGATTTCGAATCAATGATTTCATTGATGATAACATAATGTATCCTTTCTAAAGGAGCTTACAACAAATATATATTTTTCTTCACATTATAAGATAACAAAGAATACTAAAAATTACAATTATATATGCTGTACGTAGAAGAAATCTTTAATTTAGGATATAATTATATAGTTATGAAGTAGTATCAATAAGGAATGGGGATTCATGGGGGACTATAATTATAAATTGGATGTATTCGAGGGCCCGCTCGATTTACTCTTACATTTAATTGAAAAACATAAGATTGAAATTACGGATATCCCAATTGTTGAAATCACTAGCCAATATTTAGAATATCTAGATAATTGGAATCATTTTGATATCCATTATAGTAGTGAATTCCTTGTAATGGCATCTACATTATTACAGATTAAGTCCCGCATGTTATTGCCTAAGGTAGAACCTGAACCTGATGAAAGCGAAGATCCACGAGATGAATTAGTAGCCAAGTTGGTTGAGTTTAAAAAGATAAAAGATTTTACTCAAATCTTAATGGAAAAAGCATCTATTGAATCAAATGTTTTTAGCCGTCCTGAAGAAACCAGTGTATTAGGATTGGATAGTTTTTATAACTTAGAATTATCTAAACTATATGATATATTTTATTCTGTTTTACATAAGCGTAATGAAACAGAATCAGAAGAGACAGTTCGTCAAGTAACGGTAGAAAAAGATGCATATAGCTTAGAGGACATGATTGTCTCCTTGGCCAGTCGTGCTCGCCGTGGAGAGCGGTTAGCCTTTCGCGAATTACTTGTTGCTATTGAAACTAAGAGTGGTATGGTAACGATTTTTATGGCCGTACTAGAATTATTAAAACAACAGGAATTGGCTATGTTTTATGAAAATGATGACATAATTTTCACAGCACCTGTCATGGGATTACAAAATGATGAAGAGGTAGAGGAGGAATAGCATGGGCGTATCAGATCTAGAAGCGGTACTATTTTCTGCGGCCAAACCTATTTCTATAGATGTTATACAAGATATTTTTGGACTTTCAAAACAAGACGCCTTGGAATATGTAGATGCATTATCATCTGAATTAGAATCTCATAAACGTGGTATACGTGTACGCGTTTCAGCAGCTGGTATTGAGTTGGTCAGTGCACCAGAAGCGGCCCCTTATATTGGGCATATACGAAGAAAAGAAGATAAATTATCTAATGCAGCTATGGAAACACTAGCGGTTATTGCATATAAACAACCGATTACAAAAGCCGAAATTGAAGAGGTACGCGGTGTTAATAGCGATAAGGTAATTAAACAATTATTGTCTCGAGCATTGATTGCCGAATTAGGACATAAGGATACGGTGGGACGCCCTATTTTGTATGGCACCACCGATGAGTTTTTGCGAAGTACTGGTGTTACATCCATTGATGATTTGCATAAAGAATTAGATACTGCCGAGGCTGATGCAACGAGTGTACCGGTAGATATTGTGGATAATGAAGAAGTAACAACTTCTTCTAATCAAAATGGGTTAGAAAATACATAGAAGAGGATATATAATGGAACGATTACAAAAATTTATTGCCAGCTGTGGTGTGGCATCTCGTCGCAAGGCGGAAGAATTGATTGCGGCTGGTAAGGTACGTGTTAATGGCCGCAAGGTGACAGAGCTAGGTGTCAAGGTCGACCCTATGAAAGATAAGGTTATGGTAGACGGTCAGTTGTTAGCTGTTGAGAAACCTGTATATTATTTAATGAATAAACCGAAAGGTGTTATTACATCTGTTACAGATCCACAAGGACGGGAAACTGTAATGGATTATATTAAAAATGAGAAACGTCGCATTTATCCAATTGGACGACTTGATTTACATACAGAAGGTTTATTATTGTTAACAAATGATGGAGAACTAGCTCAAAACCTTACACATCCATCTAAGGGCGTTGAAAAAACATATGAAGTTCGTATTAAGGGGCGTGTAAATGATTCTGATTTACAGGTTATCGCAGATGGCGTACCTCTTGAAGATGGTGTGACTTCACCTGCTACACTTGTAGATTTGGGCTTTGATGATCACAATGGAGTTCATGAGGTGGAAATTACCATTCATGAAGGTCGTAATCGACAAGTGCGTCGTATGTTTGAACACTTTGGCTATCGAATTCATAATTTAAAACGTATTGCTTATGGTGGATTAACCTTAAGTGGTGTTAAGCGCGGTGGTGTTCGTCAATTGACACAACGTGAAGTAAGTGCTCTTAAGGCGTTAGGAGCTTCTAAATGAAGCGCGTCGTAGTTATCGGAGGTGGCGCAGCGGGATTAATGGCTGCTGTCATCGCAGGACGAGAAGGAGCAAAGGTAACGCTTCTAGAGAAAATGAACTACGTAGGGAAGAAGATGGGGATTACAGGCAAGGGCCGTTGTAATATTACGAATGCTTGTGATATGTCTGAATTTATAAAGAATACTCCTGGTAATGGTAAGTTTTTATATGGTGCTTATGAGCGTTTTACAAACGAAGATTTGTTGCAGTTATTACATGATGCTGGCTTAGAAACCAAGGTAGAGCGAGGCGGCCGCGTGTTTCCCGCTTCAGATTCTGCGCTGGATGTACGAAATACCTTTATGAAGCTTATGAAACACTACGGTGTAGATGTTCATCTTGAGGAACCGGTTAAGAAAATTCTAGTCGATGACGATACTGTCACCGGTGTTGTAACAGATAAAGAAACTTATCACGCCGATGCCGTAGTTATTGCTACGGGAGGTAAATCCTATCCTGCTACAGGTTCTACTGGTGATGGATATATTTTGGCCTCTCAAGTTGGGCATACGATTACCGATATCCGTCCATCCTTGGTACCGATTGTAACCGAAGAATCGTGGGTGAAAGACCTGATGGGGCTTAGCTTGCGGAATGTTGAATTGTCTGTAATAGCTAAAAATAAGGTACAAGCCACGATGTTTGGGGAAATGATGTTTACTCATTTTGGCATTACCGGTCCAATTGTCTTATCACTCAGTCATACAGTGGGTAAGTTAATGCGTAAGAAAAATATTGGTACCATAGGTTTAGATATCAATTTAAAACCCGCATTATCTCCAGAGACATTAGATAAACGATTACAAAAAGATTTTGATCTATACTCTAAAAAACAATTGATTAACGGTATGAAAGATTTGTTACCAAGTCGGTTGATACCATTAATTATTGAGTTAGCCGGTATTGATCCGCAAAAACCAATCAATCAGATTTCAAAGGAAGAACGTCAACAAATCGGTTATATGTTGCAACACATGCCTCTGACAGTGAAGGGGTTGCGCCCTGTAGAAGAGGCTATAGTAACAGCTGGCGGTATTTCTTTAAAAGAATTTAATCCTAAAACAATGGAATCCAAGTTGGTGAAAGGCTTATATGGTGCTGGTGAAGTATTGGATATTGATGCCTTTACAGGCGGATATAATTTACAAGCCGCTTTTTCCACAGGATATGTAGCAGCTATGCATATAACTCACCCTGAAGCGTTTTAATGAGGATGTTTTACGCTGCATGATTGAATACTATATTTAATATAATTTATGAAAGTGATACAGGGAATTATGAATACACATAAAATTGCCGTCGCCGTAGATGGCCCAGCAGGGGCTGGTAAATCTTCTATTTCTAAAATAGTGGCAAAGAAATTAGGTTATCTATATATTGATACAGGTGCTATGTATCGTTCTGTTACATGGGCTGTACTGCATAATCATATTGATGTGCATAATCAAAAGGCCGTAGAAGCGTTATTGCCAGAATTAGATCTTACTATGGAGGCCAGTGATGATTCATGTAAGGTTTTTATCGCTGGTCAAGATGTAACTGACTGTATCAGAACACCACAAGTGAACAATGCTGTTTCTATAGTGGCTTCATATAAAGGGGTACGCCAATACTTAGTTGAACGACAACGTCTTATGGCTGAAGCAGGTGGAGTTATACTCGATGGTCGCGATATTGGTTCTGTTGTATTACCCGATGCAGAACTAAAAATTTACTTAACAGCTTCAGTTGAAGCTCGTGCTATGCGTCGTTATTTAGAGGTAAAAGGTACATCTAATGAGCAAACGCTAGAAGATATTAAAGATAGCGTTATGCAACGTGATGATATGGATAAGAACCGTAAAGAATCTCCATTGATTCAGGTAGAAGATGCTGTGTTGGTCGATTCTAGTGATATGACATTTGATGAAACTGTGGAACATATATTACATCTAGTACAGGAGCGAATCTAAGATGAACAAATTTTCTACATGGCTTTGGCGCACAGCCTTTTGGTTGCGCTATAAGGTTGGCTATGGATTAAAGGTATATGGTCGCGATAATTTCCCTATGGAAGGCCCGGTTATTGTGGTACCAAATCATTTGAGCAATAATGATCCACCTATTTGTGGCTATGCATTGCCAAGACATGTACACTTTATGGCGAAACAGGAATTATTTGTAAATCCTATTTCTCGATTTTTTTGTACCTGGCTTGGAGCCTTCCCTTTAAATCGTGGTGCCATAGATAAAATAGCTATTAGACATGCGTTGGGACTATTAAAGAATAATAAAGTCTTAGGGATTTTTGCAGAAGGCAATCGTCAAAAGAGTGGCAAACTTGGACGCTTTCATGACGGAGCTGCATCAATTGCCTTACGTACAGGCATTGGTATTACACCTGTAGCTATTATTGGTTCTCATAACATGAAGAGAAATCATGTGGCCTGTATTATCGGTAAACAGGTGCCGGTAAGCAAAGCTAAGCCTACGCCAGAAGCCATTAAGGCGGTTAACGATACGGTTAAAGCAGAAATACAACGGATGATTGATTCCTATCATGAGAATCGTATAGAGGAGACATTATGGAAATAATTTTGGCCGAAAACCATGGCTTTTGTTATGGTGTAAAACGTGCCGTTGAAATGGCCAACGAAGCTGCCAATGGTAAGGGGAAAAGCTATACATTAGGTCCTATCATTCATAATCCCCAAGTCGTGGGGCGTCTTGAAAGTAAAGGGGTCAGTCCTATTCAAGAGGTATCTGATATCGATGAGGGCACAATGATTATTCGTTCTCATGGTGTAGGACCTGCCATTTATGAAGAGGCTGAAGAAAAAGGTCTAGCCATTGTAGATGCTACATGCCCACATGTGAAAAAAGCTCAACAAGATGCTAAATCGGTTATTGAAGATGGTATGACACTAGTCATATTAGGTGAAAAAAACCATCCTGAGGTTAAAAGCATCAATTTATGGGCGAATAACAAGGGAATAATCATTGAAGATGAAGATTCCGCTAAAAATCTACAAGTTGTTGAAAAAATGGGTGTAGTTGTTCAAACTACCTTTTCACAATTCAAATTTAACAGTATAATAGAGATATTAGAGAAAAAATCTAAAAATCTTAAGATTTTCAAAACGATATGCAATGCAACTCAGGAACGTCAGAATTCTGCCGTTGAATTAGCTCGTAACGTAGATCTTATGATTGTGATAGGTGGTAAGAACAGCGGCAATACAAACCGATTGGCAGAGGTTTGTCGAGACGTTGGATGTACAACATATCACATTGAAACTTCTACTGAATTACAACTGGAATGGTTTAACCGAGTACAGACGGTAGGAGTAACAGCAGGAGCATCGACTCCCGACTGGATTATTAAGGAGGTCATTGAGACAATGAAAGATTTTGCAGAATTATTAGCAGCAGAAGGTCAAGAAGAATTTAAGAAAGGAAACGTTGTAGAAGGTCAAGTAGTACAAGTTGAAGATGAACGCGCATGGGTATCTTTTGGCTACAAAACTGAAGCAATTTTGAATAGAACTGAAATTTCTTATCCAGCACCAAACTCTGCCAAAGATGTGTTGAAAAATGGTGATGAAATTAAAGCAGTTATCATGAACCACATCAAAGAAGATAATCCTATTTATCTTTCCATGACTCGTTTGGCTAAAGATGAAGATTGGCAATATGTTATCGAAGCACAAGAAAAAGACGAACCTATCGTATGTAAAGGTATCGATGCTATCCCAGCTGGCTTGGTGGTAACAGTAAAATCCCTTCGTGGTTTCATTCCATTGTCCCAAGGTGATGTGCATTTCGTAAAATCTTTGGACAACTTGGTTGGTACTGAATTCGAAGCTAAAGTTCTTGAAATCGACGAAAAGAAAAACCGTTTGGTTCTTTCCCGTCGTGCAGTACTTGAAGTGGAACGTCAAGCTAAATTAGCTGAAGCATTGAAAAATATTAACGTTGGCGAAAACTATAAAGGTATCGTTCGTAAAATCATGCCTTATGGTGCATTCGTAGATATCGGTGGTATTGAAGGTTTACTTCATATTTCTGACATTTCTTGGCAAAAAATTAAAAAAGTGGAAGATGTTCTTTCCGTTGGCCAAGAAATCGAAGTTAAATTGCAATCCTTCGACCCTGAAAGCAACAAATTATCCTTGTCCTTAAAAGCTTTAACTAAGAGCCCATGGGATGTTGCTGAAGAAACTTTACACGTTGGTGATGTAATCACTGGTAAAGTTGTTCGTTTGGTAGCTTACGGTGCATTTGTAGCTGTTAACGATGATATTCAAGGTTTACTTCACATCTCTCAAATTACAAAACAACGTAATGCGAAAGTTGAAGATTACTTGAACCGTGGTCAAGAAGTTGAAGTTAAAATCATTTCTCTTAACAAAGATGAAAAGAAATTGGGCTTGGCTTTGACTGAGTTGATGGAAGCAAAAGAAACAGAAGAAGACGCTGAATAATTCAGAATCTTTTAATGAGGCTAATCAAGGTTTTCCTTGATTAGCCTTTTTGCGTACATTCCCTTTAATATGATAAAATGAAGTGATGTATATAGATAATAAAAGAGGTGAAAGTATGGCAAAACCATTAGTGGCCGTAGTTGGTCGTCCAAATGTAGGTAAATCTACATTATTTAATGCCATTGTTAATAAACGAATTTCTATCGTCGAGGATATACCTGGCGTTACACGAGATAGAATTTACTTCGATGCAGAATGGCTTAATCGTGAGTTTACAATGATTGATACAGGTGGTATCGAGTTCGTAACAGAGAATAGTCATGTCATTCCTAAAATGATGCGTTTACAAGCTGAACTCGCTATTGAAGAAGCTGATGTAATCCTCTTTGTGGTTGATGGCAAGCAAGGTATTGTACCGGCTGATGAAGAAGTGGCCAATATTTTACGTACTAGTGGAAAACCAGTAGTCCTTGTAGTGAATAAAATAGACAGTGTAAATCAAGAACCTAATATTTATGAGTTTTATAATTTGGGACTTGGTGATCCAATTGGCATTTCTGCAAAGAATTTAATGAATCTAGGTGATTTATTAGATGATACGGTTAAACATTTCCCACCGGTAGGAACTAATGTAGATGAAGAAGATACCATTCATGTGGCCATCATCGGTAGACCTAATGTAGGTAAATCATCCTTGACTAATGCACTATTAGGTCAAGATCGCGTTATCGTTTCCGATGTAGCTGGCACTACTCGTGATTCCATTGATACGCACTGGACACATGGTGATCAAAAATTTGTACTTATCGACACAGCGGGGATGAGACGTAAATCCAAGATTGATGAAGCTGTTGAACGTTACAGCATTGTTCGCTCTCTTCGTTCCGTTGATCGCTCTGATATTGTTGTACTTGTATTAGATGGCGTTGATGGCGTTACAGAACAAGATAAAAAAATTGCTGGTTATGCTTATGAAGCCGGCAAGGGCGTTATCATTGTAGTAAATAAGTGGGATCTTGTAGAAAAAGATGATAAAACTACATTGAGATATACAGAAGATATTTATGATGAATTAGGATTCTTGCAATTTGCACCAATTCTATTTGCTTCTGCATTGACAAAACAACGCATTCATCGTTTAGCAGATATGCTTAAATTCGTATCAGAACAACAATATCGTCGTGTTTCTACTGGTACATTGAATCAATTACTACAAGATGCTCAAACTGTAAATCCAGTTCCATCTCGTAATGGTAGAATTCCAAAAATTTACTATATGACACAAGCTAGTGTTAAACCTCCAACATTTATCCTATTTGTAAATGAACCAGAATTAATTCATTTCTCGTATATGCGTTTCTTGGAAAATCGTTTACGTGAAAGTTTTGGTTTCGAAGGTACTCCAATTCGATTAATCCTTCGCGGTAAAAAACGTGAAGATGAAGAGTAATAAGTACAAAGGGTAAGGGTGAAAGTTGTGAATGATATTATGCCTATTATAGGGTATGCATTATTAGCCTATGTAATCGGTTCGATTCCAAGCGGACTCATTATTGGTAAATTATTTTTTAATACAGATGTCCGCCTATATGGATCAAAAAATATAGGTGCTACAAATACCTATCGTGTTATTGGTTTAAAGGCAGCACTTCCTGTATTTTTCTGTGATGCATTAAAGGGTGCCATTGGGGTATTCTTGTTTTCCCATTTAAATCCTATGTACATGATCCTAGGTGGTATTTTAGCCATGATTGGACACAATTGGTCCGTATTTCTTGGCTTTAAAGGTGGCCGTGGTGTTGCAACTGGTTTGGGGGTACTCATTGCATTATCTCCAATAGTTGCAGTTATATGCTTTGCTATTTGGGGCGTCATTGTATATTTCACTAAATTAGTCTCTTTAGGTTCTATTGTGGCTGCTGCGCTTGTTCCTGTATTGATGTATGTAATGGGCGAATCCTGGTGGTTTGTAGGATTTGGTGCACTAGCTGCATTGTTTGTTATCATACGTCATCGAGAAAATATTTCTCGTTTACTAGCCGGTAAAGAATTAAAAGTAGAACGCGTTAAAAAAGGAGAGTAATATGAAAGTTTGCATCGTCGGATCTGGTAGTTGGGGGACAGCCCTTGCTATTAAATCTGTAGTGGCCGGAAATGATACAACCTTATATTGCAGACGTTCAGAGTTTAAGGATGAACTTATTAAGAACAGAGAAAATAAGTCATATTTAGCTGGTGTTATATTGCCTGATGAACTCATCATTAGTTCTGATCTACAAACATCTATTGAACAGGCTGATATTGTATTGATTGTTACACCATCCATTCATGTGCGTACAGCTTTACAAAATTTAAAAAAATATGCTCACAAGGATCAAATATATGTGTTGTGCTCTAAAGGTGTTGAACGGGAAAGTGGCAAATTATTGACTACAGTCATGAAGGAGGAATTATCTTCCGTCGGTTGTCATTTAACTGTTTTATCTGGTCCTAATCACGCAGAAGAAATTGGTAGGAACTTACCTGCTGCTGCTGTGGTTGGTACAACTTCTATGGATATAGGTAAAAAGGTACAACAAGCTTTACACAGCAAAGAATTTCGCATATATACTAGTGATGATTATATTGGTGTCGAATTAGCAGGGGCTACAAAAAATGTAATAGCCTTGGCTGCCGGTATCGTTGATGGCTTGTCTCTTGGGGATAATTGTAAGGCTTTATTACTAACTCGTGGTCTACATGAGATGACTCGATTTGGTTTAGCACTTGGTGCACGAAAAGAAACGTATGCAGGTTTAGCGGGAATGGGTGATTTAATTGCCACTTGTATGAGCCAACATAGTCGGAACCGTGCTGCCGGTCAACAATTAGCGGATGGCAAGACGATGGACTATATTATGAATCATACGAATATGGTTGTAGAAGGTTTTTTTGCAACATCGATTATTCGGGATATGGCCATAAAACACCACGTAGAAATGCCTATAACACAATCACTATATGAGGTTTTATATGAGGAAAAGTCACCTCAATTAGCATTGCAAGAATTGATGGGACGAGATAGCAAAATCGAAGTATCATAATTGTAAAAGATACTTTTATTTTAGGTATTTATATACTATAATTAATGAGTATAATCTAGTGAGGATTGTATGCGAATTATTGGAGGCACTGCAAAGGGCCATACTATAAAGGCTCCAAAGGGGATGGATACGCGTCCCACTTTGGATCGTGTTCGTGAAAGTATCTTCAACGTCTTAGCGCATCGTGGTATATATGGTGCTCGCGTATTAGATTTATTTTCTGGTACCGGAGCTGTTGCTATAGAAGCACTAAGTCGTGGAGCCGAGTCAGCGATTGCCGTAGATTTTAGGACGGGGAAGTTAATTCGTGAAAATGCTACACATTGTCGCGTTGATAATCGAATCCAAATTGTACCTAAGAAACTTTCACAACTAAAACATTTTATAGGTGACCAGCAGTTCGATTATATTTTTTCAGATCCACCATATGAAAATGGCTTTATACAGGAGACTATTGATTTTGTTGTGGCTCATGATGCATTAGCTGATGATGGTGTTTTAGTCTTAGAACATCATAAAGATGAGGCTTTCACCATGCCACCAGAATGGGAATGTATAAAGGAACAAAAATTTGGTTACACCCTTGTTTCATATTTTGTGAAACATAGTGAAAGGAGTTAGACCCTTGCGGATAGGAGTTTGCCCAGGAAGTTTTGACCCCGTTACAAATGGTCATGTTGACATTTTTGAGCGCGGTAGTCGTCTAGTAGACAAGTTGATTATCGCTGTAAGTTCAAATCCTAATAAGAATTCATTGTTTACTATGGAAGAACGCGTTGAGATGATTCGCAATGCGGTTAAGCATATTCCTAATGTAGAAATCGACTGTACAGGTGGATTGCTCATCGATTATGTTAAATCCAAAAATGCAAGTATTATTATTCGTGGACTTAGAGCTCTTAGTGATTTCGAATATGAATTTCAACGTGCTCTATTTGCAAAATACTTGGATGATGATATTGAAACGGTGTTTATTATGACCAATAATAAATATTCTTTTGTAAGCTCAACAGGGATTCGTGAGTTAGCTAAATTTGGTGGTAAGTTAGATGGACTTGTTCCTGACGATGTAAAGATAAAATTAGAAAAACGTTTTAACATCGATGGTAATAAATAATAGGAGTGAATTGTATGAAAACAGAAAAATTACTTGAAGATTTAGAGGTTCTTATTGAATCTAGCAGCCGTATTCCTATGACTACAAAACGCATGGTTGAAGAAGATGAAATTATGCGTATTATCGATGCAATTCAAGAATCTTTACCACTTGAGCTCGATGAATCTCGCCGTATTGTGGCCGAAAAAGATAAAGTATTGGCTGATGCTCAACGTCAAGCTGAAACATTAATCGATCAAGCCAAAGATTACATTGCTAAATTGACTGCTGAAAGTGAACTTGTTAAGCAAGCACAAGAACAAGCTAATCAAATTATCAATGCTGCAAACCAATCTTCTGAAGAGTTAAAATCTAGCTCTATTCAATATGCTGGTGATGTATTGAAATATGTAGAAAACAATTTAGAAAAAACGTTGGAAAGCCTTCGTCAAAACCGCGAAAGCTTGCAACAAAGTGAACAAAAAACTGAAAATCAATAATATATAATATGTTGTAATCAGATAAGATCATACTAATGATTGCAGAGAAAACCCCCGATAGATTTCTATCGGGGGTTTTGCTATTCCTCATACATAGGCGGTTTTTCTGGTTCAACAATCATTGTTTGATGAGTGTTAAAAATAACAAATCCTAAAGGTGATTTAGGTGGTTTTTTGATATTTTTTATATATGTATAGTCTACAGGCACCTTTGATGAATGACGGGCCTTACTAAAATAAGCAGCATATTTTGCTACTTGTGAAATGAGCATATCATCAGGTTCATGATTCGTACGTAAAATAAGATGGGAACCTTGAATATCTTGTGTATGAAACCACAGATCATTTGGTTTTGCAAAACGATGAGTTAAGTATTCATTCTGCTGGTTATTTCGTCCAATATAAAGCTCGCCTTCTGGGATTTCAAGATGAATATAATTGGATTTTCCTAGTTTATAGGAAAGAGGTTTTTTAGATTTTTTTATAATACCCGCGTCCATACATTCATGTCTGATCTCTTCTAAAGACTCTCTAGTTGTGGCAAGGGATAAGCTATATAATATAGTTCTGTAATACTCTATTTTAATAGTACTTTGGTCTAGTTGATATTGACCACTGATGATACGGTTTTTTAATTTGGTATACAGTTTGTAATACCATTGCCCATTTTCGACAATAGTTAATTCTGGCTTTAGTGGAATTGTTATGGTTTCTGCTGATTCTGAAAGTAAATTCTGTACGTCAATAGACGATTGGTAGTGTACTTGCAAATGACCGTTAATCATTAAAAGATCACCGTATAATTTATAGGTTTCCATCTTTTTAGTATCATCTAGTTCATCTTTGATTTTTTTATGACGTAATTCTTCTTTTTTTATAGCATTTGTTATAATACGTTCTAGTTCTTTATCAGCCGTATGAATTGAACCAGTGGCCACAATAGACTGTTCGATTGCTTTTGAGATGGTTGGATACGTTTCTATCAATGTAGAATCTGTTTCCAAAGGGAATGGCATATATATTTTTTTACCATTTACATTTTTATAGACATATAATTGAAAAGCCTTTAATAATTTTTCCTTTAGATTATGTAAAGCTCCGGATAATCTATGAACCGTATCATCTGATAAGGTATTAAGATCTTCCGTGCCATCTAAATTAGATATTGTTAGAACATAATCTAATAACGATTTACCAAATCCATTAAAGACAGAACGTATTGTATTGGTGACCGTACCTGAACCAAAGGTTCTAAGGAGATTTTTTATTTCTTCTTCATTAAAATCTAGTAAAGATACTCGGTTAGAATTAGGTGGTAATTCGTATGTCATCTTAGGACCCACAGAGCGTTCTCGATTCATCAAGGGGGATACATGAATAATAGATTCTAAAATCATGTCATTCTGTACAAAGATGCAGTTAGAATATTTCCCCATAAGTTCGATATATATTGCTGTAGAGGTAATGGAACCATCCATTTCAAGCTTATCAATATGTATACAGAGAATACGATCACCATTAATTTGTTCTACGGAGGTAATACGACTGCCTTCTATATGTTTTCGTAGAAACATGCATAATGAACTAGGTTCTTTGGGTAAATCTTGGATAGGTTTACATATATAGATTGCAGGATTGGCACCTACAGTTATCATAAGATTTACATCTTGATTAGCACTGCGTACTTTAAAGAGTAGTGAGTGTTTATCTACTTGATATAGTTTTTGTATTTGTCCATTCTGTAGGCTTTCATTTAATTCTCTTGCCAATACAGACATGGTTAATCCGTCTAAATTCATGGTGATCCTTTCATTTGGTAATTCACAATGTATAGTTTAGTATATCATAGATAATTAATAGATATCTTTAAAATTCGTGATACAATATATAAAAAGGAGGTTCATCTATGAATAGTATGACCGGATTTGGACGATCAACACGTATAGCAGATGGTTTACAATGCACAATTGAGATAAAATCTGTTAATTCAAGATTTTTAGACCTTAACATACGGAGTCCAAAACAAGTTAACTCTGTAGAACACAGTATTCGAAAATGCATTCAAAAGTCCTTACATCGTGGCAAAGTTGATGTGTTTGTTACGTTGCAGGATATAGATGATAGAGAAAAGCAATTCTTAATAAATAGCTCGTTAAAAAATCAAATACAAGACTTATTAGTGTTAGAAGGATTTTATAAATCTGCTCAAGAAGTGCCTTTAGCAGCAGTTATGTCTATATCCAATGAGTGGATTCAAATTAAAGATGATGAAATACAAGAAGATTCTCTTTGTTCTTTGATTACAGAAACTACGATGGAAGCTCTTGATGCTTTGGTCCATATGCGAACATCTGAAGGCGTACAAATTCAGCAGGATTTGCTAGAACGGCTTTCACATATGACGGCCATTATTGATGATATAAATGCTCATAAAGAAGATGCTGTGTTAGCTTATAAAGAAAATTTACGAAAGAAAATGCTTGAGTATGTAGACAATTTAGATATTGCTATTAATGAAGATCGTTTACTCCAAGAAGTTGCCATTATGGCTGATAAAACCGATATTACGGAAGAGATTGTCCGATTTAGGTCTCATGTGGTACAATTAACAAATACACTAAAGAAGGATGAACCTATTGGTCGTAAGTTAGATTTTATCATCCAAGAGATGAATCGAGAGGTTAATACGATCGGCTCAAAAGCCATGGATATTAGATTAACGGACCATGTGGTACAATTAAAATGTGAATTAGAAAAAGTTAGAGAGCAAGTACAGAATATTGAGTAAGGAGGTCTGTTTATGAGTATCCAATTACTGAATATTGGTTTTGGTAATATGGTTTCTGCTAATCGCGTTATCGCTATTATTAGCCCTGAATCGGCGCCTATTAAACGGATGGTTCAAGATGCAAGAGATAAAAGTCTTCTCATAGATGCAACTTATGGACGTAAAACTCGGGCTGTACTCGTTATGGACAGTGGACAAATAGTATTGTCGGCTATTCAACCTGAAACTGTGGCACATCGTATTGTGCAACACGAAGTCGATGAGGATACTGTAGAAGCTTAGGAGTTATTATGGCAGATCGAGGTTTATTAATTGTCATTTCAGGCCCATCTGGTGCAGGCAAAGGAACGATTTGTTCGAATATACGTGGTGAAATGCCTAATCTTGTATATTCTGTATCCATGACTACACGAGAACCACGGGTCGGTGAAAAAGAAGGAATTAATTATTTCTTTCGTACAAAAGAAGAATTTGAATCATTATTGTCAGAGGATGCGTTTTTAGAGTATGCTAAGGTATATGATAATTATTATGGCACTCCAAAACAGCATGTGATGAATTTGTTGGATGAAGGTAAAAGTGTACTCCTTGAAATTGATATACAAGGGGCTATGCAGGTTAAAGAGCGATTTAGTGATGCTGTATTTATATACATCGTACCACCATCTTTAACTGAATTATCTGAACGCCTTCATAATCGCGGAACTGATGCAAAAGAGGTTATTGATAAACGGTTATCATTGGCCTGTTCCGAATTAGCTCTGGCTCATCGTTACGATTACATTGTAGTCAATGATGATTTAGAGGATGCGTCTTTAAAGGTTGCTTCTATATTGCGCGCTGAAGCTTGTAAAATCAGTCGTAATAAGGAGCAAATTCAATATATTTATAAGCAATATCAAGAATCTAAGGAGAAGTGATAGTATGATGGTAAAACCTCCATTGAAAGCATTGGAAAAACGTGTGGATAGTAAATATACATTGGTAACATTAGCAGCTAAGCGCGCTCGTGAATTAACTGATGGTGAAGAGTGTCTTGCTACTGATATTCATAATACAGATAAACCTGTATCTTTAGCATTCTATGAAATTGCTGAAGGTGAAGTAACATATAAACGCACTAAAGAAGGTATTAAATAATTTTACTCAGAATTCCTTGTACATTTTGTACAAGGAATTTTTAAAAGGAGAATTATGAAAGGCAAACATATTATCGTAGGTGTTTCAGCAGGTATTGCTGCTTATAAAGCTATTGAAGTAGTTAGTCGTTTACGCAAGGCTGGGGCAGAAGTGAAAGTCGTAATGACCAAGAATGCCACACATATTGCTACACCTATGACATTTGGTGAAATTAGTGGACATCCTGTAGCTGTTGATATGTGGGAAGAAATTCACGATTGGAATGTAGAACATATTGCTCTTGCAACGTGGGCTGATGCTTATATCGTGGTACCAGCTACAGCCAATGTAATTGGTAAAATACGAGCAGGTATAGCCGATGATATGCTTACGACAACAATTATGGCAACGCCTGCACCTAAATTTTTATGTCCAGCTATGAATACAGAGATGTTTAATAATCCCATTGTACAGAGAAATTTAGAGGATTTATCGTCATTAGGATATCATATTATGCAACCGGATGCCGGTTGGCTGGCTTGTGGTGTAACAGGTGTGGGTAGATTACCATCACCAGAAGCCATCGTTAATTGGTTGACTGAAGAATTACAGTCCTTAGAAGGAACAGGTAAATTAGCTGGTAAGACTGTCCTTGTTACCGCTGGTGGAACACAAGAAAATATCGATCCCGTGAGATATATTGGCAACAGATCTAGTGGAAAGATGGGATATGCTATTGCCGCTGCCGCTGTTAAGGAAAAGGCTCGGGTTATTCTCGTTAGTGCACCTACATCTCTCGTTGTACCTGATGGAGTTGAATATGTGCCTGTAGATTCTGCAGAATCTATGCAAGAGGCTGTTAATTCCTATTATGAATCCACAGATGTGGTGGTTATGGCTGCGGCTGTTTCAGACTTTAGAGTAGCTAATAAAGCCCCTCAAAAAATTAAAAAAATGGAGACAATGACCTTAGAGCTTGTAAAGAATCCAGATATACTTAAAGGTCTAGGAGAACATAAAACCCATCAATTATTGGTTGGTTTTGCTGCAGAAACTGAGCATGTTGTCGATTACGGCATGGATAAGGTGCGTAGGAAAAACCTTGATATGTTAGTTGCCAATGATGTAAGCAAATCAAATGCTGGGTTTAATGTAGATACCAATGAAGGATATTTTTTATATCCAAATAAAGAGCCTAAAATAATGCCAAATATGCAAAAATCAGAATTAGCTAGATACATTATTGGAGAAGTTATTGAATTGTTAGCTGTAAAATAGCTTATGTAATATATCGAAAATTTGAAAGCGCATTACATAAGGCTGAACAGGATTTAGCGTTACATAAAGTGGATTAACTTGATTTTTCTACAAAAATGGTATACAATTTATATCATAATTTAACTCATCAAGAGTAGTGGAGGGAAAGGCCCGTTGAAGCTACAGCAACCCTTTTTAAAAGAAGGTGCTAATTCCAACAGTCATGGACTGATAGATGGGTCTCCCTCATGAGAGACCATGAGGGATTTTTTTATTATAGGAGGCAAAAATGGCAGAAAAACATATGTTTTTTACTTCTGAATCCGTTACGGAAGGCCATCCAGATAAAATAGCTGACCAAATTTCTGATGCTGTTTTGGATGCGATTATTGAAAAAGATCCAAAGGCTCGTGTAGCTTGTGAAACACTTGTGACTACAGGTTTAGTCCATGTCGTAGGGGAAATCTCTACAAGCACATATGTTGATATTCCTCGTGTAGTACGTGATACAATTCGAGAAATTGGTTATACTCGTGCAAAATATGGTTTCGATTGTGATACTTGTGGTGTGTTAGTATCTATTGATGAACAATCTGCAGATATCGCTATGGGTGTAGACGAAGCATTAGAATCTAAAGATGGTAATAGCGAAATCAATGATAAAATTGGCGCTGGTGACCAAGGCATGATGTTTGGTTACGCAACAAACGAAACACCTGAATATATGCCTATGCCAATTTCTTTAGCACATCGTTTATCCCGTCGTTTAGCAGAAGTTCGTAAGAACGGCACATTAACATATCTTCGTCCAGATGGTAAAACACAAGTTACTGTAGAATATGTTGACAATCAACCTAAACGTATTGATACAATCGTTATTTCTACGCAACATAGCCCAGAAGTAACACAAGAGCAAATTAAAAATGATTTGAAACGCTATGTTATTGATGCAGCACTTCCGGCAGAATTCATCGATGAAAACACTAAATTTTTCATTAATCCTACAGGCCGTTTCGTTATCGGCGGTCCTCATGGTGATGCTGGTTTAACAGGTCGTAAAATCATCGTTGATACGTATGGTGGTATGGCTCGTCATGGTGGCGGTGCTTTCTCTGGTAAGGATCCTTCCAAGGTTGACCGTTCCGCAGCATATGCAGCTCGTTACGTAGCTAAAAATGTTGTAGCTGCAGGTCTCGCAGATAAATGCGAAGTACAAGTAGCGTATGCGATTGGTGTTGCAAAACCTGTATCCATTTTAGTTGATACATTTGGTACTGCTAAGATTGCAGAAGAAAAAATTCAAGAATTAGTAAGCAAACATTTCGACTTGCGCCCAGCAGGTATCATTGAAATGCTTGATTTATTAAAGCCTCATTATCGTAAGACGGCTGCGTATGGTCACTTTGGTAGAACTGATGTTGATCTTCCATGGGAACGTACTGATAAAGCTGATATTTTACGTCACGAAGCTGGCTTATAATAGTAAAGACTTAGTAGACTTGTCTACTAAGTCTTTTTTTATCTCCTCTAGGATATGTTATAATAATTAGATTAGAGGAGGTGAACTAATGCGCGTAGCAAGTATTATTATTAATAGACCTGCCAAACAATTACATAAACCGTTAAGCTATTTGTTACCAGAGAAATTTGGTGATGTGAAAGCAGGGACTCGTGTATTAGTTCCCTTAGGTGGTAGTCGTGAAGAGGGCATCGTTATTGGGTATGAAGAACTATTAGAGAAACCAACATTTACTTTGCGTTCTATAATAGATATTCTTGATAGTGATCCTTGGTTTACTCGGGAAATGATGGATACGGCACAGAAAATTAGTCGTTATTTTTTGTGTTCCTTTGGAGATGCTTTACGTCTTTTTACTGTGCATAAAACATTAAAATCTTACGATGCACCAAAAGAAGAATGGCTCGTTGTAACGCCAGAGTTTAAGATTGATCAATTAAGTCCTAAGAAGCGCAAGCAGCGTGAGTTGGCTAACTATCTCATCGACGTAGGTGGGGCTCCTAAATCTTTATTAAGAGCCAAGGGCTATTCTTATATGGTCATTAAACAGGTCGGTGAAGAGCATGGCATTCATATTGAAGAACGCTTTAAAGATACAAAAACTTCTTTTACCGAATTGCTGAGTGGTGAAGAAACAATTCCGTTAACTGAAGCACAACAAATTGTATATGAACCGATTAAGCAGATGATGGACCTTGAATCGTATAATACATTCCTTTTGCATGGTGTAACTGGTAGTGGTAAAACACAAATTTATTTAAAAGCTGCTGCTCGTTGTATAGGAAAAGGTAAAACCGCCATTATTCTGGTTCCTGAAATTATATTAACCGATCAGATTGTTCGTCGTTTTGTTTCTACCTTTGGTGATGAAGTTGTTGTTTTCCATAGTAAACTAACCATTAGTGAGCGAAATAATAACTGGGAACGTATACGAAGGAAGGATAGCCATATCATTATTGGCGCTCGTTCTGCCGTTTTCGCGCCTGCTGAAGATATTGGGCTTATTGTATTAGATGAAGAACATGATACGTCCTATAAACAGGAAGATATGATTCGTTATAATGCAAAAAATGTTGCATTATGGAGAGGTATGGCTCATGATTGTCCTGTTATTTTAGGCTCTGCTACACCTGCTATCACATCGTATTACAAGGCTTTACAAGGACAATATAAGCTGTTAGAGTTGCCAACCCGTATCTTTGATCAACCGATGCCAAATGTTCAAATTGTAGATATGAAAGAAGAAATGATTCGTGGCAACTACTCGGTGTTCTCCGATGCTATGACACATCTTATTGATCGGACATTAGCGGATGGAAATCAGATGATTATTCTTTTAAATCGTCGTGGCTACAGCACATTTGTCATGTGTCGTGATTGTGGTGAAACGATTATGTGTCCTCATTGTGAGGTTGCTATGGTATACCATCAAGCTGGTGAAGAGTTGCGGTGTCACTATTGTGAGCACCATGAACCAATTCCTTCAGTATGCCCTAAATGTCATAGTAAAAGAATTAAATTCTTTGGCTCTGGCACACAAAAAGTTGAAGAAGAATTACGCAGACATTTTAAAGGCGCTCGTATTGCGCGTTTAGATCAAGATGTAACTAAGCATAAAGATATGGGCGAAGAAATTCTTCAAGATTTTGGTAAACATAAATATGATATTTTATTAGGGACCCAAATGGTTTCTAAAGGGCATGATTTTAAGGATGTAACAGCTGTAGGTATATTGACGGCTGATTCTGTCTTAAATATACCTGTTTATTCAGCATCTGAACGTGCATTTGATCTACTAACGCAAACATCAGGAAGAGCGGGTCGTGGTGATAAGGTTGGCAGTGTTGTTATACAAACATATAATCCTTTAAATTATGCTATAATAAAGAGTAAGGCTCATGATTATTTGGGCTTTTACAATGAAGAAATAGTAAATCGTAAGGACTTAGGGTATCCACCATTTCGCGAAATGATTTATATGGTTATAAGACATGGGAAGGAAGAAATGGCTGAATCGATTGCTCAAAAAATTGTAGATGATTTGGAAACAAATTTTAAATCACCATCGATTGATGTTAATGGTCCTTATGAAGCAGGCATTAAAAAGATTCGCGATATGTATCGTTTATCGATTATGATTCGCGGAGAAAATTTAGATGCCGTAAAAGATTATATATATAATTCTTGGATTTTTACACAAGAAGGTCTACTTATCGATGTAGACCCTATTTGATAAGAGGAGTATATGGCAGTACTTGAAGTAGTAAAAGCGGGACATCCCATATTAAAAGAGGTTGCAGAACCTGTAGAACATGTAAATAAAAAAATGCGTGCTTTAATAGAAGATATGGCCGACACAATGTATAAAACGGAAGGTGTTGGATTGGCAGCACCGCAGGTAAATGTATCCAAACGTATTATAGTTGTTGATGATCATGCTGGTAGTGGATTAATAGCGCTTATCAACCCTGAAATTATTCATGGTGAAGGAAGCCAAATTGGGCTAGAAGGCTGTTTAAGTGTACCAGGTTATTTCGGAGATGTGGAACGTTTTGAAAAGGTTACCGTAAAAGGTATCGATCCACATAATAAAAAAGTTATGATTAAAGCTGAAGGTTTTTTGGCTAGAATTTTTCAACATGAAATAGATCATTTAGAAGGTCATTTATTTATTGAAAAAGCTACAAACTTACGCCGTGTTGCAGATCATCCGGAGGAGAAGGAAATTGTCTAACAATAATCCATTACGCATAGTATTTATGGGCACGCCAGATTTTTCTGTTCCTACATTACGCGCATTAGTTGAGGCTGGTCATTCTATAGTAGGTGTATATTGCCAACCTGATAAACAAAAGGGACGTGGCAAGCAGATTCAAATGCCACCAGTTAAAGAAGCTGCGTTATCTTTGGATTTGCCCGTGTATCAACCTATAACATTACGTGATGATGCTGTTCAAAAGGAATTGATTGATCTTGCACCAGACGTTATCGTCGTAATTGCTTACGGTAAGATTTTGCCACCATGGCTTATTCGTTTGCCTAAATATGGATGTATTAATATCCATGCATCTATATTGCCAAAATATAGGGGGGCAGCACCTATCCATTATGCTATTTTAAATGGTGATACTAAAACAGGGGTTACCATTATGCATATGGATGATGGTTTAGATACAGGGGATATTATCGATATTGCAGAAATTGATATACTTCCAAACGAAACAACAGGCGCTTTATTTGAGCGCATTGCTGAATTAGGGGCTCGCACTATTTCTCCTGTATTAGATAAATGGGTGAAAGGTGAAATTACAGCCACCCCTCAAGATGACGCTTTAGCAAGCCACACTTCTAAGATTACAAAAGAAATGGGGTGTATTGATTGGCATCAACCGGCACATAAGATTGTCAACTTGATTCGTGGTTTAACTCCAGCACCTGGATGTTATTCTTTCTTACAGGGGAAACGGTTAAAGATTTGGTCTGCTCAAATGGTTGAGATTACATCTGTAAGCAATAAGATGACCACAATTTTTGTAAATAACAATGAGGTTCCTGTAGAATTTGCACCTCCTGGAACTATAGTGCATTCAGCAAAGGGACTTGTTGTGTCGACTGGTGATCAAGGTTTTATTCTCCTTATAGAGGTACAACCAGAAAATAAAAAGCGTATTAGTGCTCAAGATTTTATTAATGGTCATCAAATTAAAGGTGGTATTGCATTTGACGAAGTGTAATATATCTTACAAAAGATACCCATTATATTTAAAATTATCGGCTCTATCTTGTTTATTCATTTCAATAATCATGGGCTTCTCAATGTATATAGTTTGGCCAGGACTAGAAAGAATATCATACAACTTAGCTTTTATTAGTGAAAGTATCGGTGGACTTTTAATATTAGGTATTTGGGTACTTTGGTTTGTTCTAGCTATTGCTTCTCTAGGTTTTAGATATATTCATCCTATAGTTTTACGAATAGCTAATCGATTTATTTATTTACTTTTCCAATTATCATTAGGGCTAGGAAAGGCTTTCATAGGCATACAAAAAGATGAATTACGTCAAGCTATGATTGATTTAATTAATCATCTAGTGGTTATGAATTTATATAAAGTACCTCCTGAACGTATCCTTCTATTAACACCTCATTGTCTTCAAGAGAACACTTGTATTCATAAGGTGACACATGATGTATACAACTGTAAGCAATGTGGTCGCTGTCAGGTAGGAGGGTTATTGAAAATCGCAAAGGAATATGGTTGTCAATTCATAGTTGTCACTGGTGGTACATTGGCTCGTATGAAGGTTAAAGAAGCGAAACCTAAAGCGATTATTGCTATAGCTTGTGAACGAGATCTTGCAAGTGGCATGGCTGATGTATTTCCTATTCCTGTTATCGGAGTATTAAATGAACGCCCTAATGGACCTTGTTGTAATACGACTGTTGATATTAACAAGGTACGAGATGCTGTAGAGTTACTGATTGATAAGGATAACTATGAACGAAATTGCTAAAAACGGACAAAAACAGAATATACGATTATTGGCTGTAAAGGCATTATCTGATATCAATCGTAAGGGCGCCTATGCTAATATTGTTTTACAGGACTATATTTCAAAATATAATCTATCTGACTTAGACAGACGCTTCTTTACAGAACTTGTATACGGTGTGGTACGTAGACGCAATTATTTAGATGCTATTATCGTACATTTTGCCAAACGTCCTATAAAAAAATTGTCCTCTATGGTCGTAGAAATTTTGCGCCTAGGTATTTATCAGATTATCTATATGGATAAGGTACCGGAAAGTGCGGCAGTTAATGAATCAGTTAAATTAGCGAAGAAATTAACACGAGGTCTATCTGGCTTCGTAAATGCCATATTGAGATCTGTTATACGAGAACAAGATACTATTGGTATTGAAGATTTGGCGGCTAATGATATAGAAGCTATTTCTTTCATTTACAATATTCCTCTTTGGCTTATCAATTTATGGATACGTGAGTTTGGTCGTGATAAAACAGAGGATTTATGTGCATGGTTTAATGAACAGCCTAAATTGACGGCACGTATTAACACGATTCTTATTGATATTCCGCAATGTTTATCTTTATTAAATGAACAAGGTTGGGATGTTACTCAGGATACTAATTACAAGGATATAATTTATATTAATAGCCATCGTGGTAGCCTTGAAAAATCTGAGGCATTTATAAAAGGTTATATTACATTTATGGATAAGGCATCTATGCTAGTAGCACGTCTCGTAAATCCGAAACCTGGTGAGCGTATATTAGATTGCTGTGCTGCTCCAGGTGGTAAATCAATGTACATGGCAACTTTAATGGATAATGTAGGTTCATTAATGAGTTGTGATATA
Organism: uncultured Veillonella sp.; assembly: GCF_963534045.1. Classification (GTDB taxonomy): domain Bacteria; phylum Bacillota; class Negativicutes; order Veillonellales; family Veillonellaceae; genus Veillonella. Next base: position 31,659 of record NZ_CAUSQT010000003.1, on the reverse strand, counting down.
CATGAACATAAGATTGAACTCATGAATTCAAATGCTGAACGATTGGGTGCTTCTATTGTTCATACAAAAGTACAGGATGCTACAAAATTACCAGATTCATGGAACTCGTATTTTGATCGAGTGCTCGTAGATGCACCGTGTTCTGGATTAGGTATACTTCAAAAGAAACTAGATATGCGTTGGCGAAAACAGGAATCGATACTTAGAGAATTACCACCATTACAGTTAGCGATTTTAGAACGCGCTGCTATGACTGTTAAGGAAAAAGGATATTTAATATATTCCACTTGTACATTAAACTACAAGGAAAACGAAGAGGTAGTCGAGGCATTTTTACAGAAACATAAGGAGTTTTCTATTATTCCTGTGGCGGATGATTTCCCACTTAAGTCAAATAGTGGTATGATTACAACATATCCACCAACAGATGATATGGATGGTTTCTTTATGGTTAAAATGCAACGTATTTCTTAACTAAGTTGTTAGCTTTGAATGGGAGCACTCATGATTGAATTGTTGGGTAAATCGTTGGTTGAATTGCAAGCGTTATTTGAGGAACATAAAATTCAAAAATTTCGTGCAAAACAATTGATTGATTACATATATCATCGTCATATTTTTGTATTTCAAGATATGACACAATTCCCTAAGACCTTGAGAGATTGGTTGGATTCTAATTGCATAATATCGATTCCTAAAGTGATTACTCAATCTGTATCACCTGACGGAAAAACACAGAAATTATTATTGGAACTTACTGATTACAGCAGAATTGAAGCCGTTCTAATGGAGCAACATTATGGCAATTCTGTATGTGTTTCTTCCCAAGTTGGATGCGCTATGGGCTGTGTTTTTTGCGCATCTACACAAGGGGGATTATTTAGAGATTTATCGGTTCCTGAAATTGTAGGTCAAGTTGTTCTCTTTAGTGCCTTAAAACAAGATGATATTCACTCTTTAGTTGTCATGGGTGCTGGTGAACCATTACAAAATTATGACAATGTATTGCAGGCGTTAAAACTTATTCACGACCCTATGACATTTGATATTAGTTATAGAAAAATGACTATTTCTACCTGTGGTTGGGTTCCTAATATTTATAAATTGGCAGATGAGGATCTTCCGATTACATTAGCGTTATCTTTACATGCTACAACAGATGAAACACGTCGCAAGATTATGCCTGTTGGATCTCGATACAAATTAGACGAGGTTTTAGATGCTGTAAAATATTATTATGAAAAAACACAGCGACGTATAACATTTGAATATATTTTAATAGATTCAATTAATGTATCGTTAGAGGAAGCTCATGAGTTAGGAAACATTGGCAAGGCATTTCCTAATTGTCATGTCAATCTTATTCCTGTAAATGGGAATGAACATATTAATTTGTATAAACCTTCTAGTAAACATATGAACATATTTAAGGATATTGTCGCTTCTTATGGTGTTTCTGTTACAATTCGTAAAGAAATGGGCGATGCTATTCAAGCCGCATGTGGACAATTAAAAGTAGCCCACGGTCGGAAAGAGGAGATTCATGAATAATATCGTAGGTTTAAGTAAAATTGGATTAGTCAGAAAACAGAATGAAGATCGCTTTTTTATTAGTGATAATATTTGTGCTGTTACTGACGGCATGGGAGGCTATAGAGGCGGAGAAATCGCCAGCACCTATGCTGTTGATGAAATAAAAGAATATTTACAATCTACTCCTACCATTAATGAAACGTCCTTAGTTGATGCTATATTACATGCGAATACACGCATAGTTAATCGTGTGGCACGAGAGGAACGGCTTAGTGGAATGGGAACTACTGCTGTTGTGGTTGCTAAGGTAGATGATAATCTACTTTGGGCTAGTGTCGGCGACAGTAGACTCTATATTTATAGAAATGATGAATTGACGCAAATTACCACGGATCACTCTATGGTTCAACAGTTATTAGATGCTGGTGAAATTACAAAAGAAGAGATGATTGTACACCCGCAACGTAATTTATTAACTAGAGCCGTCGGTGTTGAAGAAGATTTACATGTCGATAGTGGTACACTACCTGTAAAATCCGGTGATCGAATTCTATTATGTACAGATGGATTATCTGGGTATATTAGCGATGAAAGAATACGAGAAGTATTACATAATATTGATGATAATACAGATGTATTAAATACATTGATTGCTGATGTATATGATGCTGGTGCCGGTGATAATGTTACCATTATAGTAGGAACTATCTAATCTAGATATGGAGAGTTATAAATAATATGAAGATTAAAGATACATTGCTGGATAATCGCTATCGTATCCTGACCAAGATTGGTGTTGGCGGAATGGCCGACGTATATAAAGGTGAAGATACTTTATTAGGCCGTCCAGTAGCCATAAAAATTTTACATTCAAACTTTGCTAGTGACGATGAATTTGTAAGTCGATTTAAACGAGAAGCGCAGGCTGCAGGCAAGTTAAATCATCCTAATATCGTGAATATGTATGATGTAGGCTATGATCAAGGCATGCATTATATCATTATGGAATATGTAGACGGAGAAACACTTAAAGAATATATTACCCGTCATCATCGATTATCCATTGACGAAGCAGTTAAGATTACTATTGCTATCGGTGAGGGCTTAGAACATGCCCATGCAATGGGAATTGTTCATTGCGATATCAAACCACATAATGTAATTATTACAAATACAGGTCGTGTAAAGGTGACTGATTTTGGTATTGCACGTGCTATGAATACCACTAACACTGTTATGTACACAAATTCTATAATGGGGTCTGCTCATTATCTTTCACCAGAACAAGCTAGTGGAAAACCTGTCGATGGAAATACAGATATTTATTCCTTAGGTGTCGTTTTATATGAAATGTTAACTGGCAAGGTTCCTTTTGAAGGGGAAACACCAATTGCAGTAGCATTAAAACATGTACGAGAAAAGGTCATTCCACCTACAAGATATAATCCTTCGATACCACCATTGTTAGAAGCGGTTGTGATGAAAGCATTAGCTAAAAATCCTGCTGATCGATTTGATTCCATATCTGAAATGATGGGGGACTTACGTTTATCTCAAGGCTTTACGATGGGAAAAACACAACGTCATGAACCATACGATTTTGCGACACAAATGATTCCGGCTGTAGATCCAGATACATTAGATGATTTCAGTGATATCGATGATCCTACGCCTAATGAGGAAAAAAAGAAATCTATGCTTAGTAAGATTGCATCAATACCACAAAAATATATAGTTCTTGGTGCTGCCGTTATTTTCTTGATTGCATTTTTAGGTGCATTCTTGAGTTATGGTAATTTTTGGAGTAATACCACTGTTGATGTACCGAATGTAGTAGGTAAACAAGTCTCTGTGGCCAAAAATATTTTGGAAGATAAACACTTACGAGTATCGACAAGTGAGGTAACTAATACAGATGTTCCAGCAGGACAAGTTATTTCTCAAAGTCCTGGTGCTGGGGAAAAAGTTAAGGAACAGCGTACTATACATTTAGTTGTATCTAAAGGTGTTGGTGATATTACAGTTCCTGATCTTTCTGGTTTGACTGTAGATCAAGCACGTCAACGTCTTAAAGATTTAGGCTTAGTTGTGGGTAAAATCACACAAGGATCTGTTGAAGGAAAACCTGATAATGTTATAGTTGCACAAAGTCCTTCTGGTGATTCTAAGGTATCCAAAGGCACTACTGTTGATTTAGTTGTAAACAAAGCGCAAGCTAAGAAGGTAAAAATGCCAGATCTTGTTGGTATGACCTTAAAAGATGCTCGCCAAGTTTTGAGCTCCAACAATATTGGGGTTAATCAAATTGCTGGTTCAGTAGATGATAAATCAATCGTTACAGAACAAAGCATAAAAGCTGGTGAAGAGGTTTCTGAAGGTAGTAGCCTAAATCTAGCTACTGAATTAAAAGGAGATTCCTCTAAAAAAGACGATTCTAAGCAAAGTTCTTCTAACAGAACTAAGGGTACCGTAGATATAACTGTACCGTCTGGCTCTAAGAATCAAGAAGTCAAAATTGTAGTTCGGGATGATGAGGGTTCTTCCGTTATTTACGATGATACTAACAAACCTGGTGATCGCATCGTAAAAAATGTATCCGGTGTTGGTAATGTTCGGATACAGGTTTACCTAAATGGTGCATTAGTTCAAGATACTGCGTTGTAGGGGACTTATGAGTACAGGGATTGTAATTAAAAATATGAATGGTTACTTTTACATTCAAGATGAATTAGGAACCATTCATGAATGTAAGGTACGGGGACGTATTAAAAAGTCGAAATATAGTTTGCTCGTCGGTGATCGTGTGGAGTTTTCAGAAGATGGATTTGTTGAAACTATCTTGCCACGTCATAATTCCATGATACGTCCTGCTGTTGCTAATATTGACCAAGTCATCCTCGTCGTGGCTGCTCATAATCCTGACATTAATGAATTGTTGCTCGATAAAATGTTGGTCATGATTGAACATGCTGATATTCCCGTCATTTTATGTATAAATAAGTACGATGTTGGTGATGCATCAACAGATGCGTTAATCGATAAGTATAAAACAATTGGATATCGTGTTATCACTACGTCTGCTATCAATCACATTGGTATTGATGAATTGCGTAATCAGTTGCAGCATAAGGTAACTGCGTTTGCAGGACCATCTGGTGTTGGTAAAAGTAGTCTGTTAAATGCAGTGGATGAAAAATTTGCATTTCAGACTGGTGAAATAAGCGATAAGATTAAACGCGGTAAGCATACAACACGTCATGCGTCATTGTTTAGTTTAAACGCTGACTCATTTATAATGGATACACCTGGTTTTAGTTCTATTGAATTTACTGATATTACATTAGAACGATTGCCTACATTATTTCCTGAATTTTCTGATTATGTGGAAGCCTGTAAATTTAATCCTTGTTATCACGAACATGAACCAATTTGTGGTATTAAGGAGGCTTTGGCAGATCATAAGATTTATGAAAGCCGCTATGATGCGTACACGATAATCCGCAAAGATATACAGAACCAAAGAAAGAGGTTTTAAAATGATTAAAATAGCTCCATCTATGTTATCCGCAGATTTTTCAATATTGCGTGATGAAATTAAAAGTATTGAATTGGCTGGTGCTGATTATCTTCATATAGATGTCATGGATGGACACTTTGTGCCTAATCTTACATTTGGTGCACCTATTGTAAAAGCTATCCGCCCACATACTGCATTGCCGTTTGATGTACATTTGATGGTCACTAACCCTGCTGATTATGTCGAAGAATATGCAAAGATTGGTGTTGAGTACTTTACCTTTCATCAAGAAACGGTTCCTCATATGCACCGATTGATACAGCAGATTAAAGCAGTTGGTATGAAGGCCGGGGTTGCTCTTAACCCAGGAACACCAGTTTCGATGTTAGAAGATGTGGCCGGAGATTTAGATATGATTTTAATCATGTCTGTAAATCCTGGCTTTGGAGGACAATCCTTTATTCCTCGAGCAGTAGAAAAAGTAAAACAAGCGAAACTTCTATTAGATTCAATTGGTAATACCGATGCGGTAATAGAGGTTGATGGCGGTATCAATGATATTACGTGCATACCAATTAAGGATGCAGGTGCAACCATGTTGGTTGCTGGATCAGCTGTTTTTGGTGCTCCAGATAGAGCGAAGATGATTGAAGCAATACGTAATAACTAATATAAAATAAGAAACATATCTAGATACGAGTATAGAATCAAAATTTTTTCTTGTGATATATACTTTCATACAAAGGGTCAGTAATTCTTTTAGAATTGCTGACTCTTTACTTGCTTTTAGAATATTTTTTTGTTAAAATTACTAGGTATGAAAAATATGCACGTCGGTGGACTTCGGTACTGTGCCTAATTTTGGGTGACCCGAAGGATGAAGCGGCGGAGGTTAATTAACAGGAGGTGCCACAATGGCAGTAGTATCAATGAAACAATTATTAGAGGCTGGTGTACACTTTGGTCATCAGACTAGAAGATGGAACCCTAAAATGGCGAAATTCATCTTCACTGAACGCAATGGTATTTATATCATTGACTTGTCTAAAACAGTTAAAAAAGTAGAAGAAGCTTACAATTTCTTGCGTGAAGTTGCTTCCCAAGGCGAAGTAATTTTGTTCGTAGGTACTAAAAAACAAGCTCAAGAAGCTATTAAAGAAGAAGCTATCCGTGCTAACATGTTCTTCGTTAACGAACGTTGGTTGGGCGGTATGTTGACTAACTTCAAAACAATTGAAACTCGTATTAAACGTTTGAAACAATTGGAAGCTATGGCAGAAGATGGTACTTTCGAAGTATTGCCTAAAAAAGAAGTTATCGGTCTTCGTCATGAAATGGAAAAATTGGAAAAATATCTTGGCGGTATCAAAGATATGCCTAAAATGCCAGGTGCTCTTTTCGTAGTTGATCCTAAAAAAGAAAAAATCGCTATTGCAGAAGCTAAAAAATTAGGTATTCCAGTTGTTGCAACAGTTGACACTAACTGCGATCCTGATGAAGTAGAATTCCCAATCCCAGCAAATGATGACGCTATCCGTGCTGTAAAATTATTGGCTGGTAAAATGGCAGACGCTGTTCTTGAAGGTCGTCAAGGCGAATCTTTAGACGGTGCTGAAGCTGCAGAATAATTCTGCGAAGCTACTTAATCATTTCTGATTAGCATTTGAAAGATAAATCTATAACATATATAATTAGGGTAAGGACTATATCCTTACCTTAATTAGTACTAGGAGGAACAAATAATGGCAATTACTGCTGCTATGGTAAAAGAATTGCGCGACATGACTGGCGCAGGTATGATGGATGCTAAAAAAGCATTAGTTGAAACTGACGGTAATATCGATAAAGCGGTTGACCTTCTTCGTGAAAAAGGCTTGGCTGCTGCAGCTAAAAAAGCTGGTCGTATCGCAGCTGAAGGTGTAGTACAATCTTACATTCATGCTGGTGGTCGTATCGGTGTTTTGGTTGAAGTTAACTGCGAAACTGACTTCGTTGCTAAAACTGATGATTTCCAAAACTTGGCACGCGACATCGCTATGCAAATCGCAGCTGTTAACCCTACATACTTAAACCGTGAAGAGGTTCCTGCTGAAGTAATCGAACATGAAAAACAAGTATTGTTGGAACAAGCTAAAGTAGAAGCTGAAGAAGACGTTAAAGCAGGTCGTAAACCAAAACCTGAAGCTGTTTTGGAAAAAATGGTTAATGGCCGTATTGAAAAATTCTATAAAGAAAATTGCCTATTAGAACAAGCGTTCATTAAAGATGGTGATAAAACAGTTACTGATATCATTAATGAAAATATTGCAAAAATCGGTGAAAACATCAACGTACGTCGTTTTGTTCGCTACGGTTTGGGCGAAGGCATTGAAAAACGCCAAGATGACTTCGTAGCAGAAGTAATGGCATCTGTTGGTAAATAATTTATAAATAATAAGAGAACACCGTACCGTGTTCTCTTATTTTGCAATAGAGGAGTATACAAATGGCAAAGAGACACTTTAAACGTATTGTTTTGAAGTTAAGTGGTGAAGCATTAGCGGGTGATCAAGGCTTTGGTATTAACCCTGATGTAGTCGAAAAGTTTGCACAAGAAATCGCAGCATTGGCAAAATCCACTGATTTAGAAATCGCTATTGTTGTTGGTGGCGGTAACCTATGGAGAGGGTTAGCTGGTAGCAATCAAGGTATGGATCGTGCTACAGCTGACTATATGGGCATGTTGGCAACAGTAATGAACTCCTTAGCATTGCAAGATGCATTAGAACAAGCTGGCGTAGATACACGCGTTCAAACAGCTATCGAAATGCAAGAAATTGCAGAGCCTTATATTCGTCGCCGTGCGATTCGTCACTTAGAGAAAAAACGTATCGTAATTTTTGGCGCAGGCCTTGGGAAACCTTATTTCTCTACTGATACAACAGCTGCATTGCGCGCTGCAGAAATTGAAGCTGATGCAATTTTGATGGCTAAAAAGTTTGCTGATGGTGTGTATGATTCTGATCCAAAAACAAATCCTAATGCCGTTAAATTTGATGAATTAACATATAATGACATTATTACAAAAGAATTGAAAGTAATGGATTCTACATCCACTACATTATGTAAAGATAATAATATCCCTATTATCGTTTTCAGCATGGATATTCCAGGTAATATTACTAAAGCTGCAAAAGGTGAAGAAGTAGGGACGATAGTTCGCGGAGAATAAACCACTATGGAATTAAAAGAATTAATGCAACAACAAGAAGAGCGTATGAATAAGTCCATTGAGTCTTTGAAGCATGAATTCGCTTCTATTCGTACCGGCCGTGCAAGTACTGCATTACTTGATAAGGTGATGGTTGATTACTACGGATCTCCTACGCCAATTAATCAAGTGGCTAATATTTCTGTACCAGAACCTCGTATGATTTTAGTTGCACCATGGGATAAATCCATGATTGGTGCTATTGAAAAAGCTATTTTACAATCCGATTTGGGATTAAACCCAGGTAATGATGGTACGGCTATTCGTTTGACAATTCCTCAATTAACGGAAGAACGTCGTAAAGAAATTGTTAAAGTAGTTCATAAAAAAGCTGAAGATGCAAAGGTAGCAGTTCGTAATATTCGTCGCGATGCTAATGATGCATTGAAGAAAGAAGAAAAAGCTAAAACTATTACTGAAGATGATGCTAAAGATGGTTTAGATCAAATTCAAAAATTAACGGATAAAAAGATTAAACAAATCGATGAATTGAAAGCCGTTAAAGAAAAGGACGTATTAGAAGTATAATGACTAATTCTAGTAGTCTTATTGGAATGCCTTGGCAGCTTGCAAAGTCTCAATTGCAGGCTGCCCATATTCCTTTTAAGGTAATAGTTGGCGATAATTTTAATCGCTTTTTTGAGATAGCCTCTGAAGGCTATTATGTCGCAAGAATCACTGAATCTGAGGATATGCTTCATATCATTTTATATAGACCTATGGTTTCAAGTGATTTTGGACATACTCTGGAGGTAATGTATGCTGAGGAAACTATTTAAACGCGATACCTCATCTACAGTTAATATAGATGAACACAATGTACCTCGTCATGTAGCTATTATTATGGATGGCAATGGACGTTGGGCAAAGCGTCGTGGCATGCCTCGGTCAATGGGACATCGAGCAGGTGCTGATGTATTAAAAGAAATTGTTATTGCTGCTGATGAAATCGGTGTAAAAGCGTTAACAGTATATGGATTCTCTACGGAGAATTGGAAGCGGCCTGAGCAAGAGGTTTCTCTTTTGATGGCTTTGATTAAAGAATATTTACAAAAAAATGTACAATATATGCATAAACATAATGTTCGTATACGTTTTATTGGATATATTCAAGGACTTTCAGAAGAATTACAAACGATTATTTCTGATTCCGAAGCATTAACTAAGAATAATACAGGCCTAACCTTACAATTAGCTATTAATTATGGTGGGCGTGATGAGATAGTACGAACTGTACAAGGAATAGCACAATCTGTGCTGGATGGTCAATTTGCAGTTCAAGATATTACTGAACAATATGTTAGCAGTCATTTGTATACGCAAGAGTTTAGTGATGTCGATTTACTAATACGTCCTAGTAAAGATTATCGTATTAGTAACTTTTTATTATGGCAGTTAGCATATGCCGAATTTTGGTTTACTGATTTACATTGGCCAGATTTTACAAAAGATACATTATTAGAAGCTATAGCAGCTTATCAAAAACGAGAACGTCGTTTCGGTGGCTTGCAAGAGGAATAATAGATGCTTAAAACACGTGTTATCACTGCAGTTATTGGGTTTATCATTGCATTAGGTGCTATTACACTAGGTGGCTTAACATATGATATACTCATTACCTTATTAGCACTTATTGGATGGCGAGAATTTATACTGCTCAGTAAGGCTAAACATGTTCGTGTACCGGTATTATGGGGATACATTTCCATAATCGCTATCATGATTTCCTTGTGGTTTGGCAGTTATACAGTAGGTATGGCTTGCTTTGTATTTGCCATTATTTCCAATTATCTTATGTGTACATTTGGTGAAAATACATATTCTATGAGTAGCGTTTCCTATAGCTTATTTGGTTTGCTATATATAGTAATGGGACTAGGCTCATTATTATTGATACGTCATGACTGGCTCTATAGTTCATTAACGATGCCTGTTGTTGGTGAAAGCTGGGGCGTAGTTATGCTATGGCTACTATTGTTTTCCACATGGGCTAGTGATACCTTTGCGTACTTTGCTGGCCGTGCATTCGGTAAACGTAAAATTGTACCTTCCATAAGTCCTAATAAGACATTAGAAGGTTTTATAGGTGGTTTTATAGGTTGCGTTGTCACTGGTATTGTGTATGCCGTTATCAGTCATATACCAGTCTATATGGGTGCCTATGTAGGCATTATTTGTGGTGTATTAGCACCTTTAGGTGATTTATTTGAATCTAAATTAAAACGACTATGTAATGTGAAAGACTCAGGTACACTATTACCTGGTCATGGTGGGGTTTTAGATCGTTTTGATAGTTTGATGTTTACCGCACCTGTTACATTATTATTAATTTTATGTTTTGCATAATAAACATAAACAGAAAAGAAGGCTTTTATGAAGTATGTAAGTATATTGGGAAGCACTGGCTCTATTGGTACGCAAACATTAGATGTTATTAAGCAACATCCTGATCAATTTAAAGCCGTTGCATTAGTTGCTCACCGAAATATTGATTTATTGGAACAACAAATTAATGAATTCAAACCGTTAATAGCCGGTGTAGTTGATGAGCAAGCATATATGCTTCTTAAAGAACGTTATCATGGTTCCACTAAAATTATAGGTGGTAAAGAAGCTTTGATTAGTGCCGCTACAATTCAAGAAGCCACCATGGTGGTTACGGCTATTGTTGGTGCTGTTGGTATTGAGCCAACTGTAGAAGCCATTAAGGCTCGTAAAACTATCGGTCTTGCCAATAAGGAAACATTAGTAGCTGGTGGACCTTTAATTACGGCACTTGCTAAAGAATATAATGTTTCTATTTTACCTATAGATAGTGAACATAGTGCCATCTTCCAATGCTTGGAAGGACAAGCTAAATCAAATGTAGATTCTTTGATTTTAACGGCTTCAGGTGGACCTCTTCGTACCTGGTCTAGTGAACGGATTGCTTCAGCTACGGCTGAGGATTGCTTAAAACATCCTACATGGAATATGGGAAGTAAAATTACTATCGATTCTGCTTCCTTATTCAATAAAGGCCTTGAAGTAATTGAAGCTCATTGGTTATTTGACTTTGATTTTGATCATATCGACGTAGTGGTTCATCCGCAAAGTATTATTCACTCTATGATACGTTTGAATGATGGTGCCATCCTTGCACAAATGGGGAATCCTGATATGCGTGAGCCAATTCAATATGCTTTGACATATCCTAAACGGATGCACCTAGATATGAAACATTTGGATTTTAAAGAATTACTCACCCTTGAGTTCATGCCTCCTAGAGTGGAGGATTTCCCTGCATTAAAGTTAGCGTATGAAGTAGGTAAAATTGGGGGCTTTAAACCAGCCGTGTTTAATGCAGCTAATGAAACTGCTGTATATGCATTTTTAGATGGAAAAATTGTATTTAGCGATATCTATAAAATCGTTACCGCTGTTTTGGCATCCATGGGAACAGATGATGAATTTACCCTTGATAATTTACTAGCTATCGATCAATGGGCTCGCATAAAAGCTTCAGAATTTATAAATAGGAGATAGTATGATTACGGCTTTAGCCACAATATTTGTATTTGGCTTAATCGTGTTTATTCATGAATTAGGTCATTTTATAACTGCAAAATTATCTGGCATGCGTGTCGATGAATTTGCAATTGGGTTTGGCCCTGTTTTATTAAAAAAACAGTATGGCGAGACCTTATACTCTGTTCGTTGTATTCCTTTAGGTGGTTTCAATCGCATCGCTGGCATGACACCTGATGAGCCATTAGATGATGGTTCATTCTATACAAAACCAGCTTATAAGAAACTCATTGTTATCTCTGCTGGTGCCATTTTTAATTTCTTATTGGCTATAGTCATTTATTTCGGTCTAAATGCTACAGTGGGCACAATGGTATCTACTGATAAACCTATAATTGGCAGTGTTATTACAGGTGGTGCTGCAGATTTAGGAAAATTACAAGGTGGAGATATTATACTTTCCATTGATAATAAGCCTATCTCCAAGTGGTCAGAGATTTCTGAGCAGTTGAAAGGCACGGCTAATCACGGTGTTACGGTTGTAGTCAATCGTGATGGTGAAACAGTGGAAACCACAGTTATTCCAAAGATGGAAAAGGATACACCAAAGTTAGGTATATATCAAGCTTATGAAACAATACCTCATAGTATTGGCGATTCTTTTGTATTAGCTATTCAAAAAACTGGATATATTATTGTAGCCATGGTAGACGGATTACGTGAAATGGTTGTGGGCACAGAACAGGCTGAAGTATCTGGTCCTGTTGGCATTTCCCATATGGCCGGTTCCATAGCGCAACAAGGTTTTGCACCTCTATTGAGTTTTGCTGCATTACTAAGTATTAACTTAGGTGTCATGAACCTTTTGCCATTACCAGCTCTAGATGGGGGACATCTCATTATCATTTTAATAGAGGCTATTACAAGACGTAAATTACCTGCTAAAGCGTTGATGTATATTCAAATGATTGGTATTGCGTTATTAGTTACAATATTTGTATATGCCACTGCAAAAGATATACTACAATTACTATAAATAAGTCATAGTTAGGAGTTATATATGATTACTAGAAAACCAACAAATGGTATCTATGTAGGCAATGTAAAAATTGGCGACTATGCACCTGTTAGTATTCAGTCCATGATTACTACTGATCCTGTACATACGGAAAAGGCGATTGCTGAAATCAATCGATTAGCCGATGCTGGTTGTGAATTAGTTCGTGTTGCAGTTCCTACAATGGAATCTGCAAAAGCATTAAAAGCGGTACGTGCAGGAATAACCATTCCTCTTATAGCAGATATTCATTTTGATTATAAATTAGCATTAGAAGCCATTGATAATAATGTAGATGGTCTTCGAATTAATCCAGGTAATATCGGTGGAGAGGATAAGGTGTTGGCCGTTATTGAAAAGGCTAAACCTAAGCAAATACCAATTCGCATTGGTGTTAATGCAGGTTCTTTACCACAATATATATTAGACGCTTATGGAGGTCATCCAACGGCTGATGGCATGGTTGAAACCGCATTAGAACACGTGCGAATTTTAGAGAAATTAGATTATAAGCAAATGAAAATTTCTATAAAGGCTACCGAAGTACCACTTATGGTAGAAGCTTATAGAAAGCTTTCAGATAAAATACCATATCCATTACATTTAGGTGTAACTGAGGCTGGTACCATTAAACAAGGTACCATAAAATCTGCCATGGGTATTGGTGCTTTATTGTTAGATGGTATCGGTGATACGTTACGCGTTTCCTTAACAGGTGACCCAATTCATGAAATTGAGGTAGGTAAAAGTATTTTGAGCAATTTAGGCCTTAGAAATTTTGGGGCTACCATGATTTCATGCCCAACATGTGGCCGTTGCCAAGTTAATTTGTTTGATATGGCAAGTATTGTAGAAGAACGGTTGGCTTCTATTGCAGCGCCTATCAAGGTCGCTGTAATGGGCTGTGTAGTAAATGGTCCTGGGGAAGCTAGGGAAGCCGATTTTGGTATTGCCGGTGGTAAAGGTCAAGGTATCGTATTCAGAAAAGGTGAAGTATTAAAAACGGTACCTGAATCTGAACTCGTAGATACTTTATTTAGAGAAATAGATCAATATTTAGAAACAATTGATAAGGAGTAATTGTATGTTAGCCAGTAAATTATATGCCCCAACATTGCGGGAAGTTCCATCTGATGCAGATGTGGTAAGTCAACAGCTTATGTTGCGCGCAGGTTTTATGCGTAAGGTTGCTAATGGTTTATATAGTTTTTTACCTTTGGGCTGGCGAAGCATCAAAAAAATTGAAGCTATCATTCGCGAAGAAATGGACCGTTCTGGTGCACAAGAGATTATGATGCCTATTTTGCAACCAGCAGAGATTTGGAAAGAATCGGGTCGTTGGAATGCGTATGGTGCTGAAATGATGCGTATCAATGATCGTCATGATGTGGAGTACTGCTTAGGACCAACTCATGAAGAAATGATTACAACATTGGTAAAAAATGAAATCAATTCATATCGTCAACTTCCAGTTAATCTTTATCAAATCCAAAGCAAATTCCGCGATGAACGTCGTCCACGATATGGTCTAATGCGTAGTCGCGAATTCATTATGAAGGACGGATACTCTTTTGATATTGATGATGCAGCGGCAGATGTATCTTACAAAAATATGTATGATGCATATAGTCGTATTTTCACTCGCTGCGGGCTAACTTTTAGACCTGTAGAAGCGGATAGTGGTGCCATTGGTGGTAGCAACACTCATGAATTTATGGCTATTGCTGAAGCTGGTGAAGCAGATATTATTCACTGTTCCGCTTGTGACTATGCGGCGAATATTGAAATTGGTAAACCTGGCATTATGAAGCAAGCAGAAGAAGCTTTAAAAGAATTAGAAGTAGTAGATACACCTCATGCATCTACTATTGAAGCTGTTGCAGAAATGCTCAATTTACCTTTGGAAAAAACTATTAAAGCTGTAGTATATGCTATTGAAGATACAGTAATTCTAGCTATGGTTCGCGGTGATCATGATGTGAATGAAGTGGCTGTTCAACATGCTGTTAATGGTTCTGTAGAACCTGAAATGGCAACACCTGAACAATTGGAAAAGGTTGGATTGACAGCTGGCTTTATCAGCCCAGTAGGTCTTAAACAAACTGATGATTTTGCTATTGTAGTAGATGAATCTGTTATGGAAACTTACAATGTTTGTGGTGGTGCTAATAAAGCAGATGCTCACTACATCAATATCAATCCTAAACGTGATTTTAATACAGAAGATATTATTGTAGCACCTATTCGTTTGATTACTAAAGACGATGTGTGCCCTGAATGTCATAGTCCTCTAGAATACAGTAAGGGTATCGAAGTAGGCCAAGTATTTAAACTAGGTACTAAATATTCTGAAAGCTTACAAGCTACATACCTTGATCAAAATGGTCGCCCTAATGCAATGGTTATGGGCTGCTATGGCATCGGCGTTAGCCGTACATTAGCTGCAGCTATTGAGCAATACCACGATGAAAATGGTATTATTTGGCCTCGTGCTATAGCTCCTTTTGAAGTCGTTATTGTTCCTATCAATGCAAAAGATGAAGCTCTAATGTCTACAAGTACAGCTATTTACGATACGTTGTTAAATAATAAAGTAGATGTATTATTAGATGATCGTAAAGATCGAGCTGGTGTTAAGTTTAAAGATGCTGATCTTATTGGCTATCCATTGCGTATTACAGTAAGTAAAAATACGTTGGAAAGCAATGAGGTTGAAATCCGCGTTCGTAAAACAGGTGAAGCTATTAATTGTCCAATTGATGACGTATCTAACAAGGTACAAGAATTGTTGAGTCAATTATAATTAAATTGCGATTCTAGTGAAAGCTCATTGGAATCGCAATTTTTATATTTATATATTTGTGAATATATTCGATGTTAAAATGAAAACTTTTAGCTAATACCTTGTAAAAACTTGAATAAACAAGCGGAATAAGTCATAATAAAATGATAGGGTAATGTAATAATTTGGAGGTAATTATGCGTGTAGATTTTCATATGCATTCTACATTTTCTGACGGTGTAGAAACACCAGAACAGCTTTTACAACATGTTAGTGAAGCTGATTTGAAGATGATTGCATTAACCGATCACGATGAAATTGCTGGCATAGATAGGATGTTGCAAATTAATAGTTCTATTCAAATTATTACAGGTTGTGAGTTCAGTGGTCACTATAAAGGTAAAGACATTCATATTTTAGGTTATGGGTTTAATCATCATGATGAGGGCTTGAAAAAATTCATCAATTTTTTCAAAGAAAAACGCGAATCCAGAATAAAAGAAATTATATCTCGCTGTATTGCTCATGGTTATGATATTTCCTTTTCTGAATTACAAGCATTATATCCAAATACTAAGTCCTATGGTAGACCGCATGTTGCTAGATTATTAATCGATCATGGCTATGCGAAAGATGTACAAGATGTATTTGATGGTATATTAAATTCTAAAAGCCCTTGTTATATACGTAAAGTAAAATTAGAAGTACCCGAAATTTTAGATATTATTCATAATGCAAATGGTCTAGCTGTGTTAGCTCATCCAAAACTCGTCCGTAATGATGATTATGTTACAGAATTATTAAACTATAACTTTGATGGTGTAGAGGTATATCATTCTAAACATGATCATGATGATGAAGTAAAATATTTAGCTATGGCAAACGAACGAAATTTATTTGTTACAGGTGGATCTGATTATCATGGAATACCTAATAGATATCCTTATCACTTAGGTGAATATGTTGTAGATAGTAATCTAGTAAATCAATTTATTGAACGCATACGCTGTATATCTGCGTAATTATAGATGTGAGGTGTACTATGGAAGTTATTGCTTTTGTAGGTGGTAGTGGGACCGGTAAAAGCCATCGGGCTCTCGTACTAGCTCATGAAAATAGTGTGGAATGCATTATTGATGATGGTATTTTAATTCATGATAATAAAATTGTAGCCGGCTTTTCTGCAAAAAAAGAATCTAGCCGTTTAAAGGCTGTTCGTCGTGCTATATTCCAAGATCCTGTTCAAGTTAAAGAGGTTCGTAGTCAATTAGATGCGATAAATCCTAATCGTTTGATGATTATCGGTACATCTGATAATATGGTCAAAAAAATTACAAAGGCCTTGGGGATTCAAGAACCAGATCGATATATTCGCATTGAGGATGTGGCAACCCCTAAAGAAATCGAAAAAGCACAGTATGCACGATTAAAGGAAGGCAAGCATATCATTCCAGTTCCAACAATGGAATTAAAGCCTCATTTTAAAGGCTATCTTATCGATCCAATTAAGACGATTTGGCGTCGCCGTACATTGCGTAAACAAGATCCTGATAAAATTGGTCAAATTGGATCTGAAGGCTTTGAACGTTCTGTTGTTAGACCAGCCTTTAGTTATTATGGTCGTCTAACCTTTGATGATGAAGTCATCATTAAATTAATTCGAAACGGCCTAAAAAAGGTACCTGGTGTTGATGCCTCATCAGATATCGCTTTCAAAAAGAGCTCTAAAGGGCAGAATGGTTTAATGTTAGATATGTCAGTTGTTATTGAACAAGGACATCCAGTTAAACCACTGATGCAACAGGTACAAAAATCTGTACGCAACGAATTAGAATATATTACAGGCATGTCTGTAGAGCGGATGTCTATAAAAGTAAAAAATATTGTAGAAACAAAACGTAAGATTATAAAACATATTTAGGAGATAGAATGAAGTCATATTATATATATACCTATGGTTGTCAAATGAATACCGCTGATTCTGAGCGTCTTTCACATCAACTTGAAACAGTAGGTTATATACCGACCGATGATGTAGAATCGGCAGATTTAATATTATTGAATACCTGTGCAGTACGTGAAACGGCAGAAACGAAAGTATTTGGTCGTATCGGTGAATTAAAACGTTTAAAACAAAAAAATAAAAATTTGATCATTGCTATTACAGGTTGTATGGCACAAAAAAATCAAGCTGAAATGTTTAAACGCGCACCTCATATCGATATTGTCCTAGGTACTCATAATATTCAACATATTAATGAAATGATTGCTGAGGTTCAACGTACCCATAAGCATCAAATCAATGTTGACATGGATAATACAGTACTTCCAGAATTACAGGCAAAACCTAATGGTACATTTTTTGCTTGGGTACCGATTATGAATGGTTGTAATAAATTTTGTACTTATTGCATTGTTCCTCATGTGCGCGGTCGCGAAATTAGCCGTCCCGTAGAAGCAATTGTAAAAGAAGTAACAGAGTTGGGTGCAAAAGGGTTTAAGGAAATTACGTTGTTAGGACAAAATGTAAATTCCTATGGCTTAGATTTTAAAGATGGTACTGATTTTGGCACATTAGTAGATGCCCTTGATCATATCCCAGGCATCGAACGTATTCGTTATATGACTAGTCATCCTCAAGATATGACCAAATCAATGATTGATGCATTGGGGCGCTCTAGTAATATCGTTACGCATTTACATTTACCAATTCAATCTGGTTCTGATAGAATTTTAAAGAAGATGAATCGCCATTATACGGTGGAACATTATAAAGAATTATTATCCTACTGTAGAGAAAAAATTAAAAATGTGGTTGTAACAACTGATATTATCGTAGGTTTTCCTGGGGAGACTGAGGAAGATTTTGAACAAACGCTTCAATTATTAAAAGATGTTCGCTATGATATGGCTTATACTTTTATTTACTCTAAACGGTCTGGTACGCCTGCTGCTACCATGGATGAGCAAGTTCCAGAAGAAGTAAAACGCGTTCGTCTACAACAATTGATGGATATTCAAAATGAAATTTCTTTAGAACTCAATAAAACTATGGAAGGCAAAGTATTTGATATTATTGTAGAAGGTCCAAGTGCTAAAGATGAAACCATGTGGTTCGGTCGTACGTCCGGGAATAAGATGGTACTATTCCCAAAAGATGATGAGTTAACTATCGGTGATACTGTACCAGCCTATATTGATAAAGCACAAACATGGGTCTGCTACGGTACCATTCAAAAGGGGTAAGAATGGCAAAAAAAGTAACACCAATGATGGAACAATATTTAGATATTAAATCGCGACATAGCGATGAGCTTCTATTTTTCCGACTTGGTGATTTTTATGAATTATTTAATGAAGATGCATTAATTGCATCTCGAGAATTGAATATTACCTTAACAGGTAGACCAACAGGCAATGAGGAACGAACACCTATGTGTGGCGTTCCTTTTCATGCTGCTGAAAGTTACATAGAAACTTTGGTTAAAAAGGGGTACAAGGTTGCTATTTGTGAACAATTAGAGGACCCTAAGGCCGTAAAAGGCATCGTTAAACGGGATGTTATCCAAGTCATCACACCGGGAACTGTAATGACAGAAAATGGTAACGATGCACGGAGTAATAACTTTTTAGCCTTGTTTTATTTAGTTAAAGAAGCATGGATTCTTGTGTTCTCCGACGTATCTACAGGCGAGGTTATTTGGGATCGTGTACCACAGGATAATATAAGTCAAATATATGATTCCCTTAGCATGTATAGACCTGCTGAAATCATTGTTCCTGAAGGCACTATTTTGCCACAAACGATAGTAGATTTCATTCATAATCAATTTAATAATGTAGTATTGTCTCCGTTTACTTCCTTTGAAAGTGTAGATTCTGCATGTAAACTCGCAAATAATCACTTCCAAGACATGGGACTTATGGAAGAAGATGTATTAGCTGCATTAGGCTTTATGCTCTTATATTTACAAGATGTTATTAAGACCGAAATTTCTCATATTAATTATGTACATCAAATGGATGTAGGCAATCGGTTAATCCTGGATACATCATCTTTGCGCCATCTTGAGATTACTCACAATTTACGCGATGGTGGTGTAAAGGGAACATTATTAGATGTGCTTGATAGAACATTAACGCCTATGGGGGCCCGTTTATTAAAACAATGGCTGGAAAGCCCTCTTACAGATATACCGACCATTCAACGACGACAAGCTGCAGTTGCTGAACTGATATCTCGCAATGCAGAACGCTATGAAATACAAAGTTATTTGGATTGTATTTATGATTTCGAACGTATCGTAGGTCGTATTGAAACTGGATCTGTATCGCCGCGAGACTTTACATCACTTCGGGAATCCTTGCAAGTATTACCTAATATTAAGACTCTGCTTAAAGAGTTTTCTGGCTTATCATTGACATCTATTAATAGTCGTATTGATGATCATGCAGATATATATGATCTGTTGAGTAGAGCTATTGCAGAGCAACCTGCGTTAACATTAAAAGATGGTCGAGTTATTCGAGATGGCTATAATGAAGAATTAGATGAACTTCGTTCATTAGCTACTAATAGTGAAGTTTGGCTTCAAAAATTAGAGGATAAGGCTAGGGAAGAAACTGGTCTTAAACTTAAAACAAAATATAATAAGGTTTTTGGCTACTTCTTTGAGGTTAGCAAAGCTCAAGTTGATAAGGTACCAGCCTATTTTATTCGGAAACAAACCACTGTTAATGCAGAGCGTTATATTACACCTGATTTAAAAGAATTTGAAATTAAAATTCTCAGTGCCAAGGAAAAGATTGTTTCCTTAGAGCAACAACTATATCAAGATTTACGTAATCAAATTAAAGGGGTTATTAAAAAGGTTCAGGAAACAGCTAGAGCTTTAGCAGAACTTGATGTTCTTGCATCATTAGCGACTGTTGCATATGAGTCTAATTATATTTGTCCGAATATCGTTATGAATGGTCAAATTAATATTCGCGATGGACGTCATCCAGTGATAGAGAAATTCTTGAAAAGAGAGGTTTTTGTCCCTAATGATGTCGTACTCAATCATGATGACGAAGAATTTATGCTTATAACTGGTCCTAATATGGCTGGTAAATCCACATATATGAGACAGGTAGCAATTCTTATGATTATGGCTCAAATAGGCTCCTTTATACCTGCCAGGGAGGCCACTATTTCTCCTGTAGATCGTGTATTTACACGTGTTGGTGCGAGCGATGATATTTCTACAGGCCAAAGTACTTTCATGGTTGAAATGAAAGAAGTTGCCTATATTCTTGAAAATGCTACATCTAAGAGTTTGATTATTCTTGATGAGATTGGTCGTGGTACAAGTACCTTTGATGGTTTAAGTATTGCACAAGCAGTGGTGGAGCATATTTGTAAACATATTCATGCTAAGACATTGTTTGCAACGCATTATCATGAATTAATTCCTTTAGAAGAGGTATATCCAAGACTTAAAAACTACACAGTAGCTGTAAAAGAAAAAGGAAAGGATATAGCCTTTTTACGCCGCATCATTAGAGGTGGAGCTGATAGAAGTTATGGTATCCACGTAGCAAAATTGGCAGGTTTGCCAGCGCAAGTTTTAAAACGAGCCGAAGTTATTCTAGAATCATTAGAAGAGCAGAATACTGATTCAGATGATTTAAATAATCGTGTTATTACATCAGAAACTGTTATTAAATATAATAAACCTACTGTTGATACAGATGATT
Source organism: uncultured Veillonella sp. (assembly GCF_963534045.1). Classification (GTDB taxonomy): domain Bacteria; phylum Bacillota; class Negativicutes; order Veillonellales; family Veillonellaceae; genus Veillonella. The sequence continues at coordinate 10,274 of NZ_CAUSQT010000003.1, read as the reverse complement.
TTGGCAATTTATTCACCCATTCTGTGGTAGATTCACTGTTGGCTATTGACGTTAATACCATGACGCCTATTGAGGCTTTAAATGCAATTCATCAATTACAGGCAGAAGCGCGTAATGGAGGCGGTAAATAATGGCAACCATTCATGTCTTAGATGAGACCACCATTAATAAAATAGCGGCTGGAGAAGTCGTAGAACGGCCTGCATCCGTGGTAAAAGAACTCATTGAAAATTCTATTGATGCCGGATCTACATCTATTGAGGTAGAAATCGGTGAAGGCGGCAGCGCATATATGCGTATTACTGATAATGGCAAGGGGATGACTGAGGAAGATGCACGCCTTGCTGTTCTAAGGCATGCAACCTCGAAGATTCAATGTGTAGAAGATTTATTTGATATTGCATCCTTAGGATTTCGGGGGGAGGCTTTGGCGAGTATCGCCTCTGTTTCTCATTTTGTTTTGACAACTAGAACCGTTGATCAAGAACTTGGTACACGAATCCTTATCGATGGAGGAACCTTTACTGATTGTATTCCTTATGGTGCTGCCCCAGGCACGACGATTGAAGTGAAGGAGTTATTTTTTAATACACCAGCTCGTCGTAAATTTCTTAAAACAGAACGCACTGAATCATCGAAAATTCAAGATATTGTTGGTAAATTAGCATTAAGTAACCCGCATATTGCATTTAAATTAACCATAGATGATCGTGTGGCCATCATTACACCAGGCTCTGGTTCTATACTAGATACGGTGGCTGCATTGTATGGATATAAAACTAAGAATGATATTTTCACTATAGCTTATGAAAGTGAGGATATTTATATTGAAGGTGTTGTATCTAAGCCAACATTATTAAAGAGCACGCGAATTTGGCAAACTATTATCGTTAATAATCGCGTCATCTCTGATAAGACGATTTTAAAGGCTATTGATAATGCGTACCATGCATTATTACCTAAATCAGGATATCCATTGGTTTTATTGCACATCACTGTGCCTGCCAACATGGTTGATATCAATGTTCATCCTCGTAAGAGCGAAGTGAAATTTGAAGATGATAAAATTATATTTAAAGCTGTGTATCATGCAATTCTAAATGCTTTAAATAACCCTCTTCATGAACGATATGAACGGGAGTCATCGTCATACATACAACCTTTAGAAACAGAAGCAAAAGTTAGTGGCTATGATTCATATCAATCACCACAGGTATTCAGTGATCATAGTGATACAGCCGAGCATATCGCAACAGCCATTGATTATGATAAGGTCTTTGGAGGACGACGCACTAAGGGATATGAGGTATTACGTCAGGATACTCGCGATTTTGTAGATGCTTTAAAAGAGAAAGGGTTTACTCCACCAGCTCCTAAGGCCACATTCGAACAAGAGTCTTTTGAGGAATCTTCCTTTACATCTGTGCCAACAGCTTATACTAGCTATACTACGGAAGATAAAGAGCGATTCCATCAAATACAAGAACAGCATATCGAAGATGAATCTAGAGATATACAAAAATCTGGCTTTTTACCAATGGGGCAAGTCGCATCTTGTTATATATTGGCTAAAAAGGGAGATGATTTATATATAATAGACCAACATGCTGCGCATGAACGAGTTCGTTATGATAAATTGTGTAAGTCCTCAGAATCTATACCAATGCAAAGTTTATTAGTTCCTCTATATAGCAATGCTACAGAGGACGAAATGAATATTGTTGAAAATGATCAACAAGCATTGTTGGATTTAGGTTTCGAAGTAGAACTTGGTGGACCTAATCAAATTAAATTAGTTGGTGCACCTGTCGATCTAGTGGAAAGTAAAGCTCAGGAAATTTTATCTTATGTCTTTACTTATTTGCATAACCATGAACAGCCTACAAAGGCACAATTGCGTCATGAAATGCTAGCTTATGCATCTTGTAGGGGGGCCATTAAATCTGGACACAATCTTAATATGTACCAAATGACCACACTTATTGAAGATTTATTCCATACAGATAAACCTTATGTCTGTCCTCACGGTCGCCCAACTATTATTAAATTTACACCTGATGAATTAGGTAAGTTATTCTTAAGGTCTTAATATGATAATTACAACATCACAAAAAGCATCTTCAGAGGTCAAAGCAGAAACAAAAGAATTAGCTAATTCATTAGGTCTAATATACAAAGAGCGTCATAAAAAACCTATTTCTGAATTGTTATTAGAGGATATGCCCATAGCGGTTGTTTCTAAGAATCAATTGACAATTCATTTTAACGAGGAACAGGAACATAGGTTTCACTTATCAATGGCACAATTGCGTATTTTACGCCTACAACGCGGAGATGATGACCACCTTGTAAAAGCTATAGAATCGTTAAGCGCGGACTCTTCTAATTCCATATCTATAGTTGATTGTACGCTAGGTCTTGGCAGTGATAGTATTATCATGTCTTATGCGTTTCCAAATGCACATATTATAGGACTAGAGGCATCATATCCTATATGGTTATCTACGTGGTTTGGATTGAAACATCATATTCATGAGGATATGACTGTAACAAATGCACTACGTCGCGTTGATGCTCGTCATGATAATTTTGAAAGCTTTTTACAGGGGCAACCAAATGATAGTGTGGATATATTATATTTTGACCCTATGTTTGAAGTCCCTATTGAAGAAAGTCCTCAATTTAAACCATTGAGAGGACATACTTCGGAAGGTAGAATCACAGATTCTGTTATTCAGGAAGCTAGGCGCGTTTGTCGATTAGGTTTTATTATCAAAGAACGGCCGTTTAGCTCTGTATTTAAAGATTTTCCACCATCTAAATGGGTGGGTGGCAAATATAGTCGTATCGGCTATGGTGTTTACAGTAATAAGGGGTTACAATGGAAAAGTTGATAACAATTGTAGGTCCTACAGCTGTAGGTAAGACTGATCTAACATTAGCATTGGCCAAACGCTATCATGGTGAAGTGATTTCTGGTGATGCGTATCAGGTATATAAACATTTGAATATAGGCACTGCTAAACCTACTGCTGATGAATTATCTATAGTTCCACATCATCTTATTGATATATTAGATCCTAATGATGATTACAGTGTATCAATTTTTCAACAACAGGCTAAGACATTAATTGATACGTTAAATCAAAATCAGGTACTGCCAATTCTATCGGGTGGCACAGGTTTATATGTGCAATCATTGCTGGAGAATTATAATTTCAATGATATAAAACCTAATACAGAGCTCAGAAGCGAATTGGATGAGCTATATGCTGAATATGGCATAGATGGCTTACGTCAGTATGCTCAGAATTTGGCAGAAAAAGGTGGCATAGAAATTAAATATACCGATAAACATCGGTTATACCGTGCTATTGAATTAATGACGGCTGGTGATTTTGATGCATTAACAAGTCAGACAAAAGACGGTTTATCCTATGAGGGTCCTGTTATTGGATTACAACGTGAACGCAGTGATTTATATGATCGAATTAATCGTCGCGTAGAAATCATGTTTGAAAAAGGCCTCGTTGATGAAGTCAAACAGTTACTAACAAATGGAGTGAATCCAAACTGTCAGGCCTTTAAAGGTATTGGCTATAAAGAGGTTGTTCAGTATTTAGAAGGATTCATCAGTTATGACGCATGTGTTGATTTAATTCAAAAAAATACGCGTCACTTTGCAAAACGACAGATTACGTGGTACAAACGTATGCCGTATATAAAATGGATTACCATAGATTCACAAACAACAGAATCCGAAATTTATGGTATGGCTTGTAATATAATTGACTCAAGTTTTTTTAGAAATAAAGGATAGAGAATGACATTAGAAGAAATACGAAGTAAAGCCCTTGAAATGGCAGAACCACAATTTAAAAAGTTTGAACCTATTGCATTAGCAAATACTAAAAAAGTACTTGAAGCATTTAAAGAATGTCAAGTATCCGATTACCATTTCACTGGTACAACCGGTTATGGTTATAACGATGTAGGCCGTGAAAAATTAGATGAAGTATTTGCCTATGTGTTTAAAGGTGAAAAGGCTCTCGTGCGACCTCATTTTGTATCTGGTACTCATGCATTGGCCACTACTTTGATGGCCATTATGGGGAATGGCTCAAAAGGGACTGAATTTATCTATGCCGTTGGAGCTCCTTATGATACCATGCAATCTGTTATAGGCTATACTCGTCCTGTTAAGGGCTCATTGATTGAAAAAGGCTTTACCTATACAGAAGTGCCTCTAAAAAATAATACTTATGATTTGGAGGCTATCGGACATGCTGTTAATTCCAATACGCGTGCAGTCGTTATACAACGTTCTCGTGGGTATAGCACTCGTGAACCATTATCGATTGCGGATATTAAGGCTATCGTTGATGTTGTGAAAGCAAAGAATCCGAATACCATTTGTTTTGTAGATAATTGCTACGGTGAATTTACGGAGCTTCAAGAACCATTAGAAGCTGGTGCTGATATTATGGCGGGTTCTCTCATCAAAAATGCTGGTGGTGGATTGGCACCAACCGGTGGATATATCGTGGGCCGTGAGGATTTGGTAGAAGATGCATCATATCAATTGACGGCTCCAGGGCTTGGTGATCATATGGGTTCCTATGCTCCTGGATATCGTTTATTTTTCCAAGGCCTATTTATGGCTCCTCATGTAGTTTTACAAGCCCTTAAAGGAGCTGTATATACAGCTGCGGTAGGTGAATTACTAGGATATGAGGTGTTCCCTAAGGTAGATGCAGACCGTTATGACTTAATTCAAGCCATCAATTTAAAAAATGGTGAGGAAATGGAGCATTTCTGCGTAGGCATGCAAGCTTACTCTCCTGTAGATGCTCATGTGCATCCAATCCCTGGTGATATGCCTGGTTATGAAGATAAAATTATCATGGCTGGCGGTACATTTGTACAAGGGTCATCTATTGAACTCAGTGCTGATGGTCCCGTGCGCTCTCCATATACAATCTTTATGCAAGGTGGGCTCGTATTTGAACACTCTATGCTCGGTATATTGGGTGCTGCAGAAGAATTATTAAAACATAGATAACCTTTTGAATCTCTTTCTTTTATTGAAAGAGATTCTTTCATTTCAAATCTTTTCAATATACCTAATTCTAGGATATAATATAAGTTGCTATAATTTCATAGCAATACTACTCGGACTTTTACACCGAATTAGTGTTTTTACACGTCAGGCTTTCACCCTGATTAGATTTATGATCAAGAGATCATTAAAAGGAGAAAGTATGGAAAAAGTTATCGCTGTAGCTATGAGTGGTGGCGTAGACAGTTCTTTAACTGCTGCAATGCTACTAAAACAAGGCTATAAAGTATTTGGTATTACCCTATGGCTATGGGTGAGTGGTACTCCTTATGATGAGGTTCCCCTCGCCGTAACAGATGCTAAGAAAATGTGTGATTTTCTTGGTATTGAACATCACGTTATCGATGCGCGAGATGTATTCTACGATAATGTGGTAGATTACTTTGTAAAAGAATATGCTTATGGGCGTACACCAAATCCTTGTGTATTCTGTAATAAAAATATCAAATTTGATTTGATGCTTAATCGTGCTCTTGAACTCGGTGCCACCCATATGGTTACTGGTCACTATGCACAGGTTAATTATAATGAGGATACTGGTTTATATGAACTGCATAAAGGTGTTGACCCTACAAAGGATCAAAGCTATGTTATGTACAATATGAACCAACGAATTTTGAGTCATCTCATGTTCCCTTTGGGTGGACAATGTAAGACTGAAACTCGTAAACTAGCTGCTGAGTATAATTTGCCTGTAGCTAAAAAACCGGATAGTGTAGATATTTGTTTCTTGCCTCATGGTAACTACCAAAAACTAGTGGTAGAAGAAATGAAGACGAAACCAAAATCTGGTAATATCGTTACTGAAGATGGTGAAGTATTAGGGAAGCATAATGGTTTATTTAATTACACCATTGGTCAACGCAAAGGACTAGGCATTGCCTATAAACACCCTCTATATGTTATCGGATTTAATGGTGAACGAAATGAAGTTATTGTAGGACCTAATGAACGACTTTTTACAAATCGTATGATTTGTAAGTTTTATAATTTCTTAGATGATACAATCCATAAAGAGTTAAAGGCGGAAGGTAAAATTCGTTACGCAGCCAACCCATCGCCTTGTACAGCACGTATCTTAGACGATGATACGATGGAGGTTATCTTTGATGAACCACAACGGGCTATTACACCAGGTCAGTCCGTAGCCTTTTATAATGGCACTCAACTATTAGGAGGTGCTGTTATCGATCGCGTATGTTAGAAAGGAGAATACAAGTTCCTTGAACTTGTTCACATAGTATGTCAACGAAAAAGATTAGAAACTTCTGTATTATAGCTCATATCGACCATGGTAAATCTACCATCGCTGATAGATTAATTGAATATACTGGTACTCTACAAAAACGAGAAATGGAAGCTCAAGTATTAGATTCCATGGATTTAGAACGGGAACGTGGTATTACTATTAAAGCGCAATCTGTTCGTATTTTGTATAAGGCTCAAGATGGTGAAGAATACATTTTGAACCTTATTGATACGCCGGGCCATGTGGATTTCAGCTATGAAGTATCTCGTTCTCTTGCAGCTTGTGAAGGGGCATTACTCGTAGTAGATGCTGCACAAGGTGTAGAGGCTCAAACGTTGGCGAATGTGTATCTCGCTTTAGAACATGATCTTGAAATTATTCCTGTTATCAACAAAATAGATTTGCCTTCTGCCGATCCTGATCGGGTTAAACATGAAATTGAAGATATCATTGGTTTAGACGCATCAGAAGCAGTATTATGTTCTGCTAAATCTGGCATCGGCATTCCAGATATTTTAGAAGCTATTGTAAATAAGGTGCCTGCACCACCAGATAAATCTGATGAACCCACAAGAGCCTTGATATTTGATAGCCGCTTTGATGCTTATAAAGGTGCTATTGCTTATGTGCGCGTAAAAGAAGGTACTATTAAAGCAAAAGATACAATTCGCATGATGCATGATAAAAAAGATTTTGATGTAACCGAACTTGGTATCTTTACTCCTAATCTTGTGCCTGTTCAGGAATTACCATGTGGTTCTGTAGGTTGTATAGCGGCTAGTATTAAAAATGTAAAGGATTGTCATGTAGGCGATACCGTTACATTAGCAGATAACCCTGCGCCAGAACCATTACCGGGCTATCGCAAAGCTGTATCTATGGTATATTGTGGCTTATATCCAACAGATTCTAAGGACTATGAAAATCTTCGTGATGCATTAGAAAAGTTACAGCTTAATGATGCTGCTTTAGAATATGAAGCAGAAACATCTTTGGCCTTAGGCTTTGGTTTCCGTTGTGGTTTCTTAGGCTTACTACATATGGATGTTATTCAAGAGCGTTTAGAGCGTGAATATAATCTAACACTTATTACGACGGCTCCATCTGTTAACTACAAGGTTTACAAGACAAATGGAGAAATGCTAGAGGTAGATAATCCTGCAAAATTACCACCTCCAACGGAAATCGATTATATTGAAGAACCTTATGTAAAGGCTACTACCATTGTACCTAAGGATTTTGTTGGTACCATTATGGAATTATCTCAAGATAAGCGCGGCGAATACCAATCCATGGAATACTTAGATGAAACACGTGTATCCGTCGTGTATCATTTGCCATTGAGTGAAATCATTTATGATTACTTTGATAAGTTGAAATCAGCCACAAAGGGATATGCATCTCTAGACTATGAATTAATTGGCTATAAACAATCGCCAATGGTTAAGATGGATATCTTATTGAATGGTGAACCGGTGGATGCATTATCTATCATCGTACATAAGGATCGTGCCGCTACACGTGGTCGTGCATTAGCTGAGAAGTTAAAAGAATTAATTCCTCGTCAAATGTTTGAAATTCCAATTCAAGCAGCAGTAGGGACAAAAATTGTAGCTCGTGAAACTGTAAAAGCTTGGCGTAAGGACGTATTAGCAAAATGTTACGGCGGTGATATTTCTCGTAAACGTAAGTTGCTAGAAAAACAAAAAGCTGGTAAGAAACGTATGAAAGCAGTTGGTTCTGTAGAAATTCCACAAGAAGCATTTATGGCAATCTTAAAGGTAGAAGACTAAAATATGGAAACAAATCGTAATGATTTGTTTGTACTGCGGGATATGGGGATATACATCCATATCCCGTTTTGCAAACAAAAATGTATATATTGTGACTTCCCTGCGTATCAAAACTTAGAGGACTATTACGAGACGTATTTGTATGCCTTGGTTCAAGAAATGGCTATGTTTGGTGACGCATATCCAGAGTCTCGGACTAAACTTGTAGACACCGTATATTTTGGAGGTGGCACACCTACAGAATTGTCCTTATTACAATTAGAACAGATTTTGAATACCCTTAAAAATACCTATACTATATCTCCTGATTGTCAATTTACTATTGAATCAAATCCTGGAGAGGTAGATCAGTCGTATTTAAAGAGGCTAAACCAATTAGGCTTTTCCCGTATCAGCTTTGGGGTTCAAACATTTGATGACACATCTCTGTTACGTTTACATCGAAGTCATAATTGTAAGGCGGCTATTGATGCAGTTCAATGGGCCTTTGAGGCGGGATTTCAAGATATTAATATCGATTTAATATATGGATTACCGAATCAAACAACTGATGAAATTAATAAGAATTTAGATATTGTTAGTACCTTGCCAATTAATCATATTTCTACCTATGGTTTACAAGTAGAACGAGGAACAAGATTATATCATTTGGTTGAAAAAGGACTCATTACGTTACCTGATGAATCAACAGAGGATAGAATGTACGATATGATGATGCAAGGCATTCAAAGTCTTGGTTTTGAACGATATGAAATTTCAAATTTTGCCAAAGATAAGGCATATAGTAAACATAATTTGAAATACTGGCAATATTGTGATTATTTAGGCTTTGGTGCGGGGGCTCATTCCTTTTTTAACGGTGTAAGACGAGCTAATAATCGCAATGTTATGCCTTATGCTAGAAAGATAGACTGTTTTGAATTTCCCGTTGTTGAAGAGGAAGTTATAGATTCCAAGCGAGCTAAAGAAGATTATTGCTTTTTAAGCTTACGAACCAAGTGGGGAATTAATACGGTCGATTTTAGCGAAAGATTTGATATACGATTAGAAGATATATATGGCTCTATTTTAGATGATTTAACTAAAAAGAATCTAATTATAAAAGAAGGAGACTTATATCATCTAACGCCAGAAGGGGCTAAGCACGGTAATTATGTATTTAGTCAATTTATAAAGGAGTAAGATTTCTCACAGTTTCTCAATAAGCAACATGTTAGGATAAATAGGATGATGATGAATATGCATGCTTATTTAGGAGGAAAGATGAAGACATCTGTAATATTACATGGTTTACATAATCAATTTTCATTAGATCAAATGAAAGCATGCATCAGTTTAGCTGAAAAATATGGTGGCTCCTTTAGACATGTAGTGACGGGCATACAAATTACAGGCATTGAAAAGGATGATAAGGAGGCACTCATATCTGAACTACCTGATGGAGTAACAACTGTAGTTCATAGAGGCGTCAATTCGTTGATTGCCTGTGTGGGCAAAGGGAAATGTAAAAATGGTCAAATGGAAACGGAAGAACTAGCTGACTATATAGAACGTAATCATTATGGCCGTAAAACAGGTCATAAATGTAAAATTGGCATCAGTGGTTGTGGCCGTAACTGCCCGGATTCTATGGTAAAAGATATTGCTTTTATCGGTACATCGCAAGGCTTTATGCTTGCTGTAGGTGGTAATACAGGTATGCGTCCAGAAGCTGGAAAAATACTGATGCGTAAATTATCTATTGAGCAGGCAAAGAAGGCTGCTGATATATTGATTGATTGGTATGCAGAATATGGAGAGCCAAAAGAACGGATGGGAAAATTATTAGAACGTCTTGGTAATCCACTAGAAAATAAAATATTATGATAAAAATATGCTCTTAGTAAAAAGACCTAAGAGCATATTTTTATTTTATTGACAAACTGCTCTAAACACTGATGTACATTGTCTTTTTGACTAATTTTTATAAAATAGAAGATTGTCTTTTTGACTTATTTTTGATAAAAGTCACATTGTCTTTTTGACTAAACTGATTTTATTAGGGTTTTTAAGGATAATTTTACTTGACATTTTATTTTGGTATGGTAATATTATACATGCGATTAGCACTCGA
>NZ_CAUSQT010000002.1:0-115811 GCF_963534045.1 uncultured Veillonella sp. | reverse complement strand
TTTCATTTGCTACAGGTTTAATAGCTGCAGACACATCAATTTTTGGTGCTGTTGCAGCTTTCGCAGCAGGACCTGCCGTAGCTACTGGTACAGTATTAACAGCTGGATCTGTTGTAGCAGGAGTAACTGCTTGTACAGGTGCTGTTGCTTCTTGTTTTACTACTGGTGCAGTTTGTACTGCTTCTTTTACTACCGGCACAGGTTGTACTTGTGGGGCTTCTGCTGCATAAGCAACTACGCTAGTGCCTAATACACCAGCTACTGCCAATGCAAGGCTAGTTCTTACGATAGATTTCTTCATCATGTCCTCCTAAGTTTCAAATAGTTAATTGCATATAAGCTATGGAATATAACCTATGTACAATCACATCTGTTTACCACCTAGGCCTATGGCGGCTAACTGAGACCATCTTAGCCACCGCGTATGAGATGTAAATTAAGATATCAGAACAGCTCAATTTATTGCATGAAATATATATGAATTTTCGGCTAAATTTCTATAGAATTTTTACAAACGCGATTCATGAATCATCAATTCATATTATGTCTGCTGATTTCTGTGAAAGCCCATACTATGTAACATTACTCATATTATTAAATACTAATTTTTTCAATATGACTCACAGCTAGATCATTCATGAGTAAATTTTTAGAAAAAACTCCGTACATACAAAAAAGCCACAAGGTGTTAACCTTGTGGCCATTGGAGCTGATAATAGGATTCGAACCTACGACCTACTCATTACGAATGAGCCGCTCTACCAACTGAGCTATACCAGCATGTGTATAATAACATCCTACTCCTATTGCAGTAAGATGTCAAATACACCTATTTTACGCCTTTTACAGATACGAGTTCACCTGTGAAAGCATCTACATGTACCTCAATTTCTTGATGATTCGCGGCACCAAATTCTACATCATATACAAAACGACCTTTTTCATTTTTTACGGACCAGCTATTGAGGCTTGTTGCTTGGCCTTTTGTTTGAGCAAAGGCAAAGTTTACAACTGCGTCTGGTGTTAAGATACGAGTTGGATCAAAGGCTTTTTTCTCTAAAGAAACCTTATAAGCACCATCTTTTGTTTCACCAATTTGATTTGTATTGTAGTTGTATTTCAACTCATATTTACCTGTTGAATCAAAACCTTCAACTTCATACTTAATTTGACCATCTTCACCATCAAACGCGATTTCTGTAATCGCTGCTTTAGGATGTTGTTGAATGAAAGCATTAAGCAATGTATTAGCACCTACAATGGCTGCATGATTAGCATCAACGACTGCTACTGTTGGTTGTACCGGTACAATACTAGCCGCATCAACAACTGGTGCATTTACCCCAAATGCCGCTACTAGCGCTAATGCAATACCGCCTTTTACGAACATAGATTTCATAAGTTCCTCCTACATAATAAGATTAGTAAATATTCCATATATTAATATTATACACAATAATTAGGACTTTCACGAACAAAATCATAACCTAAATAACACCCACAAATAGATAGCATATGTTACAATCTAATTATCAAAACAGTAGTTAATAATATATACAAGTGAGTACTATGATTTCTTTATATCCAACCTTTTACCATATATTTCAATGCAAAGCCAATCAATGTCATCATACATGTTGCCAAAAATGGACCATCGATGTCGATGAGGAGACGGCTAAACTATATCAAACGTTGCCTACACCATTAGGCGAAGATCTACGGAAATTTATGACCGTCGATGATGAAGGCTATTATTTTATGTTTAGTGACAAACAACCTACCTGTCCGTTGCTACGAGAAGATGGCTTGTGCCGCGTTGTCCTAGAGCTAGGCGAAGATAGTTTATGTGATACGTGTCATATGCATCCTAGATTCTATAAATACATCAAAGACCTCGAGTTGTGTGGCGTAGGTCTATCCTGCGAAGAATCGGTAGAAAAGTTACTAGCTACCGAAGGCGACCAATTGCAATTCACCATTGAAGATGATGATGGCGAGTTTACCGCAGACGATCGTCCCGTACTAGAAAATATCTTTGACCTTTTAGCATTAGGTATCAATCCTGCTATATGTCAATTTACACCAAATCACTCCATCCGATACTGCCAAGAGTTAATCAACTTATATAAAGAAACGGAACCTATCGATGAAGAGTGGACAAAACAACTAGCTCATTTAGAAGATATGCTATCATCAACAACGGCAATGAATACGACGGATTTGCTCAACCTTGATGCCCAAGAAACGGCCGCACTCAACAAGGTGTATCAATACATCTTATACCGCCAAATTGATATGCTCGCGGAGTACTCGTTAGAAAGTCTTGTACGATATGCCTTTGATGCTACATTATTCATCGCATTATTGACACATCAATTCGGAAATCTGCCAGAGCAAATTAGACGCTGGTCTGAACAAATTGAATATGACGAAGACAATGTATCTTACCTATTCGATGCCTATGAAAATAGCAACCACGACCAATAATGCGTAGTGGCTATATAACAGACCAAAAGACCCATTCCACAAACGGAATGGGTCTTTTTAGAATAGTAGTATGCCTAAAAATTTCATGCCTATCCAGACGATATAAGCACCGCAAATGACGAGAAGCCCTTCAAAGGCATTACCCGAAACAGCGGCCCCTACAATACGTCCTACCACAGTAATTAAGGACATGGTAAGAAGTAAGCAAATAATCGTAAGGAATACGCCCAATAACAACACAAGAACGACAGGAGCTTTAGCCAAAGCAAAAAGTACGCCTAAGCTTAACATATAAATGCCAATGACCACCTGCGCATAGGCAATGCAGTGGAATACGCCCGTTAAAATAGTCATCGTATAACAATGACGGGCACGCCATAGTGCATAACCACTGATGAGTATAGCCATAACTAAGGCTTTCACAATCAGCAATAACCATCTGCTCACATCCCAAAGAGGTGTAGTCGTGCTCAACTTTTGTAATAATCCATTGAGTTCAATGACGTTAACCATAGGAAGTTGTTCAAGCTTCATAAATGTAGCGGGATTCATGATGAAATTTTTCATAGCCTCCGCATACACCGAATCACCTATAGCGGTAAATTGGTAACATATAACGGCGAGCACAATCATCACGATTAATTGAGTTATGCTAGTACGTTGACGATATATGCGCACGCCATCCGTATCGATAGGCCCTACTAATCGATCAAAGAATTCAATCATATGTCCTCTTAATACTTATTAATACAACACAATACCAAGTATGCATCAATGCACACAGACAGTGCGTTTTTCATGAAACGCTCATTTATTATAACATAAAAGCAAGGTATACTCTATACCTTGCTTTTAATTTTATTATATTTTTATGTTATAAATAGTTTAACTTTACTCATAAAAAGTTATTGCAAACTTCCCAAGATTTTAGTCAAATTAGAATCCATTCTTTCAAGATACGTTTTATCGTCTTCCTTGCTTTCGATAGTATAAATAGTTTCTACCTTAGCGCCTACTTCTTGAGCTAATGTTTTGGATACTTCAGGGCTAGCCATTTCTTCTGCAAAGATAGTAGTAATCTTGTTTTCTTTACAATATTCGATAAGTTTAGCCAATTGTGCCGCGTTTGGTTCACCTTCTGCAAACACATCTTCTACGCTATTTTGTTCTAGACCAAAGTCACGGCATAGATATGCAAAGGCTGCATGACCTGTTACAAAATTCTTGTGTGGTGCTTTTGCAAATTGGCCTTCGTATTTTTGAATCATCGCATCTAATTTTGCCACATAATCATTGTAGTTCTTTTCGTAGTAATCCTTATTAGCAGGATCTACCTTTACCAATGCGTCCTTAATATTTTTAACTTCGATTTTTGCATTTTTTAAAGATAACCATGCATGAGGATCTTCGGCGCCATGCTCTTTAATTTCGTCAGGATCTGTATTTTTAATAGCCTCTATACCATCAGAAGCTTTCACAGATACGAGTTTATCATTTTTAGCCGCATCAATCGCTTGTTGTGCCCAAGGTTCCATGCCTAAACCATTGTAAACAAATACTTGAGCCGTTGCCAATTGTTTCATATTTTCTGGTTTTAATTCAAAGTCATGTGGTTCTGTACCATCTGGAATAATCGTAGATACCTCTACCTTATCGCCACCGATGGCCTTCGCAAATTCAGACATAGCATTAAAACTTGTTACCACTTGGATTTTCTTACCTGCTTGTTCCTTTGGCACATCATTACCACAGCCTGCAAATAAAGCAGCCATCAATACGCCGACTACTAACAATACCAGTTTCTTGACCATAGTTGGCCTCCTTTTTTCTGAAATCCTGAGTGCTCATGCTATTATAGTATATATACTATTCTTTAGTTGCAGTTGCGACTCAGTTGCATTTGTAATATAGTTATAGTATAAACGTAGTAATAATTTTGTCAATCAGAAAAGTGGTTTTTATGTTATCAATTCAACATCTTTATTTTTCATACCAAGGTCAACCGCCCTATGTGCTAAATGATTTAAACTTAGAGGTGCATAGCGGCGATTATATTTCCATCGTAGGCGACAATGGTTCTGGTAAAAGCACCCTCTTGCGCCTCATTCTAGGTTTTCTAACGCCTGTAAAAGGTTCCATCACATGCAACACGAACAATATTCGTTATGTATCACAAAAGAATGATTTCTCCCATGCTGGATTTCCTATTACAGTCCACGAAATTCTAGATTCCTATCGCAAGCTATTGAACATCAAAGATAAGCATGAAGTGAATCGCGTTCTTGAGCTCACACATATGACAGAGTTTAAAGACCGCCTCATCAGCAAATTATCCGGCGGTCAAGCACAGCGCGTTTCTATCGCACGGGCCCTTATCGGTAGCCCAGATCTCATCATTCTCGATGAACCATCAACGGGCATCGACCGCAAGAGCCAAGAAGGTATTTATGCCCTCTTGTGCACACTAAATCAGGAACACCATATTACCATTATTTCTGTAGAGCATAATTTGGAAATGGCTCTTGCAAATTCGACAAATATCTATCACATTGCAAATGGTCAAGGTCATCTCTGTTCCCCTGAACAATATGCTAGCGAAATCATGCATAACACGGGACACAATCCTGTAGCCCATGAAAACTGTTCCTGCTTTACAGACGTGACGGCTCAGGCTGATGATACAACAACTAAGGAGGTGCGCCATGTTTAATTATGATTTCATGCAAAATGCCTTCTTCGTAGCAGTCTGCATATCTCTATTATGCCCATGCATCGGTATATTTATGGTACTACGCCGGTCCAGTATGATTGGCGACACCATGAGCCACGCATCCCTCGCCGGAATTACCCTCGGTTTATTGACCAATACGAACCCTATATTAGGGGCTTTCATATTCACCGCTATCTGCGGCGCTCTTATCGAGTTCTTGCGAAAATACTTTTCTCATCATCTTGATTTAATTCTTACCATCATCTTATCTCTCAGCATCGGTACAGCCATTACCCTCATCAGTTCGGGCAAGCTGAAAGCTAACGCTAACGTGTTCTTCTTCGGTAGCATCTTAACCGTAAATACTACAGATATGATTAGCATTGCAGTACTCACCATATTATCTGTGTTAACCTTGTATTTCCTCTACAACTCACTGCTCTACATCGCCTACGATGAAGAGGCAGCACGAGTAGCGGGTGTAAAAGTGGATTTGATTAACTATGTATTTGCTATCTTAATGGCGGCAGCCGTATCCATTTCCATCAAAATCGTCGGCGTTCTCGTATTAAGTGCCATGATCGCCTTACCGGTAGCCTCTGCATTACAATTGGAAAAAGGTTTTAGAACAACCTTACTCTGCTCCATTGGATTTAGTTTAATGGCCATGATTATCGGCCTATTCGGATCCTATTATCTTAACGTAGCACCAGGTGGCTTTGTATCACTTACATCGGTATTCATCCTATTAGTGGTACTCATCATCAAGAACATTAAATCCATAATTCGGAGGATGCAATTTAGTAAATAAATAGTATGTGTACAAGAGTACATACAGTTAATAGTTAACCCATAATAGAAAGCATTATTATGAATACAACACATTGGCCAGAAGGCATAAAAAAGACCAAACAGCGCGAAGCTATTTGGTCCGTATTAAACTCAACGGATAAACCGATTACCGCCATCGAAATTGCTGAACGCTTAGGCGATGGCAGCACCACCTGGATGTCTACCATTTACCGAACCCTTGAGTTATTAGAAACAAAAGATATCGTTACACGTACCACCATCATGGGTAGCGACATGGCGTACTACGAAATTACACCCCATACGCACCGTCACTATGCGGTATGTACGAAATGTGGAACTATGATACCTCTACATACCTGCCCCGTCGTAGAAATGCCACAGGAACTTACAGATGTGGGGTTTACAGTAACAGAGCATCACCTAGAAATTGCGGGGATCTGTAAGGACTGTAAAAACAGATAAAACGCCAAAAGGGCCCCTAGTCTAATGTACTAGGGGCCCTTTCATATGGGATATCTAATATTAATCTATATAGTTTTTAATCGCTTCATTGAACAATGTTACCTTATATTCGCGAATCTCATAGGTTGCCAATTGCTCCGCATAATATGCGTCGAATTGTATAGCCTCTTCTAAGTCCTCAACTGTTCCTTGAGCGATAATAAGGTTTTCACCAGAGTTATCTGGTCTTGTGCCAAACATTAAAAATTTTCCTGCATCAAAATATGTTTTATACCAGATATGATGCTTCTCTCTCAATGCCTCGAATGCTTCCGGCGGGATGCGATTCATATCTAGCTTGATAGAAATCGTATACATAATAGGCTCCTATATACTCTTGCTTAACCACACTATATATATCCCTCTCTTACTTATAGTATAGCATTTTTCCAATAATGTATCCATTGCACAACAATTAACAGGGCCTAGTCGTATGTGACTAGGCCCTGTGTATTATGCATAGTATAGGATTTTATAAGCTTTCACCAATTACAACATCAATGGAGCAACAACGAAACCAAGTGCTACAGAAATAGCAATGGCAAGTACGCCTGGGATGAAGAATGGATGGTTAAATACGAGATGACCGATTCGGGTCGAACCTGTATCATCCATTTGTACAGCCCCCAAAAGTGTTGGGTATGTAGGTAGTACAAAGAGTGCAGATACGGCCGCAAAGGATGCGATAATGATATATACAGATCCCGTATTTTCCGGAGTAATACCTAAAGCAAGGATTACTGCCGGTACAAGTGCTTGTGTAGTCGCTGCTTGGCTATACAAAAGCGTACTAGCAAAGAAGAAGGCAACTGCTAACAAGAACGGATATGCCGTTACCATGCTAGAGGCCATGGCTTTAATTTCAGGAATATGACCTTTTACAAAGGTATCGCCTAACCATGCTACGCCGAGAACACAGACACAGGCGGATAAACCAGATTTGAATGTACTTGTGTTGACAAGTTGTGCTGTATCTAGTTTACAGAAGAATGTAATAGCCGCTGCAATAATCATCATGAATCCGACGATGGCATCGTTTCGACCAAATATAACCGGTTTAATGATACCGATATTCTTGGAAATCGCTGTTGCATAGAATACGATACAAATGATACCAATTAAGAAAATCAAAACAGATTTTTTCGCACCTGGTTTTAGATGGAAATCCACATTCTTTTCACGAGGTGGTGCCACATGGCCTGCTGCCAAACGTTCTTGGTAAACAGGATCAGAAGACAAATCATTGTTCGTAAAGGTCGACATGATAAAGGCAGTAATCATAACCGCAATAAATGTTGTGGAAATACAAATACCAAGCAATGTTGGATAGCTAACACCGAACGGTTCAAGGAATCCGCTCATAGCAACAACCGCTGCGGATACAGGGCTTGCGGTAATACCGATTTGGCTGGCTACAACGGCAATCGATAGTGGTACGGAAGGCTTGATGTTCTCGCTCTTTGCAACCTCTACAATTACAGGAATCATAGAAAATGCCGTATGACCTGTACCAGCCAAGATTGTCAAGAAATACGTAACGGTAGGAGCTAAATAGTTGATGTGTTTAGGATTTTTACGCAAGATATTTTCCGCAATGCGTACTAAATAATCTAAACCACCAGCCAACTGCAATGCGCAAATCGCGGCAATGGCTGACATAATGATTAGGATAACATCCCAAGGGATTTGCCCTGGGAACATCCCCATACCGAGGCTCAGCAATACGACGCCGAGGCCGCCAGCATAGCCGATGCCCATGCCACCGAGGCGTACGCCCAAGAAGATGGCACCGAACAAAATAATGACTTGCATAATTACATAAATGTCCATACGATGACCTCCTTTGAATATATATACTATACATATATAGTATCATAGATATGCAGAATAATCATCGTATTTTGAGAATGTATAGAATATATTTTACATTATGCAAGTAAAATGCTTTTAATTATAGAATGATTGGCTTCAAATCTTCTAATACGCCCTCTTCTTCTGTGGCACGTTTAATGCTTTCACCTACGATGCGAACCATGTCTTCCAATTGTTCCACCGTGGATGCCAATGGTGGCATAAGGATAACCACATCGCCGATTGGACGGCAAATAAGGCCTTGTTCACGAGCTAGAACGGCAACCTTTGCACCTACCGCATCATTTGGGCGATACGCTTCGTGAGTAGCAACGTCCTTTTCAAGTTCAATACCTACAATAAGACCTCGTTGACGCACTTCTTTAACATGTTTTAACTGTTCGATAGGTTTGAGTGCCTTTGTAAAAGCCTCAACCTTCGCAGGTAATCCTTCGATAACCTTTTCATCGCGGAATACTTTCAACGAAGCCAATGCAACAGCACATGCCAAGGCATTACCGGTGTAGGAATGGCCATGATAGAATGTTTTCTTTTCTTCAAATGTGCCAAGAAATGCATCGAATACGCGTTTTGTAGTCAATGTAGCGGCCAACGGCAAATAACCACCCGTAATCCCTTTGGATAAGGTCATAAAATCAGGCGATACGCCTTCATGTTCACAAGCAAAGAATTTACCTGTACGGCCAAAGCCTGTTGCCACTTCATCAACGATGAGGAATACATCATGTTTGGCGGTTAACTCACGAACGCGTTTTAAATAGCCGTGAGGCATAACAAGCATACCGGCCGCAGCTTGCACTAATGGTTCCATAACGAGAGCTGTAATTTCGTCTCCTTCTTCATTGAGGATACGTTCCAATTCTACTAAGGAATCTTCAAATGCTTTATCTCGATCTGCTACATCACGGTATACACCAGGGCTTGGCAAGGTTAAAGGTTTGAACAACAAATTATGGAACACTTGATGGAACAACTGAATTCCACCTACGGATACAGTACCTAATGTATCACCATGATAGCCCGCATTGAGTGCAATAAATTTCGTTTTCTTTGTTTGACCTACTAATTGACGGTATTGGTACGCCATCTTAATAGCGACTTCAATAGCCGTACTACCATCATCGGATAAGAATACCTTTTCCAAACCTTCTGGTGCAAGTTCAACTAATTCTTTACACAACTGCGCTGATGGAGGGCTCACCAATCCGAGCAATGTGCTATGCGCAATCTTATCAACTTGGTCCTTCAACGCTTGATTAAGCACAGGATGATTATGGCCATGAATATTAACCCACAAGGATGATACACCATCATAATACTTTTTACCCTTGTCATCAATCAAATACACGCCTTCACCGCGTTCGATAACTACAGGTTCTTGTGCTAACCAGTCTTGCATTTGTGTAAATGGATGCCATACAAATTCGTGGTCCCATTGTGCAATTTGTGAAAGTTGTTTCTCTGCCATCATAACACCTCATACTTAAGATTTTATATCTATACTATCTACTTAATTCCAGATTCCTTGTATATAGAGCTTTCACTAAATGCCCCATACAGTTTGCCAAATCTTAGCCGAATCTAAGAACGAACGCCCCCAACCAAGTTTGATATGCGCTTGATTAGGTCCTTGATATGGAGGAAGTACACCGAGCACCGGAATACCGGTATACCGTTCCATATCCTCAATATTCGTCTTTAATAAGAATGGATCCACCACAGTCGTATCATTTACAATGATTCCTTTTACATCAATATGATGCTGTTTTGCATACTCATAGGTCAATACCACGCGATTGATAGAACCCAAGCGCCCATCAGCAATCAATATGGCAGGATATGCAATATCCGTCATAAGATTTGTAAACGTAATATCCTTAGTAAGAGGCGTTGTAATTCCACCAGCCCCTTCTACAAATGTAATATCGTGTTGATTTACGACCCTTTTCACATGATTTACAATCTCTGGATAATCGATGTCCACACCGGCCAACTCTGCTGCCAAACGCGGTGAATAATCCCCAGCCAATGCAATGGGATTCACCTCGCGACGACGCGACTCAGGAATACCTACAGACTGCATCAAATAGGTAGCATCCTTACTTTCAAGGCCCATGCATATTTCATCTTCATCCATCGTTCCACATTGAGAAAATGGAACTGCACTAGACGATACAGGCTTAACCATGCCCACATCAAAACCATCGTCCACTGCTAACGCCCCAAGCAAACCTGTGACAAACGTCTTACCTACATCCGTATCCGTACCAATAATAGAAACACCTAACTGTCTCATACGAGCACCTCTTTACCATATCGAATCAATATTAACAACTATGCATATATAATTAGTTGACAATTTAATTACAGTATAAAACTTACAAACAGAACCGTCAACTATATACAATCTATACAGGTTGACAATTTTCACCTATAGCAAGAACCACCCATACCCTCGCGCGACTCTCCCTCGCTTAGGTATGACCCGATGAGGCTTATTTACATCAAATGCAAATAGAAACAGAGATAACCTTCCCGCAGCGACTTTGGCCCTGCGAAGGCCGCAGGCCGGAGTCAGACCCGGCCGGTGCTTCTCTCATTAAATACAGAGGAATTCCGGAGTATTGTGGTTATACGTAAACTCGATGGGACCCAATTATATCTACAGTTATAGCAAGAGCCACTCATACCTTCGCAGCGACTTTGGCCCTGTTCCGTAGGAACAGACCCGGCCGGTGGAGCGAGACGGTGTGAGTGGCTCTTGATAACCTAAATGTAGAATTGTAATGGGGCCCCATCGAGTAGTCGATTAAACCTCAATATAGCGGAATTCTCCTGTATCAGGATCCATCATCCCCCCATAGAATCCCATGCCTCTTGGGAATAGTGGATGATGACGCAAGAATTTTACAGTATATCGTACGTTTTCTTCAGAAATATGGAAACGATCCATCCAATCGATAAGACCTGGTTCAATCATGCGAATGGCATCTTCATTAATACCTTTGGCTTTCATAGATTCCATAAATTGTTCTGCGGAAAAATCAATCATACCACAGTTTTCATGACCGATGACGATTACATCTTCGATGCCCATGCCGTATGTAGACACAAGCAAGCTTTGAACGATGTTATCAATCGGTTGCGTTACGCTGTTGCCGGCCGTCTTAATTGTAATTACCTCGCCGCGATCAAATCCTAAAGATTCTTCGAGCATCCCCACTAAACGCGTATCCATACATGTTACAATAGCTAATTTCTTTGTAGGATGACTAGTTAACCCCTTTTGAGCAAGCTCAGGATGTTTAGCTACATATTCTTTGTTTTTTTCAATGATACCATTAATATCAATCATAATGCACCTCGCATATTCTATGAGACATGTTGATGTTCTCTACGTATTTTACTAGGAATCATATTTCATTAAGTATAATTATCCCGTATAAGATTATATAAAACTTTCACCATAAGATACAATACTATAAGCTATGTATACAAGATACTTAATGAGGAATCCCCCTCGATTAATTCCCCCGATTATGTTACTATTAAGTCGTAGTTTATTTATACATCCTGCGCGATACCACAGCGATGTATGTACCAAGTAGGTACAGTTAGGAGGTTTTATGATGGGTATCAATACAAAAACACTGCCAGGCATATTGCTCTGTGCAATTCTAGCCATTCCATGTTGGCTATTAGGACAGCATTTTCATTTTATCGGCAGTCCAATCTTCGCTATTATCCTCGGTATTATTATTGGTTCTTTATTCACATCTTGGAAACGAGAAAAAACGGGCGCCGGCATTGGATTTACGTCTAAAAAAATCTTACAATGGGCCGTTATCCTTCTCGGCTTTGGTCTTAACATCACCCAAGTATTGCATGTAGGTTGGGTTTCCTTACCAATTATCATCTCAACCATTGCCACATCGCTTATCGTTTCTTTCATCATATTCAAAGCCACGCATATCGATTCTAACACAGCCGTTTTGATTGGCGTTGGTTCTTCCATCTGTGGTGGTAGTGCCATTGCTGCGGCGGCGCCTGTTGTGAAAGCTAGCGATCAAGATATTGCACAAGCTATTTCCGTTGTATTCTTCTTCAACGTAGTCGCTGCATTCATATTCCCACCTCTTGGCGATGCTATTGGGTTGTCTAACATGGGCTTTGGCCTCTTTGCGGGCACAGCCGTTAACGATACATCATCCGTAACAGCTACTGCTGCTGTTTGGGATAGCATGAAGGGCACAGGCACGCAAGTTCTTGAATATGCAACTATCGTTAAGTTGACACGTACATTGGCAATCATCCCTATCTGTTTAGGTCTTGCTAGTTATCAAGTGTACAAAGCCAAACAAGCGGCTAAGGCAAGCGATAACGCTGAATCTGTTAATATTGCAGCTATCTTCCCTAAGTTCGTTCTTTACTTTGTCATTTGTTCTCTTATTACAACTGTATTGTCCTATGCAAATGTAGATATTCACTTCTTAGACATATTCAAAACTATTTCTAAATACTTTATCACCATGGCCATGGTTGCTATTGGGCTTAATACAAATCTTGTTAAGCTTATCAAATCTGGTGGTAGTGCCCTTGCATTAGGCGCTGCATGCTGGATTTGCATCACCCTCGTCAGCCTAGGGATGCAACATGTTATCGGTTTATGGTAAAATAGAATAAAGCTTCGTTTAATACAGAATAGATTTCTATGTAGTACTTTATAATACTACACAGGGGTCTATTCTTTTATTATACGTACCAAATTTACCTAAACGTATCATCCATCAAGAAAGGAGGATTATCTATGTATTTCCTGCAAGGTTTATTAGTAGGTCTCGCCACGTTTGCACCGATTGGGATGCAAAATCTATTTATCATTAATACGGCCCTCGTCCAACCATTGCCACGTATCCTGTTAACCATCACTATTATCGGGCTATTCGATATGACCTTGAGTACGGCGGCCTTTTACGGCATTGGGGCGCTCCTCGAGGCCTGGCCAGTCTTTAACCTGATCATTCTCATTGCAGGCGGCTTGCTCGTAGCCTACATAGGATACAAAACATTTAAAACTACACCTTCGCTCAAAAAGGTTGATACGAATATCCCCATCAAAAATATTCTGTTAATGGCACTTCTCGTTACATGGGGTAATCCACAGGCCGTCATCGATGCCTCCATGATGCTCGGCGCCTTTCGTGCTAATATTCCTGCTGAAAGCATATATCACTTCTTCTTTGGATTCCTCGCGATGACACCGATTTGGTTTGGATTCCTTGCTGGAACCATGTATGTACTAGCTAAGAAAATTAAGATATCCCATCTCGTATGGATCAATCGCGTATGTGGTACCGTATTAATAATATATGGCATAAAACTCGTCTATGATGGCATTCTAATGATGCTGTCCATATAAACACAAAACAGGTATCACCTGAAATCACTACACCATAAAGCTGTGTGGTTTTAGGCGATACCTGTTTTATTCATATATATTGTTATTTAAAATTCATCGAGGACCTGTAGGAAAATATCTTTAAATGCCTCTGCATAGGTATTAGGATTTTGTAAACTCACATAGAAATAGTAATCCTTTTCTATAGGTTTACCATTATTTAATATACATTTTCGCTCAATACCTGGAATGGTATCCACTAGATACTTGAATCGGTCTACCAGTAATATACCTTGTCCAGCACCAACGAGAAAACGAGCTTCTTCAAGATTTTTAACTTGTAGAAATGATCCCATAAATCCCATCGATTTTCGATAGTTTTCCTCTTCATCTAACCGTTGGTCATCATGACATACAAGAATTAACGGCAAATCTAATAATTCTTTCAGCTCTACAGACCCCTCCGTGGTATACCCCTTGGGCACCTCTGCTATAACGGTGGCCTTACTAATAGGATATGCTACATAATCATTATCCGACTTAATTTGCCAATAATCATTAAAAATGATATCCACCAAATTATCATCGAGCATTTGATTCAATTCAGAATGGCTGCCACTATACATACGCACATCGAGGTCACGATATCGTTTTGTAGTACGCATCAAGGCTTGCTGCAATGCAATACCACTATAGCGATTTAAATAGCCAATACGCAAATACTTACGCTCATTTTTACCGACACGCACCGTCTCATGTTGTAAATTTTTAACGCGCGTCATCAGCTGTTTACCATTCCGATATAAATATTCACCAGCCGGTGTTAGATGAAAGCTACGCTTTTCACGTATCATCAATGGAACACCAAGGCTAGCCTCCAAGGATTTAATTTGTTGTGAAATAGCCGACTGAGACACATAGTGCTCATAGGCTGCCTGTGTAAAGCTGTTATGCTCTACAACAGAAATAAAATACTCCAATTGTTTTAATAACATGATGAACTCTCTCAATACACATAATCCCAAACAATAAACCTGTCACTATCCAGACATCTAGATACTCTCACGCAACAAGCTACGCCACACAAATATAGCGGCTATAAAAAAGATACTAGCAGTACTCCAAAATACCATGCCATAACCAAACCAATTAGCGATCATACCACTAATCATAGGGCCCAACACATTGCCCATCATGGCTACACTAGATACAGCGCCAAAGACAATACTTCGCCGCTCTTTGGGAACAGCCTTTGAAATCAAGGTATTCGCTATAGGCGTAATAAAGCCCATAAAGAATCCTGCAATGGTTCTAAATATACCTAAGCCCCACACATTTGGCATAAGATATTGGAGGATAAAAAATCCGCCTACACCACAGGTGGCCGTCAATAATATATTCGGCATAGACATCCATTTAGTAATGCGACCGATTGAAATCGATGCTAGTGCACTAAACAGACCGGCCCCAAAGATAATAACACCTACAATGGTAGCCACAAAATCATCATTTACTTGCATATAGTGTTTAATGTAGAGTGGCAATATAGGGCCTATACCGGTAATACCAAAGTTACATAAAAATTGCATAACCACGAGCAATCGTACACGTGGGATAGCAAGAAATGATTTAATTAATGACCATTGGGACTCATTACTATCTACCTTATGCGTGTGCTGTAGATTAGGCATGAGTAGGTACACACCTAACAAGCACAAGCCTGATAAGATGGAAAACATAAAGAACGGAGCACGATAGCCTA
Organism: uncultured Veillonella sp.; assembly: GCF_963534045.1. Taxonomy (GTDB): domain Bacteria; phylum Bacillota; class Negativicutes; order Veillonellales; family Veillonellaceae; genus Veillonella. The sequence continues at coordinate 100,268 of NZ_CAUSQT010000002.1, read as the reverse complement.
ATAAATCGGCAGCAAGACCACCCATAAGAGGGCCAAAAACAAGCCCCATCACCATCGACGCTTGGTACAATCCCATCGCCCATGGTACGCGTTCCTCTGGTGTGATCAATACAATGATACCAAGTCCAATGGGTACAAAACCACCCACTAAGCCTTGTAAGGTACGCAACACTAACAGCTGACTCGGCGTTTGTGCAAAACCGGCAGCCCCTACAGCTAGCATCAGAGTGGCAAGGATGAACATCATCACCCGGCGAGGCCCTAGTTCATTGGCTTTCCTGGACCAAAAGGGAGCACTCAAGGCTACCATACAAGGTGTTACACCAGATACAAGACCGGCCCACATAGCAGCCTCTCCTTGATTGGTCAGCCCTAGATCTACCAAATATAAAGGTATAAATGATAATACGCCGATAATAGTAATGCCCGCACCGACTTGTATAGCGCAAATCAAATAGATGATGCGCTTCCATGAAATATCCATACAACCTTCAAGCAATTAATTAAAATACATTATTTAGAATATATTTAACTAAATATATTAAGATAACTTACCTATATATTGTATCGTAAACACACAAAAAAGACCATCTCTTATGCACTAATAAGTAAAGATAGGCACGAAAAAAGCTCTCATCTCTTAGTAATAGACGAGAGCTTCTATATATAAAAAATATATACTACATTCTTAGTATTGTTTTTGTTTAATCATCCAGTAGATGTAGTAGATTACCAATGCATATGTTAATACATCAAATACAGGTAAGAATGGTACCATTTTGGACAAACGACCAAAACCATGAACATGAATATTGGCTGCAATAAGAGCAATGAGATTTAAACGATGAATCCAAATCGCTTTCTTACGAGATACGGATTTTGCCATATTTCCAATCCAAGGTGTTAAGTATAGTACACCAAAGATAAGAGCAATAAACATGGCTCCAAGGGAGATATAACCGCCCCAAAAACCTAAGAAAGATTTTACGGCCTTTAAGAAGTATACATACCAGTGAGCACAGACTAAAACAACGCTGACAATACCTACTATACGATGCACTTCAAACATTTCTTTAGGATTGTATCGTTTGATAAACCATTTTGGTTTTGTTGCAATATATGTCAACACAAGCCATGCTGCATAAGGGATTAAACCTAAATGAACCTTCCAGTTACCAAATGGTCTGCCGCCAGTCACATACCCATATTCTACCATTCCCATTAAGATGAGTGCTAACACAGCAATCCAAATAAGAATATGGTACTTACTCTTAAATTGTTTCTTCACTACTTCTGCCATTACCGAGACTCCTCACAGTTAAATATATATGATGTTAAATAATTCCACATAAGATAATACCAATTTTCATTCTCATAGTAAAGTGAAAATGTATACCAATCTCACATAAAAACATGAATATTACTCATATAGTCAGAATAATAGAATCTTATATAAAAGAATCTAAAATAACAGATAAAATCACAGCAATAATAAAGGCCCTCATAGTCATAAAAGCGCAAGCTTTCACAACCACGAGGGCCATTCTAAGTAATAGTATATCGGACATAACCGATACGAACTATCAAGTATTCAATTATACACGATCACGTTTGCGATATACGATGAACGGACGTGCTAAGTAGTTGAGTGGAACACTCAAGCAGTGTACCAAACGGCTGAATGGGAAGATAATAGCTACCACCATCCACGCTAACATGTGGAATTTAAACATGAATGGTACGCCTTCCATCAAGGATGGATCCGGCATAAAGGAGATTAGGCTACGGAACCAAGGGCCGATAGATACGCGGTAATCAAAGAAACCAGATGCATTAAGCAATGTACCAGCCATACCGCTGAAAATAGCTAATGTTAAGAACAAGTATAGCCATTTATCAAGGCCAGATGTATTAACTTTCATAGCAGGCACAGTAAAGCGGCGTTTCATCAAGAGCAAGAAGCCTATGATGAAGATAATACCAGCTACAGCACCCATGTATAACGCACCTTGATGGTACATATGGTCATTAATACCGATTGCAGCAGTCCAAGTTTTAGGGATTAACACACCTACTACGTGACCACCGATAACGCATAGCAAGCCAAAGTGGAACAACGGATTGGCAATGCGCAATTGTTTTTTCTCTAAAAATTCACTCGATTTTGTAGTCCAGTTTCTTTCAAAGTAGAAGAAACGAACCAAAGTACCTACGATTAAGAAGGTGAAAGCGATGTAAGGCAATGCGCCCCAAAGGAATAGATTCATCGTGCACCGTCCTCCAATCCATTTGCAACAGACAAGATAATATCAAACAAGAATGCATAAGGCAATTTAGCCTCAATGAAGCGTTCTCTAATGTATTCCAATTTTGGTTTACAATAGTCGTAAATTTCTTTTGCTTTTTCATCATCGATAACGGCACATAATTCAAGAAGTGCTGGAATATAGTCTGGCATTTCTTTTGGCAAATCATAGTCGTTTTCTAGGAAGAACGCTTTAAATTTAACGAGTTCTTCTGCTTGTTCCCCAGTACCTTGTAATTCATAAGTCGACAAATACATCGTTGTATTTTGACTAAAATCAAAGGTACGAACATATTGGTCTTCGAATTCTTTTTTATCAGATTCCTCTACATAGTCGAAGAATTCTAATAAACCTTGGCGAAGTTGAGGATGCCCAACGGATTGCGCGTCCTCTCTCCATTCAGGTAGTTCGTTATACCATTGTTCATCAGGATAGCGTAGAAGAAATGACGCAATAAGAGCGATTTTCTGAGCATCCTTCATTATTGACATCCCCCTGTAGGGCAAGCAAAGCCGCGATTTTGTTGCATTTCTAAGCGACCTTCACGAGATACTTTCACATCAGATGGGATAACAAAGCGATCATTGTATTTGGACAATGCCAACAATTTGTACATACCGTACATTTGATCTTCTGTTAACTCCACATTGTGATCGATAGGACCGTCACCTGTTTCACGACGGCGCATGTATTCACGCATGTCGAGAACACGTTGCAATGTACGAGCTAAGATTTCTGTATTACCTGCTGTAAACAAGTTAGCAAGGTATTGTACAGGTACGCGCATTTCATGTGCATCTGGCAAGTATACATCAGATGTTACACGTTGCAAGATTGGGCTGAGTGGTGGTACATACCAAACCATTGGCAATGTACGATACTCAGGATGCAATGGCAATGCCACGCCCCACTCTTTTACAAGTTTGTATACAGGAGATTTTTGAGCTGCTTTAATCCATGCTTCAGAGATGCCTTCTGCACGAGCCGCTTTGATAACCTCTGGATCATGAGGGTCCAAAATCAAATCTAATGTATTTTCGTAAATATCTTGTTCATTTTTTGTAGCTGCCATAGCTTCTACTTTGTCCATATCGTAGAATACAACGCCAACATAGCGCATACGACCTACACAAGTTTCAGCACAGATTTGAGGCAAACCATTTTCCAAACGTGGGTAACAGAATACGCATTTTTCAGCTTTATTAGTTTCCCAGTTATAGAAGATTTTTTTGTATGGGCAAGATGGAACACAATGTCTCCAACCGCGGCATACATCTTGAGATACGAGAACTACACCATCTTCGTCGCGTTTATAAATCGCGCCGGATGGACATGCAGCTACACACGCAGGGTTCAAGCAGTGGTTACAAAGACGAGGCAAGTAACGCATGAATACTTCTTCGTAGTCAAATACGATATCTTGGCCCATCTTAGTTAAGTTCACATCAGAGCGAGCATGTTGACCACCAGCTAAATCGTCATCCCAGTTAGGACCCCAAGTAACTTCCATTTTTTGTTTCGTTACAAGGGAACGAGGACGAGCAACTGGTTGGTTATTTTTACGACCACCATGAATCAATGTTTCATAGTCGTAAGTCCAAGGTTCGAAGTAATCCTTCAATTCTGGTTGTTCAGGATGGAAGAATAATTTCATCAAACGATTTGTTTTAGAACCTGTAGAAAGAGCTAATTTACCGGAGTTATCTAATGTCCAGCCGCCTTTCCATTTTTCTTGGTCTTCCCAATGACGTGGGTAACCTACGCCTGGGCGAGTTTCCACGTTATTGAAGTACATATATTCCGCGCCTTCGCGGTTCGTCCATGTATTTTTACAAGTGATAGAGCATGTGTGACAACCCAAACACTTATCCAAATTTAGGACCATAGATACTTGAGCCTTAATCTTCAAGCCAATCTACCTCCTTCATTTTACGAGCCACAATTGTCATATCACGTTGGTTACCAGTTGGGCCATAGTAGTTAAAGCCATAGCTCAATTGGCCATAACCGCCGATCATGTGTGTCGGTTTCATGTGAATATGAGTTGGTGCATTATGCGTACCACCGCGTTGTTTCTTAACTTTCGCGCCAGGAACGTTGATGTGACGATCTTGGGAATGGTGCATATAGGAAATACCGCGAGGAATACGTGGGGAAACTACAGCACGAGCTGCAACGATACCGTTTTTATTGAAAGCTTCTACCCAATCATTATCCTTAACGTCGATTTCTGCTGCATCGTCTTCGTTGAGCCAAATAGTTTGACCACCGCGGAACAATGTCAACATTTGTTGGCTATCGAAATACATACTATGTGTAGACCACTTGTGATGTGGTGTTAAGTATTTCAATGTGATTTCAGGAACACCTTCTTGTTTGTAGTCACCTTGTACTGGTTTATAGGACAATACCGGTTTGTACAATGCCATAGCTTCACCGTAATCGCGCATCATTTCATGGTCGCAATAGAAGGATTGACGACCTGTTACGGTACGGAATGGTACCTTATCTTCTGTAGATGTAGTAAATGGAGAATAACGACGGTTTTTATCGTTCTTACCAGTACTTGTTACAGAGCTAATGATGAAGCGTGGTTGGCGAACCATGTCATCGAAGGTAATTTTTTCTTGTTCACGACCTTTTGCGTTCTTTTCAAGACCAGAAAGGCCTGTTTTTTCTTCCATTGCTTTCCAAGAGCGAACAGCCAATTTACCATTTGTACAAGAGGACAATGTCAATACAGCATTACAAGCTTCCTTACATTCGTAAATGCTAGGGCGGCCATGAGAAATGAATTCTGGATTATCGATGACACCATTTTGATCATATAATGTCTTATATTCATCAGATACATCCCAAGCCATGCCATGAGCACCCATTTTGTTTTCAATATTAGGTCCCAATGCAATGTATTTTTCAAAGATTTTACTGTAGTCGCGTTTTACATGAACGAGGTTCGGCATTGTTTTACCAGGAATTGGTTCACATTCGCCTTTGCTCCAGTCGAGAACCTTACCTTCTGGTTGAGCCACTTCACCTGGGCTATCATGACCAAGAGGCAATGCTACGATATCTTCGTATTCTGTGAAGCCAGACTCTTTCGCTACGCGAGATACTGTTTCTGCAAGGGTACGGAATGTATCCCAGTCAGATTTAGTTTCCCATGCGCAATCAACAGCCGCTTGGAATACGTGTACATATGGATGCATATCTGTAGAAGACAAGTCTTCTTTTTCATACCATGTAGCCGCTGGGAATACGATATCAGAATACAAGCCGGTAGAAGCCATACGGAAGTCGATGTCGATTAAGAGGTCAAGCTTACCAGCTTCATCTGCTTCGCGCCATTTGATTTCTTCTGGTTTTACTGGTGCGTCATCATCTTCGAGAACACCATGTTTTGTACCAAGTAAATGTTTCAAGAAATATTCGTGGCCTTTAGAGGAAGAACCGATAAGGTTCGCACGCCATACAAACAAGTTGCGTGGATGGTTTTCTTTAGCCGCTGGATCTTCTACGCAGAATTGTAATTCTTTGTTTTTCAACGCTTGCGCCACATATTGGTTAATCTCTGCTTCTGTACCAGCACCCGCTGCACGAGCGTCGTTAATCAATTCTTGACTGCCTTTATTGAAAGTAGGGTAAGATGGCAACCAGCCTAAACGTGCAGCCAATACGTTGTAATCACCAGGGTGACGGTAACGAGGCTTAGCTAATTTAGATACGCGGTCTGCCAAATCGATGCAATCAGAACGATATTGTTCTGTAGCAAAGTAGAACCAAGATGTACCATTTTGCAAACGAGGCGCTTTACTCCAGTCGTTAGCTGTCATGATACCGCCCCAACCTTCAACAGGACGAAGTTTTTCTTGACCTACGTAGTGAGCCCAACCACCACCGTTAACACCTTCTGTACCACAGAACATGATGAGGTTCAAGATTGTACGGTAAATGATATCCGCATGGTACCAGTGGTTGATACCACCACCCATGATAATCATGGAACGACCTTTAGTTTTTTCTGCATTATCTGCAAATTCACGAGCTGTGGCAATAGCGATATCTGCTTTTACGCCAGTGATTTTTTCTTGCCATGTAGGTGTGTAAGGAGTGTCATCAGTATAAGATGTTGCCACTTCACCACCGATACCACGATCGATACCATAGTTAGCAAGAATAAGGTCATATACAGTAGTTACTTTTACAGGACCATCTACAGTTTGTACTGTAATAGTTGGAATAGCACGTTCAATAACGCCTTCGTGCTCTTCATCACCAAAGTATGGCAACTTAACAACAGTCACATCTTGACGTTGGTCAAATACGGATAAACGAGGGTCAATTTTAGCCCCTGTATTGCGGTTTTCAAGGCGTAAGTTCCATTTTTGTGGATTTGTGTGACGGTCGCCCATTGTACCATTTGGAACAACGATTTCATTTGTTGTTTCATCAATTAATACAGTTTGGAAATCAGCACCGTCTTCTTTGCTTCCTAAATCCTTAGCATTTAAGAAACGACCTGGTTGTACTGCACCGTTGATGTCTTCAACGCGTACAAGGAATGGCATATCGGTAAACTCTTTAGCATACTCTTTGAAGTATGGAGTTTCCTTATCGATGTAATATTCTTTTAAGATAACATGACCCATTGCCATAGCAAGAGCCGCATCAGTGCCGGCTTTCACATTAAGCCAAGCATCAGAAGAAGTTGTAGATTCCGCATAGTCAGGAGATACGGATACAACCTTAGTACCTTTGTAACGAACCTCTGTCAAGAAGTGAGCATCAGGTGTACGTGTCAACGGTACATTGGAACCCCAAGTCATGATGTAGCCAGCATTATACCAGTCACCAGATTCAGGTGTATCCGTTTGTTCACCCCAAACTTGAGGGCTGGATGGTGGTAAATCGGCATACCAGTCATAGAAGGACAATGGTGAACCACCCATTAAGTTAAGGAAACGAGCACCTGCTGCATAGGACAACATGGACATCGCTGGAATTACAGAGAAGCCTGCATTGCGGTCAGGGCCGTATGTTTTTGCTGTATATAGTAAAGATGCTGCAGTGATTTCTGTCGCTTCGTCCCAAGTGGAGCGCACAAAGCCACCCATACCACGGGCAGATTTATATTTTTTCGCCTTTTCAGGGTCTTCTACGATAGATTTCCATGCTTCGATAGGATTTTTAGCTGTTTTCTTTGCTTCTCTCCAAAGCTCAGCCAATTCGCCGCGTACATATGGATATTTTACGCGCAATGGACTGTACAAATACCAAGAGAAGGTCGCACCACGAGGGCACCCACGTGGTTCATAGTCCGGCATATCATCAGGTGTTTCCGGATAATCTGTAGCTTGGTTTTCCCATGCTACGACGCCATTTTTAACGTAAATGTTCCAGCTACAAGAACCAGTACAGTTTACGCCATGTGTTGTGCGGACTACTTTATCGTAGGACCAACGGTCACGATAAAAATTTTCCCATTCGCGACCGCCTTCTTCTGTGATTTGGTGACCGCTTGGAGATACGTCCTTCTTGCGAAGAAACTTGAATTTCTGAGACAATAAACTCATCTCGTGTCCTCCTTAAAACTACAAAAAAGCCCTTGCGTTAGCAATGCCAACAACAAGGGCGAATATCCACAATTATTCGATATTACTGATATTAGGATCGATCGTGTCGCTATCTAAATCGAGTAATCCGATTAATGCATCTAAGTCACAGATTACCAGATGGTGTTTATCATAGGCTACATAGCCTAATTTTCGTAACTCACTGAGCATGCGGTTTAAACTTTCCCGAGATGTGGCAGCAAATTCAGCTAACTCTTGATTTGTTAACGCGATGTCTATATAGATACCGTCATCACGTTGAATACCATAGCTATTAGCTAAACGCAATAGTGTCGAATAGAATGCACCTTTTTTGCCATACAACAACAAATCTCTGTATTTGGCTTGTTGTCGCCGCATATGAAGTGTATAGATTTTCATCATTGCAATGGCCAGTGAATGGTCCTTTGCAATGGCTGGTTCTAAAACATCATAACGGATGGAATATACCGAGCATTTTTCACGTGCAATCGCATTGAACACGTAAGTCCGGGTGTTCGTCTCGTACAAAGGAATTTCACCAAGCACATTATTTGGCCCCACCAACCGATGAGCAAAAATATGACCACTTGCCTCAAATTTCTTAATACTAAGTCGCCCTTCACGGACAATAAAAAAATGATCTGCTATATCACCTTCGTGAAACAAAAACTCGCCTTTTTCAAGGTGAACTGTTTCTCCTGGCAATGCAAGTAACTGGTTAATTAACTCCTGTTCCATACTATCACCGTGCATCTTTCAGTGTCATTTGTCCACATTGATTGTGAAAGTTGCTTTCACAAACAGCCATGCACAAAAGGCACATATACTATATACTTTACGTATATTATCCCTATTATAACCGATTAATTCTCATATAAGTGTGTTTTTCGTCACATTCACATTATATTCTGTCCTATATAATAATGGTGTGATTTTAGGCACACTCTCTATTATTATAGTACCACATTTTTCAAGGCTTTTAAACGAGATGTGCCACATATTCGTGTGAAAAGATCTACCCTTTATCACATGTGTTTTAGTTAAAGGAGAGCTCTCATGTCAGAACTAAAAATGCCTCAAGTAGGGGCAAGCCGTAGCGAAATTGTGGCTAATTGGCAACCAGAAAATCCAGAATTTTGGGAAAAGTTTGGTAAAAAAATCGCTAAACAAAACTTGGTTATATCCACAATTGCATTAACCCTTTCATTCTGTGTATGGTATTTATGGGCAACCATTGCAGCACAACTAAATGGCGCTGGCTTTAACTTTACAACAGATCAATTATTTACATTAGCCGCATTACCAGGTCTTGTAGGTGCTACATTACGTTTTGTATATACCTACATGCCAGCCTTAATCGGTGGTAAGAACTGGACATTTATTTCCACACTTATTTTATTAGTTCCTGTTGTATGGCTTGGCTTTGCTGTTCAAGATACAACAACTTCTTATACGACATTCATGATCTTAACAGCCCTTATCGGTTTAGCGGGCGCCAACTTCTCGTCCTCCATGGCGTACATTGGCAACTTCTTCCCTAAATCCGAAAAAGGTACAGCCCTTGGTATCAACGGCGGCGTTGGTAACCTTGGTATCTCCGTAATCTACTTCTTAGCTCCATTCGCTATGGGTTCCGCTGCATTAGGTAGCGTATTTGGTGTAACACCAGCTATCATCAAAGGTAATGCAGTATACCTTGCCAATGCGGCTTTCATGTGGATTGTACCACTTGTTGTTATCCTTGCACTTATGACACGTTTCATGGATAACTTACCACTAGAAAAACCAAATCCTAAAAATCTTGTACAAATCTTTGGGAACAAACACACTTGGGCATTTACATTGCTATACACATGTTCCTTCGGTGCCTTCTCTGGTTATGCGGCAGCACTCGGCCTACTAGTAGGCAAGGAATTCCCTGAAATTCCATTTGCATCCATTGCATTTGTTGGTCCCCTTGTTGCAGGTGCCCTTCGTCCTGTAGGCGGTTGGTTATCCGACAAAATCAACAGCGGTACAAAAGTTACCTTTGTTAGCCTCATCGGCTTATGTGCTACCACTGCATTGATTGCAGTTGGTGTAGATATGCACAACTTCCCATTCTTCTTTGCTATGTCCGTATTGACATTCGTATGCTGTGGCTTTGCAACAGGTGCAACATTCCGTATGATTCCTCACGTATTTGGCAATCCGTTGTTATCCTCTTTAATCACAGGTTTCGTAGCTGCTGTAGCTGCATACGGTGCATTCATTACACCTAAAATCTTCGGTTTCGTATACTCCACATTCGGCAACATTCACCCTGCATTCGCAGTACTACTAGCATTCAACATCGTAACAGTTGCGGTTTGCTTCTGGTTCTATGTGAGAAAAGGGGCAAACATGAACGTATAAATTCATGTTCTACCTTATAACTGCGGAATAGAAAATATAATTTACTATCTAAACTTGGTAATAAAAGACACCCACAATTATCCTCCAGCTACTTTAACGGTCTGCGGCCTAGGGCCTTGACCTAGTAAAGTCGGATAATTGTGGGTGTTCTTTTATTGAAATTTAGATCTGTATTAGAACATCACATAGTAAATTATATTTTCTGCCACAGCAATTACGGTCGCCCATGAATTTATGCGTTCTAAATAGACAGAACGGCCTGCGGCGTAGGGCCTTGGCCTAGCAAAGTCGGATAATTGTGGGTGTTCTTTTATTGGAATTTAGATGTGAATTAAAGCATCTACATAGTAAATTATATTTTCTACCACAGCAGTTTCGGTCGTCCATGAATTTATGCGTTCTAAACAAACACAACGATCTGCGGCCTAAGGCCTCGACCTCGTCCATATACCTCTTCTAAAAATTAGAACAGGCCTGTTCTAATTTTTAGAAGAGGTATATGATAGCTTGTATAACACTATAGTGCTATACTCCTTATGTTGTTTTTATATTGTTATTGAGGTATACTATAAATATCAAGAGAGCCATTGACGTGTGCAAGCGTTAGGCTCATCTAAAAATCAGTAAAACGAGATGCGCCTAACGTGTAAGTATTACCAGTACTTATTACGTTAGGCGTTTCTTAAGTTTATTTGAATAAACTTAAGATAGAAATTACAATGAAGCGTCAGGCAGGCCTGACGCTTTTATTCTTTCATAAATAATTATTAGTTAATTAGGCTAAAACGTAGAAAATAAAACTCATCATTTAGATTTACTAATTTAGAGTTTACTTCTAATGAAATAACCCTCTCAGTACGTCCGACTTTGCTAGGTCAAGGCCATGCCGCAGACCGTTAAAGCGGTGGAGGACGCACGAGAGGGTATTTCATTACCTCGTAAAGAAGATGAGTTTTATTTTCGGTTAAATAGTCTAATCAATTAATAATTATTTTACTTCTGCCCAACCTAAAGCAGCACGTTTTTCATCGATATCAGCTAAGATTTTTTCAGCAACTTTAGCTGGATCTGTATTTACATACATAACAGAGCCTAGGATGTCTTTAGTGTCTTCTTTCAACCATTTTGTAACAGCATCAGAGCCTTGTGTAGGTGGCTCAACGCAGTGGTAAGAGTTGATACCCATCAAGCGGAAGCCAAGGGATGCATCGATACCTTTTTCGTTAGACCATTCAGGGCTAGACATAGCAAATGGTAATTGAGGCAAGTTAAGGCCTAATTCTGCTGCGATACCACCGAAGATACCGGAGGAACGTGCATTATCTACACATTCGCCAACATGCCATACTGGTGGTTGATCATCGCCCAAGAACTCTTGCAATGCAGGGCTACATTTCTTAATAGCATCTGTATTACAGTAACCAAGTTTCATCAATGGGAAGGACGCACAACCATTTGTTAAGATAATACAACCATTTTTGATAAGTGTATCAACGATATCTACAGTTGCTTTTTCGTAGATAACGCGAGGGTTGGAACAACCTACTACGTTAACGATACCACGAACTTTACCAGATTTTAAAGCCTCTGCCAATGGTTTGAAGGAACCATAATGTTTAACAGTGGATTCTGGAGAGAAACCAACCTCTGCAGTGATTTCGTATGGCGGAATGAATACAGGCATGCCTTTACGCAATTCATGAGCTTCAAGAGCTCGATCCAAGATTTTGCGAGCCAATGCTTTTGTTTCAGACAAGTTAGTATGATGGTGATCGTAACCAATGTGTTCTGCACCTGGTAAACGCGCTGCATCAGATGTAGTGATAACCTTTGTATTGAAGCAACGTGCTACGTCCATGATAGCAGGGTAAACGTCTTGAACGTCGGCTACCCAGCAGTCAAGAGCACCTGTACCAAGTACAAGCTCAGCACCGATAGCATTACACAATGGAATAACATTTTCATAACGGTACATGCTGGACAAACCAGAGCAACAAATACCGTAGAATTGGATGCCTTTGGCACCGATAGCTTTCGCTTTTTCTAAATACTCTTCAGAGGCACCAATTGTACAAATTTGGGATACTAATGTTGGCAAGTGACCATGAACAGCAATGTTAACATAACCTTTTTTCAAAGCACCGATGTTAACTTTGGATGTACGGCGACCGCCTTGTCCGAACAATGCATCTGTAGCGATATCTGCCGCTACTACGCCAGTGAATGTGAAAGCAAGACCACAACGCAAGAATTGTTTCATATTGCTTTCCCAATCGCCATCTGTACCTACGCAAGTACGATGATATGCATCAAATGCTTCATTGTACGCGGAAATAGGCAAAATATCCAAGTTTTTCCAAACTTCGCGACGTTCAGCAGGAGCCATTGCTGTAATGGTTTTATATTCGCCAGGCAATGCACGACTTAAATCTTCTAATAGAACGTCTGCCAAATCATTAGCTACTTCTTTCAAAGAACGACCTTCTTCAGGGATGTTGAAAGCCTTACATACAGTACGGATTTTTTCTTCGCCCAAAATTGGAATATCCAATTGATCATTAGCGGCAGCTTTCAAAGAAATCAAAATTTCACGAGCATGTGCACCATGTTGAGTCAAACCACCCGCAGCAGCACGTGTCATGTTACGAGCTACGATAAGGTCAGCATCGGCACCGCAAACGCCACGAGGGCTCTTAGGCGTAATTTTACATGGACCCATGAAACAAATACGACAACATACGCCAGCAATACCGAACGCACATTGAGGTTGTTGTTTATCGAAACGGTCGAATACAGTGTCGCAACCGATTTGTTCCATACGAAGAATCATCTCACGCACGGCAGGGTCAGGAGTTTGCTCGATAACATCTTGCTTAGTAGGCCATGTTTTACGATACTCAGCAACAGCCTTAAGATAATCATTTACGCCATGTTCATGAGGCACACCTGGTTCATGAGTGTGTGGCACCCATTTATCTGTAGGCAAAGCCTTTTCATGGCTATGATCGTGACCATGGTCATGATCATGGTGGTGGTCATGGTTGTGATCATGATGGTGATGATGACCGCCGCAATGGCAATGATGATGTTCACCATGGCTATGGTCATGGGTATTTTTATTTTCCACGTCTTTACTCATTTTAAACCTCCTAGGGGCCTACGTAGGCCAACCGCTAATAACAAGAAAACATATTCTTCTTCTATCTAAGTTAAATCCACCTTAATTGTGGGTTTTAAATCCTATCTTATAAATATGTTTTAAACTATCATAAGTATATTTGTTGAGAGGACAATTGTCAATCGAATTTTATACACATTATAAAAAATATCAGCTCTCATTCCCCATTATAACAATGTTTTTCAATTATAAAACTCATAATAATTTCATGAAACAAACTCATTTTTAATCCCTATTTATTACAGGAATTAAAAGCACTCATGAGAAATAAACACCTCATAACACTACTTCTATATACACCAACGATCCTCCTGCATCATTTTCACAAAAGCTTACTGCACCATCTAAAATATTTAAAACATTAGCTCCCCCTACACCGATGCACTAAAAACCTTAATGTAAACAGATACAGAAAAGAAATAGCCCCTCTGGAAAAAACTTCGGGCTCCGCTTTAGCGCAGTAGCGTATCGCTCTTAACGCAGATGTGATAAAAACTTTAGTGTACTTACTGAATAAGTAAGGATAAAAAAATCCTCCTCAAACGACTTCTCCCTCTGCTGTGGATTTTCCTACGGAAAATCTTACGCAGCGGGATTAGCGATGTGTGGCTCCCATCCGTCGCTACGCTCCTCTGTTAGCTCACACCCTGCGTTGGGCACCGCGTAGTGCAGTAGCTTCCCCCTACATCGATGCACTAAAAACCTTAATGTAAATAGCTACAGAAAAGAAATAGCCCCTCTGGAAAAAACTTCGGGCTCCGCTTTAGCGTAGTAGCTTCTCTAACGCAAATGTGCTAAAAACTTTAATGTATAAGCATAAAGGATAAAGTAAAAACAGCCCGTCACAAATGACTTCGGGCTCCGCTTTAGCGCAGTAGCGTGTCATTTGTGACGGGCTGTTTTGTATTTAACTATAGTGTTACATTAAAGTTTTTAGTACATCAAGTACTTCGTGTGGTAATTCATTTTTACCGTCTTTGAGTTTTTCCACGTATTCAGAGCGGAATTCAAAGGCTTGGTGCAGTTGGTGATGGTATTCACGCACATCAAATGGTGGTTCGAATCCTGGCACTTCTACGTAGGATAGGTTTTCATAGGCACCGAATGGTTCGAATTGTAGGTCTCCTTCTACTAGGCGTTCTAATAAATCAAGGGTCACTTCTTTAGGGATTTTCTTTTCAAGGAAGAATCCGGTGTTCATGATATAACAATCTACGCCACATTCTTTGAAGAGTTTTTTGTAGCTTTCATAATCACGAACTAACGGATAGGTACGGAATGGGTTTGCATATGGCTCAATAACGAGTGCATTTGGATCGACGTTGGCATCGAGTTTTTCCGCAGTAGAGCGGCGTGTTGCAAGGGTTGCGCCCATAGTGGAAGCCAACACAGGGTCGTCGATTTTAAGGATTGGTGGCAATGTTTTATCTTTCATCAGCCACACAATGGCATTAACCGGTTCGTCCACGTGGTTTACGCGATTGTCTGTCCAGAATTGGGATTTAATAGCACGGCCATTATTGTTGCGCACGTCCTCAGCCAATACGACCTTATTACCATTTTCATCGAGGGTAACGCCCACGTTTTGTAATGTTAACAAATATTTGTTAGCAGGGTGTTCCACAGGATAATCCTGCATTTTATCAAAGTATGTTGGTTCCATCGCAATGGAGGATAAATCATTTGTATTGATGATATATGCATCGTCATGCAAGATAGAAATATCATAGCGACCATTGTGTTTTTCGTGAGTCAATGTAGATTTACCGGAACCGGATAGACCAAATACGCCGATTGTGAAAGACTTACCAGTTTTAAGGTTATAGCGTTTCATACCGCCGTGGCAGGCTACGTAGCCATAACGGTTTGCTAAGGACCAAGCCAATGTTAATGTGCCTTTTTTATGTTCCCCAAAGTAACGCATGCCAAGAATCATAGCGCAGTTATGAGCAGGGTCAAAAATAGCAAGACCACCTGGATGACCTGGTACTACATAGTCAGGGTCAGAGTAGATATAAATATCCCCTTCCGGGATGTCCTTACTGTTGTTATAGAACTCTTTCACTGCATCGTCAAAGAATTTAAAGTTCATAATCCAAGAATACATGATGGATGCATGATCCTTTGGAATCATAAGATGAGCACGAGCCGTGAATTTTTGATCAAGACCAACCACAACTTGTGTAGAAATCCATTCTTTATTGCGACTATCATATACAGCATCACGAGCGATACCGGCTAATTCGACTTCATCAATACCTTCATCACCAATGATACGGCGAGCCTTCGCATAGCGGCCAGTCGTTTTACCATCATTAGTTACGAGAATTTTAGCGTCAGCTGGTAAACCTTGTTCTTCTGGTTTAAATACAGGCATATCAAGAAGAATGACACCTGGTTCTTGCGTTGCCAATGTATACGCTTCTGCTACAGATGTAACAGGTTTTACGTTATTGCCATAAAACGCAGTTTCAATGGTGCTGCGTAATTTAGAAAATAACGGATTTGTCTTGATTTCACTTTGATTCCAAATGCGACGTGTTGCCATTCTAATCCTCACCTTTATCGTATAACTTTATAAAAACCTATCGGTACGTGTATTGAAAATACTTCTAATAATTTCTATTTTACCTGTTTTTAACAAATTTGTATACACGAAAGAGATGAATAAAAGTAAATTATTGTATGTTTATTTTAAATTAGTGCAACACATTTTGTAATAATAAAATGAGGCAAGGTCACGCGACCTCGCCTCTTATTTACCTAAGAGAGTTACTTTTTATTAATAAATGCGTTGATTATCGCCTACAAAGTCAGTTTTATCCCAAGTCAACAATGTACGGGAGCCTTCTAATTCACGGATATGTGTACAATCTTGCATCATTTCTAGTACGCCTCGGAATTTACCATTTTCATCACGCACGGCCGTGTAGATAACATAGATAAACAAGCCCGGTTTATTGATCCAGAATTCAGCTTGGTTTTGCTCACCAGAACGAAATTTCTCTACGATTTCTTCTACTACATGAACAGACTTCGCAGGATGGCAATTCTTCACTTCACGACCAATAACATTGGCACTGCGAGGGAATATACGATGTGGCGTATCACTGTAAAACTTAACGAGTTCATTTTCATCAACATAAGACAAATCTACTGGAAGATGACGGAACAGCAAATTAATTTGCTCTAAGGTCAATTTGCCAGTGGCCACATCTAGGACAGCATCCTTACTAACGGCTGCACCTCCTACAGGGCCAACATATTTGGATAATAGACCTGCCAAATCGTTTAGGAACTCGTTAGATACAGCACCGTTTTGACCGGAGTTATTTGTATTTAGTTGTGCCGCAGAATCATTGATGCCTGTCACTACATATAAACCTGGTGCGTTAATAATAGCATAACCGATTTCATGGTCATTTTTGCTCATGCGCACAAACTCTTCATCGCTTAATAATTTAAAGGATGTTGGCAATAAAACCTCTAACTCCTTAGAGTTCAAATCACGTAACTTTGCCAGTGTTTCTGGAACAGATGCTAAAAACTCCTCATATTTATCTTCACGAAGCAATGCGTAGGATGAAGAGATAGAATCGCGCACGCCATCATCAAAGGTCCACATAATCCGCGTTGGACGATCAAACCCATGATTTTCTAACATTGGATATAATTGATTTTGCTTACGAGATAGATGGATACGCCATTCTGCTAAGGAATCAAAAACACCAAGCCAAGGATTTTTAATAAACTTATCTTGTTTTAACAGTTCATCCGCTTCAAGAGCTGCCTTTTCAACCGCATTAATTTCTTCTAAATAAGCCCATAACGGATGATTCTCTGGGTACTCATTTTCGGCACGCACTAATACACCGTCAAATAAATTCAACAAATCATCCATCTTGTCTAGTATTTCTTCATCCTTATAGACACCTTTCAAACTTTGCTCTGCATAAGCAAATTCGTCAGGCGTACAAGTACCTAACTTTTCTTTTAAAATACGGTTACCCTCTTCCAAGGATAATTTACCGTCTAAATAATCCTCTTTAATAGATATAATAATTCTGTACCGTTCGTTATTAATATCTAGCTTTTGCTGTAATGGATTCATATGCTTATACCTCCAGGGGTCAAAGACTATTAGTATATACAATATATTATTACTATATTAAATATACTTTTATTATATTCATTTTGAAAGTAATTTTCAGTTGCCATAGATACATTTTACAAGATAATTGAGCCACAAAATACTTTCACCCAATATAATTAAACCCTAAGTACTTTCACCAGCACATAAAAAGGCACCCATACAATGTATGAGTGCCTTCTATTAATTTCTCAAATCAATATATTCAGTTTTAGATGCCTCTACAGGATTGCCATTGCTATCCGTAGCCGGTGTAAATTTCCATGTAGAAATCGTGTTCACAATAGATGCATCCGCATCACTACTACCAGTGGTTCCCTGTAATTCTACATGAGAAACGGATCCATCTGTATTAATAGTAAAGTTTACATTAACAACAGTTGTATCACCGACATAACGATGTAGCACACCAGAATCAAAGCCTGGTGTAGATATTGCTTTTGGCGCTTCATAAGGTGTGGACGCCATGGAAACAGCGGTAGACATGGACATAATTAATGCCGTTAAGGCAACACAACGCAATACATTACTCATCATCTTTCTCCTCATTTAGTCTTATGACTACTCTCATCATTGAGTCCTAGACTGTTTCACTCCTTATTTTGCCTTAGGACCATTCGCTTTCGCATTCACATCAGATGCATGATTATCGTTAGACTGTGATTTGTCTACCGTCAATTTACCATTGCCGGACTTAGCGGGAGCATTACCCTTTGGCAATGTAATTGTCATGCCGATGATGGATGCATGGGCTTTTTGATCTGTGCCAATAGCCGGCGTAAATTCCCATTGTCTAATAGCAGCTTTCACAGCCTCATCAACAGGACCATAACCAGAGGATTGTTCTACAAAGACATTTTCAACCTTGCCTTGTTTGTTAATCAGGAATCGTACACGCATATGATCTGCTACGGTAATTCCATTTGGAATAGCTGGCATCGTAGGTTTAACGATGGATACCTCGCGAGGTGCTTCTGTAAATCTACCCGCAGCCGCATCAGCATGAGCAGGCAGCATAGCACCTACCGCAAATGTAAGAACAGCAGCACACGCAAATCGAGTTAATATATTCATGGTTTGATCCCCCTCGAAATTAATATAATAAATATACATATATAATACTCGATAAAGATGAAGAAAAAAATACTTAACTGCAAAATGTAGTCTATTAGTAAAAAATATATGTATAGAATAATTTTTATTGATAATTTTTCTCATCTATGTTATATTCATATTGACTAAATTGATCGGATTACACATCAAGTTGATGTAACAAAATTACAAAAGGAGGTTCATCATGAGACGTAGAAAGCGTATTCAAATGAAGGTCATGATGGTACTTGGTATCGTTGCCCTCGTTGGGCCTAACCATCTACAAGCTCTTATTCACTAAATGATCATGACCCTAGCAGAAGACTGTATAACTGCCAATAGCCGCTACGTTAGTAGCGGCTATTTTTCTGTTTAAATTTAGGGAAATATTCTCCACCTTCAAATGATTTCATCATTAAGACAGTACAGTTCACTCAAACAAGATTATTAAAGTTTTTAAAATTAGTATCTATAAAAAGGAGGTTTATTATGAAGTTCAACCGAGTCGTATTAGTCGTCGTATCATTAGCACTTATGTTACTAGCCCTTGCAGGCTGTGGTAAGGATGCAGGACAGGACAGTCAAAAGAAACTAAACGTCGTTGCTACAACAACAATGTTAACGGATTTAGTAAAAGAAATCGGCGGTGACCATGTGTCCGTCCAAGGTCTTATGGGACCTGGCGTAGACCCTCACCTCTACCAAGCGAGCGCCGGCGATGTAACTGCTATGTCTAAAGCAGATGTAGTGGTGTACAACGGTGTTCACTTAGAAGGTAAAATGGGTTCTATTTTCGACAATTTAACAAAACAAAATAAAGCTACTATCCGCGTATCCGACGCCATTGATCCAGCTACTCTACTCGACTTTGACGAAGAAGATGGCGTGAAAACTAAAGACCCTCATATTTGGTTCGATGTAGCTAACTGGAAACTAGCTGCCAAAGCGGTTTACGAAGGTCTTGCTAAAGCAGATCCAGCTCACAAAGAGGATTTCAAAAAACGCTATGATGCGTACCTCACTAAATTAGATGAAACAGATGCATACATTAAAACTCAAGCAGAATCAATTCCTAAAGAATCTCGCGTCCTCGTAACAGCACACGACGCCTTCCAATACTTTGCTCGCGCTTATGGCTTTGAAGTAAAAGGTTTACAAGGCGTTAGTACTGCTACAGAAGCAGGCACACAAGATGTGAATGAACTTGTGCAATTCATCGTAGATCACAAAATTAAAGCGATCTTCGTAGAATCTTCTGTACCACACAAAACAATTGAAGCCGTTCAAGAAGCAGCTAAGGCTAAAGGTTGGAACGTTGCCATCGGTGGCGAATTATACTCCGACTCCCTCGGTTCTGAAGGCACTGAAGGCGGCACATATATCGGCATGGTAAAAGCCAATATCGATACCATCGCTAAAGCACTTAAATAAAGGAGGTCTCTATGGAATGGGCCGTTGAAGTTGAAGATATGACCGTAGCTTATACGACAAAACCCGTATTATGGGACGTAGATATGAAGGTGCCCATCGGTTCCTTAGCGGCTATCGTCGGCCCTAATGGGGCTGGTAAATCTACATTATTAAAGGCCATGTTAGGCCTATTAACAGTTATCTCAGGTAGTGTTAAGTTTTATATCGACCACCACCTTGCGATGGACAAAAAGGATTACAAAAAAATCGCCTATGTCCCTCAAAGCGGTAGCGTAGACTGGGACTTTCCTACTACCGTATTAGATGTCGTACTTATGGGCCGCTATGGTCATCTAGGTTGGTTCAAACGACCAAGTAAAAAGGATAAGGAGCTGGCCCTCTCCATGATTGAAAAAATGGGCATGAGCGACTATGTAAATAGACAAATTCGTCAACTTTCAGGTGGCCAACAACAGCGTGTATTCCTCGCGAGAGCCCTCGTACAAGAGGCAGATATTTACCTCATGGACGAGCCTTTCAAGGGCGTCGACAAAACGACGGAGCACGCCATTATCTCTCTTTTACAAGAAATGAAAGCGCGCGGCAAAACAGTCATCGTCGTACACCACGATTTAAATACAGTGCCTCAATATTTCGACTGGGTAACGATGGTCAATAAGCAAACTGTTGCCTATGGACCTGTGTCAGAGACCTTTACTGATGAGGCCATCGAGCGCACCTACGGCAAGGGGAGGATTGTATGACCATACTCCAATCCTATACGACGCAGATGGTATTGCTCGGCACGGCTCTCTTGGGCCTTGCCAGTGGTATTGCAGGCACCTTCGCTGTACTGCGCAAGGAAAGCCTCATCGGTGACGGCCTCTCCCACGCGGCACTGCCTGGTGTAGTCATCGCATTCTTGCTGACCGGTATAAAAGACATTGAGGTACTCATTATAGGTGCCGCCCTGTCCTCTATCACTGCGGCGTGGCTCATTACCATCACCGTAGAAAACAGTAAAATCAAATTCGATGGTGCTCTAGCTACTATACTATCTGCTTTCTTTGGTCTTGGTATGGTTTTACTCACCTACCTTCAAAGTCTGAACAATGCAGGTCAGGCGGGGCTTTCAAAATTTATATTTGGACAGGCCGCCACCATATTAGCCCGCGATGTGTACATTACATCGGCGGCAGCACTCATCATTATCGTTTTAACAGCCTTATTTTGGAAAGAGCTAAAGCTCATATCTTTCGACGTAGAATACGCAAAAACTTTGCAAATTCCCGTCACCTTTACACTCATTTTATATCGTTCCCTATTGATCATGACCATCATCATCGGCATTCAATCAGTAGGTGCTATCTTGATTAGTTCTCTACTCATTGCACCGGCCGTAGGGGCCCGTCAGTGGACGAACAAGCTAGGTACCATGTGTATACTAGCTGGATGTTTCGGCATGGTATCTGCTATGGGCGGTACCATTTGGAGTACAACAGTACAAAAACTGCCTACAGGTCCTGCGATCATCGTCATCCTGTCGGTTATCGTACTGTTGAGCCTCATATTTGCACCTAATAGAGGCATCTTGTGGCAATTCCGGAAAAGAGGTGCCCCATGACAGTACATACAGAGATTTTACTCATCGCCATCGCAGTATCCATCGCGTGCGCTATCCCTGGTGTATTCCTCGTGCTGCACCGCATGTCCATGATGGCCGACGCCATTACGCACACCGTATTCCTCGGCATCGTACTCGCTTTCTTTGTGACGGAAGATTTAAATTCACCCTTGCTTTTAGTAGGGGCAACCGTAGTCGGCGTAGGAACGGTATGGCTTACAGAGATGATTCATAACACGGGCCTCGTCAACGAAGACGCGTCCATTGGTATCATCTTCCCCCTTCTCTTCTCCATCGCCATCATCCTCGTCAGTCTCTATAGCGGTAACGCACACCTTGACGTAGATACGGCACTTCTAGGGGAAATCGCGTTCGCTCCATTCGACAGATGGATTGTAAACGGTACCGACTTAGGTCCTGTATCACTATGGATTTCCCTTGGGGTAGCGGTCATCAACCTCGTATTAGTTATGCTCTTCTACAAGGAATTGCAACTATCCACCTTCGATCCACTATTAGCAGGGCTTTTCGGCTTCATGCCTGCCCTCATCCACTACGTGCTGATGACCCTGGTATCCCTTACCGTTGTGGCCTCCTTCCAAGCGGTAGGTGCCATCCTCGTTATCGGCCTCATGATCGGACCTGCGGTTATCGCTTATTTATGGACAGACTCTGTGAAAGCCATGCTCACTAGCAGTATCATCATCGGCATTATCTGTGCCGTCATCGGTACAGAAGTCGCTTTCACCCTAGACGTATCCATTGCAGGCGCTATCGCAACGACCATAGGTCTCGCCTTATTAATCGCCGTTATTTGCACGCCAAAGACAGGTTATATCGCCACCTATCGTCGCCAGCGCCACTTGCGCCGTCACTATCGAGAAACGATGATGCTCTGCCACATCTATACCCATATGAATACACCTGTGGCGGCCATTGAAAATGGTATCGGTACCATTCATGA
Organism: uncultured Veillonella sp.; assembly: GCF_963534045.1. GTDB lineage: Bacteria > Bacillota > Negativicutes > Veillonellales > Veillonellaceae > Veillonella. The sequence goes on along the minus strand of NZ_CAUSQT010000002.1, from coordinate 77,556 downwards.
ACACTTGAACTGGAAGCCAGACTATACACACCAAGCCGCAACACACCTTAAGAAGCAAGGCTTGTTGTATGTAACAAATGGATACTATATGCTGACCGATAAAGGCGTGGCGCAAGTAAAAGAAATTATTTAAATACAATACCAATACTTTTCCCAACAAAAAAGAAGCTGAAACCAATGCTAATCTGCAAGATTTCAGCTTCTTCTTTTATATTTAATTATATGGCTAGAATACAACACGCATCTGATACCACTTAGCACCGCCGTGATCAGATACAGACTCGCCTTCATTTACAAAGCCAAACTTGGCGTAATAATGAATCTTTTCTTCCTTACATGTTAAAATAACGCCTTTTCGATTTTCTTCTTTGGCCAATTCTATGAAAGCCTCAATCAACTGCCCCCCTACACCGCGATTGCGATACGCTGGCATTGTATTTAGGCCAAATATCATCTGCCATGCGCCATGGGGATTATGTAAGGAAGCATCAGCGAACATCTCATCTGTTAAAACTTCATCATCCGTTACAAAACCATCGATAAAACCAATAGGTGTATCACCATCAAAAATTATAAGAAAATGGTCTGCATAATGAGCAAGGCGCTCTTTAAACGCTTCACGAGGGGCTGCTTCGGCATGTGGGAAACAGGTGGATTCTATATTTGTAACAATGTCTAAATCATTAGTAGTGGCTTTTCGTATATTCATATTAATCAACTAATTCCTTTCTCATATAGGATACTTTCAATATTACTATAATTTTCTCATCTCACGCACGAATGCCTCAGCCTCTTGTAAGTTCTTTGGAAACTCGAAATACATATATCTCTCAGTTCCATAAATAGGATTTCTAAAATCATAGCCACTCAATAACAAATACTCTATGATTTTCCACTCTTTATCATTAGATTTTTTAGGAGCTTTGAACTTCTCATTTACAAAGTACATTTTACCTTTACATATAGGACAGGTTTTATTTGTATCAAATAACTCATAATTCGTACCCTCCGATAAGGAGATTCGGCAGTTAGTACATACATTTTTATAGCCCATGATTATTTTCTCCCATTGGTTCATGTTGAAAAATTCTTTTACAAGGCCCTCTCCAACAATAGTACTGCCTTCCATGATAAGGAACTCTGTACCAACTTATAAAGTAGAATAATCTATACCTGCATTTACTGCAACGCATTGGCTTGTATTAGCTTATCAAAGATAACATCTTCACCATCAATAAAGTTAATCCCAAGCTACTCATCATTACTCAACTAGTCCTATTAACATAAACTACATAAACTACTTAACCTACTAAACAGTATCAATAGATTTTAAAACTATAAACGTTATCATTTCCCACTAAGTTTTATCTCCATACTTACTAACAAAACCTTTCTTTAATATTCTATTTGTAGTATTAAGCGCAAAACAAAAATTATTATCTTTTAATAAAAATTCAAAGCAAATTTGTAACGTACTAATACAAGAATCTCTATCTTATAATGCAGTCATATAATATTCTTTCAATATTTGTTTAAACTTCTTTGATTCAATCTCTTTTGATTTTTCCAACATTTTTTCAGAGTCAATAAAGTCTAATTTGTATTTTTTAGGTTGTAATTTACATATATATTCAATAGCTTCATCTGTATACCCACCTGTAGACCAGTGTTCAAAAACAAACTCTTTCTGAGCATAAACATCAATAGAATTTAGCCATTGCCTTATTAAATTTATTTTTTCACTTACCCATTTTTCTATTTCTTCTTTACTTATTTTACTTTTATATCCTTTGCATTCCGCAATTATAATCTTGCTCTCATATACGGCTAAAACATCGATTTCCCTCTGTTCACCTTGAAAATTAATAATTTTCCCAACATTTAAGCCCTTACATTTTTGACCATGATAATATCCTACCGCTAACTCAAACAGATCTCCTTTTAAATTGTTAGTTTTCCCAATAGCCAATTTATTTATTGAATCTATAAGCTTTAAATAGGCTTCAGGGTCATTCTTCAAAATAGCGCCCGCATTAGTAATAGAATTTATCAAAGCCTCTATTAATTCTTTATAACCACGACCGAACATCCTATCAACTAATGCAATAATAACCCCTCTTTCCTTTAACTTTTTAAATATATTCAAATCTAAGTAGTCCGTAACAAAAAAAGGGAGAAATGTGGGCATTGTTGTAATACTTCTTAATACTTCAATTTTCTTTAAGAAAAAATCAATATCAACTTCATTCTTTTTATTACCAATTAAAAAATCTGCTACAACAAATGCAGGGACTAGCTTTCCTTTATTATATTTTACAAGTGTTGATACATATGAAGGCGATACATAAGCCCATGAAAATTTTCCAAATTCGTAATAATATTTTGCTGAGCCGTAGGATGTTAATCCTATACCTCTAGCCCAATCATTAAATTGATTAATAAGAAAATCCTCAACTATTTCTAATGATTTAGAATGTTGATAATTTTCTTTTGAGCATATTTTAGAATTAAGCTTATAGTTCGTTCCATCTTCACAAATCACTTCTAAATCAATTAATTCTCTTATCATAGTATCGATCCGCTTATGCCCCTTTAAATCCTTGATTGGACTAAATGAAAAAGCTGCCAATCTATCTTTATTAATAAAACCATAATGATATTGAACAGAGTTAATTATTGCAAAATATTTTTTACCCGATAATTCAAATGCTTCAATTAAGGCATCATAAAATTCAGGTTTTTTATAAATTTTTTTATGATAAAAAAAGATTTGATTATCTGAAAACAACCCTTTTATTTTACTTATTGGGTCCTTTAATCTAGATAAACGTTTACGTGCAGTATCTTTGCTCACCTTATCATTTTCTACAATTAACTCTATTAACTCGCTTGAAAGTTTGGGCCCTTCTTTTTCTATTATTTTCTTTAAATCATACATATGTCACGACTCACTATTTATAATAAAAAACTAATAAGAGTGTTGTATAATAAAATTTAGCAATAAAGTATATCAACACTACTCGAGATTCTAGTGTTTAAACATTACTTCATAAACATGGAAGAAAACGCTTACTGATACAATCTTCCAAAATAACTTATTTTTTTCTATTATATTTTCAAAAAGGCTATAAACCCAAGTTTATAGCCTTTTATTATAAGATATTTTATTCCCACTCAATTGTAGCAGGTGGTTTAGATGTAATATCGTACACGATACGGTTGATGTGTTGTACTTCGTTTACGATACGACGGGAGATTGTGTCCAATACGTCGTAAGGGATGCGTGCCCAGTCAGCAGTCATGAAGTCTGTTGTTGTTACGCCACGCAATGCCAATGTGTAATCGTATGTACGGAAGTCACCCATAACGCCTACAGTACGTGTAGATGTTAATACTGCAAAGTATTGGTTGATGCTGCGATCAAGGCCAGCTTTTGCAATTTCGTCACGGAAGATGTAGTCCGCATCACGCAAGATGTCGAGTTTGTCTTTCGTGATTTCGCCCATTACACGGATAGCAAGACCAGGACCTGGGAATGGTTGACGCCATACGAGGTAGTCAGCCAAGCCTAATTCAGAACCAAGTTCACGCACTTCGTCTTTGAAGAGGTTGCGCAATGGTTCAATAAGGCCTTTGAAGTCTACCACTGCAGGTAAGCCGCCTACGTTGTGGTGAGATTTGATAACTTCTGCTTCGCCAGTACCGGACTCGATAACGTCAGGGTAGATGGTACCTTGCGCCAAGAAGTCAACGGAGCCGATTTTACGGCCTTCATCTTCGAATACGCGGATGAATTCTTCGCCGATAGCTTTACGTTTAGCTTCTGGATCTTCAAGACCAGCCAATTTATCTAAGAAACGTTTTTCTGCATCGACGCGGATGAAATGCATGCCAGAATCTTTGAAAGCTGCTTCAACTTCGTCGCCTTCGTTCTTACGCATTAAACCATGGTCAACGAAGATACAAGTCAATTGGTCACCAACAGCTTTAGAAATAAGAGCTGCTGCAACGGAGCTATCTACACCGCCAGACAATGCTAACAATACTTTCCCATCGCCTACAGTGTTACGGATTTCTTCAATAGCAGTTTTTGCATAGTTTGCCATTGTCCATGTGCCTGTGAAACCACATACTTCATACAAGAAGTTGTGAAGCATTTCTTTACCATGTTCAGTGTGCAATACTTCTGCATGATATTGCATAGCGTATAATTTGCGTTCTTTATTTTGCATAGATGCAACAGGGCAGTCTTTTGTATGCGCAATAATTTCGAACCCTTCAGGAACTTTTGCTACATAGTCAACGTGGGACATCCAAACAACTTGGTCTTCGTCCAAGCCTTTGAACAATGGGGATGTAGTGTCCACTTTAGTAGGTGTTTTACCAAACTCACGGTTATCAGCAGATTTAACTTCGCCACCCAATGTATGCGCCATAAATTGCATACCATAGCACATGCCAAGAACTGGAATGCCAAGTTCAAAGATTTCCTTTTCAATTTTAGGGGAATTCTCTTCGTACACACTGTTAGGACCACCAGTGAAGATGATACCTTGTGGCTTCAATTCCTTAATTTTTTCTAATGCTTTGTTGTATGGATATACTTCGCAGTATACATGATTTTCACGAACGCGGCGTGCAATCAACTGATTATATTGACCGCCGAAATCGACAACAATAACAAATTCCTTGTTTTCCATAGTTCCTCCGTATGCATCTATTTGTGAAAGTATATTCACCAATTTATAATGTCCATACATTCCTGTACTGGGGGTGCGTTTTAACAAGCAAAACGCTAAATTTCATTACATTTTATTATACCATACGAAGTATATGGACTCCATATATTCCGTATGAAAGTTATGAATTACTTTTTAACGTTCGGATTTCTTATGCATTTGTACGGCTCCAACAGGACAAATTGAATAACAATCACCACAACTTATGCAGCCGCTACCAATAATAAATTTTGTGGTTCCTTCGGTGATGCATTGTACAGGGCAATCCTCAGCACAGGCACCGCATTTAACGCAGGTATCGTCTATATCAAATTTTAGATTGCCCATACTACATCACCTCTCTATCAATTATGGGGATTATCATCAACTCGCTATCAAATTTTATTTCTATTTAGTTTCTAATTCACGATTATGTGCAATAGCAGAATATAGTGCACGAGCTACGCCATAGTGATTATTATCCGTTGTCGCATAACGGGCGGCAGCTTTCACATTGTCTCGTGCATTACCCATAGCCACGCTAGCACTGGCAAATCGAATCATGGATAGATCATTTTCGCTGTCGCCAATGGTCATCACCTCGTCAGGTGTATAGCCCCAATGGTTCGCCAAGGCCTCTACAGCCGTGCCTTTTGTCGTATGAGGTAACACAAATTCTAAATTGCCTTCACTCGATTCAAGAACATCATAAAAGCGTTCGCGCCCTTTGCCATCTATAGCTGCACCTTGGAACTCATCCCGCAAATCAGCTAGGATGCGTTCGCGTATACGCTCATCGCCGTAAAAGATTTGGATTTTCTCCGGTCCTTCTGGTAACGATTCTAAATGGGCTATTAAATCGGGCACCATGGTGCGTGTTTTTAAAATGAAAGGTCTAATATTCGGTCTAAAGAAATGTTCTGCTTGCGCTATCTCATTACCAACAACAGGATATTGACCGAAAATCTCGGCTTTCACATAAGCCTCTACAAACACACCGTAGGTCATTAGTTTTCGCACTAAATCTACGGCGCGAGTTTTATCAAGAGTAATGTGAACGAGTTCCTTTTGCTCTTCTTTATCCATGACATAGGCGCCATTGGTGCACACAAAGTATCGCAAGCACGGCATGGCCTCGATGACATCGTCCATCTCATGCCACGCACGGCCCGACGCAATAGCCACGCGGATACCGCTTTCACGAGCAGCGCGGACAGCAGCCACCACCTCAGGGTCCACAGATTTCGCATCATTCACCAATGTGCCATCCACGTCGGATGCAATGAATCGAATTGGTGTATCACCAGTAAGGCCTATATAATTTTTAATGTCTAACGATTTAGATGAGGACATGAAACCTCCTTTAATACAATATAAATTTAGTTGATGTACAATAAGGATAAGCATATAAATTTATAGAATTATCGGTTCAAAGGATGTGAAATCATATGCGTATAATAATCGATCGAGATGCCGTTTGTGCGGCCGATGATATGAGTCATCATCGCGAAGAATTTACCGTACCCGATGATATAACTATAACTGGTTTATTTGAATTTCTTGAGTTTAAATACATTCCTGTCATCGCTGGAAATAACGTGGTATGGGCACTCTATCACCACGATGTTGAAGTAGGAACCTATTTTACCAAAATTCAAAGTTTTATAAATGGCAATGTGCCATTATCATCTATTATCAGTAAATCTGAAAGAGACAATGAATTCTATCTAAGATATTACAGCCATCCTGATAGATATAGAAAATACTTTATTTAGTTGCATTAAATTCGGCTACAATCTCTTGTAAAATATCTGGATTTTCAACCAAGTTCAACAATGTACGGCCAATAATATTGGCACCGTCCACAATTGTTTGTTCAATGGTTGGTTCGAGCATGGCATCCGCAAATTCTTTGGAATGGCACACCTTATCTGGGCCAGCCAAGCGCAATTTAGGATGGAATGCGGCACATTGATAGCTAACATTACCGATATCGGAACTGCCTCCAAGGTCCGCTGGACCTGGTTCAAAATCAAGGCCCATATCGGTCATCACGTCCTCGATGAGGTGTGTGCCGCGATGGTTTTGGTTCATATCGTCATAAGGATTCCCGTAAAACTCAACGTCTACAGTCGTACCAGTACAAAGGGCAGCACCTTCAAAAATCTTTTTAATTTGCGTGGATAAGCCGTTCAAATACTCCCGTTCTGTATGACGAACGGTCACTTCTAGTTCGCCAGTCGCAGGAATGACGTTGGACGCGGTACCGCCGTTAATGATCCACGTGCCTATGCGCGACTCTGGTCGCACTTGTTGGCGCAGCATATCCATGGCATGGATGGCAAGTTGCACGCCGTTTACCGCATTGACTCCATTCCACGGCTCACCTGCTGCATGAGCTGATTTACCATGGTACTTGGCGCGGAAACAGTCGAGTGCCAAGAACTGTGAATTAGGACGCGTCTCTTCACCATCGAGATGGACCATAATGGCAAAATCATAGTCCTTAAATACGCCAGCATTACACATATCCACCTTGCAGCCCATCGCTTCCTCATCAGGGGTACCGATGATGTCGATATCCATGTTGAAAGCTACGCCATCTTGCTGCATCTTATGTAATGCAAGGGCTGCCAACGTGCTCATAGAACCACTAGCACAGTGTCCGCACGCATGGCCCACATCTGGCAACGCATCGTACTCACATAAAATCACCAAACGTCCTTTAGGATGATCTACTTTCACAGCAGACGCCTTAAACGCCGTTGGCAAATTGCAGAACTCATAGGTCACAGGGATGCCGTGCTTTTCAAGAACAGCACCGATTGTCTTAACAGATTTAAATTCATGACTAGACAGTTCAGGATTCTTCGCCAATGTATAATTAATGGTGAAAGCCTCTTGGGCGAAGCTTTCACAAACACTGGAAAATTGTTCAGTAAGAGACATAGGTCCTCCTAAATATGTGTATAAATAATCGACCTTATTTAGTAAAAGGTACATTTCGTGTACTTAATTTGTTTACGTACCTTTAATTATACAATGTTATTGCCTATTGGTTCAAAATTCCGTACAATAGAAACAGATTAATATGTTTGTATCGTGTTTGAGGAGGATACTATGTTTAAATTCAAAAAATTAACAGCCATCGCACTCGTAGCTGTTGCTGCTATGGGTTTATTGGCTGGTTGTGGCAGTGAAAAAAGCAAAATGACACAAGAGGCTGGTGTGTTACGTGTAGGTTCTGAAACTACATTCCCACCATTCGAATTTACTGAAGGCGATAAATACGTTGGTTTCGACGTTGATTTGTCCGAAGCAATCGCTAAAAAATTGGGTCTAAAAATGGAATTCAAATCCATGGGCTTCGACGCTTTGATTCCAGCAGTTCAATCTGGCGACATCGACATGATCGCAGCCGGTATCAACGCTACTCCTGAACGTGAAAAAGCATTGGACTTCTCCGATGTTTACTTTGACCAAGGCGGTTTCATCACAGTTGTTCGTAAAGACAACACGTCTATCCATAACATGGACGAACTCGCTGGCAAAACTGTAGGCGTTCAAATCGGTACTGTTCCTGCAGACATGGCTAAAAAAATTCCTAACACAACAGTAAAAGAAATGGACTCCAATGCCAATATCTTTATGGAATTGAAAGCTGGTACAATCGATGGCGCAATCATCGACAACGCAGTTGCTATGTACTACCTAAAACAAGGTGCTGACAAAGACCTTAAACTCGTAGGCGAACCTACAAAAGCACCTGGTACAGTACTTGGTGTTAAAAAAGGCAACACAGAATTACAACAAGCTGTTAACAAAGCTCTTAAAGAACTTAAAGAAGACGGCACATACCAAAAAATTTACGATAAATGGTTTGGTGACTATAACAAAAAATAATTTCTATTACGTATCATACGTTTAGAAAAAAGAACCGGTCCTGAAAGCCGACACGCTACTGCGCTACGCGGAGCCCGAAGTCGTTTTCAGAACCGGTTCTTTTTACTATCCTATCATCGTAAATAGAAATTATTTTTCCGTTATACGTAGGAGAAAGAGGCCGTAGGCCCTCCTTCCTAACGGCTAGGTTGGCAATAACGGGTTTTACCAATTTCACTACTATTATATTCCGCGTGTCGGCTATGGGTTGAGAGATAGAACCGATGGGCCCCAAAATCCGACTTTGGCCCTGTGAGCCCGTAGGGCGAATCAGACCCGGCCGGTGGAGGATTTTTGGGCCCATCGGTTCTTTTCCTCTTCTACCATTTCCTACCGCGGTATATAATAGTAGTGTATTGTATAAAAACGAAAGGAGGGCCTATGGCTCAATATTTCACAGACCGCCTTCAACGGGTCTTCCACTTAATTTTTATGTCTTATGATCCGCAGTCCGCTCAAGAGGGTCTGCGCATGTTAGAGTCAATTGTTAATAATCAATCGAATGTAACAAAGCCAATTCAGCATGAGTTACGCAACACGGCTACATCGCAAGGTAGTACGGGCGAATCGGATGCTGAGGAAGTTTACAATAAAGCTTTGTCTCCTGAGGAACGTGAATTAGGCGATGCGTATGCCCTATTGGCACGCGTGTACGCTGGTCCGCGATTTACGTGGGCCGAGTCGGGTTTTCCAGAGGATAATATGCGTACCTATCAATGTTTGCATGATAGTATCCGCCACAATAGTCCGATTGGCACATTACAAGCACTGCGCATTGCTGGGTCGATTACGCCTACGGTGAGGCGCGATATGCAGTTGACCTTTGATGATGCATTCCGCATCATCTATGATTACGCAAAGCAAGACGATGCATACTGTCAATATATTATAGGCAATGTATTTTTCTGGGGCGATTACCACGTTATTAACCAAGCTAAACAATTATTAGGTCCGGAAAAGGCTAGCTTTAGTCAACGATTACAACAAGCGACGCGCAGCAAAAGTTTACGCGAAGGTATCGCTACCTTGCGCGGCATGGTAGACGAAGAAACGCTACAAGCAAAATCCCGCGAGCATGCGAAACACTGGTTTAACAAAGCCCTCGATCAAGGGCTCGCCATGTTCCAGGGGAACTTGCGCAATATTTATATCGACGAAGGCGATTATGACAATGCACGCCGTGTGGCACGTAGGGCCGCTGAATTAGGCAACCCAACCATGATGCTTTATACGGGCCTCGACCATCACGAAAAGGGCGAATTTACAGAGGCTTTCACATGGTTTACAAAGGGTGCTGACCTAGGCCAACCAGAATGTATCGCAGAACTTGCGGACTATTACTATCATTTTTACGAGCAACCTGCGTTGCGTGCAGCCATTCCGTACGATCCAATCAAGGCGACTGAACTATATCAACGAGCGGCCACAAAGGACTTTAATGATGCCGGTTATGCCGCGTTGCAGGCTGCATTTAACTATATCTTTCACATTGGCGGCCTCCCTCTCGACTGGGGGCTCATCGCCGATTTGACGCATATGGCGGCGACGAAGGATAGATTTCTGTTCTCCTTGCCGTATATCAGTTACATGCGCATTCACGGCATCGGTGTGACCAAGAACATTCGATTTGCCGTTCAGTCCTTGACTCGCGTGTTAGAGGAGGAGAAACGGGCGCTTCAAGAGGAGGACCGCGTTCTCTTCTATGATATTACCCGCGCACTTACACGCGTTGCCTTGGGCTATGCCTATGAAAAAGGATATGTGACGGGAACACCGGACCTCGACAGTGCGGTTCATTATTATAAAAGCTCCCATCAATATATCGTGTCACACCTCGCCAATCGCAGCGAAGAAATTAAGGATATTCCTGTAGATGACGAAGCGGCAGAACGATTAGAAGCCTTCGAAAAGATAGACGGTCATTGGCATTATAAAGAGGGCATTACTGAATCCTCTACGACCGTGCGCCCGGCCCCTACCACGTGGCCTCACAACGCGGCTCGATTAGCTGTCAACATGAATGGCTTTCAGTGGGATACCACATTATATGACCTAGAAACTATCGACCATGCCCTATCTACACAAGATACGGTGATGCTTAGCTTTTACAATCATTTCCTAACCATTCCGGACAAATTGCGGAATATCTATAAGCTAGAGACAAAACGTATGCCGCGCAACACCTATCAGGTGCGGTTCTACGGCTACGACCCAGCTGAAGGGCATGAGATTATCTATAAATCGCTGCTCAATGCAGAGGACACCCACAATTTGTGGCATGATCTATATGAAAGCCACCGTTTACCGGAGCTTTCAGATGCATGGGCCATCGAAACAGACGAGGAAAAACCGACATGGCACTATGTGCTCGACGTCGATCAAGAGCCATTCTTACTCGAAGAATATGACGATGCCAACGCCATGATACAAGCATCCTTGGAGGGCCTCAAGAGCAATCGCTACGAGCAAATCAACGTTCGTACTCACGATTTCATTGGGCCATCCTATTTCATATTTAAAGGCAAGCGGTCTACCCCATTTAGAGTGCAACTATACCTCAAGGAATCGATGCGCCACATCGTTGACGAACATGGTAAGCAAAAGGACATCCCAGGTAATACATACCTATTTGAACAATACTTTGGCAACGAAGTATCCTTGAACTACTGGATACAACGAACCATTACGACCTTGGACATTCCTGAGCTAGATAACTGGAAACCGCTCAGCGTGCCTAAGGATTTGCAATAGCAAGAATACATACAAAAAGGAGCTAGTACACAGCGTACTAGCTCCTTTGTTATAACCTAAAACAGGCTACATATATTATAAATGATCATGAGGGTAATGAACTTGAAAATCCCCCTTTAGATTGAGGGCTTGCATATCTTGACGTTCAACCTTATCGAGCATTTTAGAACGAGCAGTAGTCATGCTATCATCACTATGCTTTCCACCAAAGAGAGCAAACTTAGATTTACCAAGCGTATACATAGTTTGTACATAAAACTCGCCAGAATGACCAAATGGTTTATCATAGCCTAGACCTACAGAAATATGAGGGGTCACATTCACATTAACACCTGTCTTAAGGCCATTATTAAAGATACTATTTACAGGAAATGCAATATTATATATATCATCACTAAACCATTCTATATCTCTAATCTCACCATTCATATGATTCCAATGATAACGGTCAATGTAGGCTCGAACATAACGGGCATTTTTGAAAGTTCGTGCGTATCCAATATCATATCCAGAGGCAATACGTTTTTCATGACTTTCACCAACATTAACGTCTGTATCCATCACATTATAAGGTGCAGGAATCATTTCGTCACGTGTAGTCAAACTATGAGATGATGTCGTATGTCCTAATGGTTTATAGAAATTAGCATAAAATTCATTCTCACCAGTTACATATTCTACACCCAAACTGGCACGCTTATAATGTTCTTTGAAAGTATAGTCATAAAAAGCATTAATACCTACGTAGCTATGCTCTCCTCTACTTAGTCGTCGATAGCCGAGTCCTACGCTACCAGTCGTGCCTATAGATTGTACTGATTGATTAAAGTCATATTCATATACAATTCCGCCCGCATTACGAGTAGCATGATTCGCATATCCATTGGCAATTTGACTTACACCGCCATGAGAACTAACTTTACCTTGCACAAACACTACGCTCTTAGAGTTGTTATCATAATGACCTATAGGTTGTAAGGTCTCTATGCTATATATTGGCTTGTGATTGGTTTGAAACTTCGCAGAGACATCAGTTCTATCAGCCCAACTTTGATGAATACCTGCATCCACTGGTGTAGCATTTTCTCTATCAGCACTATCCGCTAATGCAATAGTCCAACACGTCGTACAAGCTGCTACACAAAGTAGTAGTCGTATATTAAACTTTGTTTTACAATACATATAAAAATAATCCTTCACTTACATAATTATTGCTACAACACCCAATTACAATTTTCTAGGTAAATTTAATTAGTTAAAAATTATAAACCTACGTCGACAACGCCATGATCATAAGCTTCTTCTACAGTTTCTTGTACAACCATATCACTGCGATGTACCTTATCAAGCATCTTAGACCGAGCCGTTGTAATGGCACTTTCACTATGTTTACCACCACGCCAAGCAAACTTAGATGTACCAATTGTATATTTCAAGGTTGCATAAGGACCACTCAAATGATGAGATGCTGTTTTGTAACCTGCATCGAGAGTAAGATGTGGTGTAATATGAAATTCTGCACCCACTTTAAAACCTTTGATAGCATCGCGCTTATTTAGTTTTTCATAGCCTACTCTTACAGCCTCTCTACCACGCCAATTATAATAGTCCGCATAGACACGAGCCCAGCGAGCATTTTTGAAGGTCCGTGAGTACCCTACATCAAATCCACTGGCCGCAACCTTTTCTGATAACATCCAATGATTTTCGTAATCAACTATAGCATAATCATAGAGACTAGTATCAGGATCTCTACCGTATGGATACAATCCTGTAGGATCACCTAACACAATACTTCGCCCATGGAGCCCTATATATTTTCTATCATCAGTCCCCAAGTTTCGGTACAGATTAGCATGGATTTCATTAAGGCCTGCCACATATTCTACACCGCCACTAACGCGCTTATAACCACCTTTAAACACGTGGTCATAGAATGCATTAACACCTACATAAGCATGTTCACCTTTACTAAGGCGACGATAACCAATACCAATATTTGCATTCATACCTAAGGATTCTTCCTTATCTGTTTGCCTGTTATGTACCGTAAACGTCCCTGCAGGTCTGGCTGGAACCCAATAATCATTTAATTTATAAGATGAAATCTTTTCTCCACTACGACCAATGCGACCTTGTACAAAGACAACGCTTTTAGCGTTTTCATCATAATGGGTTATAGGTTGTAATGTCTCAATATACAATTTATTGATTTCAGTAGATTTTGAACTTTTCGAAGTTACAGTAATCGGCTGATTATCCAATGATGTAAAGTTATGGAATTGCTCGGTTTCCTTTTCTCTCGAGTCTTTCATACCAACGCCAACTACCACATCTGTACGGTCCATCCAGCTAGAACGAACAGCTTCATGTTTAGCTCCATTCACTTCTGTAGTAGAATCTGCTATACCTTGCCCATACCCATTTTGTACATCTGCTGCAAAACCTGTAGCACTAAACGCACATACTACAACACCTAAAGCCATTGCTTTTATCATTAATGTCTTGCTCATTAAAATTACTCTCCTATTATTACATGTCTTATTTAATATCTATAATCTAAACTACAGTGGTATTATAGATGATCAATAGGTGCTAAATAATCGTATTCAATATCATCAAAGGATTCTACAATCATGTCTTGACGACGTACCTTATTTAGCATTTTAGAACGAGCTGTAGTAATCGTATCATCACTATGCTTGCCACCCCAGAAGGCAAATTTAGATGTACCTAATGTATATTTCACAGTACCATACATGCCTTTCGACATATTGTTTGCATGGTTATACCCAATATCTAAGGATATATGTGGCGTTAACTGTAATTCAGCACCGATTTTAATTCCCTTATAGTGATTTGCATTTCGCACAGAAAACCATGGAACAGACCAATGGCCTGGACGACCCCAATTATAATATTGTTTATGGCCAAACCCCTGCCCCTTCCAGCGATATCCATTCACATAAGCACGAGCCCAACGAGCATTCTTGAAGGATCTAGCGAAACCGATTTCATAGCCGCCTAGTGCTCTACCGCCTTTATAGGTATAATAATTCTCTGATGGAATAACACCGTATGGACTATCAGGTAAACTAAACCCTTCTGGATAACCATTAGGATACAAGCGTTTAGGATATGGATTACCACCACCACCTTTTACAAGCTCCTTATTACCAAGCCCCCTGTACACATTAGCATATACTTCGTTGAGTCCATTTACATACTCTACTCCACCGCTGATACGATTGTAATTGTCTGTAAAAGCTCGATCTACGAATGCATTGACACCTACATAAGCATGTTCATTTCGACTAAGGCGTCGATAGCCAATACCAACAGTACCGATAATCCCTAATGTTTCTGATGATTTTTCATCCGTATTGATTTTAGTGTAACTAGATTGCCCATGCCGATTGATTACTGTTTCAGGGAGAAGATAGCCCCGCAGCTCTTTTGAAGCTATTTTCTCACCGCCACGTCCAATGCGCCCCTGTACAAATAGAACACTTCTACTGTTCTCATCATAATGAGAAATAGGCTGCAATGTTTCTATATAAGCTTTCGTTAGATTACCGTAATCAGATTTCTTATTATAAATGGTATTCAAATCATCCGTTAAAAAGTGCCCTTTATCTAATTTGGACTGACCTCCGGTCTGTACACCTACAGCAATATCCGTGCGGTCTAACCAATTGGAACGAACAGCTTCATGTTTAGCCCCATTCACTTCTGTAGTAGAATCTGCAATACCTTGTCCATGTCCATTTTGTACGTCTGCTGCAAAACCTGTAGCACTAAATACACATGCTACAGCACCTAACACCATGGCTCTAAATACTAACTTACTTTTCAAGTCTTACTTTCTCCTCTCTAACCTTTACAAAATATCCCAAGGTACTACAGCCCAATACTCTTCATACGACTTGCCTATAGTCATAGGACTACGGTCTACCTTGTCTAACATTCTAGCACGAGCATTCGTAATAGTATCATCACTATGTTTACCACCATACCAAGCAAACTTAGATGTACCCAATGTGTATTTAACAAAACCATAGGCACCACTAGAATGATTATTATCTGATGTATACCCTAAATCTAGTGAGACATGTGGTGTCACTTGTAATGTAGTACCCACTTGCCAACCAGAACTATTATTAAGATCCGAAATCGGAGAGGTCCCTCCACTATAGGATGAAATACCGAGCCCCTTCCAGTGATAAGCCCCTATGTGCACCCGAGCCCAGCGAGCATTCTTAAAGGTACGAGCATAACTTACATCATAACCAGATAATACTTTTTGAGACTTATATACCGTGTAATTAGCAGTTCCTCCATTCAAAGGAATTGGAAGATGCGATTCAGGCACTCCCACCATATAAGATTGAGATTTTATATTTCCCAAACCTCTATATACATTAACACGAACTTCGTTAAGTCCGGCCACATATTCTAAGCCTCCACTAACTCGATTAGCATTCTCAGAGAAGGCGCGATCTGCAAATACATTAACACCTACATAAGCATGTTCATGGTTACTGAGCTGACGATACCCTAAACCAATATTACCCACAGTACCTAAAGATTTTGCCTCATCATGTCGTTCTGGTTTAGTCTTTGTCTCCACAGTACCTGTAGCCGAGTCGTATGGATACCAAATGCCACCACTACCATCAAAATAATTAACCTTATGCTCTTGCCCACCTTTACCGACACCGCCTTGTACAAACAATACGGACTTGGAGTTTTCATCATAGTGAGTTAAGGGTTGCAATGTTTCTACAGATACTTGCTTACCCAGTTTCGATTGTGTGCCTAACTTAATATCCGTACGGTCCATCCAGTTAGATTTCACTGCATCATGCTTTCCTATATTACTCATTTGTTCTTCATTAGAGGAAGATTGTATATGTTGATTCTCTACATCTACCGCAATGCCCGTAGCACTAATAGAACAAGCTATGGTTCCAAGAACCATAGCTTTCATAATTACATTTAATTTCATATCTAATACTCTCCCTCTTACATTAATTCACAAATACTTATTTTCATGCTTATTTCATTTTCATTATATGCATATATTTAGATGTAGTCAACGAAAGCTCATATATTTAAATAAATAATAAATATCCTTTTAATTCAATTTATGCGTGTATTCTTATTTAATTATGCAGACAAATATACATAAAGAAAAAACCCTCAAAGCTGAGTATATATACTCAAGCTTTGAGGGTTTATGAGGGTTTTGGGAACTTTATTATTTAAATAAAGGCAATAATGCGTTTACCAAACCAGTAAGAGCAGTCATAACAGCTTTAATGATTGTTACTACCATTGCATATTCCTCCTTCTCATACACTCATTTACTAAACTAACTATAAATATCATAAACGAGTATTTTAACTATAATATGAAACGAGTAGATTTTTACACATAAAGCTTTCATGAGGAAAATCGGACGATAACAATTATCATCATATGTTTGAGGAGAATGGTAGCATACAATGAATTCATAAATCTAAAAAGTTTTTAAGTGAACTACCAAAATATCCCCTTTAGAAGGCGACTTTTGGCTGCTCTCCTCCGAAAGGGCTCTAATAGCGACACAGTTTTAATGCCAATAAAAATATCCCCTTCGAGAAGCGACTATCTCTCCCCCTAGTGCCATAATCCCACAAATCGAATGAAATACAGAAAAATAGCCCCTTTAGAAGGCGACTTTTGGCCCTGTTCCAAAGGAACAGACCCGGCCGATGGAGCCTTCTGAAGAGGCTATTTTGACAACTGTATTTAAATCGATTGTGGAATTATAGTGCTTTCACTACTTCTGCACAACGGTGGCAAAGTGTAGGGTGTTCGCTATCTTGGCCTACTGTATCGCGGTGGATCCAGCAGCGTTCACATTTTTCAAGTTCAGATGGAGCAACTACTGTTGCAACGCCTGTTTCTTCGTCTTTTACAGCGTCTGCTGGTGCAGCGCCATTGACGATGTGAGCTTCAGATACGATAACGAGTTTAGCTAAGCCTTCTTCACCAAGAGCGTTCAATGCGTCGAATGCAGCACCTTCAGCGTATACTGTAACGGATGCATCCAATGGGTGACCGATTGTTTTGTTTTGACGAGCAAGTTCCAATGCCTTTTGTACGGATGTACGCAAGTCTAACAATTGGTTCCATTTATCAGCCAATTCTTGGTTGAAGTGTTCAGGATGACCTTGTGGCCAATCTTGAAGCATAACGGATTCAGGCATGCCATCTTCTTTAGGCATGTATTTCCAAACTTCTTCTGCTGTAAATGAAAGTACAGGAGATACCATAGCTACCAATGTTTTCAAGATTTCGTACATTGCTGTTTGAGCAGAACGACGTGCTACGTTATTTTTGCTTTCAGCATACATAGTATCTTTCATTACATCAAGGTAGATGGAGCTCAAGTCTACTGTGCAGAAGTTATGAATTGCATGGTACAACATGTGGAATTCATAGTTTTCGTACGCTTCAGTAACCTTTTGACGTACTTCTTCTAAGCGCAACAAAGCCCATTTATCGAATTCGGACATATCTGCGTAAGCCACTTTGTCAGTGTTTGGATTGAAGTCATCCAAGTTGCCTAATAAGAAGCGGAATGTGTTGCGGATCTTACGGTATACTTCAGATAATTGTTTTACGATGTCTTTGGACAAACGTACGTCTGCTTGGTAATCCGCGGAGGATACCCACAAACGCATAACGTCAGCGCCGTATACGTCGATGATGTCGCTAGGAGCCACTGTATTACCTACAGATTTAGACATTTTGCGACCTTCGCCGTCCACAACGAAGCCATGAGTCAATACGGAGTTGTATGGTGCTTTACCAGTTGTTGCTACTGCAGTTAACAAGGAAGAGTTGAACCAACCACGATGTTGGTCAGAACCTTCAAGGTACATAGCACATGGTACATCTAAGCCGTTAACTTCAAGTACGCCAGCCCAGGAGGAGCCAGAGTCGAACCATACGTCCATGATGTCTGTTTCTTTTTTGAACTCATCATGACCGCAATGAGGACATTTGAAGCCTTCTGGTAACAATTCTTTTGCACTGTGAGCCCACCAAGCATCAGAGCCTTCTACAGCTACTTTTTCTTGTAATGCTTTGATAGTATCATCGTTGATGATATGCTCGCCGCAGCTTTCACAATAGTAAATAGGAATTGGCACGCCCCAAATACGTTGACGGGAAATTACCCAGTCACCACGGTCGCGAACCATGTTGAAGATGCGGTCGTGGCCCCATTTAGGAATCCATTGTACTTGGTTATCAATAGCATCAAGCGCTTGTTGACGGTACCCATCTACAGAAGAGAACCATTGTTCTGTAGCACGGTAGATTACCGGGTTTTTACAACGCCAGCAGTGAGCGTATTGGTGACGCAAGCTAGATTTGTGAAGTAATGCATTGTTGTGCGCCAAGATTTTAATAACAGGCACTTCTGCATCGTGAATTTCTACACCAGCCAATGGGAATTCAGTATCACCATAACGGTTGTCGTCCACTTGTTTAGTGTAGTTACCAGTTTCATTTACAAGGGATACGATAGGAAGTTCAGTTTTGCCTTCCTTGTTATAACGCATAACGATGTTAAAGTCGTCTTCACCGTGTGCAGGAGCTGTATGTACGCAACCAGTACCTGCTTCAAGTGTTACATGGTCGCCACACAATACAGTAGCATTACGTTCAACGAATGGATGTTTAAATTCAGCCAATTCTAAGTCTGCGCCAGAGAAGCGATTTACGATTTCATAGTCTTCGATACCGATATCTTTCATAGCCGCATCAACGAGTTCAGTAGCCATCAAGTAGTATTCGTCGCCTACTTTTACCCAGCCATATTCTAGGTCAGGGTTAACGGAAATAGCTACGTTCGCAGGCATTGTCCAAGGAGTAGTTGTCCAGATAACAGAGTATGCTTGTTTTGGATCTACGCCAGCTGGCAATGTTACCTTTTTCTCGGATACGTAAGGGAATTTTACGTAGATAGAGAAGGATTTTTTCTCAGCGTATTCGATTTCTGCTTCTGCCAATGCAGTTTCGCAGTGAGTACACCAGTATACAGTTTTAAGACCTTTGTAGATATGGCCGCGTTTTGCCATTTCGCCAAAGATACCAAGTTGTTTTACTTCGAATTCAGGGCGTAATGTCAAATAAGGGCGATCCCATTCACCTAATACACCAAAGCGAATGAAGTCTTGTTTTTGAGTTTCTACGCATTCCAATGCATATTCCTTACATTTGTTGCGCAAGTCCAATGGCGCCATTTCATGACGGTTAAGACCAGTGTTTTTAATAACCGCATGCTCGATTGGCAAACCATGTGTATCCCAACCAGGGATGTAACGTGTATAGTGACCAGTCATAGTCTTGTATTTCATGATGATGTCCTTCAACGTTTTGTTGAGGGCATGACCGATATGCAATTTACCGTTCGCATATGGAGGGCCATCATGCAAAATGAAAGGTTTTGCGTCTTTACGCAATTCCAAACGTTTTTGATAAATTTTGTTGTCTTCCCAGAACTTTAAGATTTCTGGTTCGCGCTTAGGCAAATTGCCGCGCATTGGGAATTCTGTTTCAGGCAAATGTAACGTCTTACCGTAATCCATGATGTGCTCCTTTTACATAAAAAAATCGCCCGCCCCCGAAGGGACGGACGTAATATCCGTGGTACCACCCTACTGACTCTCGTTACTGGTGAAAGCTAGCGCCCTCGCATATTCTGCGATTATTACACCATGCTAAGCATAATTGTAACACATAAGGCGAGCTTATCACGTAAACTGTGAAAGCCACTTAAACATATAACGGTGTTCACCGGCAGGGTTTCTGCTTGCTCCAAAGTGATCCGCAAATCTCTAGATTTCCAAACCTTTCAGCCCATGAGTTTGGTCTCTACTAAATCCGTCTGAGACGTGCCGTCTTTTTCAACGCAATATTCATATAATAGATAATTATAGGGCTCATAAGGGCATATTGTCAAATATATTCTACCCAAAATGTTATATCGTGTTTAACATATAACATTTCACATTATAATTCTTGTGGCACATACGGCTTCTGCACAGAATCTAATAATGAAAAATTCATTGGACTACGTACCATTTCATTATATTGCTCAACAACGGCCTCTTCCGTTTCACTAGAAGGATTAACCATAAAATCCTCAATCGCTTTATCAAGATGTCTCTTTTGCTCTAACCGATTCTGAGCCTCGGCGGCAGTAATCTTTGCCCCAATTCCATCAGCTGCTTCTTTCTGCGCTTTCACCCATTGGAAATCACTATCGGATTTATGCTCCACAATATGATCTACTATACCGCTATAAATAAGCATCATTTCCGTCATATTAGCGCCATTCGTCTGCCCATTATTGCGCATCAACTTAACAAGACGTTCTCCCTCCTGCTTGTGATAAGTTTTAACAATGGTATCTAATGCATTATATTTTGGTCCAAATGCTTCGATTAATGATGAAAGCTTCTCCAACTGCGTATGAGCAAATGCATAATTATCTGATTCATAGCGTTTTTCTTTATAATACGTATCTAGCTCTTTCACGGCTACCACAACGTCGTGCAATACCGGTAATAAAGCATCTGTAGCTGCTTCCAAGTCACTATGTGTGTGCCCCGCTTCTCGCGCAGCAATGAGTTCTTGCTCAAGACGTTCATAATCCCGCACCTTAAACTCAGCTAGAGGTACATTTTGTTGTGCTTGTTGCACCGTTTCCATATGTTGATGACTATATTTTACACTAGTGAAATTAAACTCATTTGTAGCGGCCAAATAAAATCTAAAAACGCGCCAGACCTCCTTCTCACTATCGCTTTGCGTAGCTTTTACCTGACTGTTTGTCTTTAAATTATCCATATTAAACTCACAGCCACTTACAAAGCCTACACTCGTCACGATGCACACAACTAAACCTAGGCGTCGCCACCAATTCTGACCACTCATCTATCTCTCCTAAATGCTCTACATTCCCATAAATTAATATTACAGATATTGTATAAAATTAATACATCCAATTCAAGATGAGGAAATAGCTGTACATACAGAGAAATGAAACTACTTCGGAACGGTATGATAAAACTGCAAAAATAGCGCAATAATTGTAGATATGTATCAATTAATCATAATAGCTATATTCTCCTTGTTTTTACAAACATTAGTTCTATAATATAGATATAAGAAAACCCCATACAAAGTATGGGGTCAACTGAGACAACCGAGAGACGAACATTCCGTCCTATCTAGGTCTCTAAACGTTATCTTATATGTTAAGTATAACAAGTGCCCTAACTCATGTCAATTAAAGGAGAGAGAAAATGAGACAGACACATCGCACACTAACTAATGTTCCTATCTTAACATTACCAAATGATTTTACATTTAAAGCAAAGGGAGTTATTGATTTTGATAATGTACTTAGTATATTTGATTGGTCTGCCAAGTCAAAACATATAATTATAGATGCAAGATTTTGCCAAAGTATTGAGTACCAAACACTGACATTACTCATACTCTATATATGGCAATTAAAGCAAAAAAAGATGCATATAAATTTACAATATTCTAAGCATTCTTTATTTGGGAAAATGTGGCAAAGAATGAATGGAACCTCATGCTTTAAAATCCTTAATAACACACAAGACAATTTTCACTACGTCTACAACAAGCCCATATTCGCCATCAAATACAAAGATCATAATATTACGAAAATGCTAAATACAATTCGCGATTATGCAATGGATCTGCCTACAGATTTAATCAGAGGATATGAGGATGCTGTTCGTTATATCATATCCGAACTAACATATAATGCATTAGAACACGGTTTTAATCCTCAAATTCCATCATTATTACAATTCAACTGGTATCGAGATAAAAACCAACTATCATTTATTCTTGCTGATCTTGGTGTAGGTATAAAAACACATTTAGAGCAAACCTATGCTCCTTTCACAAGCAATACAGATGCCATCGCCATGGCCCTAGAGCCTGAAATCTCTGGTACATTTGGCGTCAACGTAGGTCCTTACAAGCAACAAAACAATGCAGGCATGGGCCTTTACTTATCTAGTAATCTTGGCAAAACATTAGAAGCAGATATGTACATTGTATCGGGCGATGGTGTCGCACATATTTCCCCATTAGATGTAACATACACGACACTAAGCAACGCTTGGCCAGGCACGTTTATATACATGACCATTGGCTTCGATAGATTAAAAACATATGACCTACACAAACACCTAGAGGAATTCAGAAAACATGCTACCGAAACTGTAGCTAAACGAAATAATATAGTCCGCGCTCCAGAATTATACCTAGATATGTACAACTATTGTGGTGAACGATGTGAAGTCAAATTAGAAGCCATTAATCTTAGAGAACGAAAAATCATTCCGGCCATAAAAAAAGGAGAAACCGTAATACTCGATTTCTCTCATGCTATAACAGCTACACATAGCTTCTTAACCGCTTTATTAGCAGATCCAATTAAAATTCTAGGCCTCAAATCATATAAACAAATCAAGATTATAGGGGCTAATGAAACCATTCGGACAGTTATAGATTTTGTGTTTGATACATATACAAATTAAGGGGGTGACCAATGGTCACCCCCTATTTCGTTCTAGCTTAGGTTACTATCATTTATTCAATTATAGATTTTGGTATAGCCTTGTAGATATACAAGGAAATATATCCATCAACCATACTATGCACAATAGTGCCGCCCCCAACGAGGACGAATACGACGTACATCAAGTCGATATTTGGCAATGTAGTAGTTGTATAGAATAGTAAGCATGCAACAACTTCACCAATAGCATGAATGATAGCGCACACAAAGTTAAAAGTCACAAAAGAAAGAGCATTTGATAATACTTCCATGTGATTTTTAAGATACCAAGCACCAAGCAACGCAAAAAAGATATGTGATGCTGCACGCATAACAATAAC
Source organism: uncultured Veillonella sp. (assembly GCF_963534045.1). Taxonomy (GTDB): domain Bacteria; phylum Bacillota; class Negativicutes; order Veillonellales; family Veillonellaceae; genus Veillonella. The sequence goes on along the minus strand of NZ_CAUSQT010000002.1, from coordinate 54,139 downwards.
AAGAGGAAATCCTGCTACAAAGAATCCTAACGTGGATCCAATAACTACACAAGCCGCCGATTTACGTGATAAAAACATAGCCAAAAAGATTGGCACATGACTGGCTAGTGTATAAGACGCCGGTGGTATGACAACTTTCAACGGCATTACGATAGGGATCATAATTGCTAAAGCCATTAATAACGCAGTAATAGTGAGATTTCTGTAAGTAGTTGATTTCATGGTAAATACCTCATTCTAAAACTATACTAAATACAAACTAAAAAATACCTCACCAAATGCGATGCAATGTCGTAAGCGTTCTTTTACCGCACATGATATAGGATCATGCATCTAACTATATGATAGAAATCAGAGAACTAGTCAAGATGCACGACCTTACATGATTACAAACGTTCAATAACAGCTTGTGCCATTTCTGTCGTACCCACACGTTTTAAACCTTCGCGATAGATATCGCCTGTGCGATAACCATCAACGAGAACTTGTTCAACAGCCTTTTCAATAGCGTCAGCCACTTGAGGTAAATCAAGGGAATGACGGCACATCATAGCGGCGGACAAGATTGTGCCCAATGGGTTTGCCAAGTTTTGGCCCATGATATCTGGTGCAGAACCGTGGATTGGTTCGTACAATGCTGTGCCTGTACCCATGGATGCAGATGGTAAAAGTCCGATAGAACCAGAGATAACAGCACCTTCGTCAGATAAGATATCACCGAACAAATTAGTTGTAACGATAACGTCGAATTGTGCAGGATTTACAACGAGTTGCATCGCTGTATTATCTACATAGAAGTAATCTGTTGTGATATCTGGATTAGCAGCCGCTTTCTCTTGGGCAATTTTACGCCACAAACGAGAAGAAGCCAATACATTTGCTTTATCTACGGATACAACCTTTTTATTACGTTTGCGAGCTGTTTCCATAGCAATGTCCATAATGCGCTCTACTTCGTAACGGCTGTATGTTTCTTTATCCCAAGCAAACTCGTTAGCACCTTCACCTTGTGCCTCTTCGCGTTCACCAAAGTAAATACCGCCAGTCAATTCACGAACGATAACGAAATCTACATCTTGTACAAGTTCCTTTTTAAGTGGAGAATACTCTTGCAAGGATGGATAGATTTTTACAGGACGCAAGTTGCAGAATAAACCAAGCTCCTTACGAAGACCAAGAATTGCCTTTTCAGGACGAATAGAAGGATCTACATTATCCCATTTAGGACCACCTACAGCACCAAGCAATACAGCATCAGCCTTTTTACAAGCCTCAATAGTATCCTCAGTCAAAGGCACGCCGTATGCATCAATAGACGCACCGCCTGCTTTTTTATCAATCCAATTAACCTTTACACCGGCTTTCTCAAAAGCCACATCGCACACAGCCTTCGCTGCTGCGATAATCTCAGTACCAATACCATCACCAGGGATCAATACGATATTTTTTTCGCTCATCTGTATATTCCTCTCCGACGATGAAGCCCCGTTGCAAGCCTCCATTGCCTTAACGGGCCGAGGCCATAGGCCTCGCCCTAGCAAAAGTCGTTTGCGACGGGGCTTCATCGTCTACATGTATCCATATGTACATCATTGCGAAAAAATCGCAATGATAAGCTACGTAGAGCCGAGGTGCATGCTCTGACGCGACTTTAGTAGGTCGAGCCCCTTGGGCGAAGACCGTTAAGCTAGCTGGAGCGTCAGAGCATCACCGAGGCTCGGCCACGTACGTACTACTTGCGATGTTTCGCAAAGTTTACAAGACCTCCTGCTGCCGCAATGTCTTGAATGAATTGTGGCAATTCAGTGCCTTGGTATTGTTCGTTTTTAGTCAAGTTGTACACGATGCCTTTAGACAAGTCTACGCCGATAGCATCGCCTGCATCAATACGGTCTACTTGTTCGCCGATTTCAATCACTGGTAAACCGATGTTGATGGCATTACGGAAGAAGATACGTGCAAAGGAGTGTGCTACGATAACAGGAACACCTTTTGCTTTGATAACGCCTGGTGCGTGTTCACGAGAGGAACCACAACCAAAGTTTTTGCCAGCTACCATGATTTCGCCAGCTTTCACATTAGGAGCAAAAGTTGTATCAATGTCCTCCATCGCATGTTCTGCCAATTCGTTCCAATCAGCAATTGCCAAGTAACGAGCTGGAATGATTACGTCTGTATCTACATCGTCGCCGTAGCGCCAGATTTTTTTACTTTCAAAATCCATATTAAACCTCCTCAGGGCCTGCAATGCGGCCTAATACAGCACTTGCTGCCGCCACATAAGGGCTTGCCAAATATACTTCAGAATCAACGTGACCCATACGACCACGGAAGTTACGATTTGTAGTGGAAACGGTTCTTTCACCAGCGGCCATGATACCCATGTAACCGCCAAGGCAAGGACCACAAGTTGGCGTGGACACCGCACAGTCGGCTTGGATAAAGATGTCCAACAAGCCATCTTTCATAGCTTGATCATATACATCTTGAGAACCAGGAATTACGATACAACGAACGAATGGAGCTACCTTGCGACCTTTGAAGATTTCAGCAGCTGCCACCAAGTCTTCGTAACGGCCATTTGTACAAGATCCGATGATAACTTGGTCGATTTTGATATCCTTGTCGATTTCGTTGATGTAATGCGTATTGGATGGCAAATGAGGGAATGCCACAACTGGTTGCAATTTAGCTAAGTCGATTGTCACAGTTTGGGCATACACAGCATCAGGGTCAGCATTGATAGGTTCTACAGGGCGATTTACGCGACCTTTAATATATTCTTCAGTAATTTCATCATATGGGAATACGCCACATTTACCGCCTGCTTCGATAGCCATGTTACAGATTGTGAGACGGTCAGCCATAGTCATATGTTTCACGCCTTCGCCAGCGAATTCAAGGGCCATGTAACGAGCGCCGTCTACACCGATTTTACCGATTAAATCAAGGATTACGTCCTTACCAGTTACCCATTTATTAGGTTTGCCAACAAGCTCAACCTTGATGGTTTCTGGTACTTTGAACCAAGTTTTACCTTCTGCCATCGCAACGCCCGCATCAGTGGAGCCAACGCCTGTAGAGAATGCATTTACTGCACCATATGTACAAGTGTGGGAGTCAGCACCGATCATCATTTCGCCAGGACCGATCAGACCTTTTTCTGGCAAAATAACGTGCTCGATACCCATGCGACCTACTTCAAAGTAGTTGGTAATGCCATGTTCACGTACGAAATCGCGCATGACTTTCGCTTGTGTAGCAGATTGAATATCTTTATTTGGTGTGAAATGGTCAGGCACCAAGTAGATTTTATGACGGTCAAATACTGGTTTTTCAATCTTTTTAAATTCACGAAGCGCTGGTGGGAATGTGATGTCGTTCATCAACACAGCGTCCAAATTACACTCGATGATTTGGCCTGGTTTTACCACATCAAGACCTGCGTGGCGAGCCATATTCTTTTCAGTAATGGTCATACCCATAATATTATTCTTCCTCCTGTTGTTCTAGCTCCATAGCTAGGAAAATAGAATTAACTGCATTAATATATGCGTTCACACTTGATTTAACGATATCGGTGCTAATACCACGACCGTGGAAAATGCGACCATTATATTCAACCTTAAGGGTTGCTTCCCCAAGGGCATCCTTACCAGCTGTGATAGCGCGGATTTGATAATCTTTCAAACTGATTGGCATACCAACCACGCGTTCAACCGCTTTAAGGGATGCGTCAACTGGGCCATCACCAACCGCAGCATCTGCTCTTTCACCATCCGGCGTATTAAGACGAACGTCAGCGTATGCATAGCCCTTTTCGCCCAATTGATAATGTTGAGAAACAAGCTCGAATGCTTTTTTGTGATCCATGTGTTCCACAACAAGGGCGATGATATCATCGTCGTATACTTGTTTTTTCTTATCTGCCAAATCTTTAAATTTAGCAAATAGGTCGTTGATTTTTTCTTCTGTGAAAGTTTGATGGAATCCCAAGTTTTTCAAATGGTCTTCGAAGGCATGACGGCCGGAATGTTTGCCAAGAACGATGTTTGTCTTTTCAGCACCTACGGACTCAGGCGTCATGATTTCATAAGTTTCAGGGTTGCTAAGCATGCCATGTTGATGGATACCGGATTCATGAGCGAATGCGTTAGAACCAACGATTGCTTTATTTGGAGGTACTGCCACACCTGTTAAGCGGCTCACCAATTTAGACAATTTTGTGAATTGTTTTGTATCGATGTTTACTTGTAAATCATGGAAATAGTCATGACGTGTTTTAAGAGACATCACAACCTCTTCGATGCCTACGTTACCAGCGCGTTCACCAAGACCGTTTATCGTACATTCTACTTGACGAGCACCGGCTTCGATAGCTGCCAAGGAGTTAGCATTTGCAAGGCCAAGGTCATCATGGCAGTGAACGGAAATGATAGCATTTTCAATACCAGGTGTATGTTCTTTGATGTAACGAATCTTAGAAGCAAACTCTTGTGGCATCATGTAACCAACTGTATCTGGTACGTTGATGATTGTCGCACCGCCAGCAATAGCTGTGCCATATACTTGGCAAGCAAAATCTAAGTCTGCACGAGATGCATCTTCGCCAGAGAATTCGATTTCATCAACTTTTCCTTTAGCCAATTCTAGAATAGCTTTAACCTTATCTAGTACTTGCTCACGAGTCATTTTCAATTTATATTGCATATGGATTTCGGAAATAGCGATAAACACATGTAAACGGCTGCGCTCTGCATCCTTCAATGCATCAATAGCCTTGATAACGTCCTTCTCATTACAACGTGCCAATGCACAGATTGTTGTGCCCTTTACCTCACGCGCAATAGTTTGAACCGCATCAAAATCCCCAGGAGACGCGGCAGGAAAACCTGCTTCAATAACATCAATACCTAACCGTACAAGACCTTTTGCAATCTCAATTTTTTCCGGTGTGCGAAGTGCAACGCCCGGTGTTTGTTCCCCATCACGAAGGGTTGTATCAAAGAAATATACGCGATTTTGATCCATAATTTCCACCTTTTTCCTATCATTAATTAACAACTCATTGTATCTATTTATTGTGAAAGTTTAATAAACAAGACACAGTATTAAAGTGCGTGCTCGTAAGCAACTTTAGTAGGTCAAGGCCCTAGGCCGAAGACCCTTATCGTCCTGAATACATACTTTCCCATCTAACATTTATAAAAGTTTAATCAAACAAAACGTAGAATTAAAGTGCGTGCTCGCAAGCGACTTTAGTAGGTCGAGGCCCTAGGCCGAAGACCGTTAAGCTAGCTGGAGCGTCAGAGCACCACTTTAATTCGGTCACGTAGTATGGTTGACTAAACTTTTATAAAAAAAAGCCCCTCAGAACAACTGTCGTTGCTCAAAGGGGCGTTATATTCATAACACGGTACCACCCTAATTGGGACTCGTTGCGGGTATAACGGAACCACCGTCGATGACTACTGCTGCATTCGCCACCAAAGCTCACGGGAGAGTGTCAGCGTACAACCTCTATTGCCTCGCACCAACCGGCAACTCTCTGAAAGCAGGATCTGTAAACCTTTATACCCATTCATAGCTTGTTTTTAAGATATAAAGATATTGTACTTTATTCTATAGAGTAATGTCAATTAGGATATGATGAAGATTTACTGAGTCAATATAGGACAATAAAAATAGCAGGGTGCCCACCCTGCTATTTTTTCGTTCATATGAGACTATGTCACATATTGACATCCCTTGTCATATATAGAATAACACTTCACTATAGTATAGTCAATGTGCCCTCTACGCAATCAATCTTAAAAGCTTATCCACTCTAAATTCTCAAAATTATTTAGAATTCGTTTATCCATTTTTACCACTTGATTAGATAGCTCTATTTGACCACTAATAAAGAAAATATCTGTATACCATTCTTTTAAACTAGCATATACTTCACTCTCTAAATCAATAATAATGGTTTCAATAGGATCCCAGGTTTTACATCTTACAGACTCCACCATAACCATGCTATCGCCTATGAAAGTAATATCTCTACCATATATCCAAAACGGTAATACGTTTCCCTTTATAGAAATGGAATATATAGCATCTCCATGAGGCGGTTCCGTTTCATATTGTGCTTTTATTTTGTACTTTTCCATTATCTCATTGCTAGCATTTTCTATATATGGCAATGTTGAAATCTTATAATTATCTGAGTTCATATAAGCTCCGTTATTTTTAATATCAACAACAACAAAGAGGACTGTATATCGCTATTTGTGTAAAGAGTAATTTGCTATACTATAAGTGTTGCTAACCCTAATCTGGCAACAGAAAGGGGGTGTAGTTATTGCACAACAACTATCAATTTTGGCTAGCCGTCATGGTAAATGTACTCGCCTACTACATTTGCAAGTGGTTAGACGCTTTCCTAGCCCTTTTCTTTAGCAACTAGCCCAACGCTCTAACATTAGCGTAATAATGTAAAAAATCCCTCGGAGTTGCAGCTCCGGGGGATTTTGTAGTTAATTGCACAACTATCAATTGCCTATCTATAATATACTACACTCAAAGTGTTTTTTCAATAATCTACGCTCTTAATCATTTCTTTGGCCCGTTCAATAGAAATAGGCTCATTAAATAAGAACACATGGTTCTGCCCCGCATGTTCCCAAGATGCTAAGTAAACGGCTTCATCTACCATTCGATAGGTTATCGTCATCCCATTTATAACATCGGTTTTCTGAGGTAAGTAATCCTTATAATCGCCTGCAATATTACCTGATACTGTAGATACTCGGTATTTGATATACTGCGGCATATCATCAACTCTGTCAAAATATTTCCCTTTTAAAAGCTCATGATAGGAATATACCACTTGTAGTACGTCATGATCCACAATACCTACGTGTACAACACGTAGCCCCTCTACTCTACTTGGCAACTGCGGATTAAAGTTCAAATGTTGCTTAGCCTCATATACAGTATCAAATACCTCTATCGCCTGCCCCTTACGAGTACTTCTATAATCCTCATCAGTCATACTGCAACTACCAAGTCCATCAGGGCATGGAAACTCATTTCGGTAACCATAAGGCTGATCATAAATAGAATTACCATTAAGACGGAATCTCATCAAGTCATCTGCGGACACAACATTGATGGAACCTATAAAAGCTAGCGTAGCTAACGCACATACAACCTTTTTCATTATACATTCCCCTGTAAACAAACTACATATAGCAAGTTAATTATATCACCTAAAAAGCTAATATTCTTATATTCATAAGTATTTTTCGTCCAAGAAAAGATATGTATTATGCTTGCAATTCGCAGTTATAAGATTGCAATTATATAGCATTTGCATTACAATAGAAGTAACAGGAGGTGATACTATGGCTAAAACAGCCTCTATCAGTTTGCGTATCGAGCCAGCTGTAAAAGCACAATTAGAAGCACTATATGCTAGCTTTGGCATATCCGTAACTGATGCGATTAATATTTTTCTCCACACATCACTAATGGAAGGCGGATTTCCATTTCAACCTAAACAACCTCGTTATAATGCAGAAACAGAAGCTGCTATTCAAGAAACGAAAGATATATTAGCAGGAAAAGTAAAAGCAAAATCATATGCTAATGTAAAGGAAATGATTGAGGATTTAGGATTGGAGTAATCGCTTATGTTGAGATTAGTGCTTAGCAGTAAGTTCAAAAAGGACCTAAAGCGCTCAGATTTATTCTAACGAAGCTAAAGAGGAATGTGAAATCATTCCTCTTTTTTATGCTCCAAAAATTAAACCAGCTATCATCATAAATCTATCACATTTGATAGTATCTATCGCAAATCATTCTACTATTCAAAATAACTGTAGATGTTATAATGAAATTATCAAAAGGAACAAGTGCTCATATGATACTAAATGCACTATTCCAAAACTATTATTAGTAGTTAGATGGAGGAAATAATCATGACACATACACAATTAACACAACTCGTACAAGCGTTATTAGATGCACCACAAAGCAATGCAACGGTAAAAGAATTTGCTCAATCTTGGTTTGATGCAGAGGGTACAGAAAAACAAGCAGAGCTTACAAAACAGCTCGTATCCGTAGCAGAACAAAACATTGCCCTTATCGACGAAACAATCGCCTTTGCAGGTTCCGAACGCGCTGTACAAGCCCTTGGAGAAGAAGGTGCTGCTAACCTATTACAACACGCTAAAGACATCAAAGCAGAAGGTGCAAAATTCTGTGACTGCCCTAGTTGCACTGCCGCAAAAAATATTATCGATTTGAAAGCGGAAATTGAATAAACCTATATGTTTCAAATCATAACCACCCGTAGAACGGGTGGTTTGCTCTGACCCTATAAGGGTCTTTCTCTAGTGGTGGCCCTCTAAAGAGGGCATTGAATGATCTGACAACCACTCTATTACCACTGGCTGCCCCCTACTCGGGGGCTTTTATTTTGCCTATTTTACCGGCTCACCCGTAAACGGGTCGGTATATTCTTTAAAGTTTAATGTATCTTGTGCTATATCTTCTTGTAGTTGATTGCGAATATACTCTTTTATCGCTCCTTCGTATCTTCCCACTGTATCCACATAATATCCTCTACACCAGAAATGTCTATTTCCATACTTATATTTTAAATTTGCGTGTTTATCGAATATCATGAGGCTACTTTTGCTTTTTAAATATCCCATAAAACTTGATACACTTAAATGTGGTGGAATAGTTACTAACATATGAATATGATCCGGACAGCATTCTGCCTCTATAATCTCTACATTTTTTCTATTACATAAATCTCTTAAAATTTTACCTACATCAGCTTTTATCCGACCATAAATTATTTGTCTTCTATACTTTGGTGCAAAAACAATATGATATTTACATCTCCATTTACTATGTGATAAGCTTTTTACGTCATTCATTGACATTGAACCTCCTATGTTGAAATGTTGTGGTTGCCAGACCAACTTCATTTTATCACTAGGAGGTTCTTTCCTTTTCTCTAAGAATTTTTACTGACCCCCAGTTTAACTGGGGGTTTAGTCATGCCTATTCGGCGTACAAAAAAATGGAGGAGAATCGATTGACGCTCCTCCAAATAAAGATATTACTGTTTATTCTCTGGCATTTCAACCTCGATTTCACCGCTTTCAACAACCGATTCAATTTCAGCACGTATCGGTTCATAGATTGGTATGTCCTGATTGATAGCCTCGAAACTAACTGCTAACGAATACTTTGCTTTAAACAAACCTCCCCACCCTTTATGACCACGAACCGCAATGCAAAAAGCATCACTCAATTGATTGGATTTGATTATACACCAATCCTTTTGAAGGGTACCATTTTTTCGTGAATACCCCTCCGCTGCACCTCGATTGGTTGCCTCTCCGAGCACCCAGTTAAAATCGCCATCATCGTCAATAATAGAGCCCGTTTCAAAGATACGACGAGCAAATGTTTCCGCATTCTCTCCAATCCGACTACAGCACCAGTCTAACCATGTTGACAAATACCCTTTTACATAGCGCCGAGTCCGGCGAGGATTCGCTACATAAGACAGGGTAACTTCGACCAAAATATCATAATCCTCACCAACATTAGATAATTCTTCCGGGATAGGAACTCGAAAAATATGAGCTTCATCATCTCCAAGTTCCATAAGCGACGGTGTTACCAATGTTATTCGATATTCATCATTGTGAGTAGCACGTTCGACATCTGGAACACCATATCCTATATAGCGTAATGTAGAAACGCACTCTTCTTTACTAACATCATTAATATTCTTGGGCCATCGAGCAGATTGGGCTATTAATGCTCTATATAGCAACGCAGGTGATTCTGGCAAAACCTTTTCAATCTGTGATGCAATGTAAGTGACTTTTGGTGCTGAAAAAGACGTACCCACATCATCACGTGCAAAAGCAGGACCTTCCGGAGATTTACGAATCAGTTCCGGACATACTTCGGGAGGTGTTGTAAGTTGAGGCGGAACACTTCCTTTATTATATATGTGTGTTCCCCCATATTCGACAACTTCTGGCTTTAAGACATCCCATATACCCGGCCCTGAGCGCGAAAATGAAGAAACCTCCATTTGCTTTCCCAAAGCAATAAAATCATCAGTCTCTAACTCAGTCGCTGACACAGATCCCACAGTGATTGCTTGTAGACTCTGCGCTGGATTTGAAATTCTACACAACTCTCTGTCAAGATATTCTGGATATGGATATCCAACCTGCCAATAGGCTGATATTACATCTATGGAAATATTCCCAGCCGCCTGTACAAACAAAACGTCATTGTTGTAAGACTGACTATCGATTTCAGCCGCCCAGGAAGTCATGTGCTTCATTTCACAAGATCTGCGGCTCCCAATAGAATGATTAAATATTCTGGTCGGTGGTGAACTCTCAACATTATATTTTTGAACTGCAATAGCTATTGTCTTGGGCGGATACACATCTTCTGGCAGGCAATTATTTTCATCCAAAATTCGCATATTGCGAATCCAACAAGGAAGGTGATAAATTCCATCTGAAGGAATTGTTCTTGGATATAAAACTGCACCAGTTACTCGTGTTCCGTGTCCACCACCAGCAACTTCGTCAATTGTGTTCAGATTATTAGGAAGCAAACTTACGGATTCATCACTAATAATTGCCGGCGCTAAATATTTATGTTCCTCTTGAATTCCACTATCCATTACACATACAATGGGAGCAGATTGGATAGGAGCCTCAATTTGTACGTTTTCGGTAAAACTATCGTTATTTTCGGGGGCCTCTCCCATAACTATTGTTTCAGCTTCGGATACTTCAAATATATATGCAAAATTCAACACTAAGTCAAGCAAACATTTACCAGATATTTTTAGACGTGCCGAGAAACTATCAGGCAAATCAGTCATTTCCGATATACCATCGGCAAATTGCATAATTTCACCATCATAATCAGAAACAAAACTTTCTATTGTTGTCTCTCGTTTCATCTTGGTTTCGTCCCAAGTCATATAGGCAGCATTAAACTTTTCCCTCCACCGTTGCTCACGAACAGAATAATGTTCATCGGTTTCATCATCTTTACGCTTGGGTCGTTTTGGCAACTCGATGTTTCCACAGCAGCTTACACCAATATCGATTGTATATATTTCATCTGGTGAAATAGTTGCCCATTTTGCGTAAAGTTCTTGCGACAAAACCCGTTTAAGCCTATCATCATCTTCACAGAGCGCATAGACTTTTGCTGGCGAATTACACTTTGTGGTTACATTTGCAATAAAAGCATCTGCTTTCTCATTTAAAGCCGAAAAATCAACATCTTCTGTAGCAACTATAATAAATCCTTCCTCAATTTCACAGACGATTTCAAATCCTAGTCCTCGCAAAAAATCAATATTAGCAGAAGGATCTATTTCTAGCAGTATGGGAATACCAGTTTCTATTTCAGGTAAGGCGTTTTCTGAGCGCTCTACACGACGCTCTTTCCAAAAACGGGACAATTCAGCAGAGCGATGTTTCACATAGCCACCATGAGCAATTCGATTAGCAGTATTCCTTTTTGTCTGGTCAGATACTGCGCCGCCACCACGCAATTTCGGTTTCCCTTGAAATAATAGTGGAAGAGGTAAATGCGTAAAGTCATTATTCTCTGCCATTGTCATACCTCCTTACAGATTAAAATCTAGAACTTTCTTCCAATGCTTTTACGAAATGTTCATTACATACTTTTTTGCTCCCTGCAAGAACACCAATCTTTGCAGCCCGTTGCGCAATCAGGACAATATTAGCGGCAGAGTATCCATCCAATTGATTTGATATTTGATCCATATCAACATCCGGAGAAACTGGTATTGCAGATAACGTCATCTCCAATAAGCATTTACGTTCTGATTTTCCCGGCATCGGCATTTCAATAACATCATCGAATCTACGGAAAAGAGCCTCATCAAGCGACACTTTTAAATTTGTAGTGGCTAAAACCAATCCCGGAGCATCGTATTCGTCTAACAAAGTGAGTAGCATATTGACGATTCTAGGGACTTCTCCAACATCCTGTGTCGTAATACGAGATTTAGCAATAAAATCACACTCATCAAGAAGCAAAACAACAGGTTCGCTTTTGCAATAATCAAATACCATTCGAAGATTTGATGCTGACTCTCCAAAGTAAGAAGAAAGCAAAGAATCGAAGCGAACTTTCAATAGCGGTAACCCGAGATTCCATGCAATTCGTTCGGCACTTAAAGTTTTACCACACCCTGGAGGACCATAGAGAAGTATTTTCCTTTTAGGTACGAGGTTAAATTTTTTTAACCTTTCGCGCGCCACATACTCCTGCTCAATCGAAAGAAGACGTTCTTCAACTTCGTTCGGCAAAATCATATGATGCTTTAACTGTTCTCTCGGAATATATGACACCAATTGTGAGTTTGTACGCTTGCTCTTAGGTAAAGTAGATAATCCACTTTCACTTTTTTTGCTCTCAAACAGAGTGTATTTTGGCTTTTCTGACATTGAAATTTTTTCTAATGAGTCTGCAAGAATGTTATGACCGAGTTTGCGTTCCTCTTGAATGATCGTAATAGCTATTTTCTTTAATGATGGTATATCTTCGGAAAAAATAGCTCGAAATAGTCTCTTATATAATTCTGCTTTCATATAGCTAATCCTCCCTCTTGAATAATTGTCATTCTGATAGCGTATAAATTATCAATTGTCGCTGACTTTATACTTCTGCTGTCCAGAGGAAGTTTTTTCAATTGGTTCCAAATGAGTTCCAGATGTGTGAACATAGTTTAAGAACAAAGTCCCCAATAACAATCTGTCACTTCTGGATATTCGGTTCCACTCATAGCCTTTAAATAAATCTCGTACAAGAAAAATCTCATTAGTATGCAAATTCTTTGTTTCTTCTATAGCCCAAGCTAAAAGATCGTTTGCAGTTGGCAATTCATGTCCTCCTCGTTGTAAACAATTTGATGAATAACGTTGTTTGTATCATAGCACGCTAACAAACCAAAAGCAATAGCATACATGCGTAACCTCCAAGATAATATAATCCGTGTCAATACAAATCATGGGGTTGTAACAAAACAGCCCCTTAATCATGCCTATTCGGCATACACTAAAAAGGAGGGGGCAACCACATAAAAGCCACTCCCCCCTCCAAATCATTTTTTCACCAGTGCAGACCATTCCGTGAGCACATCGTACACCTGCCCCACAACTTTTTATAATCTCGCTGGAGCTCTGTTCCTCCGAGTACACGCCGAAGATATTAGTATGGACGGCCATCTAATTAAAATTGTTGACGCACCATCCCTATAGGGAAAACATCTCCCAGACAAGAGCAAGATCTACATGGAGGATATAGACGTGTAAAGCCATCTTCCGCATATAAGCCACAGCATTGGTGATGCCCGCCTCGGCCATGCGCTGTTGTATCTGAATTAATTCATCTGCCGTGGCCATCACATGAAAGTGCCTGTCACACTTGCGCTAGACCGTCAGAGTTCTTCCCATTCCCGGCTCCGCTTGTGGGCAAGCGACTCCTTCACTCTGTCCAGTTTCTTCTTATCTGACCACTTAGGAAGCGGCGAGGGCAGCAGGTTGTTCAAAACACCGTCCAGCATATTCTCATTCTGTTCCTCAGAAAACTCAGCAATATGCAAATAGTTATCCTCCACCATCTGTATGATGACCTGTTCATCCGTCAGCTTGCGGATGATGCAGGGCATATCCGTAAAACACGCAAGCTCGCCGGCCTTCTGGCGGCGGTGGTCTCGGCGCTTCGGAGATGTTCTTGCTTAGATGCCGGATAGTCACATTTTGCTTTTCCATCGACCATTCGCCTTACCTCCTTCTTATTTGATGGCATGCCTAACCATTTCCGGTCAAGCCCCACAGATAAGGATACCTCCTTTCCCTGCACATAAAAAACTGCCCTTCATCTCAATAGGACGATAAATTTGATCTGCACCCATTTTCTTGGACAGATATAATTAAGCTATTTTGGGAGAATGGGGATGTAACAGAATGCGGTTTTACCGCATTCTAGTTGCAGTCCCTTTAAAATATAAAAAACACCAAGACATTTAGATTTGTAAAACCTTATGTTTTCTTGGTGTTTCTTGTTTTTTTGGCGCACTTAAATAGGCCTCTAGGCCTATTTAAAAATTTCTTGGTTTAAGCAGTTTGTTTTGTGGTAAATAATGTTGTATTAACTCGTCCTGCTTGTATTCGGTTATGTAATTTTGCAATATTAAATCCCATGGCCAATAGATATAGCATCTTATGCACGTTTCCACTACCACGGTGTAAAAAACGTCTAAATCCAAGGTCTTGCTTTAACACACCAAATGCGCCTTCAACTTGAATGGAGCGGTTAATTCGTAATTGAATGCCTATATCACTGAGTAGTCTATCTTGGTTTTCTGCCAATACAGCATCATACGCAGGCGTAGTTTCAATTCGATTTACGGGATTTACTGTCGTTGGTTTTACATACCGTTGGCATTCCTTTTTGTATCCGCATCGGTTATAAGACTCACAAATATATACCTTTCTCTCAGATATAAAGCCTGTTTTAGCTTTAGCATTATGAGTAAAAGCATATTTTAATTTACGCCCTTTAGCACATATAAATACATCTTCTTCAGGTATATACTCCATATTACGAGATTTACTAATATCTTTAGTCCAAGCTCTAGTTTTCGCCTTTTCATAATATTGTGGTTTTATACAAGATAGGTAATGGTTGTTTTTTAACCAAGTTAAGTTCTCATGGCTATCATAACCAGCATCAGCTACCACATATGTGAATCGGCGACTATGGATCTGTTCTAATTGCTGTACAAATGGAATTAATGTATTCGTATCGTTGGGCTTAGGGAATACACCAACTCCCATAATATATTCAGAATGAACAGCTAATTGTACATTGTAGGCAGGTTTAAGCTGTCCATTACGCATATGGTCTTCCTTCATACGCATAAAGGTAGCATCATGATCTGTTTTAAAATAACTGTTGCATTCACCCATAATATATAATTGCTGTTCATATTCTTTGCGCTTGTCATATAGAGCTTCAGCTCGCTCATACAGCCGTTGTAATGATGTTTTATGCTTACCTTTTCCTTGTACGAATTCCATATGTTGTATATATACTTTCTTTGGCTAAGAAAGTATATATACACTCATCATTCATACAATGGGTATCTAGCCCTAATTCACTCCAGATGTCTTGCTTTAATATAGATAATTTAGATGGTAGTGTATCTAATTTTCTTTGTACTGCTTTTCGCCAGATGAAGGTGTACTTATTAGCATTAACCTCTAGTTTAGTTCCATCAATAAAGACTTCATTGAATGTCAAGGTATTACGTCTTCCAATAGCTTCCATTAACTGTGAAAACAGATTCATTAATATATCTAGTGTACAACGTGCAAAAAATCGTTGGAAAGTCATATGACTAGGAGCTGAATAGCCTTAAAGAAGCCACATATAATTAATATTTTCTTCGCATTGTTGTTGTATCATACGTGTAGAATACACGCCGTTGGACATAGCATAGACAAAAATTTTGAACAGAATATGCGGTGGAACTTTAGATTTTCTCCCTTTAGGAGAATACAAATGCTGTAACTCTTTATAGTCTAATTCCTCCAATACAGCATCGAGTAACCGCACAGGCGCTGTTTCTTTTATCAAAATGCCATAATCCAATGGTAAAACTAGTTGGCGAGGCATTACTAGTTTGGTATAATTAGGTTCATTGGTATGGTTTTTGTTCATAATTTAATTATACCAACGAAAAGGGCCCTTCAGGGTCCTTTTTTCTTAGAAATATTGAAAAAAAGCTATTGGTTAATCATATAAAATCAACTAATAGCTTTTCTAGTGTAAGGGGCTGTTTTGTTACAGCCCCTTTCTTTTTATAAACTTGCTTCCACAAGTGCTTTTGTATAAGGATGTACCGCTTCTTTGAGTCGTTTTGATTCGATAATTTCAACGATATGTCCGTCTTTCATAACGATGATTCGGTCTGTTACGGCTTGTAAGAGTCCGATGTCATGGCTGACAAACACATAGCCGAAGGGTTGTTCCGAATGTAGTTTTTGTAATAGGTCTAGCGCCAACTTTTGGTTCACCGCATCAAGGGCTGATGTAGGTTCATCAAAGAGTACTAGTTTTGGATGCATCAACATAATCCTTGCCAGTACCAACCGTTGCAGCTGACCACCACTTACTTCATGAGGATATTTCTGAACAATAGTTTCAGGTAGATCTACATGTTTAATCCATTTACGGACATCTTCCTTTGCAGCGGCTATATCCATAAGCCCATAGTTGATATACGGCTCTAAGAGAAATGCTTCTAAGTTCATCCTCGGTGGAATCACCGCCAAGGGATTTTGGAACATCATCTGCATAGAGCGATATATTTCTGTATGATTTTGAATAGAATGGATTTCCTCACCAAAGAGTCGCAAGATGCCAGATGTAGGTTTTTCTAGCATAGCAATCAGCCTAAGCAGCGTACTTTTACCAGAACCACTACCGCCAGCGATACCTACGCGTTCATTCGGTGCCACAGAGAAAGATACGTCATTTACAGCATAAACCGTATGATGGTGGTTCGTATATTGTTTACATACATGCTCAACTTGAATCATACTACACCACTTTCATTACGGAATCTAACAATACACGGGTATACTCATCTTTTGGATGGTTTATTACATCTTGAGTCGTTCCTACTTCAACAAGCTGCCCCTTATTCATGACGCCAATGCTATTTGCAATACGTGCAGCAGCCTTAATGTTATGGGTTACGATAACTACCGTTGCACCAAGGGCTTGCGTCACTTCACGTAATAGGTCTAATACAGAGGCTTGCACGAGTATATCTAAGGCGCTAGTGGGCTCATCGGCAAAGACAATAGTAGGTTTTAAGATGAGACTCAATGCTATGGCTAACCGTTGTTGCATACCACCACTTAGCTGGAATGGATAGGATGCTAATATACGTTCTCCCCCATCGAGATGAACGAGATTAAGCATATCAATAACACGGCGGGAATCATAGCTTTCACCATGAGCACGGAACAAATCCTTAAAGTGATTGTCTACGGTCCGATTTGGATTTAAATAGGCACTAGGATTTTGAAAGATCATGGAAATCTCTGTACCACGTAATTTGCGCCAATCGCTATCGCTCAAGGTAGAGATGTCGATGCTATTTAACAAAATTTGACCTGTTATAGTAGCTTGTTTCAACATGCCAAAGGCGGCGCGGACTAACGTAGATTTACCAGATCCGCTTTCACCAACGATGGCAAAGACCTCGCCATTAGGCACGGAGAAGGATATATTGCGTACCGCCTCTTCCGTACCATATGCAATTGTTACATCATCAAATACGATACAGTCAGATTTATTCAATAGTAGAATCCTTTGTTAATAAGTAGTAATCGATAGGATGTGCTGGTACATTTTTAACCTTATTAGTGGATACAACTGTTGCACTTGGATACAACAAGTAAATATCTGCTACATCATCAACCAAGATTTGTTGTGCTTGTTTAGCAATAGTAGAACGTTCATTTTGATCAAATGTTACGGATAATTGATCGATTAACGCATCTACTTGAGGGTTAGTATAACCACCAACATTGGCTTTTGCGCCAGATTTGTAGAACAAGCTGAGGAACCAATAAGGGTCGTTTGTAGACATGGTAATAACGTTGCGTTCTACCAAGTCAAAACCATCTGTACCAAGTGTATCCACTTCATCAGGGCTTTGTAATTTTTTAAGCGTTACATTGATACCCGCTTGTTTCAATTCTTGTTGGATTTCTTCGTACATGCTAGTGTCCTTACCCCAAACAGCTAATGTTAGAGATAATTCTTTACCATCTTTAGCATATACACCATTTGCATTTTTAGCATAACCAGCTTGTGTTAAGATTTGATCCGCTTTTGCTACATCAGTTGTCGCTTTGTTAGCGATTGTATCGTAACCTAGGTTTGCAGAAGGTGGGAATGGTGCTGCACCTGGTGTGGAACCATTACCGATGATTTTCGCCATGGAATCATAGTTAATGATATGAGCTACTGCATTACGTACAGCTTTGTCATGTAATGGAGATGCTGCAGTTTGGTTTATTTTTAACATAAAAACACGTACGCCAGCGATGTCTTGAATATTGAAACCATCCTTGAACAAGCTGCGGTTAGCAGAATCTATTTTTTGGATAACGTCAACGTCTTTAGATTGCAATGCCATCGCGCGTTTATTATTGTCTTCGATATCTTTGACTGTTACAGAATCAAGACCTGGTTTGCCGCCCCAGTAATCTGCAAAGGCTTCTAGTTCAATGGTTTCACCCTTTGTAAAAGATTTAATTTTGTAAGGGCCTGTAAGAACTGGTTTAGTAGCCACGTCCTTAAGATCTGCTGTGTCCATGATGACAAATGCAGGTTCTGTTAAGCTAGATAACAAGGAACCATTTGGTTCTGTTGTTTTAATAATCAAGTTTTGACCATCTACTGTAATGGACTCAATCTTAACAGCCTTTGCAGAACGAGCACTTTGTTTCATAGTGTACTCGATGGACTCTTTTACCTTTTGTGGCGTCATAGGTGTGCCATTTTGGAATTTAACATTTTCACGGATATGGAATTTCCATGTAGTAGGGTCCACATTTTCCCAAGAATCTGCTAATTGTGGGGCAAATTTCATGTCTGGTGTTACAGTTGCCAATGTTTCACCTGCACCGATACGCGTCAATGTCCACGCATCCCACTCGTGTGTTGGGTCTAATGTTTCACCAAACCAATACAGACCAACATTCATGTGTTTTCCTTGCTTAGCCGTATCACTACCACACCCCGTCAAGAGGGCCACCATAGACAACATGGCTAAACATACTAATAACCAACGTTTCATACTTTCTCCTTTAAAAATACATCGCCCACTAGGGCTTTCACCATAAAAAATCTATACAAAGCGCAGTTAACGAGATACATCGAGTGCATCGCGCAACGCATCGCCAATATAGTTGAATAAAACAACAGTAATAAAAATGGCAAGCCCTGGATAGATCAATAGCCACGGTGCCGTTTGTAGGAAATCTCGGGAACTTAATAAGATTGTGCCCCACTCTGGATCTGGCGGTTGTACACCGATACCGATAAGCGAGAAACTAGCTACTAAGATAATAACGTCTCCGAGATGTTGAATGATTACAATCAATAGGGGTGGCAGCACATTTGGCAAAATGTATCGCCACAGGATGCGCAGATTTGATGCGCCCGACATGCGAGCGAAGGTAATGTACTCCGCGTGGCGTTCAATCTGTACAAGACCACGTGTAATGCGCGCATATTCCGCCCATTTTGTAATACACAAGGAAATAATGACATTCGGAATGGTAGGTCCCATGATACCGATGAACGCGATGGCAATTACCATATTCGGAAATCCTAACACCAAATCAATCAAGCGAGACAGCCAGCGGTCAATACGAGGCGTAGAAAATCCTGCTACCCCACCAATAACGATGCCGATAGCACCGCTGATACCAATGATGATGAAAGCAATTCCTAATGATGCTTTACCGCCATAAAGGATGCGAGACCACACATCACGGCCCAGCTGATCAGTGCCTAATAAGTGCGTGCTACTAATATCTTGCAATCGGTCTGCCACATTCGTAGCCTCTGGATTAAATGGAGCTATGTATGGAGCACAGAGGAATAGTAAAATCCATAAAGTTGCTAAGACTAACATAATGTATAAGGTGTACGGCTTTTGTCTATTCATAAGAGCCTCCTTGTATAGCGGCCCTTCGCTTAGGGTTTAGCCAATAACTCAATACATCAATGATGATATTGATAATAATGAACACCAATGTAATCCAAATGATATAGCCCTGCATCAATACAAAGTCTCGCGCCATAATGCCTTGTACCATCATGTACCCAATACCCTTGATGGCGAATACTGTTTCAATAACAGCAGAGCCACCAAGCATAGCGCCCATCGTTACGCCCATCATAGGTAATAACATCAGTCCTACATGAGGGAATATATATCGAGTAAATACCATCCACTCTGGTAAGCCTAATGCACGCGCCCCTTGAACGAAGGGACGCCTGGATATCTCTAAAATAGCATTACGCAAGCGACGGATATATAGTCCACATAGCCATAGAGCTAATGTAACAGCTGGCAATATATAAGCAGAGAAACCATTTGTGTTCGTTACTGATACAATCTGTAATTTAACGCCAAATAAGTAGAGCAACAATAACCCCACCCAGAAGCTAGGAATCGCTAAGGCTAGAAACGTCAATAATCGTACACCATGATCCACCCATGAATCCTTGTACTTGGCGGACAGCATCCCTAGTGGAATGGTCACTACAATTCCCATGACAAGTGCTAGTGATACGAGGCCCAATGTATTAGGCAAGGCCCCCGATAACAATGTGATTACCGGCATTGAATACAGGATCGATTCCCCAAAATCACCCCGTACAATTTGTCCAAGCCAACGCACATACTGTTGCCACCACGGATCATTGAGACCTAATTGTTCTCTTAATTGATCCACCAACACCGGATCAGGCGTGGCACCCACGAGATTAAATTTCATTGCCACCGGGTCGATAGGCGACAATTTAATCAATACAAATGTACCGATAGTAACAACTAGTAAAATACCAACTATACTCACCAAACGCTGTAATAATAGTCGATACAATCCATCACCTGCCTTCTATTATCAATTAAATTTTCTATGGTTTTATTGTATCAACACTACGTATAAATATGTATACCCGTGCAGGTATATTGCAACAATTCTCATTATGAAAGTTTCACATAGCGAAAAAACAGCCCCTCATACGAGGAGCTGTTTATATGTATACATTTTAAATTATATTATTGCATATGTGTTTTTTGTGCCACTGTGTTAGCAACGATTGCCTTCGCCATATTGCGATTTACAGGACGTTCAAATGCTAATGCATGGCTTTGACCATCTTTCACCCATGTTGCAAGGTATACCATGTAATTGCCGCCTTTGAAAGTAACCTTTGTACCGTTTACTTTTTCAGTAGCCGTAACTTTATAGGTATTGTAATCACCGCTGATGTCACCTTTTGTATTTGCTACACGATACACGATGCGTTTACCTGCTGCTTGGTTACGCGTTGCATCCTCACCGGCTTGGTAATCGTAAACCACTTGCAATATATCCTTATTAATTGTGCTTACCGATTTAATATTGTAACCTACAGGCAGTACCTTCGGCAATTGCGGTGTAATATTCATGTATTTAGCCGCTTCGTCTACAGTATTGAATTCACGAATTGGACTTGGCATACCAACCATTGGCGCTGCCTGTTCTGCAACTACAGGTTTAGCTGGATCAGGTGGTACATCAAGAGTGCTTTGCGCACTAGCAACACCATAAGAACCTACACACGCACAAGCAACAGCCATTAATACAAATTTTTTAATCATAGGAATCCTCTCCATTCTCTAAACATAAAAATTATTAAGAATACCTTTATTTTGTATGTGGTATTTCTTCAACAATATTACGAATAATCGCCTTCGCCATATCTCGCGTAACGGGATGCTGAAACTCTAACGAGTGATTCTGCCCATCTTTCATCCACGATGCAAGATAGACCATTTTTTTACCACCTTTGAAAGTAACCTTTGTACCATCTACGCGTTCAGTTTCTATCACCTTATGAATCTTACGGTCACCACTAATATCACCGGTTAACTTAGATGAGCGATATATAATCAGTGCACCACCAGCTTTGTTGTAATATGGCTCCGCACCAGGTTCATAGACATAAACAACTTGTAATATATCTTTCTCTAAGGTTATGACAGATTGAATATTAAAGCCTACAGGTAACAGCTTTGGCATCTGTGGTGTTATATGCATATATTCCGCTGCTTCTTTAACTGTGGTGAACACATGTACAGGACTCGGCATAATAAAATTTGGCTCTGCAGCTTCAACTGAGATTCCGCCAGTCATAGACATGGAACCACCCTCACCAGACGGCTCGTGAGCACTAATAATGCTATAAGAACCAATAGTTGCACATGCTAAAGAAGCCACTAATAATAACTTTATCCTTGTTGTCATAACAACAATCTCCGAAAATAAATTTTGTAAAATTATATTTATCAAAACATACTCAACAAGTATACCCTAAATGATATAGGATTTCAAATAACTATTTCTTATGCACCATAAAGCCCGCTGCTTGTTGGTTCGCCATAATTGTTACATCTGAAATTTGCATGCGTTTTGGTTGGTTAGTTACATACAATACAACATCCGCCACATCTTCTGGTTGAACTGCCTCAATGCCAGCATAAACGGAAGCTGCTCTTTCAGCATCTCCGTGAAAGCGAACTTCACTAAATGGAGTTTCTACGATACCTGGTTGAATGGTAGTAACCTTAATATCTGTAGCGATAGTATCCATACGAATGCCATCGGCCAACATTTTGACAGCTGCCTTTGTAGCACAGTAAACAGCACCACCTGGATATGCATAAATACCAGCTGTAGAGCCCATATTTACGATATGACCTTCGTTTTTATCAATCATAAATGGTAAAACAACTTTAGTTACATAAAGAAGACCTAATACATTCGTATTAATCATTGTCACCGCATCATCAACGGAGCTATCTTGGAATGGATCAAGCCCTTGTGCAAGACCTGCGTTATTTACAAGCACATCGACACCACCGAATGCTTCAATAGCAGGTTTAACCTTGGACTCTACATCTTCGCGTTTGCTCACGTCGAGAACGAGCGTATCAACACGAATGCCATATTGCTGCTCAAAATCTTCCTTAATCGCAGCCAAACGGTCTGCACGACGACCAGCAAGTAATAAATTATCGCCATCCTTGGCGAAAGCACGGGCACACTCAAGGCCGATACCAGAAGTAGCACCTGTAACGAAAATTTTGCGGTTCATATGTATTCCTCCTTCTATTTAACAGTGATGACAGGGGCGGAAAAAAGACACGCTATCGCGCAAGCGGGACCCGAAGTCTTTTTCCCGCCCCTATCATCACATACTTTAAATACATCGGTCCTGAATTACATAATGAAACACAAAGATTTTCATTACTAAACAAAGAAAAAGAAAGTAATTCAGGACCTCTATCAGATTGTACCCTCTCTACGGTAAGGCCAAAGTCGGTTTTGGAAGCCCACCAGGACCTGTTTTAAATACGTTATCCTTATTTCCCGCAAATATTTTCGTTACAGGAATAAAGAAAAATAGTAATTCAGGACCTTAATTATAATTTATGTTTTGTGGATTCTTCTATTAGATTTGTATCGATAATTACTATAACACCATTTTACCATATTTCTACTTATATTATTTCAACGAACATGTCGGTGCTAATTTAAGGAGAAGCATAAAAAGATTGGGTCCATGGCTATATCGACTGTAGAAGAAAGAAAGGACCCCTTTCGAAAAACGACTTTGGCCCTGCGGAGGCCGCAGGCCGGAGTCAGACCCGGCCGGTGGAGTTTTTCGGAAGGGGGCCTTTCTACTACGGCAATTAAGCTAAGGGCCCAATCTTTTTATGTTCTATTTTAAATGCGCCAACATATCGTTGAGAACTTCCATACAATCCCCAACAATCCCATAGTTCGCGTGTTGGAATATTTCCGCCTTCGGATCATTGTTAATGGCCACAATTGTATCGGCCCCAGAGATGCCGCTTACGTGTTGGATTGCGCCAGAGATACCAAATGCCAAATATAGTTTAGGGCTTACGGTTTTACCTGTTTGGCCTACTTGGTATGGCAATTCAATCCAGCCTTTTTCAACGAGTGGACGTGTAGCACCTACAACGCCGCCGATAGCATCGGCGAGTTCGTAGAGTTTATCAAAGTTTTCCTTTGAACCCATACCACGACCGCCAGCTACGATGATATCCGCTTCTTGGATATTATAACCAGACTTGCTGAATGGAATAAAATCTAGTCGTTTGGTGCGAATGTCTTCAGGCTTGAGGTCAAATTGTTCAAGTTGGATACGGCCCCAACTGTCCGCAATGCGCTCAGGTTTTTTGAATACATTAGGTCGAACAGAGCCCATTTGTGGACGATGGTTTGGCGAAATAATTTCCGCCAAGATATTGCCACCTAAAGCAGGGCGGGTCCATTCTACAAGGCCTTCTTCTGTATCTACGGTTAGGATAGTGCAATCTGCTACAACGCCATTTTGCATGCGACCAGACATGCGCGGTGCTAGGTCACGGCCATTGTTGGTAGCACCAATTAAAAGGATATTCGGTTTATGGTCTTCAAAGAAATCCGTCAATACCTTTGTATAGCCATCTGTTGTATAGTATTTCAAGAGAGGGCTTTCAAAAACGTGAACAATATCGGCGCCATGAGCCACAAGTTCCTCAGCCTCAGCTTGTACGTTCTCGCCGAGGAGCATCACTTGCACGAGCTGGCCCAGTTCCTTAGCGATACGGCGAGCTTGACCGATAAGTTCATACGTAACTGGATGCACCACATCATCGATGGTATCAGCTACGACAAAAACGTCTCTGTATTCATCAAAATTTGTCATTATCGGTCACCTCCTTTGGCAACAGCATCAGCCTTAGCAGCCACTGCAGCAAATGTATTTGGATCTACCGCCTTAGGTTCACTAGGCACTACGCTTTCAACAGACGCAGCCCGCTGTACAGGGTCGTTTACGTCAATCCCCTCATCATCTTGAGATTCCACAACCGGTGCATCATTCGGCACCAAGAGGTGGGCGAACTTTTCAGGCTTGATGTGGTATGCCAATTCGAGTACCTTTTTGGCCCCTTCGTCGACGGATGAAAGCATTTCTACCTTGCCACGAAGCGGTGGTTGGTACACCTTGCGCACCCGTGTTGGGGAACCGGTAAGACCAATGCGGCTTTCATCAATATGAGGCATATCACGCAAGGTAATGTGATTAATCGTATATCGTTTCGCGTAAATAGAGCTCCAAAGGCCTGGTTGACGAGGCTCATTGAGTTCGGCCGTCGTCGTCACAAGCAATGGCAACGGCGCTTCAATCACTTCGTAACCGTTCTCGTGCTCCCGCTTTACAATCGCCGTTTGAGAAGCTTGATCTACGGAAAATTCACAAGCATAGGTAGCTTGTGCCATGCCGAGTTCCTCTGCAATTTGAGGACCCACTTGCGCTGTATCGCCATCGATGGCTTGTTTACCGCAGAAAATAATTTGGAATTGACGGTTCATGGTCCGTTGAATATGACGAATAGCAGATGCAATCGTATAGCTTGTAGCCAATGTGTCAGCACCACCAAAGGCACGGTCCGTTACGAGCACCGCATCATCAGCGCCTAGCGCCAAGCATTGACGCAACGCCTCTTCCGCTTGCGGAGGACCCATGGTCACAACCGTAACGCGGCTCCCCTCAATTTGGTCTTTCACAGTCAAAGCCGCCTCAAGCGCGTGCATGTCGTAAGGGTTTACGATGCTAGGCAGGCCTGTGCGGATGAGATTATTTGTTTCCGGATCTAGTTTAATTTCCGACGTATCCGGCACTTGTTTTATACAGACTAATAATTCCATGCACTCACCCCTGTCTAAACTCTACGCCCTTAGCGTTTCGAGGATATTTCCAAGATTTAACAATCGTATGTCCACACAATACACGGCATGTGCCACATTCGAGGCAACCGGCAAAATCAAAAGCCAGCGTGCCGTCCTCTTGCAAAGTGTATAGACCTGCAGGACAACCATTCACGAGCTTCATCGCCTCTTCGCGGCTTACGCTTTCACCATCAATAATGATATGAGGACACGTTTCATCTACATAATATTTATTCGCGCCCAAACGCTCTTCTAATTTCATAGGGAACGCACCCCTTTCCATGCATCACGAATCAATCTGAATAGGCCTACATCCTTGACGCGGCGCAACAATTTTTTCATCAACGGCACCGCACCGTCGCCATTAACAGTGAATACGTCATGCATAAGATTGTTTACAAATGCAGGATACGCATTAAAGATACGCGGATTGGTCGCCAAGAATTTCGGCATATTTTTATACAATTTCAAATCCCGACGCAACCAAGACGCCTTGATTTGTTTTTCGTACAATTTAGTAACGCGGTCCATATTTTCATCGCGCAATGCCACATTGACCGCCTCAGCCGCGCACATACCGGACTCGATAGCAAGGTCCATACCTCTAATCGTGTACCCCAGATTCATACACATCCGCGCCGCATCGCCAACGACGATGTAACCCTTGCCACCCAATTTTGGCATCGCCTTATAACCGCCTTCAGGCACAAGATGCGCGCTGTGTTCCTTTAATTGGCCGTTCTTTAAAAGCGGTGCAATTCTAGGATGACTGGTGAAAGCCTCCAACATTTCGTCAACGGACTTATCTGCCGAGCCTATGTCCTCAAGGCCTACCACCATGCCTACGGAAAGGCTGTCCTTATTCGTATAAATAAAGCCGCCACCTAATAGACCATCTGTCATATCACCCAACGTGAGCCATGCCATGCCTTCATCACTAGACAACATAAGGCGATTCTCGAGGTCCTCTTTTTTGAATTTATATACCTCTTTCACGCCAACAGCCATCGTGCTAGGATCGGTAGGACCTGTAAGACCTGCTTCCTCTAGGAGTACTGTATTGGCACCCTCTGCGATGATAACGAGCTTGGCATACACCTCATCATCGTGGCAACGCACACCAACGACGCGGCGTTTTTTGCCTTCCCCTTCGGTGATAAGCTCCGTTACCTGTACATTAGAAACGAGCAAAGCCCCTTTCTTCTCAGCCTCTTCGGCAAGCCATTTATCGAACTTAGCACGCAACACAACGTAGGACTCTTCATTTTCTTTCACATCTTGGTAACTATATTCAATGGTCGTCATCTCATTGCCAGCACCGATGGAAATACGTTCCTTCGTCACCTTTCTTTCAAGAGGCGCACGGTCCCTAAAATCCGGCACCAATTTCTCCAAAGAATGCGTATAAATGCGACCGCCCATCATATTCTTCGCACCAGGCGCCATCCCGCGCTCAATGACTAGCACCTTCACACGCTGCTCCGCCAAACGCAACGCCGCCGCAGCACCCGCCGGCCCTGCCCCCACGACGATGACGTCAAATCTCTCATTTCGATCTATTGCCATATACTCAGCTCCTTTTTATGAAAGCCTAACTTACATAAGTCTATATATTATATATTCACGATACAGATTGAAAATACCTTTTTAACATAGCACATGTACATGAAAATTTTATAAGAAAATAAAAAATGGGCTGGTCGAGACCAGCCCTTGTTCCTCTAACTATATTATTTCCGAAGTTGCTTATAAAACTTCGAGTCATACAAATCATGGAATTTAATTTTATAAGCCAAATAAAAAGCCGCTTCGCCGATACCTTCATCAACTGCCCCTTCCGCATTACTTGCATGTAACTTCAAAGGTCTCCAGAGATTTGTATCAGGATTTAATACAAACATACTACGATAATGGTAATGATAACTAAAATGTTTTGTTACAGCATAAAAATTAGTTGCACCACGACTCGCGTTAGGTACACATACAACATTAATCGCCAACTTATAGTACGGTGGATCATACTCTTCATTCACTAGTGAAGTTTTATCTAAATAAAAAGCAGTCCCTGATGGATTCTCATACATAAGAATTAGATTAGGATTGTTATCATAATACATTGGTACCTTAGCATTTGCAGTAGCACCAATCAAAAACAATAAAATGGCCCCTAAAATCAAAAAAAGTTTTTTATTCATACATAACACCCCTATACATAAAACTAAAACAATACCTTTATAATAATAACACAATCACAAAGCAAAAAGAATCAATAATACGGATATTCATAAAATCCCCTTATAAAACTAATTCGAAAGCCTGCGTGAAACGCAGGCCTTTCTCCTCCACACCTAAAGTTTTTGGCGAGGAGGTGTGGGGTTCCATAAGTCGACTTTGGCCCTGCGTAGCCCGAAGGGCGAAGTCAGACCCGGCCGGTGGAGACTTTTGGAACCCCACACCTCCGTCCCATAAAAATTTATAAATTTTCCTAGCTTTCACATAAAAATTAGCGTATGATAAAAGTAATAAAAACCCTCTATACGGAGCAAGACGCGTATATAATACGACCGCATAATGCAAGACCACGGTCAAAGTAAGGCACTCAACACTTTGGTATTTACCTCAAGGAGGCCATATGGATCCGCAAAGAATTCTGAAAGCATTATCCAATCCACATCGGTTAGATATTATATTGTGGCTAAAGCACCCAGAGCAAGAATTCGGTGTTCAAGTACACTCTAAAACTCTCATCGATTTTCCAAACAGCGTTAGCGTTAAAAGTATTCAAAAACGCTGCGGTGTATCGCAATCGTCTGTATCTACATTTATGACTATGCTAGAACGAGCAGACCTTGTAGAATCAAGAAAAATTGACCAATACACCTATTATAGGCGCAATGAAAAAGTTATCCGCGAGTTTGGCGAATGGTATAACAAAGAAGTTTCTATTCAAGCAGATAATATCGACAAATTACTAGAAACAGTAACCTTAGACGACACCTCCTATCCATCAACAGAGGATAGTTCTATGCCTGAAGAAGAGCAGGCTGTTAGCATCGCTACTAAGGGACTCGACCATGAAAACGATAACACTTAGATACCACAAGGAATCAAAAAGAAGCTATAATGCTGAGGATAACCTCTAGTATTATAGCTTCTTTTTATCAATCATCTAATAAAGTTTGTAAATCTCGTCGATTATAGAAAATATGACGAACTTCCATTACATCATTAATTACAACATAAAAAATATAAAAATTACGCACGGTTATTTTATAATACGGGTGTTCTCTATATTTTTTACTTGGATAAACGGCAAAAGATTCTGGGCACTCTAACCTTGTATATATGGCTGTTTCGATATCTGATACGAGAGCATGCGCAGCCTCTCTATTATGTAAAATATAGGTTATATAATCAACAATATGATTTAATTCATGCTCAAATAATGGTAAAAATGTAAGTTTATATTTCCGCTCCATCAATTCTCTCCCTTACACGACGAAAAACATCAGTGCCAGAGAATCTAACTTTATTTTCTTTTGCTGCAGAATCAGCCTCATCTAATGCATACTCAATAGGATCTGTTAATGCAGAATATTGTTCAATACTCATTAACACCATGGTTCCATATCCATTCTTAGTTAAAAACACTGGAGAATTAGTTGTAATTACGGTTTCTTCAACTTCTGAAAACTTATTTCTCAAATCTGATACAGGTCTAATATTAATCAATATTTACACCTCCTTATATCATAATATTATCATCACTTTATCATAATTATTACAAAAATACAAGGTAAAAATAAAAGGACTATAACAAAATGCAAATTAAAATCACATTATAGTTATAGTCCTTTTATTTATCGTTGTGCTTCGTATGCTCTAAATAGTTTAGATAGCAATACAGGCGCTAGTTTTAAAAGATCTGGATTTTCGCAGAAGGATACGCGAAGTTGTGTCTTACCAGGATTGTGTTTATCACCTGCACCGCTATAGAAACCATTAAGCGGAGCCATAAGCAATGTATAGTCATTGCCATCATCCAAGGTTACACGACCATGTTCAGCACACCAAGCAGCAAATTCAACGCCGTCGAAGCCCGGTTTTGCTACATTGCGCACGTCGATAACAAAATAGATGGACGCTTCTGGATTGGAGATGATGAAATCTGGTTCTACCTCTTTAAATCCCTTGTGAAGTTCATAAATCATTTCGCGGTAGTAATCGCGTTGTTGCTCATACCAGTTATGAAGTTCAGCATGGCTTTCATGAGCCAAGGCGCCAAAGATATATTGACCTAGTGTGTTAGCACTGAGGTTTGCTGTATATTCGGCAACGGATTTTTCATAGCACAACGCATTGTCTGTAATGATAGCGCCAATGCGAAGGCCGCAAGCATTCCACACCTTGGAAGCCGTTTCAAGACTGATACGACGCCCTTCGATACCCGGTACATCCTTGTTTGTCAATGTCCAAATACTAGATGTTTCCTTACCTTTTTCGTAGGCCAATTCACGATACGCTTCGTCAGAAATAATCCATAAATTATGTTTTACGCACAAAGATGCATATTCAATCAAGGTTTCCTTGCTGAATAGCTGACCTGTCGGATTATCGTAAGGAATAATCAACAATGCACCTGGTTTTGTTTCTATAATGCGTTTTTCCACGGTTTCAATGGATGGCAATTCAAATTCGCCATTTTCATTGAGGCGACGTTCTACGGTTACCGTTTTACGACCGATACGATGACCTACCGCATCATAGTTTGTGTAAGAAGGGTTGAACATCAAGAGAGGGCGTTCCTCTTCCCCTGCACCGCCACAAACGCCAAGCATGATGATTTCCATCGCCATGGATGCGCCATCCGTAACGAGTACATTAAGGCCTGTTGTATCAAAACCTTGGCTACGCAAAATATGCAAGAATGCTTCGCGACATTCATCGGTACCCGTTGTTGGCACATACGGTACGATGCCTGTACTGAAAGGACTATTAGGTCCTCCTAGCGTGAATAGTCGGCGCTGCATGGCGGGATGCATAGGACGCATAACATTACCAATAGAACCATTAACCAAAATAGGTGGGTTCTTTCGCTCTAAAAATTTAATTTGTCCCATGCGGATCCCCGACGGCTTACGTGCCATCATATACGGGGATAAAACCGGTAGTTCCATACAGAATCCAACTCCTCTAAACAAACGCCTTACAAAAAAATAAGGCTGTAATACGCATACATTGATATATATAGATACATTCTATTATAGTGCTTTTACAAGAGAAAATCTATAGTTTTATCACAGTAGCTTACAGCCTTATCAATTTTTATTCTTAACCAGTGAGTTAGATAGTAACTTCAACACCTAAGCGGAAGTTGCGACCTTGGCCTGGCCACCAGTCACCAGGGTGCCCCCAATTAACGCTAGATTGTTCCGCATAGTACGTATCAAAGATATTATTAATACGACCAAATACAGTCACGTTTTCACGTACCCGATAGTTCGCACTAATGTCAGCCAACCAGTATGTTTTACGTGGGAATACATTAGCAGATTGACCAGGACGATCGATGACACCACGGATATCCAAATGAGCATCCCATTTAGCATCATTGTAATCAAGTCCTGCATTAACGGCGTGTTTAGGCACATACCCATCGCGATTTGCTTTGCGCGTAGGCGTTGCATCGATATGAGTATATGTGTAACCAAGGCGCGCAGCCAAATGTTTTGTCAATTGTTTACGCACATCAGCATTAATGCCATAGGCTTTTTCAGTATCGAAATTGTGATATTGGCCCGCGAACGTTGCAGGATTTGTCATAACCCAACCAATTCTATCTTTTGTATGACGGCTGAAGAAGCTGAGGTTGCTGTTCCAAGTTTTACCGAATTTGTGATGTACACCAAGGTCAAATTCACGACCGGTTTCAGGTTTTAAATTACGATTACCATTTGTGCCATCAAAGAGTTGGTAAGGTGTAGGAGCTAAGAAATACTCTTTGTACGCAGCATATACATTTGTTTTCTTGTTCACATCATAGCCAACGCTAATGGATGGCGATGTATGGGTACCAAATGCAGAATGGTGGTCAACACGAACACCTGGTGTTACCGTCCATTTAGGAGCCACTTTCCACTCATCTTGAAGGAAATAAGATGTATTCGTAAGCTTGATACCACCCATGTTAACGACCTTATCTTGGCGCCAATCAAAACCGCCAACTACGGTATGGTCTTTGGCTTTATACGTTACTTGATCACCGATACCGCGTGTTTTCACGTCGATTGGATAATGATCGTATACTGTTTTATAGTGATTGTTCATCAAGTATAATTGATGGCTCCAACGATTGCTAATCTTGTTATTCCAAATAGCGCGTAAGGAATCACTTGCTTCTGTACCATAACGAATGTGATTGAGAGCACCCAAGTGGTCAGAATACATCACGTCGCCACGATATGTATCATAGAATACCTTCACATCATTTTTATCATTAATCGTATTGCCTACCATGAAGGACCCATTATGGCTATTAGCATGTTGTGGAATTCGCGCCCCATGACCATCCTTGTAAGAACCAATGATGTCCTTTTGCAAGCCTACGCGCCAGTACCAATCGTTTTTGCTACCTTCATTGGTAATCGCGTATTGCTCAAGATTATTGCTACCACCCATAACACGAAGCTTAGTTTGAACACCTTCTTCAGGTTTCGCTGTGATTACGTTGACCACACCACCGATGGCACCAGAACCGTATAATGTAGAACCTGCGCCACGTTGAACTTCTACGCGGTCAATGCTAGACATATCTTTCAGAATTGTCATCGGCGGATTCACGCCAGCCGCGCCCATATTGATACCGTCCACCAAATATAGTACTTGGTCGGAACCATTGATACGGAATGCATTAGAATTCGTGTAACCTACGCCACCACCATACGTATTGATATCTACACCTGGTACAATACGCATCGCTTCATTCATGTTAGTTGCGTGACGTTCGCGGATATCATCGCCTGTGACTACGCCTACGCTAGCTGGTACTTGTGAAAGCTGTTGTTCACTACGCGTTGCAGTAACGACAATGGTATGGGAATCTTGTGCATCAGCAGCTAATACGCTAGGTGCACTAATCGTGCTACCAAATACAAGAGCTAATCCCACATACAGAGATAAACGTTGTTTCTTTGATACTTTCATAAAAACCTCCACACACATCAAACTATAATTACATACTATAAATATTTTGTGCCATAGATACCATTGCACGGGTCATAAATTGAGAATAACTCATGACCTGCGAGGAATCTACGAGATACACACGACGATTGGTGATGGCCTTAACACCTTGCAAAGCAGGATCAGAGTAAAGCTGTTCTGTCGTTGCTGGCGTAGTACCATCCGATGTATAGGCCACAGAAGGAATAAAAATGATATCTGGGTTAGATTTTATTAAATCCTCTCTCGTCCCATTATCAAAAGGGCCTAAACCTATTTGAGCGGCCGCATTGTTTACCTTCAAATAGTTACACATATCATCAAAGGTAGACCCCTTGCCGCCTGTTAAGCCAAATTGTGAATAAAATGCCACTAAAGGGCGTTCACCGCTATACTTATTCGCCAGATTTTCTACAGTTTTTAAATCTGCATCCATGCTAGCTATCATGGATTCATCAGATGCATGTAATAGTCCGGCAATCTCATGAATCGTAGCTTTTGCTTCTTCTACCGTAGTAGGCGTTTTATATACATAAACAGGAATCTGCATATTGCGCATTTCCCCAATCGCATCTGGAGACATCCAATTGGGTACTAATACTAAATCTGGCTGTACAGAGAGCATGGACTCAGCAGATGCTTTCACATGTTTCTCTACCTTAGCCGACGCGTCGGGCACATTATTAGGTACCGTACCAACAGCGGCTACACGGCTTGGATCAACCAAGGATAGAACTATATCCTCTGTACTCGCTGCAATAGGAACGATGCGCTTTGGCTCATTAGGCACCGTAACAATCGTGCCTGTACCATCCGTAACCTGATGTGTAGCGCCCGTAGTCCCCGTTTGTGCAGGACCACAACCGACCACAAACAATACCATCATCAGTATGGCGCATATAATCGATATTCTTTGTTTCATATTAACGACCTTCTATAACACCTTCTATGGAAATATATAAGGACTGCAAATTCTCTAGCATCGTTGGAGATGCATCCCAGTAGCCACGTTGAGCGGCTTCTAACAAAATTTCCGCAATGCGCTGCAAGGCCCACGGATTTACATCACGCATCCATTCTTGCACCGTTGTATCTAAGGCATACTTGTTCGCATAACCTTCATAGACCCAGTCGGGCACTATATCACTCGTCGCATCCCAGCCAAAGCTATGGGATACCACATTGGACATATCCGATGCACCTTTATAACCATGATTCATCATAGCTTGAATGAATTTCGGGTTTTGTGTTTCCCCTTGCACAACGCGGCGCAGCTCATCCGACAAGGACCGCATCACAACGCGGCTACGGTCGGTGCTATCCCCCACATAGGCGCGAGGCGCACTGCCCTTTGCAGTCCGTACTGCTGCAATGAGACCTCCATGATAGCTATAATAATCATCGGCACTCAAAATATGAGTTTCTCGATTATCTTCATTCTTAATGGTCACATCCATAGTAGTAAGGCGCCGTTGAAATAATCGCATATCTTGGGGAATGTCTTTATGCAAATGAAAGCTACTCCACTTGCTATACACTTGCGCAATATCTTCTACGGACTGCCAGTTTTTGCCTTCTATCAAGGCACCTACACCGGTGCCATAGGCCTGTGGTGGATCACCAAAGATGCGAAGTCTCGCCTTCTTAGTAGCTAATAATGGGTCTTCACCCTGTTCAACGAGCCAATCTACATCATCGTGAATATGTTTTTTTACATAGTTATCATCTGGGGACTCATCTAGTTCTGACACCATTTCCACGGCCTTATCAAGCCAACTAATGGCAGTAGGCATCATATCTCGAATGAGGCCACTGATGCGACCCATTACGTCGATACGAGGCCGTTGTAATTCTTCTAAAGGAATCACCTCTAGACCTGAAATGCGACCATTGGACTGCCATTTAGGACGAATCCCTAATAAATAAAGAAATTCCCCTAAACACTGGCCGTGGCTTCTAGAGTTGCTACTAGCCCAGAGAATGATGCCTACCGTTTCAGGGTACCGTTGCTCGTTTAAGATATAGTCAGTAATGACTTGATCTGCCAAATCTATCCCTAGCTGATAAGCAATCTTTGTGGGTAGTGCCCGTTCATCGAGGCCATAGAAGTTACGCCCCGTAGGCAATACATCAACTTGACCGCTGGAAGGAGCCCCACCAGGGCCGGGTTCAACATATTTTCCCTGCAAGCCCTGCGAAATGGATGTAACCTCATTCTTTGTTTGCCCTAATTTAGGTATATACTCGCGCACAATGACTGCGGCCAAAGGCGCTAGCCGTTCTGGTGCTGTATAATCTGGTGTATTCACCACATACCTTACAAACGCACGCAGTTCATTCCAAATTTGATCAATGATGTTACTATAACGAATCCCCTCGTCATTTACGTCCCCTGCATGTTGTTCTATATAGGACCAATCATAACCTAATTCTTCGGCTAAGATTTCAAGACCCGATGCAATATCCCCTTGTGGCGTCCGTACAATGGCGGTAATAAATTCCTCTAGCTCTACACCTTCAGGTCCTTGCCCTAAAATGTGCAAGCCATTTCTCATCTGCATATGCTTTAGGTCGCTTAACTTTTCATGGACAGCTGTAATAAGATCGTCCATCTCCATCGTAGCGCCTTGTTCTTCATCGATGAGATGACACGCCATGGCTTTCTCTCGAATCACGTTCTCTATATCCGATACACTCTCAGGATGCTCTTGCTCAAAATGACTATGCTCATCGAGCAAGGCTTCTAGTTCTTCAAACTCATCATATAGACCAGCTGTCGTCATCGGTGGCGATAAGTGGCCTACTAAACAAGCGGAGCTACGCCGTTTTGCCTGAATACCCTCACCTATGATAGTCGTCCAGTAAGGGTAAATATTAGGCAAACTAGAAATGCCTATTTCAGGATAACAACTAGCACTGAGGCCAGCGCCTTTACCAGGCAGCCATTCTAATGAGCCATGGGTACCCACATGAATGACTGCATCCGCTGCAAAAACATGACGTACCCAATGGTAAAAGGCTATATATTGATGTGGCGGTGGCAAACAGGGATCGTGATAAATAGCAGATACATTTTCCCCAAAACCACGAGGTGGCTGCACCGTAATCCATAGATTGCCATTGGAGAATCCAGGGATAATGATTTCATCATCGTAGACGAAGACATCTCCTGGCGCCGCGCCCCAAGACTCGATCATAGACTTTTGCGTATCTGCTGGCAGCGTTTCAAAATACGTTTTGTAATCATCACTACTCAAACGCCCTTCTGCAGAAGCTAAGAGCTCATCAGTGAGCATAGACCTGTCATTCGTCATATGAGATATGACTATATCCATCAACTCTGCACTCGTTTCTGGCACAGTATCTACGGTATAGCCCTCGTCTTGCATACTCTGTAATAGTCGTCGTACCGATTCAGGCGTATCAAGTCCTGCAGCGGACCCAATATTGGAATTTTTAGGCGGATAGTTATGCAGGATAATAGCTACCTTTCGCTCCGATACTGGAATATATCGTAATTTAGACCATTTAATGGCCCGCTCTACAACAGCAGCAATGCGTTCTTTCACAGGTAAATACATATAATGCCCCTGCTCGTCATAAGTTTGACAAGCCACGACGCCACCCTGAATGACGCCATCGAGTTCCGGTTGTGATATGGATAAATTCACATCTAAAGGCGTCACACCTTGTGGATCTGCAGCCCAGGTTTTCTCATCCATGTATATGGTATAGCCCTGAATGATAGGCACATCCTGTAACTTTAATTCCTCCAAAGTTTGCGCCCCTAAGGACTGATAGGAGAATTTACAAGTATTTATGAGCACATCAAAGGGGAATACATCCTTACCAAAGAGATGATTCATGGACAGCTTCATATTAGGAATGCCTACACGAGGATTCGAGCCATACTGTCCATAAAAGATAATCGGATTGTACTGATGTTTATAAATCTCTTCGAATAAGGCCTGTTGATACTCAATATCCC
Source organism: uncultured Veillonella sp. (assembly GCF_963534045.1). Classification (GTDB taxonomy): domain Bacteria; phylum Bacillota; class Negativicutes; order Veillonellales; family Veillonellaceae; genus Veillonella. The sequence continues at coordinate 17,230 of NZ_CAUSQT010000002.1, read as the reverse complement.
CCATAATCCATTCGTCGCGATAGAAATACACCGCGATGGACGGCCAATCTGGATTTCCTTCAGCCTCCATGAACTCATCATAGGTTTCGTAGATATTTCCATCGCGGCCCATGATGGCTTGCCACGGAATGTGATCAGGTTCCTCCCATTCGGAGATCGGTTTTGTACTGAAAGCACCGTTAATAAGGCGCACATAGTTCATGACGCCACTGGTGCGGCGGTAGCTTTCAAGAAATCTCCGTTGATTTTCGTCTATATTGCGATAGAGAATATCTGTTTTCTTAGGCTCTACCACATCGATCCAATACTTAGGATGATGCGCATACAGCCAACGCTCTAGACCTTCTAAAAATGGCGAATCTAAGCCAACCCCCATATTCGTTACGAGAACAACATCTGCAGCGCGTAGGCGGCTTTCAAAATCCTCATCCCAAAGGGGCTGTTTTTTCATATTACAGATGTCCACCTCACCCTGTATTAATTCAGGATAGGTGGCAACAGCCTTTTCTATATATTGGATTTGTTTTCCTAAATTAGAAATATACATGAGACGACTCATGATCTACCTCCGCGATACTCGTAAAATATCATCCGCCGTAATAGTATCCATGGCGTAATAACTGCCATTCATTAATTTACATAATTCTTTAGCAAGGCCTAGCTTGATAAAGCCCGTTTCCGTATCGATAACGATACAATCTACAGGCAAGGTTCCAAGAATACGAGCCCATTGTTTAGCCTCTGCTACGGGATCCTCAGAATCCCCCGACGTAGCTCGACCATCGGTGATACATATAATCTGAATGCGTTCTGCCCGATGGGCACGCAACAATCTATCGCACATGGTGTAGGCCATGCGTAAACCGTGAGCTAATGGCGTTTTACCACCTGTAGACATAGAGGCTAATAGTCGCTCTGCGCGCTCTACGCTACGGGTGAACGGCAATAACACCTCTGCCGATTCCTTGCGAAAGGCAATGAGTCCTACTGAATCACGATGGATATAGGAGTCTCGCAAAAGACTCAAAATAGCTGCCTTAGTAGCCTCCATGCGATGCCGTGCCGCCATAGAACCGCTAGCATCCACCACAAAGAGTTGGTATGCGCCAATACGTTTTTCTCGAGCTTTACGGCGATAGTCCTGTGGTTTTATTACTATAGATAAGCCCTTAGCTTCTTGTTGTTCTAATGGCAGAGACTGCGTAGATTGTGTTTCTTGTTCCACCTTAACAGCAGCTCGCAACCGTTGGTAGGGTGCTGCCGCTCGCAATGTATCGACTAAGGCCAAGTCCTCAAGAGCATGTTCATCTTGATAGGCCCGAATCATGCGCCCTCGAGTATCCTTTGTTTTAGTCATGAGTCGACGACCAGAACCCTTGCGATACTGACGGTCTACCGTCTTATAAGACTGCAATTTCCAATGAAACATCTGGTTAGCTATACGGGCAACAGTATCAGGCAAAGATACAGAAGATAGCCCGTTAGATACATCAGCATTAGTGCTTCTTGAATCAGAACTATCAGGTTCCTTAGCGTTAGCGTCATTAGTGCCACTAGTTTCTTCTTGATTAGCGTTGCCGAATACGTCTTGATTAGACGCTCCATCTTCGGTACCACTTATATCATTATTGGAATTATCTGATTCATTAGGATTGGATTCATCACCATTAGAATCTTCTTCACCCGAATTACTCGAGTTATATACATCAGAGTCCTCTGTTATTTCAGTATTCTTCTGCAACTGATTTTGGTCGTTTGTACTGCTTCCATTATCCCCTTGTGATGATTGAGATTCTGATGCTTCATCTCGCTTCATACGATGGGGCAAGACATATAAAGCGGCTCGGTCTGCATGGATTGGCTTGCAGTACGAGCTGCCATCAAGAACGGCAAGAGATTTCATAACTTGCAGCAATACGTATTCTGCACCATGGCCTACGGTGCGTGCTTGTAGTGCATAGGATATGGCTAGTGAAAGCATAGCATCCGAAACAGCAATATTCTGAACTCGTTTAATAGCTATGAGAGATAACATGTCCTCAGCTGAAATAACATCTATTGAGCTAGTTTCCTCCTCACATAGAGCATCGTCCAAGTCTGATTGATTATCCCTTGCTATAGATGCTTCACCACATTGAATTTCTTCTCGATTTTGTTGCAACACAGCTATACGAGATTCTAATGTAGGTGCAGCCATAGATACATGCACATCGACGAGTTCCCACTCCGCATCATCTAGTGTTCTATCTTCATGATTGATAGTCATGATGAGCAGTATTTGACGTCGCTTCGCCTCTACTAATAAGGCACGACGAACCTCAGGTGCCAGAACGTGACCATCATCGACAACCCAGCATCGAGTGCTAGTGTCATCTAAAAGGCCGGCGGACATAATCATCTTGCCCTGCTCTAGGGATGCTTCAAAATCGATAGTCTCTTGTAATTGCGAATTATCTACATACACAGGTATCAAACGATAGGGAATATGCCACACCTCGAGGCACTGGCGAAGGATATAACTTTTACCCACACCAGTACCACCAGAAATAACGAGAGTATGAATCTGATTGTTTACAAGGCCTATTTTGAGGGCCTCTTGTACAGATGTTTCCATAGCTAGCCCTCAAGCACAGCCGTTACCACTGTATCAATACGGTCTTCATCATGACCTTGTTCCTCAAATGGCAAACGACGTAAACGATGCTTCAATGCTAATCGTGCTGCTATCTTGAGGTCGCTCTCTGTGATTTGATGGCGACCGTGAAAGGCTGCGTGTGCACGAGCGGTGTGCATCATCGTAATATCTGGACGATGACCATCAACGCCAACACCAATACTAATGCTTGCAATTTTCAACAACACCTCATCGGTGGGAATGATGCTTGGCAATAATTCACGAGCTTGTAATAAGCGTTCGTGTAATGCTCGTTCCGATTCCGCATAAGACGCTACGAAACTTACCGGGTCGTCGCCAAAGGCAAGACGGCGCTTGATAACCTCCATGCGTTGTGCTGGATCATGCTCACCATAGACCATGACGGAAAGACCAAATCGATCTAATAGTTGAGGTCTAAGGTCACCCTCTTCTGGGTTCATCGTGCCTACGAGGATAAAACGAGATGGATGGGAATGGCTCACCCCTTCACGTTCCACCGTATTCACTCCCATAGCAGCTACATCTAGTAAAATATCTACAATATGGTCATCTAATAGATTGACCTCATCTACATAGAGAATATTTTGATGCGCTGCGTAAAGAATGCCTGGTTCAAAGGCTTTCACACCTTCTTGCAAAGCCTTTTCTAAATTTATGGATCCAATGACACGATCTTCTGTAGCATTGATAGGCAATTCTACAACGGTCATTGCGTCGGCCCCTAGTTCCATAGGCGGTAATAGATTCGCTAGCGCACGGACCGCTGTAGATTTAGCAGTGCCCTTTTCACCTTCAATTAGCACGCCACCGATGGATGGATTGATGGCATTGAGTAAAAGGGCTAATTTCATGTTCTCTTGGCCCACAATAGCTGTAAATGGATATAACATAAGCCTAACCTCATTAAGGATAGAAAAATTCTATTTCAACTCAGGATCGATAGATATGTCTGTACTACCACCTGTTTGTTTAAAGTCATCAATATTCGTAGTACCCTTAGGGAATACAAATATTCGTTGTTGTTTAAAGTACGGATCATCGTAGACCGCTGCCGACAAACGGAATGCGTTCCGTAAATTTTCAGCAGTCAATACGTCCCGTGGCGTACCTACATCGACAATGTGACCATCGCTTACCAAGACGAGCTTGGTGCAATATTTTGCAGCCAATTCTAAGTCATGAACGACGATTAAAATTGTCTTGCCTTCGTCACATAATCTACGGCCTTCGTGAAAGATATCATCAGCGTACACCAAATCAAGGGCTGCCGTCGGTTCATCTAGTAACAGCACCTCGGTTTGTTGTGCTAATGCCTTAGCTAGAAATACCCGTTGTCGTTCACCGCCACTAAGATTTTGTACAGAGCGATGTCGCAAGTGATATACTCCCACCTCTTTCATCGCCTTTTCTACGATGGCCTTATCATCTGGCCCTTCTTGTTGCCACCATTTCAGATAGGGGTAACGCGCCGTCATCACAATATCGATGGCTTCATAATCAAAGGAAACATTCACAGACTGTTGCATATACGCCACATGATGAGCAATTTCCTTATCGCTCATGGCTGCGATGCTTTTACCATCCCATAAAACCTGACCACCAGACGTAGGATAGAGGCCGCGCAAGGTTTTTAACAGCGTCGTTTTACCTGACCCATTAGGGCCGATAATACCGACGAATTCACCGCTATTAATAGAGAAGGACGCATCCTTTAGAATTGTAGTTTCCCCTAATGTGACAGATAGGGATTGAACATCTAGTTTCATTAGGCCCCTCCTTTGCTACGCAAGCGATGTAGTAAATATAAGAAATATGGTGCCCCTAAGAGAGCGGTCATAATGCCAACGCGAATTTCTATAGGTTGTGCGATAACGCGCCCCAATGTATCACAGAATACGAGGAACAGCGCCCCGCCAACGGCCGACATAGGCAATAGTATGCGATGATCCGGTCCTACCAAAAGGCGTACAATATGAGGTACCACTAGGCCTACAAAGCCGATAGAACCACTGACACATACAGCGGTAGCTGTAACGACAGATGCAAGGAATAGGAATAGCATACGGTACACCATAACAGGTAAACCCAATGCACGTGCCTCGGTGTCACCGAGAACGAGTACATTCAGATGACGGCCGAGCATCATCAAAATAACACTACCCGTCATGATGGGCCCTACGGCTAGTGCCACATGATCCCAACGACGGAAATCAAGGCCACCTACCATCCAGAATAAGAACTCACGCAACCGGTATTCGTTAATCATCGTCAAAATACCGGAAGTAAAGGCACCGAGCAACATGCTTACAGCTACGCCAGCCAACAATAAGGTGGTTGTATCCAGCTTATTATTGCGCAAGGTCAACAGAATGGTAATACCAACGGATATAAAGGCACCAATAAAAGCAAAGGCAGGCATATAAAACATACCAAGAGATGTAACGCCAAGAGCGATGGCAATAACGGCACCAAGGGAGGCCCCTGCCGATACGCCCATGATACCTGGATCTGCCAATGGATTGGAGAAAACACCTTGCATAACGGCACCCGCCAAAGCGAGTGCACCGCCTACAAGGAGGCCAATGATAAGTCGTGGCATGCGGATAAACCACAATACCGCCTCTTGTTCAGCCGTAATCGGCTCAGTAAAATGAACCGGTATACCCATACCATTTAATATACTTTGTATGCCACCACCGATAGGAATCATAATCGTTCCTACATGTAGCGCCAATAAGCTTACAATACATAGCAATCCCCCAATTATGGCAATTGCCATGATTTTTTGTTTCTGTTTAGTCATGAGAATTCCTTTCTAACTGAGGATACACTGTATGCATAATAGCTAGCATCGCTTCACCAATATGCTGATTCATGGTATATAAGTACGCCGCCGGCAAGGCTTTCACACGGTCTTCTCGTATGGCGCGCAGATTTTGAAAGGCCGGATTGTCTAGATAGCGACTAGATAAGCTCTTATCCATGCCCTTATAGGATGGAACAAAGATATAATCTGGATCCATGGCTAATACGCGCTCATCTCCAAACGGTGTCCGCGGTGGTAAACCGAGAAGATCAGGTGCATTGTAAATACTCATGTATTTACACATATCATCAAAAAGACTACCGGTTCCCGTGTACCCATCCATGGATGATACAAAGAGGACACTTTTACGCTCCGCTGGTGAAATCGATGCCCCAAGGCGTTTCATCTCAGATAATTCGCGGCGAATTTTCTGTTCATAAAAGTGCCCCTTTTCATCTTCTCCTACAATATTCGCAATGTCCGTTACATTCTTGATAACCGATTCCACTGTAGTACCTGTTGGCACTACAACAGTAGGTATGCCCATATGACGCAAACCTTCAGTAACATCAGCCGTGGTATAGTCAGGAGCAATCACCAAATCAGGATTTAAGGCGATGATTTTTTCTAATGGATATGAACTCATAACTGGTTTTACGAGCTTTGCTCGCTCCGCTTCCAGGGAGTACTCAGGATAGGTGGATAATTGATTAATACCTACTAATCGGTCCGGTTCTATAAGGCCTAGTAAAATCGTATCGTATGCAGAAGATAATGCTAAAATACGTTTCGGATGATCAGGCACTGCTACGCGAACCCCATCATAGCTTTCAACATAACGAGTGTATGGCAAGGCCTGCGTTTCATCTTGTGGACCACATCCGGTTATACCTACAAAAAGGAGTACCATCAAACATATAAGATACACAATGTTCTTGTTCATGATGATACTCCTTGTATAGTTATAACCGATTATTAAATGATTCCTGAATAGTCAATCTAAATGATTAATACAATGTCCCTTTTAGAATTTTTGAGTGTAACTAAGTTGGTAATTAAATGGCTCATCCCAATATTCCCAATCCCCGTTGGAAATAACATTGTGACGATTCAACAAGTTACGCGCATCGAGTCGTATAGATGAGTTCTCATTGAACTGATACCCTACATACGCATTCCACGCTACAAGATTTGGATTAATGCCGCCATCGCGGTTCTTCATCCGTTTTGTTACAAAATTTATACTAGATCCAGCTGTCCAAGTGGAACTATTGTAATGAACCCCCCCTGTAAATTGTAATTTTGGATTGGCTTGTTTCCAATAATTTTTATCGATTTCCATTTGTTTTGGATTCGAATACGATGCACCAACAGACATCTTTAATCGATCTGTCAACTTGCGACCATATTCGGCTTCGATGCCCACATTTCTATATCGACCACCGTTGACACGAATCGTCATTTTACCGTTGCTATCTGGTTTCCAAGAGAAGAAATTTTTGAAATCCATGTAGAATGCAGCCACCTTCCAACTATCTTTATTGGTAATGTGCTTGTAACCCAATTCATAGTTCCAACCTTCTTCAGGTTTTAGATTACGTCCGCTAACCGATTGATATTGTCGGTTTACCGTTTTAAATGTATCGCTTAGATTAGGCATGGTGAAAGCTTTGCCTACATTCATATATAAAGAAGATTCTTTATTAATACGGTGATTCAATTGAAACTGTGGTGTCAACACATGTTGATTCTTTACAGGATCCTTGATGTCCGTATAGCGCAATCCTACAACGGTAGTCCATGTAGGATTGATTTGATAGGAATAGCTACCATAAAGAGCTAAACTGTGGCGATGAGGACTCGCATAGACTGGGCCTGATGTAGTACGATATGTTTCACGCTTACCAAGTACACCGGCAATTAGATAATCCTTGCCACCTCTAAAATCCCATTCATGTTGTACATCAACCCCATATTGACGGGCAATATAGTTACTATCGTTAGATGTATAGGATGGAAGACTATGTTTACGGTTTTTCCCCTTCAAATCTCGGTCATTATAAAAGAGTGTACCTGTCGTAGTTCCCTCTTTATAAATCAAAGATGCGTTGTTCTTAGAGTCATCGTATGCATATGTTGTAGAATGGCGATTGCGATTCGTCATATTACTTTCAGTACTCAACTGAGCATAGGCAGACTTACCTTCGAAGCGGCTAAAGTTCAATGTCACCTTATCGCTCAATTTGCCACTCATAAATATACCTAAGGAATTGCCTTTATCCCGTGCGGTATAGTATTCATAACCACGAGGATGACTCACCGAATCTGTACGAATAGGTGTAGACGGATCTTGTTTACCAAAGAATCCTCGTTCTATGCCAATCAAGAAACGAGGTGTGCCATAGTTGATTTTATAAGTTTGGCTGCCCATATTACCTACGCCTATAGTAGCAGAGCCACCTTCTTTAGATGGTGTTTTTGTAATGACATTTACTACACCACTCATGGCATCAGAACCATATAGAGCTGATGCAGCACCTTTCAATACTTCGATACGTGCGATAGAACCCGTTGGAATCGAGCTAAGGCCACCCTTCCCATTTAGATTCATCGGCACCCCATTTACGAGAATGAGAGAGCCCCGTTCTAAGCCACGAATATTGACACGGCTATCCATTGCACCATATTCAAGGCCCGAAGCGCCATAGGAGAAGGATGTAATGCCAGGCACCATGTTCACTGCATCAAAGGCATTTTTAGCACCGCTATTCATGATATCTTTGTCCGTAATAACATCCATCGCTGCCGGCGTATCTAGGTTCAATAACGCCATCCGATTAGCCGTTACATTAATAACATGACTTTCAGATGCACCATTTGCGTCAACAGATGTTGCTGTAGTAGGAGTATCTGTCGTAGCCGTTACATCTGCTGCATATGCATTCACAGATAACCCCATCAGTGCCAATCCTATAAGTACAGAAGTTCTTCGTTTCTTAAGATTAGTCATAACAAATCCCTCGTAACACACACACTAATTATTCATAAATATTACATAATTGTATTATTACACATTTAAAAGGACTGCACAAAACCCATACCCCCTATCAGTACTGGATTTATAGGGGACATGGGCCAAATAAATATTAGAATTTTTGTGTATAACTCAATTCATATGTAAATGGGTCACCCCAGTATTCATAATCCCCATTGGTGATGACATTGTGTCGGTCTAACAAGTTGCGCGCATCGAGACGAAGGGTTGCATCCTTGTTGAAGTGGTAACCTACGTACGCATTCCAAAGGGCGATATTAGGATTTAAACCACCATCGCGATTGCGCAAACGTTTTGTAACGAAGCTAAAGGAAGTGCCAGCTTCCCATGTTGGGCTTTCATAGCGAATACCTGTAGTGAATTGCAATTTAGGGGCTGCTTGTTTCCAGTAACTTTCATTCATTTCCTTTTGTCTTGGATTTGAATAAGAACCACTTACGTTCCATTTGAGGCGATCCGATAAACGTCTGCCATATTCAGCTTCAATGCCCACATTGCGGAATTTACCGCCATTTACGCGCACCAAAGGTCGCCCATTCGCATCTGGTTGCCATTGGAAGAAGTTTTTGAAATCCATATAAAATACGTCGACCTTCCAATCATCCTTTTTGTTGATGCGTTTATATCCGATTTCATAGTTCCAGCCCTCTTCTGGTTTAAGGTTTTTACTGCTTACCGCTGTATACCGACGGCTAACGCTGCGGAATGTATCGCTCAAACTAGGCATTGTGAAAGCTTTCCCTACGTTAACATACATGGAGGATTGCTTATTGATGGAGTGCAATAATTGGAATTGAGGCGTCAACACATGTTGATCCTTGATTGGGTCATCGATTACGGTATAACGCAATCCTAAAATGGATGTCCATTTAGGATTGATTTCATAAGAATAGCTACCATACACGGCATAACTATTGCGTTTCGGATGGATATATACAGGCACCGCCGTTGCATGGTATATTTCTTGCTTACCTGTAATACCTGCGATTAAATAGTCCTTACCATCTCTAAAATCCCATTCATGCTGTACATCAAATCCATATTGACGTGCGCGATAGCTTGTTTCAGTCGCCTTAGCTTGGGACGTATTGTGCGCCCGGCTCGTACCACGCATCGTACGGTCATTATAAAACAAGGTTCCTGTAGTACCCTTGTCCTTATAAATCAAGGATGCATTATTGCGATCATCCTTATAATGATACGTCGTAGAATGTCTTGCTTGATTAACCAGATTTGTTTCCGTACTAATTAGACCAAAGGACGATTTACTTTCAGCACGATTAAAATTCAATGTTACCTTATCTGAAAGCTTACCACTCATAAAGAGCCCCAAAGAATTGCCCTTGTTGCGAGTACTATAGTAATCGTAGTGTTTAGTACCTGCATGGTCGTAGCGAATCGGTGTGGATGGATCCTGTGTACCCCAATATTTTCTATCAATACCAACGATGAATTTATCTGTACCATAAGACACATCAAAACGTTTAGACCCACGATTACCTACAGCAACTGTAGCAGAGCCACCCTCTGTAGATGGAGTCTTGGTAATAACATTAATAACGCCACCTAATGCCTCTGCACCATACAATGTAGAAGCTGCGCCTTTCACCACCTCGATACGTTTAATAGCGCTCGTAGGAATAGAGCCGAGACCGCCCTTACCATTGAGGTTCATAGGCACGCCATTTACAAGAACAAGGGCACCACGGTCAAGGCCTCGAATATTCGTACGGCTATCCATGCCACCAAAATCGGCACCGCCCGCACCATAGGAATTAATTGTCACACCTGGTACGTTCGCCACCGCATCAAAAGCAGTGGTAGCACCAGTATTTTTTAAATCCTCAGGTGTAATTACATTCATCGCTACAGGTGTGTCCAAATCTAGGAGGGCTGTGCGATTAGCGGTAACATTGATTACATTGGACGACTCTTGATTCTGATTAGTTGTCATATCTACCGCATAACCATTTACACTCATACTAAGTAACGCCATCATTGTGGCCACATATACACGTTTATTCATTTCATTCACCATCCTATATGTTTTATTAAAACTATGTTAATTCTGTTAATTTGTAGCCTCCGAACTACAGTGGGCAATTTGGTTGTAGTGGATATGAACCTTCTCATATCCACTACATAAACTGTAATTCATTTAATTCAATTTAGGCTCATTCCAAATATAATCATTATTCAAATTCATATCTTATATAAAAAACATCTGATTTAGGCTTACCAGTTGTATTGGTAGCCCCACCTGACCTAGCTGCAAGGGCAAGGGCATCATTATCAAGAAGGCTAGAGCCGCTACTCCTCTCAATTTCAGCCCTTACATAATTACCTTCGCCATCAAAATAAACCCTAATGGTAACTGTCCCTGTAATTCCTCTACGTACAGCTTGTGCTGGCATGACTTTATTGGCATCTAAACTAGCACGATAACCGGAAACATCAAAGTATCCCGAACCTTCCGTATCACTAGTCCCAGGATTGCGGCCCTGTGTACCAGGGCCGTCATTTGCTTTACCACCATTGCCAACGGGGCCACCACCCGGACCTGTTGTATCACCATCGCCGGAAACACCTACAGGATTATCTGTATTCCCATGTAGATTTACACTAGCCGCTTCATTGCCACCTAGATAAGGGTTAAGATTTTGCAAGCCCGGTGTCGGTTTTCCCGATAAATCCGGTAATACACTACCTGACTTACCGCCCGCAGCATTTTCTTTATCATCAGAGACAATTTTCTCTTGCTGTTTCTTCTCCTGCTCAGGAGGTTCCGGCTGCACCATGTCGAGATTGATGACCAAGTCTTTCTTTGGTGTTTCTGGTGGTTTTAAATGGCCGAACAAATCGCCTACAACACCCCAATATGCTAAGTTGACCACCAATGCAGCGATAAAAGGAATGCCATATCGTTTACTCACCATATGATCACTTCCGTTCTGTCGCTACGCTGACAAATCGAGCACCACTCATCTTAAGATTATCCAAAATGCTAATAACATCCTTATACGCAATATCTTCAGACGCACGAACGATAAAGGCTTGTTGTGGTTCCTTCGCAACGATGCCTTGAATTTCATTGCCTAAATCATCAGGCTTAATTTCACGTTCGTTCAAATACATCTTATGAGTGGCGGTTAAGGAAATCGTAATCGGCTCAATCGTTTTCGCCGTCGATGCAGACGCCTTTGGCAAATTGAGAGGAATTTGTTCCTCTGTATTCATATACAACGTACTCATCATGAAAAATACGAGCAAGAAAAATACGATATCGATCATAGGTATAATCATGATGGTAGGTTCTTTTTGTATCCCTACTGAACTACGTTTCATCGTTGACTCCTAATATATAAATCCAAGATAGAACCTAAGCGTTGTTCCAATTTTGCAATATCATAATTTACTTTACTTGTGCACCAGCTATGGATAGCTAATGCTACGATGGCTACTGAAAGCCCTGTTGCCGTTGCAATCAACGCTTCGGATACACCACCAGTAATAACAGTAGGGGCACCGATATCGCCACCAACAGCAGCGAATGAGCGAATCATACCGACTACAGTACCCAATAGACCTAGTAATGGAGCCATAGTAACCATCATGCTGAGCCAGTTAAGACCGCGTTTTAAACGTTCATCCATATAACCTACTACATCGTGAAGGCGATTTTCCAAACCTTCAAAATTATATACGGAATCTACAATTGGTATTACAAATTGACTAAGTGCATCATCATTATTCTTAATCGCTTGTTCTAATGCAATCCAATCATTCGCATTACGACCTGCTTCAATGCTAGACGACAATTGTTGAATTTCACTGTCAATGCGACGATACATACGAATTCGCTCAAATAAAATCGTACATGCGGCCAACATAAATAAAACTAGCGGATACATGACTACGCCACCCGCATTAAAAAGATGAATTGCATACTCCATAATAACCTCCTCAAACTTATAATTATAAATTTGTACTCTACTGCGTATAAAACACAAATGCAATCTGTATTAATCGTTATATTACGATTAATACTAAGTTATTTTATTATTTCATAAACAAATACGTAGCACAATAAACCTATACCCTGTATGGGTATGATATTTTACTGTATGTATTTTTATAATTACTAATTTTTCCATTGAATACATACATTTGTCTATTACATAAAACACTAATAATTCTCATGCTAAAAATTATTTATCTGCTCTCAATACATATAAAAAAGGCAGTCTATAGAAATGTTTTCTATAGACTGCCTATACAGATATTATCTAAATTCTTAGCATACTAAGAGGCTGAACATAACACCTCTATCAAGTACATATTTATTAATTCTATACAATTTTATGAATATTATTCATACCTGCATAACCATTCGTTTAAACTATCCTATGACACCGTTATATCATCATAATAAAACTTATGTATGTGCATCCTCTCGCTACGAAATAATGATACATAAACAATATCTTGCCTATCAATACACTATCTTGCATACACCACTTGAGCTATTGTATAAATACCTCGTCCAATATGGTAACTCTTGGCCAACAGGGCATCCGTAGACACGATAGCTACCTTTTTGTTTTTAATAGCTTTCAAATTTGCCAATGCAGGGTCATTATAGTAATTGGCATAGATGGCATCGCGATTATAATCCGGTGCATGTATGTCCATCGGTACAATGATAACATCAGGGTCGGCCTTGATAAGGTCTGCCTTTGTACCAAAGTTAGATTGTTTCACTCCGCTCTTAGCAGCTGCATTATCTACGCCCACATAGGTGAGCATATCGGCGATCAAGGTTTTCGGTTTACCATATAATCCGTTTTCATTATACACAGCAACGGTTTGCTTTGGATCGTCGCGATGCGCAAAATGAAGTGACTCTGTATCGCGGATATAGTTCATCATCGTCGATATAAGGCTGTCAGCCTTGCTTTCACGGCCTAGTAATTTACCTACATTGCGCGTCTGGTCCTCTACGTCTTTCACAGTCACAGGCGCTCTTAATAATGCTACCTTAATGCCCTTTTCTCGCAACGGCCTAACGAGTTCTATGGATTCAGCGCCATCTTCAATGATAACAATATCCGGCTTTAACGCCACTATAGCATTCACATCAGGCGCCACCCGTTGCTTAACGGTATTAGTCACTTGATACGGTGCTGCGGTAGTAGCCACTACGGAATCACCAGCTAGTTCGCTCACCAAATCCGCCACATTAGGCCCTACGGCGACGATACGCTCTGCCTTATGATCTAATGTAACCGTTGTGCTGGTTCCATCCACCATCATATAGTGCCCGTGAGAGCTTAATATGCCGAATAGGCCCCCACTTGTAAAGTTTTGCCAAGAACGGTACATACCAAAAGCCGCTACCACCAGACCCACAATACAAATAGCCAAAATAATCATCAAACGACGTAATTGCATAAGCTCTCCTCCTATGCTTTCAAAAAAATCTCATCATGCAATACACTGTAAACTAGCAGCAACAATATAAGACATATATCGCTAATTAGCTGGCACGCTTTGGTATTTTACATAATTCTTATACGACCAATCGCCATACAACCATTTCGACATCTGTTCCATTTCATAATACATCCACGACGAATAGCTCATGATGTGCATGTCATTAATAGGATACACATAGCCCTTTTTCACAGCTGTTATATTCTGCAAGTCCGGATCATGCATAATGGCATCTATATCCTGCTTATACTCAGGTTGTTTGACCGAATATATGGTGGGCACAAAAATAACATCAGGATTGATGCGAATCAAATCCGCTTTTGTGCCCATGTTTTCTTGCATGTTGAAAGTAGGATAGCTCGCCCGATAGTCCCAAACATCAGATAGAACATTAGGATCCTTACCACTATCTTTGATTTTTAAGTTACCTGCTCCATCAACGCCATGAATCATTTCGATCATATCGCGAAGCACGCCAGCCCGGTACACCCCATGCGTTGGATTGTACAAGGCAATCACCGGTTTTACATCATTTTTATGAGGCTCCACCTGTTTTCGTACCTTCATAACAGAATTGTTAATCGAATATTCCGCATTTTTGGTATCAAACAACTTCGCCACTTGATTCGTATTAAGGGTTACATCCTTTAAACTATCTTTCAGCGTATAAATAAATACAGGAATACCGGCGGCACGCAACGATGCCACTAATCCTGGTGGCGTCGTTTCCGGTGCGATAACCACATCCGGTTCATAGGATTTTATAGACTCCACCGTAGGCTGTACACGGCCCTTAATTTCTGTACCAGAGACATAAGGAGACCCATCGGTGGCTACAACATAGGGCTCACCAGCAGCACCAACCAAGTCCACCGTTCCGGTCCCCAATGTAACGACCCGTTGCACATAATCCGGCACGACCATCTCCGTATGTTGACTATCTTGAATCTTCCGGTGATTCGCAGCCGTTAACATCCGACCTATCACACCATGCCTCGGTATAACATCGCCTAACAACTCTGGCGCCATGCCGATAACTAAACCTATGGCAATACAAATGCCCATGACTATATATGGTAGTACAATCCATTTTATCTTCTTCATAAGCGGTCTCTCTCCGTATATCACTTACGAGTCATACGATTTCTTTGGTAAAAGCACAAACTACTACAACATAAGGTATTTCGCTGTCATACTATATGCTTGTTTAACTATTTCTTACTAACTTTTTTACTTGGTCTCGCTGCTTATTTAACTATTTCTTACTAGCTTTTTTCTTGTTTGTTTTTGCTGCTTGTTTGCCTTTCGCAGGGCCTGCGGCTTTCACAAAGGAATTATTCAAATTGGTAGCAACCATAAGGGCCACATCAGCATTAGGAGTTGTGACAATAGAACGACCTGCCACGGTCACAGTAGGTCCATCATAAGATGCACCACCTGGCTGAATTTGACCATTATGGTACAAGCGCGCCAATTTACCAGCCATGAAATAAGCTCGTTCTTCGCCCGTATAGCGACCGCTATTGGCAGGGCTATAGATATTCACGCCATTCACAAATACCGCGCCATTATCGACCGTAACGTGATTGCCAGAATACGTATACATGCGATCAATATTGTCCTTTACACGGCTGCTCGTCTTAGGGTGATTATTAGGGCTAAATACTTGGTTCAAACCTTCACGGTACAAATCACCATATTTATTACGAAGTACCGCCATAGAAGCAGCAGCACCGCCCACATTGTAAGGAGACTCGCTCAAAATTTTAAAGCCTAATTCGTCAGCCGCCTTTTCTTGGCCCATCGTGAATACTTGGTTCTCCATGTAATTACCAGCAATATTGGACAAAATAGCCGCATTACCGCCACCGCCAGCAGCAAGGCTCACCGCTGTAGATAAACCTACTTGCTTCTTGAGACCATTGACAATGTCCTTGTGCTCGCCATGAGAAATTTCATGAGCCATAACATAAGCGAGTTCATCATCATCTAATAGATCCAAAGCGCCCTTGTTAACAGACATCACGCGACCAACCGTAGCGAACGCATTGAAATCATCACTAGGATTTGCGTACACCACATACGAACGCTTGACGCTAGGCGAAGCCTCTAAGGTCTTCATGATACGTTGCACCCGTGCTTGGGCTGCACTATCCTCTAAATAGCCAGTTTGTTTCTTTGCACGAGCTAAGCTTTGTTCTTGGCCTTCCTTAGAATTATCCATTTTATTGAAAGCCGTGGATACATATGCATACGCCACTGCACCACCAATTAACGTTTGTGCAGCCCCCGCAGAAGCAGCCTCTACCGTTGCGGGTACTACGGCAACTGTTGTTAATGAAAGCCCCATCACGGCGGCTAGTATCAAAGATTTAATTTTCTTATTCATATTTGATCCTCTCATTGTCTCTCAAAATAAACGCGTTCTATGCTCTCGTTATCTCTCAAAATAAACGTGTGCTATTCTCTCATTATCTCACAACATAAATGCGCCATAGGAACACAAAGATTTCTAATAATTCGATTCATCGGCGAGTTCAATGGCCACCTTATCATCTTAAACAATAGATCCCTAATTATTGGATTCACCAACAAGCTCAATAGCTACCTTACCATCTTTAGATACAGCACCACCATGAGTGTACCCAACAACATCAAACCCAGCTGCCGCGCATTGGCGAGCTATGCTTTCATAATTATCATTCTTACCACGCGTACAGGTGGAAAGATGAATGGTAGTAACACCATTTTTCTTGAAAGAAGCCAATTTCTTCTCCAAATCGCCACCGCTATGGGTAAAACCAACTAGCTCAGTATCCTCATCTGTATAGCGCTCGAAAGAATCTACTTTATTCATATATGCCTTAAGACAACCACCGCAAGAACAACGTTGCATCGTGTCTTCGTTCACCAGAACTGCAATTTTCTTAGTCATAAAACCTCCTGTCAAAACATTGTACGCAATAATTATACCATAATCAATATAAAACAATGTGTCTCAAGATACATTACTTACAAGAAACACCCTGATGTACGCCATTATACATCAGGGTGTTATATTACATAATATCTTCCTCGCGGCCAAATTTACCGTTTTTGTATTCCCCATAAGCGAGGATAAGCTCTGTTTTATTTGTCATAACAAATGACCCTTGTTTTACCACAGGTTCATTGAGTGGTTCTCCAGCGAGAACGAAGATTTCAAGACCTTCATCACCAG
>NZ_CAUSQT010000001.1:0-120454 GCF_963534045.1 uncultured Veillonella sp. | reverse complement strand
TTTTTATGATAATAAATATTGATAATTGAATTCCTAGTATAATAGTACGTATTTTGATAAAAATGATAATTTGTGCATTCTCAATTATTGAAAGATATATTTAAATTTATAAATGAAAAGAAATATCAAAATCATGATAAACATAGACTTTATATGATAAAAAGGAACAATTGTTATGCAAAATAATATACAAGATTTTATCATTTTCGTTTGACTTTCAATTATTATTGTGTGATAATGAGAACAGAAGTTAAGGCAAGTGCCTTTTTAAATGATAATAATAAGTTTTCTTTTATAATGTTCCTATGGAGGTTTATCATGAGAGTTATTGCTGATGGTTGCATTAAATGTGGTTCTTGCGCATCTGTTTGCCCAGTTTCTGCTATTTCTGAAGGCGAAACTAAATATGAAATCAACGATACTTGCATCGATTGCGGTTCTTGCGAATCCGTTTGCCCAGTATCTGTAATTTCCGCTGAGTAATCACAAATAAAATACGCCCCTCATTGAGGGGCTTTTTATTTTGCCTAAAATCATGTAACTTAGTATAATAGGACTATTAAGATATATATTATTAAAAGGGAGTATAACTTGTTTTATTTAATTGCAATCATTTGGCTTGTATTGGATCAAGCTTCTAAATATTATGTGATGAACCATTTTGCTCTTGGCGAATCAATACCGGTTATTCACAATGTGTTTCACCTTACCTATATTATTAATCGTGGTGCAGCCTTTGGCATGTTGACAAATCAGCGGTGGTTCTTTTTAGCCGTTGCTTTTGTATTAATTATCGTATATGGCTTCTATCGTAAGCGTGTTAATAATGGTCCACTTTCATTACGAGTCGGAACTGCATTGTTAATTTCAGGAGCTATAGGTAATGGCATAGATCGATATGTACTACATGGGGTAGTAGACTTTTTTGATTTTAGAATTTGGCCTATTTTTAATATTGCGGATATTGGTATATGTGTAGGCGTTGTATGTGTCATATACTATTTACTAACATCTGAACATGAGGAGAAATAGATGAACGAATATAAAGTATCTTTGGAACAAGAAGGAAAGCGTCTTGATGTATTTCTGACGGATGTGATGGAAGGTTCTCGTAGTTATATCCAGAGTCTTATCAAATCTGGTCATGTTTTGGTAAATGGCAAGGTTGGTAAGGCTAATTTACGCCTTAATGTAGATAGCACTATTTCTGTAGATATTCCGGAACCAGAATCGGTAGAAATTTTACCGGAGAATATTCCTGTTGAATATCTTTATGAAGATCATGATATTATTATCGTCAACAAGCCTCGTGGCATGGTTGTACATCCAGCAATTGGTAATTACTCAGGAACGCTAGTGAATGCTTTGCTTTACCATTGTAAGGACTTATCTGGTATTAATGGTGAAATTCGCCCTGGCATCGTACATCGTTTAGATAAGGATACATCTGGTGTCATGATGGCTGCTAAAAATGATGCAGCTCATATTGGTTTAGCTGAACAGGTGAAAGCACACAGTGCTAAACGAACATATTTAGCTCTCGTTCAAGGCAATATCGTGGAGGAAAAGGGGATTATTAAGGCTCCTATCGGTAGACATCCTAAGGATCGCATGAAAATGGCTGTAGTGTTTGAAAACAGTAAGGAAGCAGTGACTCATTTTAGAGTGTTAGAACGTTATGGATATCATACATTAGTGGAATGTGTGTTAGAGACGGGGCGTACTCATCAAATTCGCGTTCACTTTGCGCATATTGGACATCCAGTTGTTAACGATCCTTTTTATGGATATCGCCGCATGGACTTCCCTATAGAGGGACAAGCACTTCATTCTCATACATTGGATGTGGTGCATCCAATTACAGGTGAACCTATGCATTTTGAAGCACCTGTACCGGAGGACTTTCAAAATTGTATCGCCTTCGCTAAGGAATATCGAGAACGTAGATAAGGGATAAGACTATGGAAACAAAACGTATTTTAATGGATGGAGACGCCATTAGACGTGCCATTAGACGTATTAGTCATGAAATATTAGAACGCAATAAGGGCCTTTCAAATGCAGTTATTGTTGGTATTGAACGACGTGGCGTTATGCTAGCTAAACGATTGCAAAGTGAAATTGAATCTATTGAAGGCCTTCATATTGAGTGTGAACCTTTAAATGTAGCCATGTATCGCGATGATCGGGATACGCGACCTAAGGAAGGGGAACTTTGCTCTATTGATACTACAGAAAAAACCATTATCTTAGTAGATGATGTTTTGTATACAGGTCGTACTATTCGTGCTGCTTTAAATGCATTGATGACATCTGGTCGTCCTAAATCTATTCAACTAGCAGTATTGGTAGATCGAGGCCATCGAGAATTGCCTATACGCGCTGATTATGTGGGGAAAAATATCCCTACGTCTCATTTGGAAAAGGTACGTGTACAGGTTCAAGAATTAGATGGCTCTGATGGCGTAACTATCGAACAATAATAGGTAGATATAACAAATCGACATATGAAAAGACTCGACGTACATGGTCGAGTCTTTTTGGTAGGGGCATATAATATGTTAAGGCTATATTGTCATAATCTATATTTCAATATATTGTGGGGAATAGCGGAAATCTTCATGTCCAGTGCGCGCCCTAGGGGCTTTAAAACTATAAGCCTGTAGATCAGTAGCCTTCGTATCGATTTCCATCATTCGGCGACCAAAATCGGAAACTATGGTTGATGATTTAGCCCATTTTTGAATAAGCGGAATGCTCGGTGTATTGTGCTTTAACCACGTGCGACCGCGCTGATTAAATGCTAATAATCGCGCGTATTGAGGACCTAGTATATGAGCTTCTTGTAATATTGGCTTAGTGATTTGTAGCGCCGTATAGGCTGCCATGCGACGTAGTCTTGCATAGGTATAGCGTTTTGTCTTTATCTCTTCCAGTGCGTGCGTCCAGCTTACTTGCTGCATAGCCTTGTGCCAACGATGTTCAATGCCTTCCGTAAAATCTCCATATGTTTCTAATTCTGCAGCTGAAAGTAAGCGATTGAGGCCATGCAGAATATCATTGTATCTTTCGTAGTCCACATAGGCACCATGTGCTATGACCTTGTGCATATCATCTATGATAGCATGTGGTACATAGGCATCGATGGTTGTGCCTTCTACGAGTGCCTTACGTAATGCGGTCCCAGAAGGAAAATCTTGGCCTTGAGAGAGGGTAGGACTATGATGTGATGATTGTCTAGTAATGGGAATGACCATAAGATTAGTGAAATACCGTTGGGCAGCGCGAATATATTCAAGGCCTAGTAGTGAGTTTGGCGCATTGTTAATGAGTTCTCCATTTGGTACATACTTAGCAATTACTTGGCGTAATGCTGTACCATAAGAAATACCGGTTTTTATATGGTGTTGAATGGCATCTTGTCCTTGTGGCGTATTTAGAAATTCAGCGGCTGTGTGTAATATGGCATTATCGTCAAGCTCAGAGCCAAAGGAAATGCTATGAATGTGTAGCGCTTTCATAAGTCGCACCGCACCGGTACAAAATAGTTCTGCACTGCCTAGAGAATAGACAGTAGGTAATTCGATAACGACATCGGCACCACCATGAATAGCCCATCGAGCACGGTCGAATTTGCTAAAATACGCAGGCTCGCCCCGCTGTACAAAGGAACCGCTCATAATGGCGATACGCAATGCATCAGGATAGGTAGTACGTAATGTATGTAGTTGATGCGCATGGCCGTTGTGAAACGGATTGTATTCACAAATAATACCGATTGATTTCATCGTAGTTCCTTTCATAGGTTTATTTTCTATTATTATATAATAAATTAAAGAATTTATATAATGGGTGGCATGTGTAATGTATGGAATTTTTGACCTTCTTGTTAGGAATTATAGAATTTCTTGTGAAAGTACTAGAATGGGAGGCGGTGTAATGGTATAATTATCTGTGAATTCTGATTTGACGTGAGGTGATTTGATGAAAGTACAGTGGAAACGAGCGTTACAGACCATCGTGTTAGGTACATCCTTATTGGCTTTAGCCGGATGTGGTTCCGATAATGTGATGGATATATATAGCTTTGGTAATCAAGTCATTCGTTCCGGTCAATCGGAAGTGACTGTAGCCTTACCATATGAAATGGGGAAAACATCAGAAACGACGAGTGTCGATGGATACCCTATGGATGCGTATGGTAGCCTAAGCCAACATATGTTGATTTCTGTAGAGGCCCGTCAACCGGCACCGAATAAAGCGTTGCCAACGGTTGCACAGTTTGTGGATCAAAAGAAATCTGAATATGCAAAATTGGGTGCTACTGTTAATGTGGAATCCATTGATTTAAATGGGGTGCAAGCACAGCTCATTACTGGTGATTTTTACGTTAACAAAATTAAAACTAGTTTCTCTCAATATGTCTTTATGGATAAGGGCGTATTGTGGAATATAACCTATAGATATCCTACGGATGATCAAATAGGCGCTGATATCAGCAAACAAATTAAAGATAAGATTTACGTTACGCAAAAGAAAGAGGGTTAATCAATGAACGTATTAGTAGTTAACTGCGGTAGTTCTTCCTTGAAATATCAATTACTTGATATGACAAACGAAACTGAATTGGCGAAAGGTTTATTTGAGAAGATCGGTGATCAAGACGCTATCTTCACTCATAAACGTCCAAACGCAGACAAATTAGAACGCGTTGAACCAATTTTGAATCACAAAGAAGCATTACGCATCTTGCTCGACATCTTAGTTGATCCTGAATTTGGTGTTATCAAATCTATGGATGAAATCGATGCAGTAGGTCACCGTGTAGTACATGGTGGTGAAAAATTCGCTGATTCCGTATTGATTACACCTGCAGTAATGGAAGCTTTGGAAGAATGTGCATCCCTTGCTCCATTGCATAACCCACCAAATATCCAAGGTATCGAAGCTTGCCAAGCTATCATGCCAAACGTACCACAAGTTGCTGTATTCGATACTGCATTCCACCAAACAATGCCTAAAGAAGCTTACATGTATGCGCTTCCTTACTCCTACTATGAAGACTACGGCATTCGTCGTTATGGTTTCCATGGTACATCCCACAAATATGTAGCACAACGTTGCGCAGAATTGATGGGTAAACATATGTCTGATCTTCGCATCATCACATGTCACTTGGGTAA
The DNA here is from genome assembly GCF_963534045.1 of uncultured Veillonella sp. Classification (GTDB taxonomy): domain Bacteria; phylum Bacillota; class Negativicutes; order Veillonellales; family Veillonellaceae; genus Veillonella. Next base: position 115,271 of record NZ_CAUSQT010000001.1, on the reverse strand, counting down.
TGGTTCTTCCGTATCCGCTATCAAAGGTGGTCGTTCCATCGATACTACAATGGGCTTCACTCCATTGTCCGGTTTGATCATGGGTACTCGTACTGGTGATATCGACCCTGCTATCGTTCCATTCTTGATGGATAAAACAGGCATGTCTTATGAAGAAGTTGACCGTGTTATGAATAAAGAATCCGGTGTATTGGGTATTTCCGGTGTGTCCAATGACTTCCGCGTAATCGAAGAAGCTGCTTCTAATGGTAACAAACGCGCTCAATTGGCTCTTAACATGTTCCACTACAAAGTTCGTCGTGTAATCGGTGCGTTCGCTGCTGTTATGGGCGGTGTTGATGCTATCATCTTCACAGCTGGTATCGGTGAAAACGGTATCGGTAACCGCGATGCTATCTGTAATGGCTTGGAATACCTTGGCACACGTATTGACCCTGAACGCAATAATATTCGCGGTAAAGAACAAGAAATCAGTGCTGAAGGTTCTAAAGTAAAAATCTTCGTAATCCCTACAAACGAAGAAATCATGATCGCTCGCGATACTCAACGTATTACAAGCGCTTTGAAAAAATAATATAACCTCTTAATGGTTATCTAAACTCTTATATAGAAACCTCGCTTATATCTTAGATATAGGCGGGGTTTTTGTAGTTTTTCAGAGCTGAATCCTATATAATAAATAGTATGCAGAGTCTATTGAAAGGGGTTACGTATGAATATTTTATATAGTGAACAATCTCAGCGCACCCGTAGTGCAGAATTATTAGTAGTGGTATTTGTTATTTTGTTGGTGGGGGCTATGGTTTTTACCACCTATAGAAGTTTTGCGCAGGGCCATATATTACTTTCAGAATATTTCATAGAAATCATGGCGCTCATTGTCATTGTTAAACAAGCTGTGAGCCGCTATACATATATATTGACGGATTCTGAATTTATCATCAAAGAAAAATCCTTTTTTAGAAAACGTACATTTTCTGTAAAATATGATGATATTGATGGTATTTATGCGTATAATCGCGATTTTCTAACGAATTTACGTTATCGCTATAAATATAGAAAATGCTCTACCTCTGATGATAGACCGATTTGGTTCATGGTATATTCCATTACTAAAGGGAAAAAGGTTCAATATGGCCGTGTTATGTTGAAAGCAGAGGATGCATTCTATGAAACACTAGAACAGTTTGTACCTAATCGTGTGCGCGTGCCAGAAGCAGATGTTATTTTCTATGCTACGGTACGTGCTGATGCGGTAAAACAAGGCATTGATGTTAAGGAATATTATGACAGTCTAATTAAAAGTGCGGAAGAACAGGAACAAGAATGAGCGGATTATATTTAGCAAGTCAATCACCAAGACGAACGGAATTATTGCATCAAGTGGGTATAGACCATACTGTTGTTACTAGTTCTTATGTAGAAGATAATGTAGTGATTACAGATCCTATTGAAATGGTGAAAGCACAAGCTCTTGGTAAAGCGCGCTGCGCAAATGATGTGCCTGATGGTAGCATCGTACTAGGTGCTGATACAATTGTTGTATTTGATGGAAAGGTGCTAGGGAAACCGCATAGTAAGGATGAGGCACGTACAATGCTTCGTACATTATCTGGTCAAGTTCACTCTGTTATTACCGGTGTAGCCTTACTCATTAAGGGACGCGAAATCGTCTTTCACAATGAAACAAAGGTGTATTTTAAAACGCTGCAGGATTTTGAAATCGAGTCATATATCGACTCCATGGAACCGATGGATAAGGCTGGAGCCTATGGCATCCAAGGAAAGGGCGCTTTGTGGGTTGATAAGATTGAAGGGTCCTATACAAATGTTGTAGGGTTGCCTGTAGAACATGTATATGAAGAATTATGTAAAGCATTAGGTGTAAAGTCTTAAATTAATATTGATGGTCATGTTAACACATCAAATAGATATTCTAATGTTATGGTAGAAATATGAGGCTGATTTGTTTATGTATTGTAAGAATGGAGAAATTCAATGCAAATCAGAACTATCAGCGTAAAAGATATGTTGCCATTTCAACGGCCACGTGAAAAATTCGTTGCTCTAGGGGCTAAACAAATGGCGATGGAAGAATTATTGGCTATATTATTACGTACCGGTTTAAAAGGTCAATCATCAATTGATTTAGCACATACGATTATCGATTCTTTCACAGATGGCATTCATGGGCTAAACCATATGACCGTTGATGATTTAGTAAAAATTAAGGGCGTTGGTATCGATAAAGCGGTTACTATTTGTGCTGCTGTAGAGTTAGGGCGACGTTTGGGTGAGTTAAAAATCACCTCTACATACGAAGATTTTTCTCAGCCTTATGTTATCGCTCAATATGTAATGGAACGCTTGCGCCATGAAACAGAAGAACATGTATTAGCGGCTATGTTGACGTCTCGGAATAAATTAATTCACATCGAGACCATATCTAATGGAGGCCTCACATCGAGTCTTGTAGAGCAACGGGCTGTTTTTAGAAAAGCCATTGCTTGTAATGCAGCCGCTATTATTTTGATTCACAATCATCCATCCGGCGATAGTAGACCTAGTGATGATGACATACGTGTTACCAAGTTATTTGTTAGTGCTGGACAATTTATGGGCATTCCAGTCTTAGACCATATCGTCATTGGTGATGGCGAGTTTACAAGCTTGAGTGAAATTGGTAAATTAAGCTAGTTGTGGTAAAATGGAATGATGATGTAATGAAGGAGATTAGCATTATGAATTCCATTTTACCGTCTTTTGGAAAAGACGTGAGTATCGATATTGGTACGTCTATGACACGTGTCATGGGGGGCACGCGCGAGACCATGATGAGTGAGCCCTCCATTGTGGCTACTGATACAAAATTAGATAAAATTGTTGCTGTCGGTGATGATGCAGATCGCATTGTACGACGCATGCCTGATATGTGGATGGAGTTGACACCGCTACAAGATGGTTTTATCGTCGATTACCGCGTAATGCATACGATGTTAAAATATTTTCTTCACAAGGTATCTAATACATTGCGTAGATCTCGTGTACTCGTTGGCGTTCCTTGTGGCATGACTGATGTAGAACAACGGGCCATGATGGATGCCGTAATCCAAGCAGGCGCGCGGGAAGTCTTTCTGATTGAACGCCCGGTGGCTGCCGCTATAGGTTCCGGTTTACCAATTTTTGAGGCTCGTGGATCTATGGTTATTGATATTGGTGAAGGTACTGCCGACATGGGGATTATCTCATTAGGTGGCACGGTTATTAGTAAGACGATACGGTTTGGCGGCGGCGATTTAGATCGCGCCATCATGCAATATATTAATCAGTGTTTTGGTTTAATGGTATCCGAGCAAACTATAACGGATATTAAACATGCTATAGGTACTGCGGTTCTACCTGCGGAGGATTGTGAGTTTTCCTTTACTGGTCGCGATATGACAAGTGGTATAGTTAGACGCGCTGTACTTCATCAATCTGAAATCTACGAAGTGATTAATAAACGCCTTGCAGACTTTTTAGATGCAATCCAACAAATGATACGCGTTACGGCCCCTGAGTTAGTGGCTGATATTATGCAGCATGGGATTTTGTTAACAGGTGGTATGGCTCGTTTGCAGGGGCTAGCAGAGCGAATTAGCTCCGAAATGGGGGTGCCTGTTCAGGTTGCTTCTGATCCAGAATTAAAGGTCGTACAAGGTTTGCATCGTAGTTCGGGTCAAATTGTAGAATTAGCTCGTTTTATTATTAATTCAAAGGATAGAAGGGGACGTGTATGATACAGTCAGATCGTAAATTATTAATCTTTGTTGTCCTCGGCTGTATTATCATGGCCCTTCTTGGTTTTGCCTGGAAACAGCGAACTAGTATCCCCTTTGTAACCGTACCATTTGAAAAAATTGTTACCCCATTCACATATGGTTCAGCTCGTGTGCTTTCAACGATTCAAACCGGCATACGTATCATTGATAATGCTATATCGGGTTTTGTTGAAAGCAATGATAAGGATAATACCATTGCAGATTTGCAACAAAAGGTACTAAATCACGATGAAGTTGTGGCGGAAAATATTCGCCTTCGTCAGATGCTTAACTATAAATCGTCCCATCCAGAGTTTACAATGACCTTGGCGGGCATTATTACTAAGGATTTCGGTACATGGTCAAATACATTTACAATTGACCGCGGCGAGAATGACGGTATACAACCTAATATGGCCGTTGTCGTACCAAGTGGCGTTGTGGGCTTTGTTACCGATGTATATCCTAATTCAGCGCGTGTTCAAACTATTTTGGATCCTCGTAGCGCAATTGGTGTTATTGTACAGCGTCCGGAATCACGCTTGGCCGGTGTGGTAAAAGGGGATGGTAATCATCCTAATGAGCCAATGATGGTCAATATTGCACGTGATGGTGATGTCCTTGTAGGCGATAAATTAATTACATCTGGTTATGGTGGAATTTATCCAAAGGGCCTGTTAGTGGGTAATGTATTAACCATTACAAATGATACAGAAGGTTTCGTGAAAAACGCGGCTATTCAACCGAGCGTTGATTTTAATCGCTTAGAAGAGGTGTTTATTATTACTGCCTCTACAGTGCAAACACCAGATAAAGCAAAATTAGAACCTAAATTAGTTCCTCAAACGCAACGTGACCAAGTGCAAGGGGCTAAAGGAGCGGTAAATCAATGAGATATATTGCATTAATTCTCGTGTGTTGTGCTTTGTATTTTATACAGGCTCAATTATTACCGGCCATATTTCATACGAATTGGCTACCCAATTGTATACTGACTGCTGTAGTTTTAGTCACGATTTTTAAAGGTCGAAAAATGGGGCTTATCGCTGCTGCAGTGGGTGGATCCATTCACGATATTTTGATATCTAACTTTTTTGGATTACATCTCTTTCCGTACATTGTCGTAGTATATCTATTGTCTCTTGTAAAAAGTAGTGTATACGAAGAGCGTTGGTACTGGTCATGCGGCATTATCGGTGTTTGTACAATTCTAGATGGAATTATGCGCTGCATCATGATCGGTGCCAGTGGTGGTGATATCCAATTCATTTCTTACATGGGGCATATGGTGATGCCAACTGTATTTTGGAATGCCATATTAGGTGGTATAGGCCATAAACTCATGGGCCTTATGGAAGAAAAAGAGGATTATATTTGGTAGTATTGCTGATTTAGTAAAGCATATAAGGGGAATCATAGGTGCTTGAAAGTTTATATAAAAGAAAAAAAACGAGCCGTTTTGATGTGCTTTTCTATATTGTAATGGGTATCTTCGTTATTCTAGGGCTCCGTCTATTTGCTATGCAAATATTAGAAGGTGGTTATTATCAAGCTAAAGCAGAGGGTAACCGCTTGCGCATTGTACCTATGACTGCTGCTCGTGGGGTTATGTATGATAGAAATGGTCAGATTTTAGTCGGTTCTAGACCGGCCTATACCATTTCTATTATGCCTAATGGCAAACCTTTAGATGATGATGAATTGGCTAAGCTAGCTACATTGTTACATAAAAAGCCAGAAGAAATTCAAAAAAAGGTAGAAGACCACAAACATGGTTATGAACCGATACGTATAGCTAACGATATCTCCATGGACGTGGTGACTAGTATCGAAGAACATCGTCATGAATTGCCTGGTGTTTCTATCGATGTAGAACCGTTAAGATATTATCCATATGAAACTATGGCATCTCAGCTATTTGGGTATGTTGGTGAAGTAAGTGAAGATGAACTAGCAGAAATTAAGGAACAAGATCCTAATACAACGGTTGGTGCTGGATCTATCCTAGGCCGTGCTGGTTTAGAAAAATTATATGATTCAGTGCTTCGTGGCGTTGACGGTGGCAAGCAATTAGAGGTTGATGCGTCTGGCCGACCTGTAGCAGAGGTCGATCGCAAGCATACTGTACCGGGTTCAAATATTCATCTTACTATTGATGTGAATATTCAAAAAGCGGCAGAAGAGGCTGTTAAAAAGGAATTGGATCAGTTGCGTAGTTCAGGTGCAACGGGTGCAGCCGTGGTTGCATTAGACCCTAATACTGGCGCGGTTCTTGCCATGGTAAGTGCACCAGAATTTAATCCTAATTGGTTTGCCAAGGGCATTACATCGACTCAATGGAATCAATTGAACAATGACAAAAGTCATCCTTTTGAAAATAAGGTCATTGCTGGTGAATATCCACCAGGATCACCTTTTAAAATTGTAACTGGTACAGCTGCATTAGACTTGAAAAAGGTAACTCCTGATGAAATGATTTTTGATAGTGGGAAACACTGGCTCATTGATAAGAGAAATGCAGAAGGCGAAGCATTGGGTTGGTTGAATTTTAATCGCGCTTTGGCTAAGTCTGATAACGTGTATTTCTATGAAATGGGTAATCGCTTAGGTATTGAAAACATCGATACCTATGCTCATTACTTTGGCTTAGGTGAAAAAACAGGTATTAATCTTGTTGGTGAAGCAGCCGGTAATGTGGCAAGTCCAGAATATAAACGGAAAGTATTTGATCAAGATTGGTATTTGGGCGAAACCTTTGATGCGGCTATCGGGCAATCATTCCATTTGGTAACGCCATTACAGATGGCTGTACTTCTCAGTCAAGTGGCGAATGGAGGTACTCGTTACCAACCGTATGTGGTGAGTCGTGTTGATAATCCCGATGGGACACCAGCTGAAATTTTTGGACCTAAGAACCTAGGCGTACTTCCAGTACCTAAAAATATTATGGACCTTATTCGAGAAGGTCTTCGCGATGTAACTAGCGAAGGTGGTACGGCTGGTGAATTGTTTAAAGGCTTCCCTGTTGCTGTAGCAGGTAAAACAGGGACTGCGGAAAACGCACATGGCCGAGATCATGGCTGGTTTGTTGCGTATGCACCATATGATAAGCCTCAAATTGTCGTCGTTGCTCTCGTTGAGCAAGGTGGTTTTGGTGCAGGTTCTGCAGGACCGATTGTACGGGATATTTTGAGTGCCTATTTTAAGGTGCCTACTAGTGGTTCAAAAACGACTGACACAAAAACAACTGATACAAAAATAACAACCAATAAAAAAGAAACACAGGAAATTAAGCCAAGTGTAAAGGAATAGGAAGGATATACAATGGGGGATATAATCGGTCTTATCTCAGGTAAAGGTGGCGTAGGTAAAACGACGATAACAGCCTGCTTAGGGGCTGCGCTTAGCGAACAAGGATATCGAGTTCTTCTTTGTGATGGCGATTTTGGTTTGCGCGACTTAGATATTATCTTGGGAAAAGAGGATGAGGTATGTTTTGATGCATATAATGCATTAGAAGATAAATCCATGGCTGATGATGTAGTCATGAAAGTTCAGGATAATCTATATTTTTTGCCAGCTAGTCAAAGTGTGCGCTGGGAAGATATGGGACGCAAAAAATATCGAAAACTTGTAAGCCACTTAGCTAAGTCTTATGATTATGTACTTGTAGATTGTCCTGCAGGTATCGGTCGTGGGTTGGAATCTATTGTAGAGCTAGCACAGCGGTTTCTAATTGTTACTCAACCTTTGTGGGTGTCCATACGAAATGCAGCACGTACTATTCAATTCTGTCGTGAATATGGCCATCGTGATTATGCCGTTGTATTTAATGCAGTCCGTACGGATCGGGATATGCCGAATATGTATGATATGCTCGATGCACTCGGTGCTGAATATGTGGGCTCTATATTACCTTATGACACACAAATACTAGATAATACACAGGATGGTGTACTCATTCAAGATATGCCAAAAGCATATCGCCATATGCTAGCTCCTGTAGTAGAGTACATAACCTCTGGAGATGCTTGGGATGAACAAGAACTTATTGAGCGCTTCAACGAAGTGACGACTGTAAAAGTTACAGAACCTTCTGTGACGGCCACATTAGCTCAGCCTGTTGAGTCCGATGATGATAATTCTACTAATCCTGTAATATATACAAATTCTTGGTCTACGCGAAATCGACTTCTTTCTGGTAAAGAAAGTATGTGGCGTCGGGTTCGTATAAAGTAGGTGCCATATGTTACAAAGAATTTGGCGTGATTGTGATTGGACAATCATCATATGTACACTATTACTTGTTGCCATGGGGGTAGTTGCCATCGGTAGTGCCACCCATATTAATCAAACAGGACTTCATTTTTCCACACTAGTAGCGAAGCAACTAATCTTCTTTCTTATTAATGTGGCCCTTGTGATTGGTATTCAATTTATGGATTATCATAAATTAAAAGATTGGGCTAACGGCATATATATAGTAACGATTATGTTGTTGTTAGCCGTAATCTTTGTAGGGACATCTGCCTTAGGTGCACAGCGTTGGATTCAGTTAGGGCCTATTACGCTGCAACCATCAGAGTTTTCTAAATTACTGATGATTATCTGTATGGCAAAGATGTTAGAGTCTCGTTACAATAAATTAGATACCTTTAAATCTCTTGTTGTGCCTATCTTATATGTAGGCATACCTATTTTGCTAGTATTCATGCAACCAGACTTGGGAACGTCCCTCGTTTATATAGCGATTTTTGTGGGCATGCTCTTTGTTTCTGGCATACGATTGCGCTTAGTTCGTATTATCGCTACGGTAGGCGTTTTACTAATGCCGTTGGCTTGGTTTGTGTTGAAAGACTATCAAAAGCAGCGGATTCTCGTATTTATGAATCCTGATATCGACCCATTTGGTTCTGGATATCATATCATTCAGTCTAAGATTGCTATTGGTTCAGGCACTATATTTGGTAAAGGATTATTTAATGGTACACAAAGTCAGCTAAACTTTTTGCCTGAAAATCACACAGATTTTATTTTTTCTGTTATAGGTGAAGAGCTTGGTTTTATAGGCTGTATCTTTGTATTAATTCTTTTATTTATGCTTATTTATCGAAGTATAAAGGTGGCGTATTCATGTAATGACCGCTTCGGTATGTTATTGGCTACAGGGATTGGATCCATGTTATGCTTCGAGGTATTGGTCAATGCGGGGATGACCATGGGGATTATGCCGGTTACAGGCATACCATTGCCATTTATCAGTTATGGTGTTAGTGCGTTGACCACAAATATGATTAGTGTTGGTATTTTATTAAATATATCAATGCAGCGTAAAAAATATATTTTTTAGTTATGATTCTAATTTAGAAATGAGTTTGAAAGAAGTCTTTCACAAAAGACGGAGGATGTATGATTCAATTAGATACGTCATGGTTACAACATGTCCAAAAACCAGCTCGTTATACGGGCGGCGAATATAACAGTATAGTGAAAGATCACAGTACTGTTGATATAACTATGGCGCTAGGATTTCCCGATGTGTATGAAGTGGCTATGAGTCATTTGGGCATCAAAATTCTATATGGTTTAGTCAATCGCCGTGAAGATGCAGTAGCAGAGCGTGTATTTGCACCATGGCATGATATGGAAGAGGAAATGCGAAAACGCAATATTCCTTTATTCTCTTTAGAAACCCGTACGCCTATTAAGGACTTTGATGTACTTGCATTCACACTACAATATGAGATGAGTTTTACCAATATTCTAAATATGCTAGATTTAGCAGGTATACCGATGTATGCAAAGGATCGGGATATGGATTTTCCATTGCTCGTATGTGGTGGACCTTGTGCGTATAATGTGGAACCAATTGCGGATTTCTTTGACATTGTGTCCCTTGGTGAATCCGAAGAATGGGGCGATGAGTTTATCGACCTATTGAAAGCCGAAAAAGCGAAGGGATTCCCTGGTGGTAAAGAAGCTTTCTTGCGAAAAGCAGCACAAATTCCCGGTACCTATTGCCCAGCATTATATGATGTAGAGTATACGGAACAAGGCGATTTTAAATCGATTACACCACGCTTTGAAGACGTACCTGCTACGATTCAAAAACGCATCATAGAAGATGTAGAACATGTATTTTTCCCTACAAAACCGGTGGTACCATTTTTGGATATCGTTCATGATCGGGCTGTTCTTGAATTATTCCGTGGCTGTACGCGAGGTTGTCGATTCTGTCAGGCCGGTATGCTCTATCGTCCTGTTCGTGAACGAACACCTGAACGGTTGTTAGAAATTGCAAAAGAAACGATTGCTAATACAGGTTACAATGAAATCTCTTTGATGAGTTTAAGCTCTGCTGACTACTCAAAGTTACCAGAACTGGTAGATATGCTCATGGAAGAGTTTAAAGACAAACAGGTTAGCGTCAGCTTACCATCATTGCGTATCGATAGCTTCTCTATCGATATTGCTAAGAAGGTACAACAAGTGCGTAAGAGTGGTCTTACCTTTGCACCAGAAGCAGGTTCTCAACGCATGCGCGATGTTATCAATAAAGGTGTTAGCGAAGAAGATTTGCTAGCCGCTTGTACAAATGCTTTTAAATCCGGATGGAACACGGTAAAGCTATACTTCATGATGGGATTGCCTACTGAGACTGATGAAGATTTAGCGGGTATTGCTAATTTGGCGTACAAGGTGCTTGATTTGCATCGCGATATTACGGGTAAGCGCAATGGTAGCGTAACCGTTAGTGTATCGTTTTTCGTACCAAAAACACATTCTCCATATCAATGGTATGGCCAACAAGATGTGGAAGAAATCCATCGTAAGCAAAAATATTTAAAATCGCTTATTAATAATCGCAATATTTCCTACCATTATCACGATGGCTATACCGGTTATATGGAGGCTGTATTTGCCCGTGGGGATCGTAGATTATCCAAAGTATTAGTAGAAGCATGGAAACTCGGTTGTAAATTTGATGGCTGGACTGAGTTCTTTAGCTATGAAACATGGTTACAGGCTTTTGAAAACTGCGGTATTGATCCTGCGTATTATGCGCGTCGCACCCGTGATTTTGATGAGCCATTACCATGGGATCATTTGGATTGTACCGTGAGCAAGGCTTTCTTACAACGCGAATGGGAACAGGCCGTTGCTGAAAAATTGACACCAGACTGCCGTCGTGGACCATGTAAGGGTTGTAATGTATGCCCTGAATTAGATACGGCTATTGTAGATTATAAGGAGGGTGGCAGAGTTGAAAAAATTACGTTTGGCCTTACATAAAGGCGAAGAATTACGATTCTTGTCCCATCTCGATTTTGCACAAGCCGTAGAACGCATGATTCGCCGTGCAGAAATCAAAATGGCCTATTCCGAGGGCTTTAATCCGCACATGAAAATTAGTTTTTCTTCTGCACTAGCACTAGGTGTAACGGCAGAAGCAGAATATATTGATATGGATGTGTTGGAAGATGATAGCTTAGAGTCTATTATGGCGCGATTAAATGCAGTGGCTCCTCGTGGACTTGAGGTTCTCGGTGGTAAGGTCATGCCTGATAAGGTTAAGAAGATGATGGCCATCTGCAATTACGCAATCTACGAAGTAACAGGTCCTGTAACGGAACAGAATGTGGACTGGGATAGCTTACTTAAGCCTTTTAATGAGGCTACTGAAATTCCCTATGAAAAGGTTACCCCTAAAAAGACGCGTATTATCGATGTAAAAGAATTCGTAAAAGAACCGATTGTAGCGTCCGTGCACGATGGTATGGTGACACTAACGATGGGGATTGGTATCTATCCACAAGGCACTATAAAACCGAGTGAAGTATGGAATCTTGGCAAGGATCAATATAATTGGCCTATTACTTCTGGTTACGAAATTCACCGTAAAGCGATTATGGTAGAAAATGAAGAAGGTCGTTTTACACCATTAGAAATTAATTATTAAGGCTATGTTTTTGATTTGGCATATACTACAGTTAAACTGAACAGAAGGGAGGGATAGGATGCATAAAATTTTGGTCAATGTTATGCGCGAGGAAATTCGCATGGCTGTCATCGATGAAAAGGAACAGCTTATAGATTTTGTTTTGGAACGCACTGATGAGTCTCACATGGCGAATCATATGTACAAGGGTACTGTTAAAAATGTTTTGAATGGAATGCAAGCTGCTTTCGTTGATATTGGCGGTTCTCAAAATGCTTACTTGAACCTTCAACAAGGTAAGGAACAGAAAATATTGCCACGTCTATCTGTGGGGCAACAAATTCTCGTTCAAGTGGTGAAAGAAGAAATGCTCGGCAAGGGGGCACGCGTTACAGCAGATGTAAGTTTAGCGGGACGATTTATGGTATTACTACCATATTCTGAAGGTATGCATATTTCCAAAAAGATTACCGATGAATTTGTACGTGCTAAATTACAAGAGTTGGCGGCGCCTTATGTAAAAGAAGGTTGTGGATTCATTATCCGTACGGCTGCAGCTAAGGCCAGTGCCGATGAAATCGCTCGTGATATGGACTACTTATGGCGCACATGGCAACATGTGTTAAAGCGATTTAAGGTTGCCAAAAGTGGTACAGATCTTTACAGTGATGCAGATTTTTGGTTCCGCCTTGTGCGTGATTACGCGCATCGCAATGTAGAGGAAATCATCGTTGATTCTGATATGGGCGAATCTCGACTGTTGGATCTTTTAGGACACGGACCTACCTCTCAACAAATCAAAGTAACACGCCACCGAGATAGTACTCCTATCTTTAAAGCGAACCACATTGAACCTCAATTAGAAGATCTTATCGCTCGTGATATTAATCTACCTTCTGGTGGCTCTATCCGTATCGATCATACGGAGGCCCTTACCGTATTTGATGTAAACTCGGCTCACTATACAGGGAAATCGAATAAGCTAGAAGATTTAGCTTTCACAGTTAATAAAGAGGCAGCCAAAGAAATTTGTCGCCAATTGCGCTTGCGCGATATCGGTGGTATTATCGTCGTCGATTTTATTGATATGAAGGATAAAGAGCATCAACAAGAGTTATTAAAATTATTGAGTGCTCAGGCTAAACTAGATAAGATGAAAACCGTTGTCTGTGGTATTAGTTCGCTCGGTTTAGTGGAGATGACGCGAAAGCGTGCACGCCAAGGGTTACAAACCTTGATGTTTGATACATGTCCACAATGTGGCGGTACCGGATATATGTTGTCTGGTAGAACTGTATATATGCAGATTGTACGTCGAATCCGGGAACTATTTAAATCTGGTCGCATTAAATCCAATTTAGAAATTGAGGTCCACCCAGAGGTGGCACAATATCTAACCAAATCTGTGCTCGATGATTTAGGTGCTTCTATTGGTCGGAGTATTTCAATCGTAGTGAATCCACAAATTAGCCGGGAAGGGTATTCCTTGATGGCTGTAGCAGAATAAGTAAGTCGTATGTTGATAGGTGAGTATCGTGTCTGTTTTTGAAATCATTTTAATTAGTATTGGTCTAGCGATGGATGCCTTTGGCGTTTCTATTGGCAAAGGTTTGACTATGCCAGTAGGCGAAAATGGTCGAAAAGTGACCTTAGCCTTTTTATTCGGGCTATTTCAGTTTCTTATGCCCGTTATAGGATGGCTTATTGGTCGTCAGTTTATCGATGTTATCTCTGAATGGGATCATTGGATTATCTTTGGCCTTTTAGGATATCTTGGGATTGCTATGATTCGAGAAGGTCTTAGTGATGACGATGATGAAAATGATGATAAGCAATTCTTAGGCGCTTGGGAAATGATTATGCTCTCTGTGGCAACGAGTCTTGATGCGATGGCTGTAGGTTTAACCTTTGCCTTTTTACCAATCAATGTATGGGAGGCATCGACTATGATTGGTGTTATTACCTTTGGTATATCTTTGATTGGTGTATATTTAGGTAAATTCATGGGCCAATTCGTAGGAAAATATGCAGACATACTCGGTGGAGGCGTCCTAATTCTTATCGGTACTAAGATACTCTTGCAACACCTTGGTATTATCGGATAATTTTAAACGTTGTATATATATGAAAGTGTCAGAAACTGAGCGTATATAAGAGGATTTGTATTTGACATAGATGTGTAAATACGATATACTATATCAGTATTAGTTCGGTTTACTGAACTTTGCAATCCGCGTGAAGCAGGTTTAAACGCCCGACCGATGTTCGGGTCGGGATACCGAATTCAGCGAGTTCGATAACAAGGAGGTGTTCTCATGTACGCAATTATTAAAACTGGTGGTAAACAATATCGCGTTGCTGAAGGCGATGTAATTACTATCGAAAAATTGGAAGCAGCTGCTAACGATTCCGTAACATTCGAAGAAGTTTTGACTGTAGTGAATGACGGCGACGTTAAAGTTGGCGCTCCTCTTGTAAACGGTGCAAAAGTTACAGGTACAGTTCTTGAACATGGTAAAGGTAAAAAAGTTTTAGTATTCAAATACAAAGCTAAATCCAACTACCGTCGTCGTCAAGGCCATCGTCAACCGTTCACAAAAGTTCGTATTGAATCTATCCAAGCTTAATTATGGTTTCCATTGGAATCCAGCGAAACAAGGATAACCAAGTCATTGGTTGTCATATGTCCGGTCATGCAGGATATGATGAACATGGCTATGATATAGTGTGTGCAGCAGTATCTGTATTGTCTGCTACAGCTATATTAGGGCTTACCAAAATTGCAAAGCAACGCGGTGAGTTTTCCAATAGCGAAGGCCAATGTGATATGGTCCTCTCTGGTGAAATAACCCGGAGTGGTCAGGATATATTAAATACTATGCTTCTCGGACTAGAAGAAATTAGTAAACAGTATCCAAAGTTTGTCCAAATACACGAAATATAGGAGGTGAACTTCATGTTTACTTTTGATTTGCAATTGTTCGCACATAAAAAAGGTGTGTCCAGTACTCGTAACGGTCGTGATAGTGAATCTAAACGTCTTGGTGTTAAATGCCATGATGGTTCCATCGTAAAGAGCGGTAACATCATCGTTCGTCAACGTGGTACTCACTTCCACCCTGGTACTAACGTAGGTATCGGTAAAGATGACACTTTATTCGCACTTGTGCCAGGTAAAGTAGCATTTGAACGTGCTGGTCGTTATAACCGTAAAGTTAGCGTATACCCTGTAGAAGCTTAATTTTACATAGACTATTAATCCCTAGTGGTTTTCCACTAGGGATTTTTTGCTTTTCTGTAGTATGTGTGTGTTATAGAAATATTATAATTAAGGTTAGCATTATTATTTTGACAATGATATAATATTAAAAATCATTATAGATTGAAATAACTGAATAACTAGTCACAGTGAGGCGATGCTTTGTTTTAATATACATAAGATGAGATAGGGGACTTTATGACACTACTAGAATTATCTAATATATCTTATATTGTAAAAGACAAGTCGATTATCCGCGATATATCACTATCGGTAAATCAAGGTGATTACATTACTATTGTAGGCCCGTCTGGAAGTGGTAAAAGTACACTTTTAAAATTATGTAGTAATCTGATTAGTCCTACATCGGGGACTATTACTTATAATGGACGTGATTTAGCTACTATAGAGCCTGAAAGCTATCGTAAAGAGGTGGGCTATTGCTTTCAAAGACCGTATTTGTTTGCGAAAACAGTACGTCGCAATATTCTATTTCCTTATGATATTCGCGGTTTAGAACCGGATATGAATCGTATAGAATATCTCTTTGACCTACTACATATGCCTCTAAATTATATGGAGCGCCGTAATGATGAGTTATCCGGCGGTGAAATGCAACGAATATGCCTTATTCGGAGCCTTATTTTTGAGCCTAATGTGTTACTTTTGGATGAGGTGACATCTGCCTTAGATGCGACGAATACATCGATTGTAGAAAATGTTATTGATGAGCTTCATAAAAAGGGAATCACGATTATCTCCATTACTCATAATGAAGAGCAAAGCTTGCGTATTGCTAATCGCCGTATCACTATCGTAGATGGTCAATTAGCTAAAGAGGAGGTACTGCGATGAGTCAGTTTCACAGTATTTCTACTATGTCCTTGTGCCTTGCATCCGTACTAGTTATTATTAGTATGTTCATGTCCTATCGGCAGGAGTTGAAATTAGAGAAAGATATTTTTATAAGTGCTTTGCGCGCTACAATACAGCTATTTGTCATAGGTTTTATTTTAGCTTATATTTTTAGTACCGAAAGTCCTATATTTATAATTGGGCTGTTAGGCTTTATGGCTATCAATGCAGCCTATAATGCTTCTAAGCGCGGAAAAGGAATTCCTTATGCTATATGGATTTCTTGGTTTGCTATAACCGTAGGCGCAAGTATTACTTTAATAATTCTGCTTTTAACGGGCGTGCTTAACTTTACTGCTTATCAAATGATTCCTGTTGGTGGTATGGTCATTAGTGGTGCTATGGTAGCGATTGGGCTTTGTTATCGCCAAATGCTATCAAATTTTGAATTGCGTCAACAAGAGGTAGAGGTTAAATTAGCCCTAGGAAGTACACCTAAGCAAGCGTCAAAAGCCATCGTACGAGATGTTATAAAGACTGGGTTGCAGCCAACTGTGGATAGTGCTAAGACTCTAGGCATTGTATCTTTGCCGGGGATGATGACAGGCCTTATATTGGCTGGTATGCCACCACTTGAAGCGGTAAAATATCAAATGATCGTTACATTTATGAGTTTATCTACCATTTCTATCGCCTGTTTTATCACATGTCAATTAGCGTATAGAACATTTTTTAATAATAGAAATCAATTAAATAGGTAAGCTTTTATGCTTTATATATATTTTTATAGTACAACAATAAACCACCTGATATGGTATTAGAAACTGAACTTAACCCTACAAATAATGCTATTTCTTTAGAACGTTTACCAGCTGTAAAAAATAATCATGTATTGCAGGTAGATAGTACATTGTGGATGGCTCATGGGATTATAGCTAAAGAACGGGCTATGAAAAATCTCTATGATGCGTGGAGAAAAGTATCAAATTCCTATGCTTTTTAGTAGGAATAGTGGTATACTTAGTACAGTATCAGTGAAAGAACACTAAAATGGTGATGATATACTTTCACAGACCTAAATGGTGGACGTGACCACCGGAAAGATTTGAGGTAAGTACTATGTATGATGTAAAATCTCCAAAGGCGGAGGAATTTATTTCTCATCAAGAAATCCTTGATACTCTTGCCTATGCAGAGGAAAATAAAGAAAATCGCGAATTATTAGACCAAATTTTAGCTAAGGCGGCTACGTTTAAGGGGCTAAATCATAGAGAAGCAGCAGTTCTCTTAGAATGTCCGTTGCCTGAATACAAAGAAAAGCTATTTGCACTAGCTAAAGAAATTAAAAAAGCTATTTATGGTGACCGCATTGTATTGTTTGCGCCGCTATATTTATCTAATTATTGTATCAATGGCTGTGTATATTGCCCATATCACTCTAAGAACCGCGATATTAAACGAAAAAAATTGACCCAAGAACAAATTAAAGAGGAGGTTATTGCCTTAGAAGCAATGGGGCATAAGCGCATTGTTATCGAATCTGGCGAAGATCCTCTTAACAATCCTCTTGATTATATTTTGGAATCTATCAAGACGATTTACAGTATTAAAAATAAAAATGGTGAAATTCGTCGCGTTAATGTAAATATCGCTGCATGTTCCGTTGAAGATTATAAAAAATTGCATGATGTTGGCATTGGTACTTATACATTATTCCAAGAAACATATAATAAGGAAAATTATGAAGCTTTGCATCCAACAGGTCCTAAGAGCGATTACGCGTATCATACAGAAGCGATGGACCGTGCTATGGAAGGCGGCATCGATGATGTAGGTATTGGTGTATTGTATGGTCTAGAACATTACAAATATGATTTTGTAGGTCTTTTGATGCACGCTGAGCATTTAGAAGCTGTTCATGGTGTAGGCCCTCATACGATTTCTGTACCTCGTATTTGCCCTGCTGATGATATCGATGTAGATGATTTCAGCAATGCTGTACCAGATGATATCTTTGAAAAAATCGTGGCTCTTATCCGTGTATCTACACCGTATACAGGCATGATTATGTCCACTCGTGAAAGCCAATCTATGCGTGAACGTGGTTTAGCATTAGGCATTTCCCAAATCAGCGGTGGCTCTCGCACTAGTGTAGGCGGCTATAAAGAAGAGGAAAAACCAGAAGATAACTCCGCACAATTCGATCGCAGCGATACGCGCACATTGGATGAAATTGTAGATTGGCTCTTGGGCCTTGGTTATGTACCTAGTTTCTGTACCGCTTGTTATCGTGCAGGACGTACTGGCGACCGCTTTATGGCGCTTGCTAAATCGGGTCAAATTCATAACTGTTGCCAACCTAATGCATTAATGACGTTGAATGAATACATCATGGATTACGGCGATGAAAAGACGAAAAAACATGGTGCCAAGGTTATTGAAGACCAATTGGAAAATATCAAGAATGATTTGGTAAAAGATAAGGCAAAGGCTTACATTGCTCAAATGGAAGATGGAAAACGAGATTTCCGTTTCTAGTTTTTTGCTAATATTTCATGTGTAAAAAATAGTATATAACTATATGAACAAGCACTGCTTATTATGAGAATGATAATAAGCAGTGCTGTTTTGTTGAGAAAAACAACTGAGTTATATATGGAAAATAATGATAAAACCCTTTATTTATAAGGGCGTTTGTTGTATAATGAAAGAAAATGATAATGATAATAGATTTATAAACAATGTTAATATTGATTATGAATTATTACATTATTCATCAACATTATTTTATATACATGTCACCGAGGTTTTGGATTATGAAGAAGAAACGTTGGCATATTATGCCAAGGGATACAGAAAAAGAAAATACATTGATCCGTGAACTCGGTGTAAATCCGATTGTAGCGAGATTGATGGTGAATCGGAATATAGATAGCGATGAAGGCCATCGCTTCTTAGAAGGCACACTTAAAGATTTGCTTGATCCCTTTACCTTAAAGGATATGGAAACGGCGGTTGCGCTTATCTTAGAAACCATAGAAGCAAAAAAATCTATAGTCGTCTATGGAGATTATGATGTGGATGGTATTACGGCTACATCGCTGTTATATCGCTTTTTAGTTAAAATGGGGGCTCGTGTAAGTTATTACATACCGGAACGGCAAAGCGAAGGATATGGATTAAATTTAGAGGCGTTAGAGCATATTATCTCTGATGGCGCATCTTTAGTTATAACCGTGGACTGTGGTATTAGCTCTTATGATATTGTCGAGGCCGTTTGTGATCGCATCGATATCATTATTACAGACCATCATACGGCGCCACCTCAAATTCCTCCTGCCTGTGCCGTTATTAATCATAAACAACCAGATTGCCCGTACACGGATAAAAACTTATCCGGTGTAGGCGTTGCGTTCAAATTATGTCAAGCGCTCTGGTTGCGTCAATGCGGAGAGTGGTATCTTGATGATTTAGACATCGTTGCACTTGGAACCGTTGCTGACGTCGTTCCGTTGGTTGGAGAAAACCGCATCATCGTTCAGGCTGGACTTAAGAAGATGAACGAGTTGCCTAATTTAGGCATCGATAAACTTATCGATGTGGCCGGCTTACATGATAAAACGATCACTGCAGGACATATTGGATTTACCTTAGCACCGCGCCTAAATGCGGCAGGCCGCGTTACTCATGCAACGCGTGCCGTTGAGCTACTTGTTACGGACGATGTAGATTTGGCAGAAACAATTGCTCAAGAATTACAAGAAACGAATATGGAACGTCAAGAAATAGAACGCTCTATTCACGAAGAGGCCCGTACTAATGTGGCTGCTCAAGGTCATCTAGCAGATTATGTAACCGTAGTAGCTGGAGAAAATTGGCATCCCGGTGTTATCGGTATCGTTGCATCGCGATTGGTAGAAGAGTTTTATAAGCCTACACTTGTTATTAGCATTGATAATGGCGTAGGTAAAGGCTCTTGTCGTAGCATTGAGGGTTTTAATATATATAATGCATTAAAATCCTGTGAAGATATATTGATTCAATTTGGTGGCCATGCCGCAGCGGCTGGATTTAGTATAGATGCTAGCCGTATTGATGAATTGCGTCAGCGCTTAACCGAGTATTGTAAGGCTCATGTTTCTCCTGATGAGTATATTCCTGTTGTATCCATTGATGCCACATTGCCCGTTGATGATATCGATGTTGATATTGTAGATCGTGTGTCCGCCTTAGAACCGTATGGGATGGGCAATAGTACCCCTATATTTGGCGTTATGGATGCTAAGGTGCAGGACATTATGCTGATGGGGCAACTCAAAAATCACTGTAAGGTGATTTTGTCTACAGCCAATGGTAGCGTTGATGCTATCGCTTGGAATCGTCCTGATTTGTTTAGATGTATATTTCAGGGCATGAATGTGAAAGTGGCCTTTACACTTCAAAAAAATGAATGGCAAGGTTTTGTATCGCCACAACTCATGATTCAAGATATAGAGCCCATCGTAGAAGAACCTATTCAATTAAGTGCTGAAGGTTTACGTGAAATATATACAATTGTACGCCTATCATTAAAAGGCGGCGCTAATTCTTTATACCATGTGGAACAAGAAATTTTGCGGCGTAAACCAGATAATCAAAATGGTTCATCTGCATTGATGGCCCTTGATGTGTTTAAAGAATTAGGTATTATTAGCGAAGAAACGAACGATAATGGACAAGCGATGATCCGTTGGAATGTCATCAATGGTAAGCTTGATTTGACAACATCCGTTACGTTTATTACATATAGTCAGCAGGAGGTGATACAATGATGACCATAAATGAAGAAGGTAAAGCCTTAGTTGAGCAAAAAGGCTTTAATAAAGAAGAGGCCTTAAAAGAGTTTATGGATTATGTGCATTCGTATCTAGGAGATGATGAATGCGACCAAATCATGAAGGCTTTCACCCTTGCAGATAAAGCCCATGAAGGTCAATTTAGAGCCTCCGGTGAACCGTATATCATGCATCCTCTTGCAGTGGCAGAGATTTTGGCGCATTTGCAAATCGATCATATTACATTGATTGCGGCCCTACTCCACGATGTCGTTGAGGATACGGAGTATACAAAGGAAGATATTGAAAAATTATTTGGCTCTGAAGTGGCGTTCCTCGTTGATGGGGTAACAAAATTAAATCAGTTCCAATATGAAACTAAAGAAGATCGCCAAATGGAAAATTATCGCAAGATGATTTTGGCCATGGCGAAAGACGTGCGCGTTGTCGTTATCAAACTGGGTGACCGGTTGCATAATATGCGTACCTTGAAACATATGCGTAGCGATAAACAAAAACGCATTGCTAAAGAAACGTTGGAGATTTTTGCTCCTTTAGCTCATCGCCTCGGTATTTTCAACGTAAAATGGGAACTGGAGGATTTATCCTTCCGGTACCTAGAACCAGATAAATACTATGATCTCGTTGATCAAATGAAACAAAAGCGTCAAGCCCGTGAAGATATCGTTAACGATACGATGGAACAATTGACGAAGGCTCTTGGCGAGGCCGGTATCAAAGCGGATATAAAGGGACGACCAAAGCATTTTTATAGTATTTATAAAAAGATGAAAAAGGATAATCGCGACTTGTCTCAAATTTATGATTTATTGGCTGTACGCGTTATCGTTGACACTGTGCCGGATTGCTATGCCGTTCTAGGTATTGCCCATAGCATTTGGAAACCGTTGCCTTATCGGTTTAAAGATTATATTTCTATGCCGAAATCCAACATGTATCAATCATTGCATACTACGGTTATCGGTACGATGGGGCAACCTGTAGAAATCCAAATTCGTACATGGGAAATGCATCGTGTTTCCGAATATGGTGTCGCCGCTCACTGGCGTTACAAAGAAGGTAATAAGGGCGCTGATAAAGAATTTGACCAAAAGGTTGCATGGCTTCGCCAAGTGTTAGAATGGCAAGATACGTCTAACCCTAAGGAACTTGTTAATGCTTTGAAATTAGATGTATTCTCTGGTGAGGTATTTGTATTTACACCTAAGGGTGATGTGGTTAAGTTGCCTATCGGTTCTGTACCACTCGACTTTGCTTATCGCGTTCATACCGATGTAGGCCATCGTTGTGTAGGGGCAAAGGTTAATGGTAAAATTGTGCCTCTAGATTACACATTGCAAAATGGGGACATCGTCGATATCATTACCTCTAAAACTGGTAAACCAAGCCTTGATTGGCTCAATATTGTAGGCTCTTCTGAAAGTAAGAACAAAATCCGTAATTGGTTCAAACGAGAAAATAAAGAAGAAAATATTGAAAAAGGTCTTGAAGCCCTTGAACGTGAAGCAAAACGTCTTAATTATAGTTGGAAAGAGCTTTGTTGTGATAATCGCATTCAACAAGTTGTAAAACAGTTGAAGTCCAATACTGAAAATGAACTATATGCCGCTTGTGGCTATGGTGGGATACCGGTAAGTACCGTTCTATTGCGATTGGTTGAACTATATAAAAAATCTAAAGAGCATGAAGATGCTCGTAAAACAACGGAACAAATCATTGAAAAGTTAAAGGTACAAGGGGCCAAAAAAGCTAAGAATGGCACTGGTGTTCTCGTAAAAGGAGAGCCTGGTGTTATGGTTCGTATGGCGAAATGTTGTAATCCTGTACCAGGCGACGATATTATCGGTTATATTACAAGAGGTCGTGGTGTTTCCGTACATCGATCCGATTGTACAAGCCTTGGTCATACACCGGAAGATCTAGAGCGTATGATTGAAGTTTCGTGGGATGAAGCATCGAGTGAATCCTTCCATGTAGGCATCGATATTCAAGCCTATGATAGATCAGGAATCCTCATGGAGGTAATGGCGGTGCTTTCAGAATTGAAAATTACCATTACTAATATGAACGCCAAAGTCCTTGAAAATACGAAAAATGTAATGATCAACATCGTTGTTGAAATTCGAGATATATCGCAACTTGATTTTGTTATGACTAAATTGCGTCGTATCCGTGAAGTGTACACGGTACAACGTAGTAAAGGTGGTGCATAATGGATACATCAAATTTAGTTCTCATGCGTATGCCGTTGGGACCGCTTGGAACCAATTGTTATGTGATAGGCGATAAGGAGCAGGGGGAAGCGTTCATTATCGATCCTGCTACGACAGAAGTGTTGGAAGCCTTAAAAAAGCATAATTTAAAGACGAAAGCAGTTCTCTTAACTCATGGTCATGGGGATCACATCGGTGGCGTACAAGGCATTGTAGATGCTTACGATGTGCCTATCTATATACATCATAATGATGTGAAATACCTAAGTGATCCGGAATTGAATCTAAGCAATTATAGCAATCCTACACCGATTACCGTAAAAGGGCGCATTGTAGAGGTTCATGAAGGTGATCACATCACATGTGGTGCTATTGATTTGACAGTATACGAAACACCAGGTCACACACCTGGCGGTGTATGCTACTATATGCCGGGTTTAGTATTTGTTGGAGATACTTTATTTAATCAATCTGTGGGGCGCACTGATTTTGTAGAAGGTGATTATGATGCCCTCATCAACGCGATTAAAACAAAGTTATATACATTACCAGACAATACGATGGTATATCCTGGACATGGTCCAGAAACACAAATTGGTTATGAAAAACAATATAATCCATTTGTAGGTGCTTAATTAATTTATTTAGTAAAGGGGATAGTAATTATGAATACAACATTGGAAAAATTAAAAGAACGTATTAAAGATAAAAAATACAAATTGACTACACAACGTCAAACGATTTTACAAGCTTTCATCGATGCTGAAGAAAATCACTTGAGCGCAGAAGACGTATATGTATTGGTAAAAGAAGTAGCCCCAGATATCGGACTTGCTACTATCTACCGTACATTGGATTTATTTACAGAACTAGATTTGTTAAAACGTCTTGACTTTGGTGATGGCCGTAATCGTTATGAATTAAATGACGAAGAGTTTGCCCATTTCCATCATCATTTGATCTGTGTAAAATGTGGTAAGGTTTCCGAGTTTGAAGATGATATGCTAGAAACATTGGAATCTATCATTGCAAAGAAATTGAATTTCCGTACCATCGATCATCAATTAAAAGTATATGGTTACTGCAGTGATTGCCAAGCACATATGACGCCAGCAGAACTTGAAAAGCTCGATAAAATGGCACATCATGCTTAATGGATATCATTACACAGGGCCACTACCGCTTGGATCGGTAGTGGCCCACAACTGTGGTGCCGCAGGGCTGTTTTCACGCAATGAAGAGGCTGATGTGATTCTGCGTGCTGTCGAACGTGATGATATGTATGTCTTGACCGTATCTATTCGTGGCGTTGAACATACTTTGACAGGTCCTGTATCTTCTATGGGCCGACGCTCAATAGGGCAGTCCTTACTTGTGTTGTTGCGTACAGAACAAGGTTTACCTGCTCATAATGAGTGGGGCACGATGGTAGGGGTGCGCCCTACTAAATTACTTCATAAATATATAGACCAATATGGTTCATTAGAGGATGCAACTCGTCACATTAGGGACGAGTTTTCTGTGTCTTTTGAAAAATTAGATATTCTTAGCCGTATTGGACAATATCAACGTCCTTTTTTAGAGTCTCACTCTAATAAGAATATAAGCCTCTATTGTGGTATTCCATTTTGTGAAACACGTTGTGTATATTGTTCATTTCCATACGGTTTATATCAAGAGTATCATCGACAATCTGAATTTATAGCAGCCTTATTAGATGATATAGATGATGTGCGCCATATTTGTGAAAGTTACAATTTGCACATGAAAACGCTCTATATGGGTGGTGGTACACCTACAATATTGAATAATGAAGATTTTCATCGTGTTTTAACTGGATTATCTACATTGATACCTAAAGGGCGTGAATTTACGGTTGAAGCGGGAAGACCCGATTCTATAACCACTGAAAAAATACAGTCTATGCAAGCGTGTCATGTGAATCGCATTAGCATTAATCCTCAGACGATGGACGATACTATATTACGTCGCATCGGGCGTGGACACAGCGCACAAGATATCGATGATATGTATCAATATGTAAAAAAACATACAGATTTTGCTGTTAATATGGATTTTATAGCAGGTCTACCTGGGCAAAATATAAAACATATGGTACATAACATGGATTATATTTGTCATAATTTGCCTGAAAATGTTACAATTCATACGTTAGCTATTAAACGCGGTAGTCCGCTATATGATTTGAACATGCAACATGATGTACCTGATGAGTCCATAGTAAAACACATGGTACAGTATGCTCAGGAGCGATTAGAGCAGGCAGGTTATGTGCCGTATTATCTATATCGTCAACAATATATGAGAGGGCAACTTGAAAATATTGGGTATACATTGCCAGGTAAAGCGTGTGAATATAATATTCAAATCATGGAAGAGCGGCAAACAATTATGTCTATGGGACCAGGTGGATCATCTAAATGGATTAAGGCTCCTGCGTTTAGACAGAAAAAGCAACACATGCCAAAGGATGTAGATGTATATACAGATACATTAAAGACTTTATTAGCTAAGAGGCATGCATTATGTAAATCATTTTGGGAGGTTGTGTAATGGCTATTAAAAGACCAAGAGGTACACAAGATTTCTTGCCAGAACAAATTGTAAATTGGCATTATATAGAACAGCATATGCGCGAAATTTGTAAAGCTTATGGCTTTAGTGAAATTCGTACACCTGCCTTTGAAGATACAAAATTATTTTTACGGGGCATTGGGGAAACTACGGACGTAGTATCAAAGGAAATGTATACCTTCTCCACTGGCGATGACAAGGAACAAAGCTATACATTGCGCCCTGAAAATACGGCTTCTGCCGTACGGGCGTACCTTGAAAATAAGGTGTATGGTAAAGAAAATTTAACAAAATGGTTCTATATGGGGTCTATGTTCCGTCACGATAAACCGCAAGCCGGTCGCTATCGTGAATTCCATCAATTTGGTGCAGAAGTGCTCGGTTCTCCATCTCCTGTAGTGGATAGCGAAGTTATCTGTATGATCGTACAGTTGTTGAAAGATTTCGGCCTTAAGGATCTCAATGTAGAGGTGAACTCTGTAGGTTGTCCAAACTGTCGTCCTACGTACCGTCAAAAGTTGATTGAATTCTTTGAACCTAAAAAAGATCAACTTTGTGAAGATTGCCAAGAGCGGTTGTACAAAAATCCATTGCGTTTATTGGATTGCAAAAATGAAACGTGCAAAGCCTTATCCGTAGGCGCTCCTGAAATTCATGAACATCTATGTGAAGAATGTAATACACATTTTGAAGAACTTAAAACATTACTTGATGCGGCGAATATTCAATATAATCTAAATCCACGTTTGGTTCGTGGCCTAGATTACTACACAAAAACTGCTTTTGAAGTTCAATATACTCCATTAGGTGCGCAAAGTGCAGTAGCCGGTGGTGGTCGTTATGATGGCCTTGTAGAGGAACTCGATGGTCCTCATACACCAGCTATTGGTTTTGCAATGGGCATGGAACGATTGTTGTTGGCTTTGGAAAAACAAAACTTGTTGCCTGAACCGACAATCGAACCAGCAGTATTTGTAGTAGCCCTTGGAGAGGCTGCAAAATTAGAAGCTTTCAAGATTTGCCAAACTTTGCGTAGCGCATATATCACTGCGGAAATGGATGGACAAGGTAAAAGTATGAAAGCTCAATTAAAATATGCTAACAAAATTCATGCAAAATATGTTATCATAGTGGGTGATGATGAATTGGCTAAGCAAGAGGCCATCATTCGTTTTATGGAAACAAGTGAACAGGAAACAGTGCCATTAGCATCTGTTTCTGAACGTATATCTTCTTTGGTGAAAGGATGACAGTAGAATGGAAACAATGAAAGGCTTACACCGTACGCACGGTTGTGGCACTATTTCTGAAGCAGAAGTAGGTAAAGAGGTTGTATTATGTGGTTGGGTTGAACGTCGTCGTGACCACGGCGGTTTGATCTTCTTGGACTTGCGAGATCGTTCTGGCATCGTTCAAGTTGTAGCGTCCCCAGATCATAATGTGGAATCTTTCCACAAGGCTGAAGATGTTCGTAATGAATATGTGCTTTGTGTACGTGGTAAAATTACAAAACGCGATGAAGAAGCAATCAATCCTAACTTGCCTACAGGCGCTTATGAAATGTATTGTGAAGAACTTCGCGTATTGAATTCTGCGAAAACACCTCCATTCTACATTCAAGATAATATCGATGTAGATGAAAATATCCGCTTGAAATATCGTTATCTTGACTTGCGTCGTCCAGAAATGCAACGCAACTTGATTTTACGTCATAAGGTAACAAAGGCTATGCGCGATTTTTTCGATAGCCGCGATTTCCTTGAAATCGAAACACCTATGCTTACAAAATCCACACCAGAAGGTGCGCGTGACTATTTAGTACCTTCTCGTGTGAATGCAGGCACATTCTATGCATTGCCTCAATCCCCACAAATTTTCAAACAAATTTTGATGGTAGCAGGCTATGAAAAATATTTCCAAATCGTACGTTGTTTCCGCGATGAAGATTTGCGTGCAGACCGTCAACCAGAATTCACACAACTCGACTTGGAAATGAGCTTCGTTGATGAAGAGGACATTTATGCACTATTGGAACAAATGGTTGCAGAAGTGTTCAAAAAGACATTGGGCAAAGAAATTCCATTGCCAATGCCTCGCATTACATGGGATGAAGCGATGGATAAATACGGTTCTGATAAACCAGATCTTCGCTTTGATATGGCTTTCACAGATGTAACTGAACTCGTAAAAGATACTGAATTCAAAGTATTCCGCTCTGTTATCGACAATGGCGGTATCGTAAAAGGTATCGTAGTACCTGGTGATGCAGGTATTCCTCGTCGTGAACTCGATGATTTGGTAGCATATGTAAATCGCTACGGTGCAAAAGGTTTGGCTTGGGCTTGCTTCAATGAAGACGGTTCCATTAAATCTCAAATCATGAAGTTCTTAGGTGAAGATACAATCCGCAATATCGGTGAAAAAATGGGCGCTAAAGGCGGCGACCTTGTATTGATGATTGCTGATAAACCAGCAACTGTTGCTCGTGCACTTGGTGAGTTGCGCCTTGAAATGGCTCGTCGTATGAACATGATTGACGAAGATAAATTGGCTTTCACATGGGTAACAGATTTCCCTATGTTTGAATATAACGAAGATGAAAAACGCTATGTTGCTATGCATCATCCGTTCACAATGCCTCGCCACGAAGATCTTGATAAATTACAATCCGATCCTGGTAGCGTAAAAGCAATTGCTTACGATATGGTATTGAACGGCGTTGAAATCGGTGGCGGTTCCTTGCGTATTTATCAATCTGACGTACAAGAAAAAGTATTTAAAGCAATTGGTTTATCCGAAGAAGAAGCTAAATCTAAATTCGGTTTCATGCTTGATGCATTTAAATACGGTGCGCCACCTCATGCAGGTTGTGCATTTGGTCTTGATCGTCTCGTTATGTTGATGGCTAAACGCCAATCCATCCGCGACGTTATCGCATTCCCTAAAACACAATCCGCTTCTGATATCATGAGCCAAGCGCCATCTGAAGTAGAACCTAAACAATTAAAAGAATTACACATAAAACCAGATGTAGAGGAAGAAGAACAATCCTTGGTATAATCGCAAGTAAACATATTATAAAAGGACCGCAAGAATTGCTAAAATTTTAAAAGTCAAGTCTTGTAAATGATAAATCTTTCTGCTACTATTTATGTATAAGATATCCCTGCCATGTGCGTGTGATATCGCAGTTTTGAGCCAACACATTTTCTTCGGGAGTCCGGAACTCTCGTCTGAACGTTACGCCCTCACGGGACAACTGCAGGATGAGGAGGACACCCACCTGCTCTTGCAGGATCAAAACGCGGTACATTACGGCATGGTGGGGCTTTTTTGCATGTAAAGAATGAATGGAGGTAGCATGGATAGTTTATTTGATGCATTACCTACGAATAAATATGAACCACTACCGGTGCGAATGAGACCGACAGAACTTGATCATTTGTATGGTCAAGAACAGGCGGTAGGGAAGGGGACATTCCTTCGCGCCATGGTGGAAAAGGATACAATACCATCCATGTTGTTTTACGGGCCTTGTGGAACTGGTAAAACGACATTAGCCGGTATCATTGCTAAGATGAGCAACAGCCATTTTGTCAATTTAAATGCGACAAATGCAGGTATCGGTGAATTGCGAAATATTATAGAAGATGCGCGGAAACGCGTTCGTTCTTTGCAACAACGAACCATTTTATTTCTCGATGAAATACATCGCTTTAATAAGAGTCAACAAGACGTACTGTTACCCTGCGTTGAAGATGGTACGATTATTCTTATTGGGGCAACTACAGAAAATCCATTTTTTGAAGTCAATCGCCCATTATTATCGAGGCTACGACTTATTACATTGGAGGCCTTAACGCCGAAGGCAATTAGTCAAATTTTAAAGCGAGCTCTTACAGATAGCGAAGTAGGCTTAGGGGCTCGTAACTTACAGGTAAAGGATGAGTTGCTTGAGGATATAGGTATCTTCGTCAATGGAGATGGTCGTATGGCACTCAATATTTTGGAGCAAGCTGCGGCTATGGTGCACGATGGCGAAGAAATTACTTTGGAAATACTTGAAAAGGTCGTAGGCCGTCGTATTTATACATACGATAAAAAAGGAGATAGTCATTACGACACAATTTCTGCCTTTATTAAAAGTATGCGCGGATCCGATGTACAGGCTACGCTTCACTACTTAGCACGTATGATAGAGGCCGGTGAGGATCCTAATTTTATCGCTCGTCGTATTGTCATTTGTGCCGCCGAAGATGTAGGATTAGCAGATCCACAAGCCTTAATATTGGCTAATGCAGCAGCACAGGCCGCGCATATGGTGGGATTTCCAGAGGCGCGTATCATTTTATCTGAGGCGGCGTGCTATGTGGCGTTGGCGTCTAAGAGTAATTCCGCATATCTAGGTATAGATGCGGCTATTTCTGATGTGCGTCATAAAGATTGTGGGCAAGTGCCGGATCATTTACGTGATAGCCACTATAGTGGGGCGAGTAAACTAGGACATGGGCTAACTTATAAATATGCTCATAACTATCCAAATGGATACGTTAAGCAACAATATTTGCCGGATTCTTTGGTAAATGCTGAGTATTATAAGGGCGTCGATCGTGGGGTAGAACATAATCTATTAAAAGATTGGAATGATAGACGCAAAGATAAATAGAATAGTCAATATATGGTATAATATAATGATGATTTAAAATAGATTTTTATATAAAAGTAAGGGGTTTGTATACTATTATGGCAGAAGAGAAAAAAACTTCTACACGAGGGCGGAAGCCTCGCAAAAAACGAGCTACACCGGCACCAAAAAAAGAAGGATTTTCACTGCGTAATGAAGTGAAAGGCATTATTGTCATAGGTGTTGCCATACTGGCATTGCTAGGCTTTTTTGGCTTTGATTTAGGCATTGTAGGCGAAATATTGACGGGAATATTTCGCTATGGATTTGGCTTTGGGGGCATAATTCCGTGCATTGCTGTACTATGGCTTGGATGGCGTTTATTATACCAAGGTAAATTTATGTCTATCACACGTCGTGGTCTTCTCATAACAGTTTTTTACTTATTAGCTATTACCATGGTTCCACTATATCGTGTACCTGTGGGTGATGAATTGGCGACTACAGCGCTTGCAGATCAAGGTGGTGTTGTGGGCGGTTTCTTGGCTTCCTTTATACGAACTATGTTCGGTGAAGTTGGCTCCATTATTGTTGTTGCCGTACTTATGCTTTGCTGTGGTCTCCTTATTACGCGCCTATCCTTAGGTAACGGATTGCGTAAGGCTGCTGATAAAACGCAAGTAGGCCTTGATAAGGCAAAAGAAGTGGCTGTTGAAAAGGTAGCGGTAGCTAAAGAGGTTATCGAAGATTGGAATGAACAGCGTAAAGAAGCAGCACAGCGCAAGGCTTATGACCGCGAAAAGGATACGCGATATACTGATGCAGCTCAGAATGCTGTAGAGGCTATTGAAAATAGAGGTATTGTAGCTGCTAATGATGATTATGAAGTTGAGCCAATCGATACACATACGCCGTCTTCTTGGAAAGAATTAGCCGAGTTAGAGGCTCGTAATAGAGCGGCAGAACGATTAGCGCAAATCTCTGAAGAATCTGGTGATGCTGTTGATAACAGTGAAATCCATACTGATAGTACCGGTGATGATTCAAAAACAATGCCTGCATGGCTCCATGATCATGATGAGGAACATGCCGATATTGAAGAATTTGATACAGATGATAGTGTTGAGGATGATGTGCATACCACCGATGAATCAGGCCCAGCAGAATACTCTTATCAACCAACGACTATTGGTCCGTTAGAAACCAATCATGCGGCGATTGCGAGTGCTGTACCTGGAAGTGGTGCGGCTGCAAGCTCTGTTAGTGCTGGTGCAGGCATGAGTTCTATGCCATTATCTGTACCATCTTTGGCAAGTACTGCTGAGGATACAGCTCAGGTAGCCGTATCAAAAGATGGTCAAATTCATAGAACTTATGACAAACCATATCACTTCCCAAGCCTTGATATTTTGGCGAAAGGGGAGGTAGGTCAAAATAATAATGACGAGGTTGCGTATAATGCGATGCGCCTCGAAGATGTTTTATCTAGCTTTGGCATTTCTGCTAAGGTAGTTAATGCTACGCAAGGCCCAACCGTAACACGGTATGAAATTGAACCAGCCCAAGGTGTTAAGGTAAGTAGAATCGTAAACTTAACAGATGACATTGCCTTGAATCTAGCGGCTCAACATATACGTATGGAGGCACCAATTCCTGGTAAATCTGCTATTGGTATCGAGGTACCTAATACGAAAACAGAAGCCGTTCACTTGCGTGATGTACTTGATTGTAATGACTTTAAAGAGGCGCGTGGTGGTATTCCTGTAGGCCTTGGTAAGGATATCGCTGGCAAACCTGTGATTACTGATTTGGCTAAGATGCCACATTTATTGGTAGCTGGTACAACAGGTTCCGGTAAATCTGTATGTGTGAATACATTGATTTCCAGTATTCTCTTTAGCCGTAAACCAGAAGAGGTTAAGTTATTACTTATCGACCCTAAGATGGTTGAATTATCTGTGTATAATGGCATTCCTCATTTGATGGCACCAGTTGTAACGGATATGAAAAAAGCGGCTGCTGTATTGCGTTGGGCAGTTCGAGAAATGGAAGCTCGTTACAAGGCGTTTGCTGCATCTGGCAAGCGCGATATTAAAAGCTATAATGAAGCGCATCCTAAGTCGGCAATGCCTCTTATCGTATTGATTATTGATGAGTTGGCGGACTTGATGATGACTGCTCCTGATGATATTGAAGAATCCATTAGTCGATTGGCTCAGATGGCACGTGCTGCTGGTATTCATATGGTACTGGCTACACAGCGTCCATCTGTTAACGTTATTACTGGTTCTATTAAGGCAAACGTGCCAAGCCGTATTTCTTTTGCCGTAGGGTCCCAAATCGACTCTCGTACAATCCTCGATATGGCGGGTGCTGAAAAACTATTAGGCAAAGGTGATATGTTGTTCTCTCCAATTGGGGCTAATAAACCAATTCGTGTACAAGGTGCTTTCATCTCTGATGATGAAGTGGAACATTTGGTAGAGTTTGTAAAACAACAACGAGAACCAGAATATGATGATACGGTAACGGCTGAGGCAGAAAAGGAAACCGCAGCACAAGATAATGATGAACAAGATATTTATCGTGATGAGTTATTAGAACGAGCTGTCAATCTTGTAATGGAATCTGGTCAAGCATCCGTGTCGATGTTGCAACGTAGATTCCGTATCGGTTATACGCGTGCTGCACGCCTTGTAGATACCATGGAGGATCTTAAAATTGTAGGTCCTAATATGGGTAGTAAAGCACGAGAGATTTTAATGAGTCCAGAACAGGTGAAAGCTCGATACTTCTCTGATTCTGAGGAATAGAAAGGGATATACTGTGGCTGAGTTAGGTGAAGAATTACGTCGAGAACGAGTACGTAGAAATCTCACATTTAAAGATATTGAACAAGTACTTCATATTAAAACAACCTATTTAGAAGCCATCGAAGATGGAAACTATGCAGTTATCCCAGGACGTGTATACGCGAAAGGTTTTATTCGCAATTATGGAAATTACCTTGGCCTTGATGGAGATCGCTTAGTGAAGGTTTATCAAAATCAAGTAGGTGAAGTGGATACATTCACAATACGTCCTATTATGCGTCAAAAGAAACAGGAAACCATTAATTCTGTGCAGAGTGAGTACGTTGAGCATCAGATGGCAAAACGTCGTATGTCGCTTGAAACGAGACAGAAAAAGCGACAACGGTCCATTGAACAAGAACGTATTATGCTTGCTATTATTGCCGTATTCATGGTGATATTTTTGATATGGTTGTTTTTATTCTAAGATACATCGTTACAGTTAAAGGAAGGTTATATTGATGGATACATTTTTAGTTACAGAACGCGCAGATATGGAAGCGCGCGGGTGGGCAGAACTCGATTTCGTGCTCATCAGTGGCGATGCGTATGTAGATCATCCATCTTTTGCGCCTGCCGTAATTGGTCGTTATCTAGAATCCAAAGGATATCGAGTTGGTATTATTGCCCAACCTGATTGGAATGATGTTAATGCTTTTAAAAAATTAGGAAAGCCTCGTCTTGCATCGCTTGTTACTGCAGGCAACTTGGATTCCATGCTCAATAAGTTTACGGCAGCTAAAAAAATCCGCCGTGAAGATGATTACTCACCGGGAGGTGAGGCAGGACATCGCCCCGATAGAGCGACCTTGGTATACTCTAACCGTATGAAAGAAGCCTTTAGAGATGTGCCTCTTATCATTGGTGGCATCGAGGCTTCATTGCGGCGTTTTGGGCATTATGATTATTGGTCTGATACGGTGCGTCGGTCCATTCTTGTAGACTCTAAGGCTGATGTACTTATATATGGCATGGGTGAATTACAGATTATAGAGTTAGCCGAAGCACTAGATCAAAATCGATTCGAAGAATCATTGCCCAATATACGTGGTATTTGTTATATGTCAAAAGACATACCATCCATTGATTGTGTTGCATGTCCTTCCTTTGAAGAAATCAAGGCAGATAAAATGGCCTTCGCCGATGCTTTTCGCATTCAATATGATGAACAAGATCCATTCTATGGACGACCTATTGTACAAAAACATGGAGATCGCTATGTTGTACAAAATGTACCGGCCTTACCATTAACACAGGAGCAAATGGATGCGGCGTATGATTTACCATACACTCGTAAATGGCATCCATCGTATGATGATAAAGGGGGCGTGCCTGCATTAAGCGAGGTGCAGTTTAGCCTCGTTAGTCAACGTGGTTGTTTTGGTAGTTGCTCATTTTGTGCTATTACCAATCATCAAGGGCGTATAATTCAAAATCGCAGCCATCAGTCTTTGATTGATGAAGCTAAGTTGATGATCAATATGGATGGGTTTAAAGGCTACATTCATGATGTAGGTGGGCCAACGGCCAATTTCAGACATTTAGCATGCGATAAACAAGCCGTCTTTGGTGCTTGTAAAGGTCGCACCTGTGCGGCGCCGGAACCTTGTGAAAATTTGAATACTAATCACGATGATTACATTGCATTATTGCGCAAGTTACGAAAGTTAAAGGGCGTAAAAAAGGTCTTCGTCAGATCGGGGTTACGTTATGATTATGTTTTAGCCGACAATAACAAAGCCTTTGTAAAGGAACTTTGTCAATATCATGTGAGTGGTCAGCTAAAGGTTGCGCCTGAACATGTATCAAAGCGTGTAACGACTATGATGGGCAAGGCTGGAAAAGAAGAATTCCTGACCTTTAAAAAATGGTTTGAAGAGGCAAATCGTGAATTAGGGAAAAAACAATATTTAGTTCCTTATTTTATGAGTTCTCACCCTGGATGTACATTAGAGGATGCCATAGAATTAGCTGAATTTTTACGAGATCAGCATATGTATCCTGAACAAGTTCAAGATTTTATTCCTACACCGGGCAGTCTTTCAACGTGTATGTATTATACGGGTATTAATCCTCTTGATGGCAAGCCTGTTTATGTGGCTAAAAAAGGTCGGGACAAGGCTAAGCAACGAGCCTTGATGCAATATAAAAACATTGAAAATTACGACTTGGTAAAAGAGGCTCTTATCGAAGCTAATCGGCGTGATTTAATCGGCTTTGGACCTGAGTGCTTAATTCCATCTAGACCAATTGGACAAGGTAAAATGCAACATCAAGGACGAAAAAAAACGGGACAATCGAGAGGCAGTCAATCTCGATATGCTCGAAGTGGTTCTCCTTCACAGGTCAATAAGACTAAGGGAGAACGTAAAAGGAGATTTACGCGATGAAACGATGGATGGCATTTATTGTGTTAATGCTTTTTGTCTTAGGTATGATGGGGTATGGCATATACTTTTATCGAGAGGAGCAAATTGAAAAATCAAAAGCGCCTGTACGTGGTGAAATTACGGTTTACACTGACTTACCTAATAACTTAACAACACTATTAGCTGATAAATATTTAGAGGATAAAAACGTAAAAGTTAATATTATGCCACTCACTGAGGAGCAAATGGAACAACGGGTTTCCTCTAAGTTAGCAGATTCATCTGGTGATGTAGTGATTACATCTGAGGATAACCTCGTCATCGGTGCTAGTAAAGATAAGTTTGCTCCTATTGTAAATGAACGCATAGATGAGGTCTTGGATCGCCTAAAGGATTCAAATGGTTACTGGGTCGGCTTATGGTATGATCCTATCGTTTTTGTACAAAATGAATCATTTTACAATAAACTAGGTCAACATATTACGACTTGGGATACCTTGCAAAAGCCTGGGAACTGGCGTGTGGTGATGACAGATTTCGGAGCTTCTCAAAATGCGGCTAATCTTTTGTACAATTTGGTGGAATATAAAGGCGAGCCAGATGCTATTGCAGATTTATTAGCTTTAAAAACACATGTTATACAACATTCTAAGTTCCTTTCCACACCTGTACGGCTAACAGCTCTTGGTGAATCGGATATTGGCATTGGGAATCTTTCTGATGCACAACAGTACATTCGCCATTCTTATCCTGTAAAAATGATTTATCCTAGTGATGGCACATCATTTTATATAACAGGTGCAGCGGTGCAAAAAGATTCTAAGCATAAAAATGAAAGTATAGAGTTTATTACTTGGTTACTATCTAGTGAAACTGCAAAATATATGATGAATAATAATTTTACCTATATATTCGCCAATCCTGAAGTTACCGAACCCGTAGATGCACTAGGGCGTTCCGTAGTGTTATGGCCTGTTAATGGCGGCTATACAGTGGAGGGAAAAGAACTTTTATTGAATCACTGGGTTAGCCAAGTACGTTTTAGAAAAGATCAATAGAAGAGTATTTCTATAAAATACGTATACAATATCGTTACATTCTATAAATAAGAAAGGATTTAGAATGACCAAATCATTGGGATATATTAGCCTAGGTTGTGCTAAAAATTTAGTAGATACAGAGGTTATGCTTGGATTGTTAAAGGATGATGGTTATACCATTACCGATAATTTACATGAGGCTGACTTAATTATCATAAATACATGTACCTTTATAGAGAAAGCTAAGGAAGAATCTATCAATACGATTCTTGAAGCTGCTCAGTATAAAGAAACTGGTCGTTGTAAAGGCTTAATTGTAGCAGGTTGCTTGAGTCAACAATACCAAGATGAGTTGTTTACAGAAATCCCTGAAATTGATGCCCTTATTGGTACTGGTGCATGGGATCAAGTTATGGTAGCTGTTGATGCGATTGAGCATGGCAATCGTAGCTGCATCATGGAAAATATCACTAATATCTATGATGAACGCATGCCTCGCATTCAAACGACGCCACGCTACAGTGCGTATGTAAAAATTGCAGAAGGTTGTAACAATGGTTGTACATTCTGTATCATTCCTAAGGTGCGTGGTGCATTTAGAAGTCGTTCCATTGAATCTATTAAGGCTGAAGTTGAACGATTAGCTGCATCAGGGGTTAAAGAAATCGTTCTCATTGCACAAGATACGACTAGCTACGGCATTGATTTAAATAATGGTAAACCATTACTTACAGAGCTGTTAAAAGAATTAACTAAGGTTGAGGGAATCGAGTGGATTCGCATGCTCTATTTATATCCAACATTCTTTAGTGATGAATTGCTTGATATTATCGTCAATGAACCGAAGCTTTGTAAATATGTTGATATACCATTACAACATGTAAACAACGATATTCTTAAACAAATGAATCGTCGTGATTCTCGTGAGGATATTGAGCGATTATTAAAGAAAATCCGCAATGCACCAACTCATGTTACATTGCGTACATCGATTATTGTTGGATTCCCTGGTGAAACAGACGAACAGTTCCAAGAACTTTGTGAATTTGTGAAGGATATCAAGTTTGATAACATGGGTGTTTTTACATATTCTCAAGAGGAAGGAACCATTGCAGGGGCTCGCGAAGATCAAGTACCAGAAGAGGTTAAAGAAGAACGCTATCATTCATTGATGTCTATACAAGCTGCTATTTCTGAAGAGAATAACCGCGATTTAGAAGGCACTATTGACTATGCCATGATTGAAGAATTAGAAGAAGGCGATAATGATACTGTTCTTGCAAAAGGTCGTTTGAGATCACAAGCTCCAGATGTAGATGGGAACATGTATATCGAAGACTGTGGCGATAAGGTTAAACCTGGAGATATTGTACAGGTACAAGTAGAGCAAGGTTTTGCTTACGATGTAGTAGCTACTATCGTAGAATAATATTGATTGGTGTATTAGGTAATACCACTATTAACACATCTGAAGTGATGGGAGGTATTTACAATGATTGTAGAATTAATTTCTACAGGTTCTGAATTATTGTTAGGGGATACGGTGAACACCAATGTCTCTTGGTTAGCTCAGGAACTTAATAAATTAGGTTATACCATAGCGTATCAGTCTGTGGTGGGAGACAATCCAGGCCGTATGTCTGAAGTGTTTAAAAAAGCGGCACAACGTGCTGATCTCGTGATTAGTACAGGTGGGTTGGGTCCAACTCAGGGTGATATAACACGGCAAGTTTTGGCATCGTCCTTAAATCGCGGTGTCGTATATAATGATGATGCTATGGCTGAGGTGCGACAATTTTTCAAACGAGTAGGTCGTGAAATGCCTGATGCGAGTCGTAGAGAGGCTATGTTGCCTGATGGCTCTAGTGTTTTAGCTAATCCTGTCGGTGTTGCACCAGGCGTAGTAACCGTAGATGGCGATGTAACCTATATACTATTACCAGGACCTCCAGGTGAAATGAAGGGGATGTTTACACAAAGTGTAGTGCCTTATCTTCATAAGCGTTTTGGTTCACAAGGTGTTGTAACGTCTTATCGTTATGGCGTTTATAACATTCGTGAAATCGATTTAGAAGAACGCGTTATGGATTTGATTAAGCAACAATCAAATCCAACCATAGCTTTGTTAATAAAAAAAGGCTACATTGAATTACGCATTACTGCAAAGGCTTCATCTCTCGATGAAGCACATAGATTGTTAAATCCTTGGGATGAAATCATTCGTCGCCGTTTAGGTTCTTTGATTGGCCGTAAGTTAGATATTTCTATGGAGGAAACACTCGGTAATACGTTAAAAGAATCGTCTGCTACCATGGCTACGGCAGAGTCTTGCACATCTGGTTTAGTTGGTAAACTATTGACAAACGTAAGTGGTAGTAGTGATTACTATATGGGTGGCATTATATCCTATAGCAATGATGTAAAACATCGGGTCTTAGGTGTGCCACAAGATTTACTCGATACATATGGCGCCGTGAGCGAACAAGTAGCCAAAGCGATGGCTGAAGGTGCAAAACGCGTATGCAATACGACATATGCGGTGTCTACAACGGGGATAGCAGGCCCTGGTGGTGGCACACCGGATAAACCAGTGGGCCTCGTTTGGTTTGGCGTAACTGGACCATATGGAACCGTTGCTCACAAAGCTAATCTTATTGGTAATCGAGAAGATATCCGCCAAAGTGCGGCTGAATTAGCATTATATTACATGAATTTGTACATTCAAGAAAAAGGGGATAAATAATGGCTGTTGATGGTAGACAAGCAGCGTTGGATAACGCATTAAAACAAATAGAAAAAGACTTTGGTAAAGGTGCTATCATGCGCCTAGGTGAAGCGGCAGATCGTATGAATGTTGAGGTTATTTCCTCTGGTTCTCTTGCCATTGACCTCGCTGTAGGTGTAGGTGGCTTCCCTCGTGGTCGTGTCATTGAAATTTATGGCCCAGAATCATCTGGTAAAACAACTGTTGCTCTTCACGCTGTAGCTGAAGCGCAAAAACAAGGTGGCGTCGCTGCATTTATTGATGCGGAACATGCGATGGACCCAATCTATGCACGTAATCTTGGCGTAGATATTAATAACTTGTTAATTTCCCAACCAGACAATGGTGAACAAGCCTTAGAAATTACAGAGGCGCTTGTACGTAGTGGTGCTGTAGATATCGTTGTAGTTGACTCTGTTGCTGCATTGGTACCTAAAGCAGAAATTGAAGGGGAAATGGGGGATGCTCACGTAGGTCTCCATGCCCGTTTAATGAGTAAAGCATTGCGTAAATTAACAGGTACTATTAATAAGACAAAAACCGTTGTTATCTTTATCAACCAATTGCGTGAAAAGGTAGGCGTAATGTTTGGTAACCCAGAAACAACGACCGGTGGTCGTGCCTTAAAATTCTATTCTTCTGTACGTCTTGATGTGCGTAAGGGCGAATTGATTAAGGCCAATAATGAAAATGTAGGGGCCCGTACAAAGGTTAAGGTTGTTAAGAACAAGGTGGCCCCTCCATTTAAAACTGCTGAATTTGATTTGATGTATGGTCAAGGGATTTCCAGAGAAGGTACTCTTATCGATATCGGTACTAATATGGAAATTATCAAAAAATCTGGCGCGTGGTATTCCTATAATGGGGAACGGATGGGACAAGGTAAAGAAGCGGCAAAACAATACCTTTTCGACAATCCTCAAGTAGCTGAAGAAATCGATCGTATCATTCGTGATACATTAGCAGCTGAACCAGAAACATTTGACGTTGTTGGCGAAGATGCTACTCCAGAAGAAGATTAATCGATATAGTATATAAAAAAAGGGCTACTGTGTAGCCCTTTTTCATTGAGGTTAGTATGATAGATGAAATGTTTACAGAAGAGGAAAAGCAGGCCGCATTAGATCAAGCGTATCGATTTCTTGCACAGCGCTTTCTAAGCTCTTATGAATTGCGTCAAAAGATGAAACGAAAACAGATTGCATCGGAGCTCATCGATTATGTAGAAGAACGATTGATTTACTATGATTACATTAATGATGAGAGATTGGCAAAACAGGTAGTATCATACTTGATGCGAGAGCAGAAATACGGTACATTCCTCATAAAGCAAAAAATGAAACAGAGAGGATTGGATGTTCCTCGTGACATTGAGAATTATGATGAAATGGCAGCCGCTTTTCGAATTGTAGATAAAAAATATGGTGAATCCATAAGCGATATTCCGCGTATAAAAATAATGAATTTCCTAAGAAATAGGGGATTTTCTATGAGCACTATTACTAAGGTTTGCGAGGCTTATCAACCTTGACAGAATGGGCTTTCAAGCATAAAATTAAAATAGCCTTGTAAACATATAATGTATTATAGGCTATTAATTTAATATGTTAAAAAATCAGGAAACAAGTGGCGTTGTGCCCGTATGTGAAGATACAGGAGGTGAGACTGATTTTAGAGTATAGTCTAATTGCAGTAGTAATGGTGCTAATTGGACTAGGTGTAGGCTATTTTTTACGAAAAAATATCGCTGAAGGAAAACTGAATCAAGCTGAGCAAGAGGCTGAGCGCATTGTCGCAAATGGTGAGCGCATGGCCGAGTCTAAAAAGAAAGAAGCTTTATTAGAGGCGAAAGAAGAAATTCATAAGCTCCGTTCCGATGTGGAACGAGAAAATAAAGAGCGTCGTTCTGAACTACAACGTATGGAACGCCGTATTCTTCAAAAAGAAGAATCTTTGGATAAAAAATTAGACAATATTGAGCACAAAGAGGAAGCTTTACATCGTAAAGAAGCTGACTTAGTTCAAAGCAAAGAAAAAATTGATGCTTTGTATGAAAAGCAAATGGCAGAATTAGAACGTATTTCTGGCATGACCTTTGATGAAGCTCGGAACATCTTGTTAACAAATGTAGAACAAGAAATCCGTCATGAAACGGCTATCATGGTAAAAGAAATGGAACAGCAAGCTAAAGATGAGGCTGAGAAAAAGGCTAAGGAAATTATTTCCGGCGCTATTCAACGCTGTGCAGCTGACCATGTTGCAGAAACGACTGTTTCTGTTGTAGCATTACCTAATGATGAAATGAAGGGTCGTATTATTGGTCGTGAAGGTCGTAATATTCGTGCTCTAGAAACATTAACTGGTATCGATTTAATTATCGATGATACACCAGAAGCCGTAATTCTATCAGGTTTTGATCCAATTCGTCGCGAAGTAGCGCGTATTGCATTGGAAAAATTGATTGTCGATGGTCGAATCCATCCTGCTCGCATTGAGGAGATGGTGGCAAAAGCTCGTAAAGAGGTGGACCAAACAATTAAAGAGGCCGGTGAACAAGCTACATTTGAAGCTGACGTTCATGGCTTACATCCTGAAATTATAAAGATTTTAGGGCGTTTGAAATACCGTACTAGTTATGGTCAAAATGTGTTAAAACATTCTATCGAAGTATCTCATTTAGCAGGTCTTATGGCCGCAGAACTTGGCTGTGATGTAACATTGGCTAAACGAGGTGGTTTAATTCATGATATTGGTAAGGCGCTAGATCGTGAAATCGAAGGTTCCCATGTGGAAATCGGTGTTGATGTAGCTCGTAAATATCGTGAAAGCGCAGCTGTAATCAACTGTATTGGTGCACACCATGGTGATGAAGAATTCCAAACAGTAGAGGCTGTTCTCGTAGCAGCAGCAGATGCTATCTCTGCAGCCCGTCCAGGTGCTCGTAGAGAAACATTAGAAAATTACTTAAAACGATTATCTAAATTGGAAGAAATCGCTGAATCTTTCGAAGGCGTTGAAAAGTGCTTTGCTATTCAAGCCGGTCGAGAAATTCGCGTTGTAGTAAAACCGGATAAGATTGATGAAGCTGAATCTACATTACTTGTTCGGAATATTGTAAAACGCATTGAATCCGAATTAGAATATCCTGGTCAAATCAAGGTTGTTGTCATTCGTGAAACACGCGTTGTTGATTTTGCTAAATAGGCATTATACTTAAAATTGTAGGCTGCAATATTGTATTGCAGCCTATCCTTTTTAATTGTCACTTATTTATTAGAGGATTTTTGAAAGTTTTATCGAATATAGAATTATAGACATGTTTCGTCTATGATTGTATAGTCGATAAAAATATGTAGGGAGGTGTTCTGGTGAGTCGATATTTTGAAAATGAATTAATTGAACAAATTAAAGATGCCAATGATATCGTATCCGTTGTATCAGAACACGTTACCTTAAAGAAAAAAGGTAAGAATTATTGGGGTTGTTGTCCATTTCACAATGAAAAGACGCCATCCTTTAGTGTGGCTCCTGACAAGGGGTTTTATTATTGTTTTGGCTGCCATGCATCGGGAAATGCCATCAAGTTTTTGATGGAACTAGAGGGTATTACCTTTGTTGAGGCCTTGGAACGGCTTGCTAATCGAGCTAATATACCATTGCCAGAGGCTAAACTTTCACCACAGGTGCGGGCAAGAGAGGAACGACGAAAGAAATTATATGAGGCCTGTGATTTGGCGGCGAATTTCTTTCACAACTGTTTGATAAAAACCTCTCTTGGTAAGGTTGGATTAGAGTACCTAAAAAAACGGGGCCTTACAGATGAAACCATAGAAAAGTTTAAACTTGGATTTGCTCCCGATGGTTGGGATAGATTATATAAGGCCTTTAGAGAACGAGGCATCGAAGAATCAATCTTGCTCGAGCTTAATTTAATTCGTAAGAATGATAAAGGGCAGGTCTATGACTTCTTCCGTAATCGTGTTATGTTTCCTATTATGGATGGCAAAGGTCGTGTAGTCGGCTTTGGGGGCCGTGTTATGGATGATAGCACGCCGAAGTATTTGAACTCTCCAGAATGCCAAATCTTTGAAAAGGGTAAGATTTTATTTGCCTTTGATAAGGCTTATAAATCGATACGCGAAGAAAAACAAGCCATTTTAGTAGAAGGCTATATGGATGTTATTTCCGCCCATAATAAGGGGGTAACCAATGTAGTTGCTTCGCTTGGGACGGCATATACAAAGGATCATGGTCATATCTTGATGCGCCAAGCAGATGAAATTATACTGGCTTACGATATGGATGGGGCCGGTCGTCAGGCTGCTGCGCGTGCTATTGAATTACTACAGAATACGGATTTCAAGGTTCGCGTCTTGGCCATGCCTGACGGCAAGGATCCAGATGACTATGTGCGAAATCACGGCGGAAAAGCGTTTAAGGAATTAGTAGAAAAGGCCGTTAAGCCACTCGATTATTTATTAAGTGAGTCTCTTATCA
This sequence comes from uncultured Veillonella sp., assembly GCF_963534045.1. Lineage (GTDB taxonomy): Bacteria > Bacillota > Negativicutes > Veillonellales > Veillonellaceae > Veillonella. The sequence goes on along the minus strand of NZ_CAUSQT010000001.1, from coordinate 71,629 downwards.
AGCACGATACGAATGACGCAGAAGGCAAACAAGCAGTTATGCAAGATATATTCCCGTTTATTGCGAATATTCATAGTCAAACGGTACGAGATGATGCGTTAAAGGCACTAGCATTGCCATTATGGTTAGATAATAGTACTATATTCCGCTATTTTAGGAATTATACCCAAAAGGGGAATATTGAATTAGTTGATGAAAAGACTACACAGCCTAAGAAGATTGTTAGTGGTGATGAAGAGTTATTGATGGCCCATGTCATTACAGATCCAAAGGCTTTACAAGAGGTTGTACAATATTTACCGCTTGAGGACTTTCAAAATATTCAATATCGGGGTATAATAGAAAAGATATACACCTTATTTACTCAAACAGGTCAATATCAGCCGGAATCTGTGGAGGACGTATTGACGCCTCAAGAATATGAAATTTTCTCACGGCTTATGATGATTGAAGCAAATGAGGCTGTACCTGTACTTATCCGTAAAATACGGCTACATTCCCTACGGGAACAATATAAAATGCACTCAATTTTGGCCGATCAGTTAAAACGTGCAGGAGATTCGACATTTATTAGCGAATTACATAAATGTCAGGAAATACAAAATCTAATTAGAGAATGGTCTAAATAGTAAGTAATAAAGGAGAGCGCTGTGGCTAAGAAAGTACAAAAAAGTCAAATAGAGGAGATTGTAGCACAACTTCTTGAAAAAGGCCGTAAAAGCGGTGTGTTGACACAATCAGAAATTTCAGATGCTCTTCATGAGCAAACTGATTTAACAGCAGAACAATTAGATGATATTTATGTTACTTTTAATAAACTAAATATCGAAGTTGTTCCAGATGTTGAGGACGACGATAAAGATGATGCCCTCGAACCAGACGATGATGTAGATGATGAACATGATGCTTCGTCTGAAAAAAATATCTCCATTGACCTAAGCGTAGATGCAAGCGTTAATATCGATGACCCAGTTCGCATGTATTTGAAAGAAATCGGACGTGTTCCATTGCTTTCAGCCGATGAAGAAATCGTGTTAGCAAAACAAATCGAAGCAGGTGCAGAGGAAGATGCTACATATAAAGAAATTCAACTTAGCAAAAAGGCTAAGAAAAAATTGGTAGATGCTAACTTGCGCCTTGTTGTAAGTATTGCTAAACGATATGTTGGTAGAGGCATGTTGTTCTTGGATTTGATTCAAGAAGGTAACTTGGGGCTTATCAAAGCGGTCGATAAATTCGACTATACAAAAGGTTATAAATTCTCCACCTATGCAACATGGTGGATTCGTCAAGCGATTACGCGGGCTATTGCAGACCAAGCAAGAACAATACGTATTCCAGTTCACATGGTTGAAACGATTAATAAATTAATCCGTATTTCCCGACAATTATTGCAAGACAAAGGTAGAGAACCAACGCCGGAAGAAATTGCAGAAGGCATGGGCATTACAGCTGAACGTGTTCGTGAAATTCAAAAAATTGCACAAGAGCCAGTATCCTTGGAAACACCAATTGGTGAAGAAGAAGATTCCCATTTGGGCGATTTCATTGAAGACCAAGATGCGGTGGCACCAGATGATGCGGCTAGCTACATCTTGTTGCAAGAGCAAATCGAAGATGTTTTCACATGCTTAACTGATCGTGAACAACAAGTATTGATTTTACGTTTTGGTTTGAAAGACGGTAAACCACGTACACTTGAAGAAGTTGGTCAACACTTTAATGTAACACGTGAACGTATTCGTCAAATCGAAGGTAAGGCGTTAACAAAATTACGCAATCGTGGTAAACGCGATAAAATTAAAGATTTCTTATAAGATCATAGTAACCATTAGGGTTGCAGTACACATACATGTATTGCAGCCCTTTTGTGCTATAATAAAAGTAATGTAATACACTAAGTTTTTAGATATATAGGGGATAATATGTATACCGTTAGCAAACGCTTAGAGGTGAGTGCATCTCATCAATTAAAATTAGATTATCCGAGTAAATGTCAGAATTTACATGGTCATAATTGGATTATTACAGTTCATGCACGCAGTGAAGAATTAGATCACAATGGCATGGTAATCGACTTTACAATCATTAAAGAGAAAATTCATGGTCGTCTTGATCATAAACATATTAATGATGTACTAGGGGATATTAATCCTACGGCCGAAAATATGGCGAAATGGATTGCCGATGAATTAGGTCCAAAATGTTTTAAGGTAGAGGTGCAAGAGTCAGAAGGAAATGTTGCTATCTATGAACGTGATTGAACTATTTTCATCCATTGATGGCGAAGGGAAACGACAAGGTTTTTTGACCACCTTTTTACGCCTCCATGACTGTAATATTCGCTGCTCCTATTGCGATACTTTGTATAGTTATGGCCCTGAAAGCACCTTTGAAAGCATGAGCGTTCAGGCGGTAGCTGATGCGATTGAACAATTAGGGAATCACCGCATCACCATTACCGGTGGAGAGCCACTCTTACAGGAATCAGCCGTTGTCGAATTAATCAATGAATTGACGAGTCGTAATGACCAGTATGATTTTAATATAGAAACGAATGGTACCATCATACCGAGCTTTCACAGAGACAATGTATGGTTTACCTATGACTATAAGACGCCGTCATCCTTAGTAGAAGATGCTATGAACTTAGATATATTCAAGGTGGCTACGTCTGCGGATATCATTAAATTCGTAGTCGGTTCTATGCAAGATTTAGATCGTATGGATGAAATTCTAAAAACATATCCTACAGAAGCGCAGATTTTCGTGTCTCCTATATGGGGCCAAATTGAAGGGGCTACGATTGTTGATTATATGAAAGTTCACGACTGGCAGAACGTAAGATTCCAGCTACAAATTCATAAATTCATTTGGGACCCTGATGCGAAAGGAGTATAACATGGACACAAAACGAATCGAATCTCTAGTGTATCAATTACTGGAAGCATTGGGCGAAAATCCAGATCGCGAAGGCCTTGTAGAAACACCAAAACGGGTGGCTCAAATGATGGAAGAAATGTTTGAAGGTATCCAATATACGAATGCAGACATTGCAGAGATGTTTGGTAAAACCTTTGACGTCGATACAAACCAAATGGTAATCGTAAAGGATATTACCTGCTTTTCTCACTGTGAACATCACATGGCCTTGATGTACGACATGAACATCAGCATCGGCTATATTCCTTGCGGTCGTGTTATCGGTTTGTCCAAGATGCCGCGCATTGCAGAAATGTGCTGCAAACGATTACAACTACAAGAAAAAATTGGCGAAGACATTGCCGAAGTCATCTCCATTGCCACCGGCACCGACGACGTCATCGTCCACATCACAAGCTCCCATAGCTGCGTCAGCGCCCGCGGCGTAAAATCCGCCAACAGCAAAACCACAACCCTCGCCACCAAAGGCGCCTTCCAACAAGAAGACATGATCAACCGATTCCTAACACTAAAAAACGCCTAAGACAAATTATCCTGTCTAATCTCGGCCCCGTAGATGCTGAAAATTCTTTGTTTACGGAATTAGGAAAATGTAGAACATGCGGTCCCTCTCAAACGATTTTGTCTGTTTAATCCGGGATTCCCGTAAATGCTGAGAATTCTTAGGGACTCAGTTGTCGTATAGTAACAAAAAGATGGGGTGCGACTTTGCCTGTCTGTGCCCGGAGCCCCGTAGATGCTGAAAATTTCTTGCTCGCATAGATGTCGAAGTGTAACGGAAAGGTACCGCTCACAAACGACTTTGGCCCTGTCCCGAAGGGACAGACCCGGCCGGTGGAGGCTTGGGAGCGGTACCTTTTCGTGGCAATACGTATCTTGACGTGAGCAAGAATTTTCAGTATAATTTTATACGCAAGCTTGGGCCTATAGCTCAGGGGTAGAGCAACCGGCTCATAACCGGTCGGTCCCTGGTTCGATCCCAGGTGGGCCCACCAAAACGCTAAAATGCGAACCGCTTGCAGATTGAACGCTAAATTCTGGCATTTCATTCTTATAATTAAATACGATTTCAACCCTATCACTATGTATGGTTACGTTCTTGATGAAAGTATCAAGAATACGCGAACGGCCTGCTTTTGTGGTAGGGTTTTCGTTTGCCATTCTTTCGAGGAAATACTCGATATGTTCGGCTGTAAATTTGATAGGCGAGATTACGCTTTCGTGGTTCGCTTTTTGCTCGAGTAGGTCTTGACGTTCTTTTTCTAGGCTTTCAATTTCAGCTTTTAAACGTTCGTTAATAAAACCCTGTTTAATGGCCGTCATGCAATTATTCAATTCTATATCAATGGCCTTTATTTTGCTCTGTATGCCCTGTATGGCTGTTTTAGCCTCTTGGGTAGTGTTATTATACCCAGACATAACCAAATCGACTATACGGGCGATAATTTGTGGTTGCTTTAAGATTTCAAGAGTACGATTGATTACTAAATCTTCTAATTCATCACGGCGTATGTTTGGCGCGCTGCATGTGTGATGTTTACGGCGATTTGTGCATACATAATAATGATGTTTCTCGCCGTTGCGTGATGTAGCGGTGGAACCCATATAATGCCCGCCGCACTGACCGCATATCAAACGGCCACATAAATTATACATTTCACTTCTACGTCCTTTGTTCTTAATTCTAGTCGGTAGCACTCGTTGCACCTCGTCAAATATTTCTCTTGATATAATAGGCGGGATAGAATTCTCGATTCTAATATCGCCCCATTGATACACGCCGATATATTTCTCATTACTCAATATGCTACGGACAACGCTATACGAAATCTTGCCGCCTCGTTTGGTTGTATATCCTTTACTATGTAGAATATTCGCTATTTTAGTCAGCGAGTACTGTTTGAGATACAAGTCATATATTAACCTTACCGCCTTGGCCTCATGAACATTCACGGCTAAATGGTGGCTTTCTGTAAGGTCATATCCGAGCGGAATGGCCGAGCCGTTCATCTTGCCTTTGAGTGCGTTTTCGGTCATGCCTCGCTTTACCTTTTGCGATAATTCAACGGAATAATATTCAGCCATACCCTCAAGCATGCTTTCTAAAATAATGCCAGCAGGCTCATTGGTGATGTGTTCCTTGGCGCTCAACACTCTAACCCCATTACGGCGGAGTATACCCTTGTATTTAGCGCTATCCTCGCGGCTACGGCTGAACCTATCGAGCTGATACACTATCACATAATTAAATGTTTGATTGTTGCTATCTCGTATCATCTGTAAGAATTCTGGGCGGTTATCCGTTCGCGCCGATAAAGCCCTATCTGTATATATTTTAGTAATAAGAATACCCTCACGCTGGGCGTATTCGGTGCATTCTCGTATTTGGCCCTCTATGGATTCGTCCCGTTGCTTATCGGACGAGTAACGTGCATATATCACGCCTGTTTGTAAATCGGTAGTGTTCATTGTGTGATTTCCTTTCAAATTGTATAAGTATAGCCCCCTTGATAGGGGGCTTTTTTTATTTCTTATGCTTACTATTATATTTTGCTTGTGCCTCGGCCATTTTGCCACTTTGAACGGCGAAATTGAAAGCATATATTGCCGTTTTGTATTCGTCGGAACCCTCGACGATTGGAACTATAGGCGTAGGCGTGATTGTGCCACCTATCACATAATCAGCGTTGCGCGCGAAGTTTGTCTCTCTATCTACTTGATAGAGTACGGCGTAAGGCTTGCCCGAGCCGTGCGGGTCAAGAATATAATGAAAATGGTTTAACTTCCATGTAATATATGGCTTGCTTGGGTCATCTTGGCTGGTATATAAGAGTATTTCAACGCTCCCGCCGTCATAATTCTTTACATCTAAATCAGCCCGCACGCTAACGTTTACGCCATTGGCCGTAGTGTAAGCTGGTACAAATGGCGCGTTTGGATTATGTGCCATTACTGGAATTGATAAAAATGAGCATAATACAGCCGCAATAATTAACTTTTTCATACTAATACCCCCAATAGTATATATTTATTTCCCTTTTAAAAACGCCTCTATAAGTGCCTTAATGGTAGCCCTCTCATCATCGGTGATGATGTGCTTGCCATAAGATAATACATTATCACGCTCAAGAATAACCTTTAAATTAATCCCGTCGGAACTTTCTATATTTAGCAATGTAGAGGGTTCCTTTTTTAGTTGTGGTATTTCAAGTTGCTGGATAACGTCCTTTTTTAAAGCACACGCCACATATAAATCATCAATAGCCTCGTCATCGTACATGGATAAGTCAATATCAGCACCACATTGATGAATGAAGTCTATTTTTTGTTGACGCATGGCGTCGAAACCGTCAACCTCGCCAGTTAAGTAATACACGGATACGCCGAAATAGTCGGCTATCGTTTTTAATTTATCAAGTTTAGGCGACGAGCGGCCTTTTTTCCAATCTGTAAGTGATGCGGTGGATATACCTGTATCCTTTCCGAGCTTATAAGCGCTGATATTTTCTTTCTTTATGAGGCTTTCTATCCGTTCCCAAATAATATTTTTACTCATTGTTAATTTCCTATTTAAAATTTTTATGAACGCTTAATTGGACTAACTCGTAAATGTGAGATATTATGTAATCACAAGATAGCTAACAAATACGAGATAGACTAACAAACACATAAATTCGTATTTATTAGCTAACAAATATTAATTAATTCCAATATATCAGAAAAGAGGTGATTTTACAATATGTATGAAAAAATCGACAAGTTATTAAAAGACAACAACATTACACCTTATAGAATGTGCAAGGTGCTTGGCATTAAAACATCATCTATGACGGCATGGAAACAGGGTAAATATAAGCCGAGCGTCGACAACTTGAAAAAGATTGCTGATTTCTTTGGGACTACTATTGATTATTTCTTATAGAAAGGAAACCACACAATATGAATTTGATTCCAATCAACGTAAGCGAAAACGATGAGCAATATGTAAGCGGTAGAGATTTACATATGTTCCTAGAAATTGAAACAGGTTATAAAGATTGGTTCCCTCGAATGTGTGAATACGGCTTTAAATCTGGCGTAGATTTCAACTCGCTCAAAAAAGAGCGAGTTCAAATTGAGGGTAATCGTGAGGTCAAACGTACTGTTACAGACCATGAATTAACCATTGAAATGGCGAAACAGCTTTGTATGCTTGCAAGAAATGACAAAGGCCGAGAGGCTAGAGAGTACTTTATCGCAGTAGAAAGAGACTGGAACAGCCCAGAAAAAGTCATGAGCCGAGCCTTAAAGATTGCCAACAATGTAATCAATGAGCAAAAGGCACTTATAGCACAGCAAGAGCAACAAATCGCAGAATTTCAACCAGTAAGAGATTATGTTGACGAAATTCTAAGCAGCACAAGCACACTAACAACTACGCAAGTCGCTGCTGATTATGATTTATCGGCTAGAGCCTTGAATCAGATTTTACATGAGGCAAAAATCCAGCGGAACGTAAACGGACAATGGATATTGTATAAATCCGAAATGGGTAAAGGATATACAAAATCAGAAACGTTTACATTCACACGAAATGACGGCCGACTTGATTCTAAAATTCAAACGAAATGGACGCAAAAAGGGCGCTTACGAATTCATGAAATCCTAACCGCTAAAGGTATTGAGGCGGTATGCAAGGGCGTGATGTGATGACGTTGTTCATTGACGAAATTCACAAATTTTATAGTAACCCTCAAAACGTGAAAGCTTTTGAAGAATGGAGAAAGAAAAAACATGAAAACAAGAACGCAGCAACTAAAGAAAGCTCACAAATTAATGGGCTGGGTGTACGGCGACATTCTAAGCCAGCTAGTATATCACTTTAAAGAAAGGAAATAGCAACAATGATGACACAACAAAAACCACGGCGCAGACGCAGACGTGTGAAGAAAAACAGAATGAAACTCATTGACATTATAGGCGTTATTGGCTGGGTAGCGTTGATATATGCGGCCTTGGTGCTTTGGGTAGTTTAGAGGTGAAACGATGAATTTTATTATTGAATGTTTAATGATTGCAGGTATGGCACTCTCGGCGGTACTCGTTTTACATTGCCTCGTTATTATCGCCGTGTTATTGGCATAAAAAAAGAACAGTCAACAAAAAGCTGACTGTTCAACATTCCAATCGTTAATAACGAAAGGAAACCACACAACAACATTGTAATGTATCTATTCTTAATTGTCAAAAGAAAGGAAACCACACAAACATGTACAAGAAAATTTTTGACAGTAAAAACGCCACTCGTGAGGAGTGGTTAAAGGCTCGCAAGTTAGGCCTCGGCGGTTCAGATATGGCCGCAGTATTAGGGCTAAGCCCTTGGCGCAGTCCTATTGACGTATGGCTCGATAAAACGAGCGACGCCGTTGAGGAAAAAGAAAGCGAGCCGATGTATTGGGGTAACGTACTTGAGGAAGTAGTAGCGCAAGAATTCGCCAAACGCAGCGGGTATAAGGTACGCAATAACAACTTTACTCTACAAAGTGAGGAATATCCCTATTTATTGGCTAACATTGACCGCGAAATCCTCGGCCTAGACGCTGGCCTCGAATGTAAGACAGCGAACGCATTCAAAGCTAATGAATGGGACGGCGACAATGTGCCAGATGCCTATTATATCCAATGTCAGCATTATATGGCGGTAACTGGCAAATCTAGCTGGTGGATAGCGGCTCTTATTGGTGGCAATACGTTTGTTTATAAAGAAATCAAGCGCAATGATGAAGTCATTCAAGCGATTATTGATACTGGGGCGGAATTCTGGGAATTGGTTAAAAATAAGACCATGCCAGCGCCAGACGATACGAAACAATGCGAAAATGCACTCAAAAAACTCTATCAAAAGAGCAATGGCCAAAGCGTGGAACTACCTGCTAACTACGGGAACATGATTATTGACTATTTAGAAATCAAGAATCAACTATCCGAGCTAGAAACTAAAAAGCGTGGTATTGAAAACGTGATGAAAGATTTCTTGAAAGACAATGAAAGAGCCACATACGGCGAGCATTTTGTCTCATGGAAATCCACAAAAGCGCGGGAAACGTTCGACGCCAAAGCGTTTAAGAATGACTATCCAGAGTTGCATAAGCAATATATTAAAGTCGGCGAACCTAGCCGCAGAATGGACATTAAATAATGAAAGCATATTCATTGACACAGCTGCTTAATGTTGTTCCTTGTGATTTTGATGTAAAAATCATAGGCAATTGCGGAGTTGATACCGCGTATATTGTACGAGTTGATTATAAAAGAAAGACAGTAACCATAGGGGTGGAATAATGGAAAATACAGAAAATACAACAATCGAAACAGTAGAAACAAAGCCAAAAAGAAAACATTTACTTGCTGAAATAGCTCAATTAAAAGAGCTTAACAAAAAGCTAGAAGATGACCTCAGATATAACGGTTACAAGATTGAAAATCAGAAAGATGAAATCGCAGATTTAAAAGCAGAAATCACCGCATTGCGTGCCTATGTGGCTGGTGTTAAAGGCGATGCATTCCCAGAAAGTGAGGATAAATAATGGCAACAACAAAAGGAATTGAACTAAAGAAAAATAACATCGTAGCTCAAAAAGAGGCTAAAACAGTAAAAGGCATGCTTGAAACACCAGCATTCAAAAAGAAATTTGAAGAAATGCTCGGCAAAAAGGCGGCTGGGTTTATTTCTAGTATTATCGCCGTTACGAACAGCAACAATCATCTGATGCAAGCTAACCCCGCGACAGTCATCGGCGCAGCTGCACAAGCGGCCATGCTAGACTTGCCGATTAATCAGTCTCTTGGGTTCGCCTATATCGTTCCTTATAAAGGCGAGGCGCAATTCCAACTCGGATATAAGGGGTATATCCAACTAGCTCAACGTAGCGGACAATATGCAGATATTGGGGCCAAAACAGTATACGAGGGCGAGCTTGAATACGAAAACAGACTGCTTGATAAGTTTAGATTTGGCGAACGCACAAGCGATAAAGTCATCGGATACCTAGCCTATTTCAGACTAACAAATGGGTTTGAAAAAATGCTGTATATGACTCTTGATGAGGCACAGGCACACGCCAAGAAATACAGCAAGAACTACAAAGGCGGCACGAGCAAATGGGGCCTTGCGGATTTTGATGTAATGGCCGAGAAAACAGTACTTAAACGCCTGCTTTCAAAATATGGCCCGTTGAGCATTGAAAGCATTCAAATGAACCAAGCCTTAGCCAATGACGGCGGCGTGATTAGCATGAATAATGACGGCGATTTTGATGTCAATTTTAGCGGTGAAACTATCGACGCAGAAACCGAAACAGAGGAATCGACGGACAAACCTGCAGAAAATCACGATACCTATATCGTAGGTGGCGAGGTTATCGACGCAGAAACTGGCGAGGTAGTGCATGATGACAAATAATGATAAAATGCTCGCTCAATTCGGCGCTGACTGGGTAAAGGTAAGAGATATATTGCTCGCCCTTGGTAATTGCGATATACCATATACGCCGTCATTCATGGTGAATGTAGAAACAAGAACAGGCGTAAAGGCTAATACTGTAAAAAGCGTGCTAGATTACGGCTTACAAATTGGATTATTTAGGCGCACAAATGACCGCGACATAATCACATTTGCACCTGTTAAATAGAAAGGAGCAACATGGCAGAACCTAAGCGATATTTTTGGTTGAAACTGCACAAGGATTTTTTTCAACGTAAAGAAATCAAGCGCTTGAGAAAAATCGCTGGCGGCGATACATATACAATCATCTATTTAAAAATGCTTTTACGCTCGATTATGAGCGAGGGCAAGCTATATTTTGACGGATTAGAGGAAGATTTCGCCGCTGAGGTGGCGCTTGACCTAGACGAAAGCGAGGAAAACGTACAAATAACTATCACATATTTGCTAAATAGTGGCTTGTTAGAAATGCGTTCCGACGATGAATATTATCTTCCCGATACAAAAAATAGTACAGGGTGCGAGACCGCAGTAGCTGCAAGGGTTCGCAGACATAGAGAGAAACAAAAAGCGTTACAATGTAACACCGATGTAACGCAAATGAAACATTTATGTAACGGAGAGATAGAGATAGATAAAGAGAAAGATATAGAGATAGAACACAGAGATAGAGATATAACTATATCTACAACTAGAGAGGATAAAGAAATCGAAAATCCTCAATCTCTTTCCCCTGTTTCAAATATTGATATTTATGATTTATGGACGAACTCATTCGGGGTGATTTCCTCTTTTGTGAAAGGCTCACTTGATGACCTTATCGCTGAATATGGCCTTGTCAATGTAGCGGACGCCTTACGCATAGCAAAAGAGCGAGGAAAATCACGGGTGCAATATGTAGAGGGAATTTTGAAAAATCAGAGGTTAGAAAATGGAGCAAATGGACGTAATGGCAGCGCTCGAGCGACTACGAGACAAGATGAGCAAGTCGACTGGGAACAAGAGGCGGCCAAGACCTACGGACAAGATTGAGTTTTTTAAGCCAATCTATGACAAGCCGATTGTAATCCGCTCGAACATCAATGAAACATATGCAGCTGCTGGCATTCCTAAACGTTACTACGGCATGAGTTTTGACTGGCTTAAAGAAAATGGCGTATTTCAAAGTGATGATAAAGAGGCGTATGCCGTTGTTAAAGATTACAGGGATAATCTGGCGGAGTACATGAATACAGGAAAGGGCCTCATATTAAGGGGACCAGCTGGCACAGGTAAGACGTCCCTCGCTGTATGCATTTTAAAAGAGGTGATGAAGTTAAACACAGGGGCAATGATGATTTCAATGCCTAACTTGCTTGATACTATGCTCACCTTATCAAAGGGCGATAGAGTGGCGTACCTTGCCTATGAGCAAAAATTGAAACACATCCCAATGTTGCTGCTTGATGATTTCGGGGCGGAATATTCTAAATCGGATTGGGTGGCTGCTAAAGTCGAAAGTATCATCATTGAACGATACAACAGCATGAGGCCGATTATCCTTACCACAAACTACAGCGACCAATGGACTAAGGACAATTACAGCGGCCGCATATATGACCGCTTACGCGGCGAGTATAAAGTCGCGGTATTCATGGGGCAGTCTCATAGAACCCAAAATTGATTTATTCGCCCTGTATGCTCATTTAAATTTTTCGACGATAAAATACTCGTGAGAAATATTACATAGGGCAAGACGTGGCGGAAATCAATGTTAAATCAAAAAATAATGTAAAAGATATAGAGGTGAAATCTTGGAAATTGTAATTCACGGCCAACCAAGGACGAAAAAGAACAGCAGCCGCATTGTTAAGAGGGACAATATCACAAAACTCCTACCCTCGGACGCATTTATTCGATACGAAAAGGCGGCATTGTTGCAGCTGGCACATGTTGGCGCTGTTCAAGGACCAATCTCAGTATGTTGCCGTTATTACTTACAAGACAGACGGAGCTGGCCCGATTTGGTTGGCCTATTACAAGCAACTTCCGACATATTGCAAGACGCTGGAATCATTGAGGACGATAAATATATCGTGAATTATGACGGCTCGGAAATCGTAGGGCTTGATAAGGATAATCCTAGAGTAGTGATTGCAATTCATCAAATTGCCGAATCAAGTATCTTATGCGATGAATATGCCAAGGCAAAAGCTAGAGAGTGCGACACCGCTCAACAGCCAAAACGCCGACAAGTTGCCAAGAGAGGGGCTAAGGCTAAACCGAAAGCCCCTACCTCAATCTCATATATCGAATATCGAAAGTTAATGATGAAAGGAAACCACACACATGAACGAAACAGAGTACAGACTACGCCTAAAAGGCGAAATTGATATAGAGGCGGTTATAGCGGCCTCATCGGAAAGCTATGCAATTGATAAAGCGGCCGCAGTGCAAGAGGCAATCAACAATCAAATCACAATTGATTGCGGTAATATCGCCAACGTGAAAGAAATTATCACAAATGAAATTACATTGAAATTCGTATGCGCAGAAATTGCGGATTAAGGGGGATAACATGGGATATATTAAGGCAGAATGCGGCAAGAATAGAAAATTCGAGTTAGAAGTCGAAATCAAAGGGCTTAACGCAATTGAGTGTTTGGCTTTTGTGAGTGGCGTGGCAGATACAATTCTCAACAATGTAGCGCATGGTAGTGCCATAGCGTTTGAGGGATATAAAGGGTTGCTCATTGATGAAATTGAAAGAATGGAAATGAATGACTATGAAAGCAATATCTGAACGCTTTGAACGCAAAATTCCGACATTCTTGGCTCATCTCGATATATGGAACGACACACCTATGAATGATTGCAAATATACAACACACAATTATAAGCGCGAAATGCACAAACAGAATTACACTAAAAAGTGTGTAATTTGCGGGAAAACATTCACTTGTACAAATTACAACAAACGCCAATTATGTTGCAGTAGAGCGTGCGGTAATAGATTAGGCGGTATTAGACGAGGCGAGACAATGGCAAAACGGAAAGCAGCGATGAAAGGAGACTAATTGTGTTTGTAGAAGATAATACACAATATTGCTGGGTTAAGCCCAACGGAATCGGCGGCCCAGAGGATAGCGTAGAGCAGGCAGTCAAAAGCTACCTAGAATTACATAGACCAGATAACGATGATATTGTTATCGGAATCGGACACCCTAGTTTTTACATTCCTGATATTGACGGGGACAGCGTGATTGAAAGCGTTATAGATTTATTACCAGATGAAGTCTATGACACGGACGAGGATTATTTATATAACGTCGAACGTGAGCATGTAGACGAGTTAAGTAAAGAACTAACGAATGTATTTCGTGCGTGGTGTAACCGCCACGGATACCACCATAGAGGTATGTTCGTAGAGAATAGCGAGCTATATCATATTAAACGAGGCGAGACGAAAAATATCAATGAAAGGGGAATCAAATAAATCGAAATGAAATTTATAGATTTTTTCAGCGGTATAGGTGGCTTTCATAGCGGTCTAGAACTTGCTGGCATGGAGTGCGTCGGCTGGTGTGAATTCGACAAATTTGCACAAGCCTCTTATAGAGCAATATACGATACAACGAATTTATGGTTCGGCGACGATGTAACAAAAGTTAAAGGTTCAGAATTGTCAAGTGCTGACTTATGGACTTTCGGCTTTCCTTGCCAAGACGTGAGCATTGCAGGTAAACAAAAAGGATTAAAAAAAGGTACTCGTAGCGGATTGTTTTATGAAATTATGAGGTTATTAGATGAGCGGAAAGAAAATAAACCCAAATGGCTTGTGTGTGAAAACGTTAAGAATTTGCTATCAATCGACGGGGGGGGCGGATTCCTCAATGTTGTTAGTGAAATGGCCGAAAGAGGGTACAGTGTTGAATGGAAAGTGTACAATTCCAAAAATTATGGAGTCCCTCAAAACAGAGAACGCGTGTACATTGTTGGATATTATGGAGAACGATGTGCCAGCGGACTTTTACCTATCAAAAGAGAAAACACAGCAACTCTTGAGCAAATTATAGGCGGTTCACAAGGAATGCGAGTGTATAACCTTAATACAATAAGTTGCACTTTATCATCTCAAGGCGGTGGTATGGGTGCAAAAACAGGGCTGTATAAAATAAAAAGCGACGTTCAAAGTCTAGGGAATACCACAGCTTACAAAAATGAAAATACTGTTTTAGCCACTGGCATTAGTAGAACATTAACCGCAACAGATTATAAGCATGTGCCTAAAGTAGCACTTGATAATAATCATATTAAAGTCATGCCAATTCTTACACCAGATAGATTAGAAAAACGGCAAAACGGCAGAAGAGTAAAAAGTGAGGGCGAGCCGTCATTTACACTGACAAGTAGCGATAATTTAGGCGTATTGATTGATAATCAGTGTATAAAAATAAGAAAGCTGACACCTAGAGAGTGCTGGCGTTTGCAAGGATTTACAGATGAACAATTTGATAAAGCAGCGGCAATAAACAGCAATAGCCAACTATATAAGCAAGCTGGCAACGCCGTAACAGTCAATGTGGTAACGGAAATTGGCAAGCATATTATGAACATAGAAAACGGAAATTAATCATACAAGGAGATAACACAATGAACACAAAATATTTAGCAGCAATTATGACAATCACAGCATTAACAGCGCCAGCATATGCAACTGGTACAAACAATACAATCGGTGGCACTGATAACATCGCCACGGCTAATAGTGCGGCGGTGTTCGGTTATCAAAACCAAACAAACGCCAATAATACGCTAACATTCGGCGAGAATAACATCACAAACGGAACGAATGCGTTCGCAGGTGGTAATAATTCCAAAGCCGATGGGCGGAATACATTCGCATTCGGCAGCCACGCCGAGGCACTAACCGAATATACCTACGCGATTGGCTCGCAGGCCAAAACGTCGGCTTATGACACAATCGCCGTAGGAAACGGCGCTTATGCAGGCGGTGAGAGTACTATCGTTATCGGTAGAACTAACACAGTCAACGGCAAGAATAGCGTTGTAATTGGTGCTAATAATATGCAAGTAGACGGCGGGCAGTCAACTGTACTCGGATACAATAACCGCGTTGATAATTCCCAAGAACAGACTATTCTAGGCGCTAACAGCCAAACAGCAGGACAAGGCGCGACAGTTATCGGGACGCACTCTAAAGCAACAGCAATTGACGCTTTAGCGATTGGCAATAATACAATCGCAGATAAGTCGAACAGTGTGGCATTGGGGACTAACAGCGTTACAGATGAGGCTGTAGCCATTCGTCAAGCAATTGTAAACGGCGTAACACATGTATTCGCTGGTGATTCTCCTCAATCCGTTGTATCGGTAGGCAGCAAGGGCCGCGCTGGTTATGGCGGCGTGCAATATTACACTCGACAAATCACCAACGTCGCAGCGGGGCAAGTAGACCCTAGCAGTACCGACGCCATTAATGGCAGTCAGCTGTATGCTGCTTATGACGAAATCAGCAGCAACGGCGTAGCAATTCAAAATTTAGCCAATACTACCAGCCAACAATTCGCAGCGGTAAATAATACTATCACCGCACAAAATACGCGCATAGGCGATAATACGGCAGCGATTTTTCAACATGAAAGCCAATTACAAAATCATGAGGCTAGAATTACAACGCTGGAACATAACACAGCGGGGCAGATTTCTCATGTATTGAGCGAAGTGGCAAAAACTGGCGCAGCTAATGCAGCGCTTTCCGCCTTGCATTATCTAGGTTATAACGCCGATGATAAACTAACTTTTGCAGCTGGCTATGGACATTACAAAAACGCTAATGCGGCCGCTATTGGGGCATTCTACGCACCGAATGAACGTGTATTATTCAACATCGGCGCAACGCTTGGCGGCACTGCAATGATAAACGCTGGCATATCATTCCGATTGGGTAAAGGCAGCGAGTACGAATTGAACCATAAAGGCAAAATCGCACAGCTCGAGGCGCTAGTCAATGAGTTGATTAATGAAGTGGCAGAATTGAAAGAGGCGAAATAATGAAGGGGTTATTACTAACAATTGTGGTTGTATTGGGATTAATGGGAAAGGTTGCGAGCGTTGCGCTCGCAATCGCCCTCATACTTTGGCTAATTGGGTTATTCGGAATTACTGGCGCAGATGTGTTAAGAGTACTATTTACAGTAATTGGACTTTACACAGCGTCGATAATGTTGTTTGTAATCGCCGAATCAAAAGAGGACTAGCATATGACATTGTTATACAAAAAGCTTAAAGACTACATTTTAAAAAGCTATGATTTAAGCAGTTTAATCAACGCCAGCCATAAATGCACAGCGTTTTACGATAATGGAGAAATCACAAAGCTAGAACATCGAAAGCTAATGAAATGTATCGACAGGGTAGTTTTAAAAGGTTGCAAATGCGAGAGAATTGGATTGTAAAAGAGGTGTAGCATGTATAATCGCAATGAATTGATAAAAATCGGAATTGATGAAATTGTAAGCTATACGGATTATAGAGGGTTCGTAATAGTTGAATTCAAATGTATGGATAAGATAAGCCCCGATAATTTTCAAAAAGCCTTGCAGTACGTTCGAGAAATTACAAAAGGCGAGCCTTGTAACGAAATATATGTAAGAGCCAATGTATTAATTGATAGGAAATGAGGCGGCAGTATGACAAAGAAAGAATTCACGGATTATTTATTTAAAATTATGTACGAATTAGGGTACAAAAAAGCCGAAGTTGCAAAAGGCGGAGTATTTTTTTACAAGGGCGACACGCTCATGACTGTATGGACGCCTAGAGTGCCGACAGAATGCACATGTTTCGCTGATAAATGGCAATGTATTGATATTGGCGAGTATCTCGGCGTTGTTGACTGGGATAAAGTAAAGATTGACACACGGGTGTTAGTGAGCGATGACGGGACAAACTGGCATAAGCGCCATTTTGCAAGATATACGTGCGGAAGAGTGTATACATGGTGTTACGGGTCTACATCGTGGAGTAAAGGAAATGCAAGCGATGTTGCGCCTTGGCGTTATGCAAAATTGGCAGGTGATAGGGAATGAATAAATACTTGATTACATTCGAGAGCGGCAATTATGAATGGACCAAAGAAAAAGAAATCAAAGGCATGGCGGCCGCTAAGTGTATAGGCGCACAAAAGGCAAAAGAGCAAAATAAAGATATATTTTATCTCGTTGAATGTACGCAGTGGTGGCCTCGTGCATATAGTTGGGCTTATGAGCTTGTCAATGTTCTTAAAGACGAATGCGAACTTTTAGCAGACGATGATGACGTGATGAGTAATGTATCAAAGGCTGAAACTGACGAATTGCGTCAAGGTGTGGAAAAGTTGGTTAAGCAGTGGCTAATAAGAAACAAGCGTATCCCCAAAGGTGCATATTATGGAAATGAAACAGCCTATAAGATAGTCAACGGAAAGGCGGTAAGAATTGGATAAAGAGACGCTTAACGAGATAATGGAAAAAGTATTCGATATTGCCATGTTGATTATAGGGGTGGCGTTTTGCACAACTCTTCTCATGATTGGCATATTTGTAGTAGCAGTACTTTCGCAATGGGCAAAGGGGTAGCATATGGAACATCAAAGGACTTTCACAGAGGGGGAAGTAGAGCAAATCGTCAAAATAGCTGCAGAAACAGCAGCACAAACGGCGATTTCTGAATTTAACAGGCACAATGAAGATATGCTTGCCAAGAAAAACGAGCGAGCCTATAAGAACACTACAACGCTACTCGAGGGATACACAGCCATGAAAGCGCATTGTAAAAGCGCTATCGCTAAAAGTGAGGATACATTGACGCCGAGCGACTTACAAACAGTATTGTATGAAGTATTCAACCGCCGCGGACTACTGCAAATTGAGGCGATTCTTGCCAGCAAGCGGCGCACCGAATTGATTATTGAACACATTGATAGAATGCTAGTGTCTTATAGCGAATATTGCACAAATAGCGGCAAGCATTATTGTGAATGTGTGATTGACCGCTATATTAACGATATGACTATCGGCGAAATAGCCGAGAAACATAACACAGTAGAGCGGAACATATACAGGTGGCTAGAAAAAGGGATAGATGACCTTTCAATATATCTGTTTGGAGCTTATGCGTTGTAAAAGTTGTCAAAAAGTTGTCATATTCAGTGCAATATAGCAATGGTATAATGTTAGTGGTGAATGGTGTTGTAAAAGATTTTACGATTCGTTTATCCTCCTTTCATAGTACTTATAATGCATAACGGCAGAAAGCACCTCGCACGAGTAACAGGGAACTCGGCGGGGTGCTTTTGCTATTCATAGAAACGAGGTGAGACTATGGCGACTGAGACGAAGAAAGCAGAACCAAAGAAAAAACGTAGAGTAGGGCGTACGCCTAAATATGAGCAATGGCTTGAGCCAGATAATTTGATTAAGCTAGAGGGTTGGGCGCGTAATGGCCTCACCGATGAACAAATAGCCAACAATATCGGTATTAATCGAACTACTTTGTACGCATGGAAAGCAAAATATACCGACTTTTCAAACGCATTAAAAAGAGGTAAGGAAGTTATCGACATTATGGTTGAAAATGCCTTGCTTAAAAGTGCTATGGGCTATAAGTATGACGAAGTGGTAAAAGAGCGTATATACAACCCAGATACAGGCGAGAGCGAAATTGTAGAGGTAAAGCGAACTACTAAGGAAGTGGCGCCGAATTCGACCTCATTAATATTCTGGCTTAAGAATCGACGCCCAGCAGATTGGCGAGACACTAAGAACATAGACGCAGCCGTTGAGGTTAAAAACCCATTTGACGGCATTGATACGGCTGATATTAAAAAACTCGTAGGCGATGACTAAACTCGATATACACGCATGAAAGGTGGTGAGGATATGCAAATTCGAGATAAGAAAGAAACAATTATAGAGCTAGCTAAAAGGGAACTCGCACGGCGCGAGTTTTTTTATTATTGCCAACTAAAAACGGGCAGCTTTTATAAAAAGAGCAGAAAATACCTAGTTAAGCTATGCGATGAGCTAGAGAACTTTATCAAAAATGATGAATATAACGTTCTTATCATGAATTTGCCTCCGTAGCCTCGACATGGTAAGAGTTTAACAGCGCAGCACCTTACGCAGTGGTGGCTTGGGAATAATCCAGCCGCCAAGATAATGACTGGTTCATATAACGAGACATTATCTAAAATGTTCAGCAAATCGGTAAGAAATGCGATTCAAGAGAATAAGGCCGACGATGATATTATCGTGTTTAGCGATGTATTCCCTAGTGTTCATGTAGCAGTAGGCGACGCACAGGCTCATCTATGGAGCCTAGAGGGATATACGAATTCATATCTAGCTACATCGCCAACAGGTACGGCGACAGGGTTCGGCTGTTCCTTGATGATTATTGACGATATTATTAAGAACAGCGAAGAGGCCTATAATGCCAGCGTGAAAGAAAAGCACTGGGAATGGTTTACCAATACCATGCTTTCACGGCTCGAAGAGGGCGGCAAGATTATCATCATCATGACGCGCTGGGCTAGCGATGACCTAGCAGGCCGAGCCATTGAACACTTTAAAGATGACCCTCTATTCAAGGCGAAAGTCATTACCATGAAAGCCCTGCAAGATGACGGCTCAATGCTATGCGAAGAGGTGCTATCCAAGGCCTCGTATATGTCAAAGGTTAGGGCTATGGGCGAAGATATAGCCAGCGCTAACTATCAGCAAGTACCGATTGACCTCAAAGGGTGCTTGTATACGCAAATACTTACATATGACGCATTGCCAAGAGATTCCAAAGGCAATGTGTTATTTTCTTGTATCAAGAACTATACAGATACAGCCGATACTGGCAGCGATTACCTAGCTAGCTTTACATACGGCGTATATGAGAGCGAGGCTTATATCCTTGATGTAGTCTATACAAAGGACGCTATGGAAACCACAGAGCCAGAGGTAGCGGATATGCTACATAGAAACGGCGTGAATGTGGCGGACATTGAAAGCAATAACGGCGGCCGAGGGTTTGGCCGTAACGTTCAAAGTATACTCAAACAGAAATACAATTCTAATAAGTGCGTGATTAATATGTTTCATCAAAGCGGCAACAAAATAGCCCGCATTCAGTCAAATGCTACATGGGTTATGAATCATGTGTATATGCCTAAAAATTGGCGTGATAGGTGGCCTCAGTTGGCTGCTGACATTACGAGATACCAAAGAGAGGGCAAGAATGCACATGATGACGCACCCGACGCATTAACAGGGATAGCGGAGAAGATAAACGCGCCACAGGTTAGAAGTGGCCGCATTAACATATATTAGAAAGGGGAATACATGGCAACTATTTATTCTAATCCTCGAACAGACGAGTATGAAATACTGCATGACGCCTATTATGGTAGCGGTATGTTCGCCAGCGGCGCAGCAATTACGCCACACAGGCGAGAGGGAACTGAATCGATTAATTTCAGGCGTCAAATTGCATATTATCTAAACTATACAGGGCCTATCCTCAACGCGAGCGTAGACCCTATTTTTAAAGATGAAATCAAACGGGAGTATAGCAAATCTGTACTATTTGATGAATTCATTAACGATGTAGACCGAGAGGGTACCACATTACAGGAATTCACACGTCAAAACGCAACGCTTGCGAAACTCTACGGCGTTATGTACATCGTTGTTGACAATGTAACGGAATTCGGCAATTCGTTGGCTGATACGTTGGCAAATCGTTCTATGCCATACCTAACAGCGGTAGAGCCTAAGAATGTAATGAATTTCACATTCGATGATAATGGCCGATTATCTGTATTCACCTATGCGACATACTTGGCAAATGCGGACGGCACAGTCAAAACGCATTACCATACTTGGACGCCTACATCATGGAACATCAAAGACGGCAACGGCAAGACGATTGGCGAGGGTGAGCATAACATCGGGCGCATTCCTATTGTGCAGTGGTTTGGCCGTGCTGCTCGTAAGCGGGATATATTACCACCGCCCGAGTATTTGAGTATCGCCAAAACGAATGCACATGTTTATAACCTATGCTCATTATTGTCTCAAATCCTTTACAATCAAACATTCTCAATCTTAACTATGCCTGTAGATAGCAACGGCCTTTCAGATGTAACAATTGGCACGGATAACCTGCTCGCATATCCTCATGATTCAGCGAGGGCTCCCGACTTTATCGCACCAGATAAGGGACCCGCTGAGGTGCTTATGGCTCAAATCGATAAGCTAATCAATGAAATGTATCGCATGAGTGGCATTGATTCGGTAATTGGAGTGCAGCAAGCTAAAAGCGGCGTGGCTAAACAATGGGACTTTGAGCGTACTAATCAGCGACTTTCTGATTTTGCGGTACAATGCGAAAACGCAGAATATGACATTATCGCGTTATATAAACTATGGAGCGGTGATAATATTGAGTATTCTTGCGAGTACCCTAGAGATTTCAAAGTAAATGATGTAACGGAAAGCCTAACACAGGCGCAACAAGCGAAAGACCTTGAATTTAATTCTGATACATTCGACAGTGAAATCTTGAAAAAAGTGCTTGACGCTTATATGCCTAACCTTGATAAGGAAGTTAAAGACAAAATCATCAAAGAGGCACAACAAGCAGCCGATGAGGCACGTCAAAATAAAGCGTTTGATGATTTAGACAGCGGCGCACCGCATGACAATGATGAGGGCGTAGACGATGAAGAAAACAGAGACGGCGAAAACGATTGACGAGGCACTCGAACAATTTGAACGCATGATAAATGAACTTATAGACCTTGGCTATTCCTCCGATATGGCGGTTAGAGTAGCCTATAAGTCTTATCCTATTATGAAATTGTTAGAGGTACCTCTTACGGCTGATATGGTGCAGAATTTCAATAATGCATATCATGGCGTGCTGGTTGCTAATCATGTAGCGGGTCATATGCCTTTTAATTACTCTACGCAGTCAATTAGCGAGGCAATGCAAGAGGCATGGACGAGCGACGGCCTAACCCTATCAATGCGGTTACACAATAATACAGCGAAGATACAACGAGATACGGCGGAAGTGATTCGGCAATCGCTGAAACGCGGTAAATCAATCAAGCAAATGGCAAGAGCCATATTTGAGGGCTACGGAAACGGCGGAACAATTCAGACGGATAAGCTACCTAAATATATCGAAATGGTTAGAGGACTAAAATGGCCTAACTATTTGAATGATGACGAGGTGGCTCAATTCAAGCATGTGCTACGCCAAACAGAAAGGCAGGTTCGGCAGAATACAACGCCGAGCCTACGCGCTGCATATACTGGATTGATAAAAGCCGTTGACGAGGCGAGTGCGATTGACCTATCAAAATCGGTAAACGTGGCCGTGCAAGAGAAAGCACGATACAACGCCGAACGGATAGCACGCACAGAGGCGGCGAGAGCCTACGCAGACGGGCAAATGCTACGTTATAAGAATGATGATGATGTAGTGGCCTTGAAGTGGCAGCTAAACAGCCGCCACCCTGTATGCGATATATGCGACGTGTATGCAAATGCTGATTTCTACGGATTAGGTAGAGGAATATATCCAAAGGATAAATTTCCAACGTTACCCGCTCATCCTCACTGTTTATGCAAGATTGCCCCTGTTTATGATTTCGAGGTTGATATACATCAAGCAAAAGAAAACATCGAAGAGGGCGGAAAGCGATACATTAATTCATTGTCTAAAGTCAATCAAGAGCGCATTCTTGGCGTTCAAGGGCGGAAAGATGTGCAAAAAGGTAAAGTATCGTGGCAAGAACAGGCGCGAAGTTGGAATAATCAGCCGTTCGAGGTTCGAGAACCAAAGAAAACATAATATTATCAGAACTACAGGCCTATGAGAGTGAACTCATAGGCCTTTTATATTGCCATTAAGTAGCAAGCGGCGAAAGGTGGCGCATTCATGTTGAAAAGGAGACAGATACATGACTTTAGCAGAATTGTACGCAAAATTAGAGGGAATTGAGGGCGGTAAAGACCTAATTGCAGGGTTCAAATCCGAGATTTCTAAAATCAATGACGGGGCAAAAACGGAACGCCTGAAATTGGAAAGCAAAATTACCGAATTAACCACGGCGCGCGACGAGTTGAAAGGTAAAGTTGACGAGTACGAGGCGAACAAAGGACAAAAAACACCCGAAATTATTGCACTTGAAAAGCAAATCAAAGGCCTCACAGACAAATACGAGGCAGCAGAAAAGGCTCGACAAGATGAAATTCAAAAGCGTACCGATTCAGAAATTAGTGCCCAAACTATTGCGGCACTAACAAAGGCAAATTGTACGGATGCCCAAACATTCAGCAAGCTAGTCGCTGGACAAATCAGCGTACAAGATGACGGCTCATATGGCTGGAAGAAAGAGGACGGCACTATTGGCACTATTGAAGAGTGTGCGACTGCATTCCTTGCTGACAAGCCTTATGCTGTTAAACCTGCACAAAATGGCGGCAGCGGTGCAGGTGCTGGCAATGCAACAGGCGGAAACGCACAACTTGTCGAAATGTTCAAAATCGCTGGCATTAAACCGCCAAGCGAAAATAATTGATTTACTCACAGAAAAGAGGTAAAACATGGCAATTAATACTTTACAAATGGCACAAAACTTTCAAACATTGCTAGACCAACAAATGGTAGTAGGTGCTACATCTGGATTTATGGAAGTAAACGCTGGCGAGGTTAAATACAACGGAGGCGACACTGTTAAAATTCCTACTTTATCCGTTGACGGCTTGGCTAATTATGACCGCGACAATGGTTATAATCGTGGTGCAGTATCCTTGAAATTTGAAGATTTCAAACTAACACAAGACCGCGGCCGTAAATTCTTGCTTGATTCTATGGACGTAGATGAAACAAACTTCCTTGCAACAGGTACCAACGTTATGACTACGTTCCAAAAAGAACAAGTAATTCCAGAAGTAGACGCTTATCGTTACTCAAAAGTAGCTGCATACGCAACTCGCGAAAGCCGTAAAACCGACGCATTCACGCCAGATGATACAAACATCATCAAACAATTAAACAAGGAAATCACGGAAATCGAGGACTTAATCGGTGAAACTGGCGACCTTGTAATTGTAATGAGTGCGCGCGTTCAAAGTATTTTGAACGAGGCAGCAGGTAAAAAAGGCTTGCTCGATGTAGCTAACTTTACACATGGCGCATACAATACACGCGTTCGCACTTACAATGAAATTCCTATTATTGGCGTGCCTAGTGCTCGTATGAAATCTCAATATGTTTTCAATGACGGCACAACTAGCGGCCAAGAAAAAGGCGGATTTAAAGCAGATACAGGCGCGAAAGCTATCAACTGGATTATTATGAGCCGTGCGGCAGCTATTGCGGTATCTAAAACTGACAAAATGCGTATTTTCGACCCTACAGTAAACCAACAGGCAGACGCTTGGGCGCTTGATTATCGTAAATTCCACGATGTATGGGTTCCAAAAAATCGCTTGGCTAGTGTATGGGCTAACTTTGGCGCTTAATTAATAACGGGGGGTACATCATGGAGAAATACAGACTTGTAAGAATGAACGTAGTCAAATATACAGATGATGAATTCATTCTTGAGCAATTGCTTGACGAGGGCTACTCATTAAGCCCTGTATTGGAGCCAGACAAAGAGCCAACAGACGGCGCTGGCGGAGTAGACGATAAAGAGCCAGACAAAGAGCCAACAGACGGCGCGAAAAAGTCTACAAAATCCAGTAAGAAATAATCATGAATGCTCGTGAAATCTTTGAGAGAAGATTGAGGCAAGCGGTAAAGGCTAGCGCTAGAGAGGTACAAACGGCGGCGCAAAATAACCATAAATTCACATCGCACACTGGGCAACTCGAGAGGGCTATTGATGTGCGCATGATTGGCGATAAGACAGCAGAGGTATATATCGACAGTCAAGCCGCATATTATGGCCCATTCGTGCATGAGGGAACTCGACCGCATGACATTTTTCCGAAAAATAAAAAGGCCTTGCGTTGGGTTCCTGTAGGCGGTAATGGGTTTGTATTCGCTAAACGTGTACATCACAGAGGCACAAAGGCCGACCCGTTCTTATACGAGGCACTAGACCATAGCCGCGACGAAATTCGTGATATATTTTCAAAAGCGGTTGATGTATCTCTCAATGATGTGGCTCGAGATATTGAATTAAACGCTAACCGCACGCATTTAGAAATTAAACTGTAAGGGGTTTGATATATGCTATACGAATTTCAAGAGATGACATTCGACGATGAGCTACTAGGCCCTAACGTGCTTGAAACAACGCTGACAAAAGCCGAGCAATGGCTGTATGTGCTAGCTAAACGGCTAGGCGTGCAAGAGAGCGATGTAATACGTTCATTTGTTGCTGATGAACTCGTAACACTATACTGCTATCGAGAGACATGCATGAATAAAGCAGCCTCATTGGTAGGGCAGTATAGCCGCAACGGCCAAGACGATGATTATTATTCTAAGAAATTGACATATATCAATGCTAGAATAGCGGTTTTAGAAAACCAAATCACGGCGGAGCAGCTAACAGGGCAGCCAGCTAAATATGCGGGATATAGATGTATTCCACTATATCGAGGTGGCTAATATGTGGCTTGAATTATTGAACAAAATTAAATACACAATCGAGAAAGCTGGGTTCGACGGAAAAGTCGAACTCGGCTTTTTAAATCCTCAAAATGCTGGCGTTGATACGCTTGGCATGGTAATGCTAGGGCGTGGCGAATGTACGCCGATAGACGATAAAGTGCATAACATGCTGAAACAAGAGTTTTATGTTGAGGTATGGACTAAAGAGGACGGCAACGAATTTGGTGCGGCCTATGCACAAATATCGGAACTTGAAAGCAAAATAGAGAAAATCTTGATTGCGTTTCGTGAGGCGTGCGGCGTGCTTAATGAGGAGTATTGTGTATTGCAAAATAGCGGCTATCAAGTTGTTGATATTCGCTGCACTAACAAGACAGACGACCATGACAGTATGAGGCCTTTTATAGGCACTCAATACAGGCTCGAGGCTCGTTTGTATGACTTAAACAATGATACTAAAGGGGGTATTTATTAATGGCTGAAACAAAACTATATAAACCAGCGGCGGTAGATATGCCAACGGCTGGCAAGAACTACCTTTTATATTTGAACGTTGGCACAGACGAAAAAGCTGGCGCTAAATGGCTATTATTAGGCGGTCAACGTAGCGGCGACCTTTCTCGTAAAGCTGATAGCATTGACGCGTCTCACAAAGGTTCTGGCGGTTGGAAATCTACTATTGCAGGCCTTAAGGAATGGTCTTTCTCTATCGAAACATTGCTCATGCCAAAAGAGGAAAGCTTAAAACTATTAGAAAAAGCATTCCTTGACGGCGACAATGTAATGATTAAATTCGAGTACCCAGATAAACGCTATTTCACTGGTATCGCCAGCGTAACAGAATTATCTATCAACACGCCTCATGACGGCGTAGCGACTTATAAAGGGTCCTTGAATGGCGTCGGTCCTTTATCCGAATTACAAGACGCACCAGCAAGCAGCCCAGCGGTTGGCGGCTAATTTAACAGAATAATCCTACTTTTTTTAGCGCTAAACAATAGGAGAGTTATTTATGAAAACAGTTACATGTAATTTATTTAGAGACGGCGATTATATTATGTTCAACATTCAGCGCCTCATGGAATTAGAGGCGGCAGTAGGCAAGCCTATTGGTGAACTTTTACAAATGCCGACATGGCCTATTAATAGTATTGTTTCGGGTTACGCTATCGGCATGAAACACCATAAGCGGAACCCTCAGCAATACTTTGAATTGATTGACGATTTACTTTCTAAGGAAGATAGCGATGTAAGCTTGTTGACACTGCAAGCGCCATTGATGAAAGCGATTGTTGCGAGCGGAGCATACGGCATGAAAATGTATTATAAAATGTTCCCCGACGAACTTACAAAAGCTGATAAATTGGCAATCAAGGAAGAGGCCGAACAACTAAAAAACTAGACGGGGGCCAACGCGCCCCCTCTTTTTCTTTATGGCTAAGAAACGCCGAAGAAATTGCTTACAGCGTGCTAGAGCTAAAACCTTGGGAATTAATGCGATTACAGCCTATTGAGTATAGGAAACTCGTACAGGGCTATGAACGGCGCTGCAAAATCCAAGACCAGAATAGAGCGTTTTGGGTAACAAACATCATGAACACGCAATTATCAAAGGCAATTGAGCCGAAGAAATTTATAGACATTTTATATCCGCCTACAGACGCACAAAAGCGCCAAGATGAGGCGGATTTTATTCGTGAATTTAGAGAGGCAGGGGGTGAAATATAGACAATGGCAGATAGTAATATCAATGTACGGATTAGCGCGGACAGTACAGAGGCACAGGCGGCCATAAGCAAGGTTGCCAATAAGCTGAGTACAGATATACCGAAAGGCGTATCAGAGGCGGGCAGTAAGGTAGCCAAAGAGGCGGCTGGCATTCGTGATGAAATCAAATCTATAATGACCCAAGTGAATAAGGGCTTGCAATTTGCTGGCGCTGTTACTGGCATTAGTTTGGCCGCGACAGCCGTCAAAGACGTGGCAACGGCAGCAGCACAGACCGCCGACCAATTAACGAGCGTACGCTCACGGATTAATCTTATTAATGACGGCACGCAGACCACGGCCGAAATTATGGATAAGGTATTCGACGCTGCACAGCGGTCCCGTGGTAGCTATGTAGATATGGCGGACAGTGTAGCCAAGCTGAATATGTTAGCAAAAGACGCATTCAGCTCGAATGATGAGGCAATTATGTTTGTTGAGCAGTTGAACAAACAATTCAAAGTCTCGGGCGCCAGCATTGAAGAATCAAGCGCGGCGATGTATCAATTGACGCAAGCAATGGCGGCGGGGAAATTGCAAGGCGATGAATTCCATTCTATTATGGAAAACGCGCCAATGCTTGCCCAATCTATTGCGCAAGAAATGGGCCTTACTGTAGGTCAATTAAAAGATATGTCATCACAAGGCCTAATCACCGCCGATATTATCAAAGAGGCTTTGTTCAATAGTGCTGAGGAAACAAATGCAAAATTTGCAGAAATTCCGATGACGTTCGCAGAAATGGGGCAGTCTATCCAGAATGAAATGTTATTAGCCTTTCAGCCTGTACTTGAACAGCTTTCAGCTATTCCTCAAAACGGCGACTTTCAAGGGTTCGTTCAAGGCGTTGGCGTTGCAATTCGTGCTATGGCTGCTACAGCCTCGGCCTCGATTGGCATTATAAGCGCCTCATTTAATGGGCTTAAAACAATCGTAACAGTCATAAGCCAAACGATACGCAGCTTTACAAGCTTATTTATCACTACCATGCCAAGGGTTAGCGCAGCCGTATTGGCTGTTGTTGTAGCGTTTACTACATATAGGGCGGCTATGGCACTATGCGGCACTCAGACGGCAGCATTGACTGTTAAAACAGTAGCATTGAAAACGGCACAATTAGCCTCGGCAGTAGCAACTAGGGCCTACGGCGTGGCAATGACGGCGGTCAGAGTGGCAATTCAAGGCACTATATTGACAGTTGGGGCGCTAACAATGGGGACTACTGTATTGAAATCCTTATTCTTGGCATTGCGTGGCAGTACACTAGCGGCAGCTACGGCGCAGCGGGTGCTTAATTTGGTGATGAGGGCCAACCCAATCGGGATATTAATATCCGTAATTATGACGCTCGTAACTGTATTTGCAACAGCAGCGGCGGCATCTAATGGGTTCGGCAATACGTTGGCCTCAGTATTTTCTACAATTGTTCATACGGCCGTTTGGGGCGTGAATAAGATTATTGAGGGCCTTAATTGGTTGATTGCTAAATTAAACAGCGTAGGCGAGAAAGTTGCGAAATTCTTCGGCGGAACATTCACAGCAATTCAACAGGTTGATACTATCAGCGCTGACACGGCGCAAGATATTGTAAATACTGGCGTCAATATGGCGGCTCAAATCACAGAGGGCATATCCGCTGGCGGTGATACAGGCCTAGACGTTGGCGGTGGCGGCGGTGGTGGCGACTATGACACTGGCGGCGGCAAAGGTAAAGGCAAAGGCGGCGGCGGTGGTGGCAAAGGTAGTAAAGGCAAAGACCTAGCCAAAGAGGCCAAGCAAACACATGAAAAGATTTTACAGTCTTATCTTGAAATGCTTGGGAATAAAGAGGAACTCATCGAACTTGAATACAAGAAAGAGCTTGATGAACTCAACAAATCGAAAGCCGCAAATGTCAATTATAATGAGGATTTAGCCAACCTAGAGGCGGTATACTCAGACAAGCGCATAAAAGCCAAGCAGGAAGAGGCTCAAAAATTACTAGAAATTGAGCAATCTGTACGCGATTACGTCAAGGATTTCAATTTTAATCTTGTAAGTAAGGATTCCACAGGCAGCGCGTCCCCTATGACGCAACTCAAAAAGGATTACACCGACGCAATTGATGAAATCACTGATAAGTACGCTAAAATGAACGATGATTTCGTGAAAATGGATAAAATGCAACAACAGCATTACATTGACACGTTAAAAGAAAAGGGCGTTATATTCAAGGACCATGATGACGGCACTATTTCGTTTGAAGAAATGAAAAATGCTGAGTTATTGGCGAAACAAAAAGAATATAACGATAAAGCCTTACAATATCATCGCGAATTACAGGAAGAGAAATGGGCTATTGATGAGGCTATGCGGACGCAGAATTTCGAGGCGTTGCAGCAAGCACTTGACGATGAATATGTAGCAACCCAACAAAGCTATGACCTTAAGAAAGAACTACTTACAGAATATCAAGACGCAGTAATGAACAGCCATTTCAACAGCCAACAATTGATATGGGACGCTGCAAGTGCTGGTATTGATAAGTTACAAGAGGGCATTTCTGGATTATTACAAGGCACTATGACGATTACACAGGCTTTTCAAAATATGGGTAAAGCTATATTGAAAACAATCGCCGATAGTTTGGCTCAATGGGTAGCGGCACAGGTTAAGCAGGCCGTTCTTGGTAAAATGCTACAATCGCAACAAACAGCGGCGAGCGTGGCAGCGGCACAGGCTCAACTCCCTGCATGGTCCCAATTAGCCCAACAGGTTAGTATGGCAACGTTTGGCGCTAGTGCGGCGGCTGGGTTAGCTGCTTGGAGCAGTAGCACGGCGGCAGGTATAGCACAAGCCACCGCATTGAGTAACGTCGGCAATTTAGGCGGCTCACTCAAAGGCGGCAACTTTGGCGCTATGTTTAGCAATAAAAGCATGCCAAAATTGGCCGAGGGTGGTCTTACCTATGGCGCTACCCTTGCACAAATTGGTGAGGGTAAATATGAAGAGGCTGTTCTCCCGTTATCTGATACAGTATTCGACCGATTAGGCGACGGAATCAACCGCGCGAATGGTGGTGCAGGTACTGGCGGCGCTACTATCAATATTAATGCGATTGACGCCGAAAGCTTTGGCGGATTCCTCGAAAGTCGAGGCGGTAGGGCTTTACGTCAATTCCTTGTAAATCAAGATAGGGAATTCATAGCAACAGCGGGGACGTGGTAGCATGGCAGATTTATTGAAATTCCCTAAGATTATTTCGTTGGGGTGGAAATCTCAAAAAATACAAAAATGGGATACTAAAATCAAGACAACTGGCTCTGGTAAGGTGCGGACCATGACAACGTGGAAATATCCGCAATATACGATTTCGACAGATTTCGAGGTACTAAAGCCAGCGGAATATAAGGAACTCATGGGGTTCTATTCCAAGACAAAGGGCGGTACAATTCCTTTCTTGTGGTTAGACCCCGAGGACAATCAAGAAAAGGGCATACAACTCGGCACAGGCTCAGAGGGTTCATGGCAAGCCGTGAGAAAATTCGGCGACTTCCTCGAGCCTGTTTATCATGTTGAGGATTTGAAACTATACGCCAATGGTACGCCGATTCGTGCAGTTAGCGATAAAGGCGTTATAAAGTTAGCGCAAGGCGAGACAGTAGCACCGAATGCAGTTATAACTGCAGATTATACCTACTATTGGTTAGTGCGGTTTAGCGGCGATATGACGGCCGAGTATATTTTTACCGATGTTTACAAATCGAAAACATTCAAATTAGTAACAACTCGATAGGGGGCAATCATGAAAGCAGTAAATGAGGCGCTAAGGCAGCACCTAAACAATGATAAGTATTTCGTAAGTTGCGACCTCTACGAGTTGCGCTTGCGCAGTGGTGTTTCTTACTATTGGGCCGATTCAGACGCGGACGTTTCTTATAACGGCCAAGTCTATAAGAGTAACGGGCCTATTATTGTAAGGGATAAGATAACCACAAACAGCACTGTAAGCGTTGATAAAATGACTGTTAGCATTTCGACGAATGAACAGGATACAATAGGCGGCGTCCCTATTATGGCCGTGGCTCATAATGGTGGATTCGACGGCGCTGAGATGACGCTACGCCGAGCGTTCTTTGACGATAGCTATAAAATCATCGGTGTAGTTGGTTTATTTACTGGCTTATGTGAGGTTACACAAGGCGGTGGCCTCACATTAAAGCTCAATGTAAAATCAATCGTGCAAAAGCTCAATATTGAATATCCTAACCGCCGATATTATCCTCAATGCCCTTTCAGCGTGTACTCTAAGGAGTGCGGCGTTGATATTAAGCGGTTCCGCAAAAGTGGCAAGGTTACAGGTCTAGGTAGCGGCGCCAATTCGATAAGAATAGATATTCCATTCGAGAATGGCTATTACACGGCTGGCGGTATAGATTGGCTCACTGGCCCAATGGCGGGGCAATCAACACAGATATTACAAAGCAATGACGGCGTAATTCTGTACATGAGCGCTCTCGAAGTAAGCCCAAGAGTTGGCGACCAATTCTATATATATGCGGGCTGCAATAAGACGCCTACAGAGTGCAAGAATAAATTCAATAATTGGGATAGGAACAGAGCAACGCCTTACGTTCCATTAAAGGAGAGCATACGATGACAGATATTAATGAATTAACAACAGGCGAGAAAATCGCCAATGCGGCCGTTAAATGGTTAGGTACGCCGTATGTCAATAATTCAATGGTTAAAGGCGTAGGCGTTGACTGTTCTTATTTGCTCGTTGCGGCAGTTGTTGATAGCGGCGTAATGAAACGCGACAGAATTGACATAGAAGATTATTCAAACGAGTGGCACCTGCACCATTCCGAGGAAAAATACCTCAAGTATGTGCAGCAAGTAGCCGATGAGGTGAAAGAGGGCGCACCGCTTGAAATAGGCGACTTCCTACTATATCAATATGGACGTTGTATTTCTCACGGCGCTATCTATATAGGGAAAGGTCTTGTAATTCATTCGTTTGTTGACTATGGCGTAATCATCTCAAAACTTGACGATGTACTATTTTTCGATAAAAAAGGCCGCTCACGATTGAGAGCAGTGTACCGATACAGAGAGGAGCGTGAATAATGGGCTTTCTATTTCATAGAGGGAAAAATACTACAACCCGCGCCGACATGATAGCCGATTTTCAAATCAATACGGCCTCTTATGGTGAGGTGGTTCCCGAAATATTGGGGA
Source organism: uncultured Veillonella sp. (assembly GCF_963534045.1). GTDB lineage: Bacteria > Bacillota > Negativicutes > Veillonellales > Veillonellaceae > Veillonella. The sequence continues at coordinate 38,544 of NZ_CAUSQT010000001.1, read as the reverse complement.
CTACTCGGGTTAGTGGTAATATTATCGACTATGAGGATTTCACAGCGCACGAACACAGCAGCACCACCCGAACGGGTAAGGGCGGCGGTGGTTCATCGCACACTGAAATTACTTACACATATACAGTGGCGGCAGCCATTGCATTATGTGAGGGGCCTATCGCTGGCGTTGGCAAGGTGTGGCGAGATAAGGAAATATATTCTTATCCTAGTGAAAAAATCGAACTCACCTTATTCAATGGCGAGCAAGGGCAAGCCCCTTGGCCTTATATGTTGTCTAAGCACCCAGACAAGGCGCTACCATATAGTGGATTGGCTTACATGGCTGGCGTGGTTGATTTGGGTGAGCGTGGCAGCTTACCACAATACAACTTTGAAATTATGGGTAAACTCAGAGATACAGGCGACGGAATTGACGTAAACCCAGCGGACTATATCGAGCATGTACTGCAATCAGTTGGGGCCGATGTACAAATCGAGGGCATTGAGAATTATCGAGCCTATTGTAGAGCAGCCGATATATTAATCAGCACACCGCCCGAGCAAAAGAGTGCCAAGGCTCAAAGTATTATCAACGATATAGCCGAGATTACTAACAGCCTTGTATTTTGGAGTACCGACCGCCTAAAAATTGTACCTTTGGCCGATAAGCCTGTAGGCGATTGGACGCCAGAAAATCAAATTCAATATGACCTCACGGCCGATGATTTTATCGCAGGCACAGACGGGCAACTTATTTTATATAAGCGTAAGGATACAAGCGAGGCATACAACGAGGCAACAGTTGAATTTATTAACCGCGCCAATAGCTACGAGAAAGAAACAGTTTCTTTTGAAGTAGTAGCGGACGTGCAAAAGAACGGCCTCAAACCAGCCTCAAAGAAAACAGCTCACTACCTTTATACAAAAGCTAGAGCGCAGTACTATGCCGAGCAATTAGCCATGAAACGGCTGTATTCAAAAACACAGTATACTTTTAGGCTAGATTGGGCCTTTTGTACGCTTGAAGTCGGCGACCTTGTAACGCTCACAGATGAGGCTTGTCAACTCAATAAGCAAATCGTTGTTATAACCGCAGTCAATGAGGCCGCCGACGGGCAACTTGAATTCACGGCTGAGGGCAAGCCAGCAGGGACATACGCGCCAGCACGTTATGATGTGCATGAAAACGAGCGCCCTTTTGTGGATTACAATCAAGAGGCGCCGAGCGTCAATGATGTGGCAATATTCCAAACAGTCGGCGACGTTGGCGGTAATCAAGTATTTATCGGTGTAAATGCGCCGAGTGGCTGGGGTGGCTGTTCCGTGTGGCTATCTGATAATGATGAAAACTATGCAAGAGTAGGTTCTATCACGCAGCAGGCACGCATGGGGCGAACTCTTACCGCATTGTCTAATACAGGCGACAGCGTAAGCGTCAAACTCAATCAAGGCAGCATGAAAGGCGGTACACACATCGACGCCGAACGTGCGAATACCCTATCATGGATTGACGGCGAGGCGTTGAGTTATGAGGGTGCGCAGCTACAAACCGACGGCAGCTATAAACTGACTGGATTAGTACGCGGACAATATGCAACCATACCAACAGACCACGCAAGCGGTGCGCGGTTCATTCGGATTGATGAGGCGTTATATCGCCATTCTTATCGAAAGGAAGATATAGGGAAAACAGTATATTTGAAGTTTACCTCTATGAATCTGTTCGGCACGAATGAGCAAGGTCTTGATGAAGTACAGGCTTATTCATATAAGATAGTACCTTACTATATCCCAGAGGTCAGCAATTTAGCGCTATATACCAAATATTACGAAATTGGCAACGGGGTATTATCCTTTGACGTAGTAGCTCAATTCGATGTACCGCGTATCAATAGCCTTGATACAGTCGAATTGTGGTATAGAGAACAAGGCAGCACATGGAAATACGGCGGCGCTGGTGAGGGCCTTATTACTGTTAGCGGGTGCGAACTCGGCCATACATATGACGTGAAAATTCAAGTAAAGGACACACATGGGAATACATCGCAGGGCTTAACTAAAAGCATTACAGTTGAAATGAAAAGCGAAATACCGAATGCACCGCAGGGCTTTTCTGTTTCATTCGGCGATATGGCGCATTTTAATTGGCTAGAAGTTAGAAATGCCGATGTAGATTATTATGAAATCAGATTAGACCTCAGCGCAGGGCAAAATGACGGACTAATTGGCCGAAGTAATAACACCACATTCAGCACCCTATTAACGGAACGTACCGCTAAAGTGTATTGTATCGCTCATAATCCTGCTAAAGGATACGGCGCACCAGCCGAATTGACTTATAACATACCTGTACCAAAGCAGCCGACGAAAGTCAAAGCAACGGCCAATATCAGCGGTATAGGTGTTACGTTTGAGCCGATTCCAGTCAATTGCAAGGGTGCAAACGTATATATTGATGACAATGTGTATTACATCACTACAAACATTATCAGTGTACCGCTCGAGGCTGGCGTATATGCTGTACAAGTGGCGTATGTTGATATGTTCGGAGAGGGGCCACGCAGCAGCGCGGAGAATGTAGCAGTGAAAGCTAAAATCGATAAGTCCCTACTCGATATGGAAAGCCTAGGCCTAGAGGGTATAGACAAAGCAGTAAATGACTTAAAAGGCGAAGTCGGCACAGTCAAGACAGCCGTCAATGACATGGATAGCAAGATAATCGACATTGGCAAGGCTTACCAGCGCACTTTGAGCGATTATCAAAATAACGTAAATTCACAAATCACGCAGATTTCAAGCGGTATTGATTTTAAAGTAACGCAAGCTATCAATAATATGGACGGCGCCGAACTGGTGAGCCGTATTAATTTGAGCCCAGCAGGTACACGCATTGACGGCAAAGTACTGCATGTTACTGGCGACGCATTATTTGATAAGAACATCATTACCGAGGGCATGATACAGGCTAAGGCTGTTACTGCTGATAAAATGCAGGTGGATAGCCTTTCATCTATCACCGCAACAATCGGCACATTGCGAACTAAAACGAGTGGCGCAAGGGTTGAGATTAGCGATAATCTTATTGAAGTGTATGACGATGACAATCAATTGCGAGTGAGGTTAGGCGTATGGGAATAATTATATTTTTCAAGAAGTTATTTAAGCGATTATTTAAGCATGGGGGTGAAAATAACATGCCAGCGGGATTACAAGTATTTAATAAGAATGGCGTTCAAATTGTTAGCTTAACGGATAGACTTACAAAAGTATCTGGCGTTAAACGGTTTGACGTGATTGAGGAAAGCGGTAGCGCTACAGTCGAATTGAGCAAAGACCAGCATATATGGTATTACTTAAATTCGTATGCAGGCGATAATGATGACCTTTTGTATGGATTCGGGCCTAATTACAATATTGTTGTTGAGGGTGGTAAAATTTCGTGGAATTTAAAAGCACCTAATAACGTCAATAAACCTTGTAAAGTAGCATTAATCTATGGGGTGATGTAATATGAAACATTTTGAAAGTCATAATAATGACAGCATAGTAACAATTAACGATACAGATAGTTGTTTGTATTTAAAATATAAAATTAGCCTCAAGGGTATGCCAATTAAACAGTCGATTGAAGTGGCACAAAATAAATATTACGGATACAATGGCGACGGAATTATATACGTCGTTCAGAGGACACCAAACGGGGATATATACCACACTTATTTATACATTCCAATCTTGCAGCGACAAGCTAACGAGCAATATGTATATGCTATGAGTACGAACATGCCTATCAAGGACATTGAACTTGCAGAAACAAGAAATAAGAACCACCCTACTCGCATCGGGAAATGGACGAATTACTTGCGAATCAGCTTTAAAACAGATAGCCTTGAAAACATACGCAAGATTGCTGACACTATGGAAGTATATGTATTTTCTAACAAAATGCCTAAAACAGATAAATATGGCATGGAAATATACGATAAGAATGGCAACGTTATATTTAACAGCAATCTATTAACAATGCGGTTAGCATTAGTCATTCATAAGGATTATCCTGCTACATTCTTATCTAAGGAAGAATATGAAATAGGCAAGGTCAAATTTCATGGCATTAAAAAAGCTGGGTTGAGTTTTACCTATCCATTGGCAGCTATTGGCTCAGATAGTGGCTTTATGGCCCATAAAGTTAGCTGGGACGGCGACGGCGTTGATATTATAACAACGTACGGCGGAAATGCTGGCGGCACTATTAGACAAAACTCAATCACAACAACACAAGTATTGATTTGTGAACTTGACGGAACTCAAAATATTCCAGCTATTGAAATAATGATGATTTAATAGCGAGGTGCATATGAACTTTATAAGAAATGAGCCAGAAACATTACACATCGGCGCGGACTATCGTAGAGGTTACGAGGTCAGTGCCGATTTTGATTTAAGCAACTGCACGGCAATCATGAAAGTGCGGAGCCTACAAGGCAAATTATTGGCCGAGGCTGAATGTGTGATTCATGAGAATATCGTTTACTGCACAATCAGCGCCGAGGCAACTAAGAACATCAACCGCAATTATAGGAGCGGTCAATATGATGTGTTCCTTATTCATGGGAACGATACCACTAAAATCGTAATGGGTGATATGAAATTCATTCATGATATTTCAGCACATTAGGGGGTGCAATTATGGAAGATACAAATAACTTTGAATATGTGAACGTTAAAGCAAGGGTTCCGAAAGTGATTGATATTGTTATTCCGGGGGCGCAAGGATTACCGGGCGAACAAGGAAAGCAAGGCCTACAAGGACCACAGGGCGAACAAGGGCCAAGAGGTGAGCAAGGTCCTAAAGGGGATAAAGGCGACCCATTCACCTATGCAGATTTTACACAAGAACAGTTAGAGGCTTTAAAAGGGCCTAAAGGTGATAAGGGCGAGGACGGGCTAAGTGCCTTTCAAATCGCTCAATTAAACGGATTTCAAGGTACATATGTTGAGTGGCTAAAATCGTTAAAAGGCAAGGACGGCACAAGTGCTACAGCTGACAATGCTCATCAATTATTGCTGCAAGGTAACGTATGGTGCAATAGTGCTAGCGTTGACGACGTGCTCACAGCCTTAATCGGTAATATGGGGAAACCGTTTCCTCGTACAGAATTTAAGCCTCTGACTATTCCTAGCGTAATCCAAGGGCAACAAATTGTATCCGTTACAGGTGAGCCTCATTACAGCGTTAAGGTAGTCGGTAACGATACACCTTTCACGCTAGATAGTACTGGGGCTTGCACTGTTACAATTCCGCCATTAGGTGAAGATGATGTGCGTTTAACTTATCATAACTTTATTGGCGAAAAAGTTAGCGAAACAGTAATTGCTGGCATTGTTGAAAGTACTAGAACGCCAGATGAAATTTACGAGGAAAATGGCGTTAAATATGCCCTATTTGGTCGTAATTTAGAAATTAATGCAGTTAACTTTAATGGCGATTTCGAACATAATTTTAAATTCTTGGGTAAATGGCAAGTATCTGCAATCGATAATATCTTGATTAAGGCTAGCCGTCCGACGGTTCTTAAAATTGGTGCTTGGTATGGTAGAGGTTACTCTGTTAAAGACGTATCTGGCAATCCTATTGGCAATATTCCGATTTTAGTTGATACCCCTAAGAATTTAACATTTGAAAATAACGAAAAGTCTGATTTATATGTTAAGCTCGGAAGCGTAGAATATGGCACATCTGATGTTCGATTTACAACATCTCAAATTGAATGGTCTGACAGTCAACACAAATATGTAAATACTGGTGATACAGTCGACCATTTATAATTAATCGAACCACAGGGGGAACACATGCAAGAATTAACTGATTTCATGGGCGAGGCTTGGCGGACGTTGACGGATTCGTTCGTACTCAAAGCCTTGCTTGCCGTAATCGCTGATGTAGCGATATATATGATTGGCTTAAAACATGTGCAGGTGCTAGGAATATTCATATTACTGGTATTCCTAGACCTCATCACAAAATGGGCGGCGCTTGGGTATAAAATGCTGGTAGACATGGGTGCTAATCCAGACAACCTAAGCATGGCGGATAAATACATAGCCATACCTGCTGCATGGGGAAAAGGTATTATATCCTCAAAGCATATGCGCAAGCCTTTCGTTACAAAAGTTTTAACATATTGCCTTGCCACTGGCGCCGCATGGTGCTTTGACTATATGGCAGGTCAATACGCTTTCGCCGTCAATATCGTGTGGTTGTATCTCGGCTCGGTAGAACTATTGAGCATTCTCGAGAACATGCGAGACGGCGGAAATACTACCATATCGGGCTTGCTTGACGTGGTTCATGCAAGAGTGGATATGATACTCAAAAAATAATATAGTGTTGTTTGTGCCACGCTCGAGATATATGGGCGTGGCTTTATATTGCAGAAACAGAGGTGCATACAATGAAAATTGGTACATATTTCGATGATTATGAATTCGCATGCAAATGCGGCCGTCATGGATACGATAGCGACGGACACCCTATTCTTGACCATGTGATTGATAAAAGGCTCGTTGATGTATTGGACGCTATCCGCGAACGTATTGGCAAGCCTATCGAAGTGTTAAGCGGCTATCGTTGCCCTATCCATAATGAGGAAGTCGGTGGCGTTCCTAACTCTCAACACGTTGAAGGTACGGCAGCCGACATTACTTATGACGGCATTAACGTTGATTATCTCGCCGAAGTGGCCGAGGAATGTGGTGCCGACGGCATTGGGCGATATTATAATCAAGATTTCGTTCATGTTGATGTGCGAGGCTGGGCCGCTCGTTGGACAGACCAAGATTAATATAGGGGGCGTGTGATGTATGAAATTATCAAGAACAAAATTGTACATGCGGTTACTATTCGGCGCGTTGTTTATGGTATTCTTGGCATTTTGCTCGTCTATCTCATTGGCAGCCTCGCAAGCGGATACTTTGAAACAAGAGCCGACTATAAACGTACCTTTGAGCAGTTGGAACGAACTCAAAGGGCGCTTGACGAAAGCAGAAAACTCAATCAACAGCTCAAAGCAAGCATTGCAGCAAGCCAACAACTTAACAGCGACGCAGGGCGACGAATTGACCAAGCTCAAGACTATCAACAACAAACAGGGGCAGGAATTGAACGCCTTGAAACAAATCAACGAGAAACAGGCGCAAGAATTGGCGAGAGCCTCGAACATCTCGACGCAGCAAGAGGAGAAATTGAGAGAGGCCTCGAACTCGTTGACAGAATTGAGAGAGCAAATAAAACGCAACAAACGGACAGAACAGCGCCTTAAACGGCAACGCACAATATGGGGCGTAGTGGCTGGCGTGGTTACAGTTGCGGCGGCTGTTAAATAATATGGGGGTGGTCCTTTTATCTCCCTACCATATGAGGGTGGACATATGGATTGATTTCAAAAGATTATCGAAAGAATGACAAAAGAATAAAAGGCCTATCGTGGTTAGTGATGTACTAGCACGATAGGCCTTTATTTTTTTGACTATTTAAAGCCTTTTATTTATAGTATAGTAGTGTAATATATTTAATATATCTTATATAATACATTATATACACTTTAAACACCGAAAGGCATTATTAAAGTAATAGGGTAGGCGGTAGAATTTATATAAAAGTGGTTCGCTTTACTGTACGAGTTGCCCACCAAACTTGTATAAATTGAATCAATGAAACCTGCTCCGACTGGGGCAGGTTTTTTGTTATAATATAGATATGAAGAATAGATAGTATGAAGGTCGGTGGACCTGTTAGTATACGAGGTAGTTATGAAAGCAAGAACTATGACGGATCGTTTAGAGGCGGTCTTTGATATCGTTCCCCATGCAGAATCTATTGCAGATATTGGAACAGATCATGGTTATTTAGCTGTAGAGCTAATTGTGAGGGGAAAGGCCAAACGCGTTATCGCTGGTGATGTTCATAAGGGCCCTTTGGAATCGGCAAAGTCCTATGTTACATCTCAAGGGCTTAGCAATGTGATTGACTGTCGCCTTGGTGATGGCTTGCAAGTTACTAAAAAGGGCGAATTAAATGGCGCCATCTGTTGCGGTATGGGTGGATTTTTAATGCGCGATATCGTCGAGGAAGGTCCAGAACCGCTGGAGTTCTATGTGTTACAACCTCAGAATGGCCAAGCTGAATTACGACAATATATGATGAAAAAAGGATACCGTATTGTCAAAGAAATTATCATGAAGGATATGGGGAAAATGTACACTGCATTTGTAGCCGTTCGTTCTGACTGTATCGATACATATGGTGACAATGCTAGTTATTCGATTCATTCTGACGATGCTCTTTATGATACATTGCCAAAGAGCTCTATTCTTTGGTCTGTAGGGGCTTTATTAACCAAAGAGAAACCTGCATTGTGGAATGAATATGTAGATTTTTTGATATATCAACGACAATGTGCGCTGGATGGCATGACAGTGGAACTTTCACATACGGAGAAATATAAACAATTAAAACATGAAATAGATGAATTAGCCAGCCTGCGCTAATTATCGGTTAGGAGTGATACGATGGTGTTAGCAAAACAAATTATAGAATCGATGGAACAATGGGCACCGCCTCATTATGCTGAGTCATGGGATAATGTAGGCCTTATGGTGGGTTCGAAACAACGCGATGTATCCAAAATCGTTACGACTCTCGATATTACACCTGAGGTCATAGAATATGCGATAGTTGAACAGGCCCAAATGATCATTAGCCATCATCCATTTATTTTTAAAGGTTTGAAATCATTACATTTAGATAGTCCTCAAGGAACATTAATCGAGAAACTGATAAAAAATGATATTGTTGTATATAGTGCGCATACGAACTTAGACATTACTACCGGCGGACTCAATGATATGTTGGCGAATCGATTAGGATTGACGAATGTGAGAGGCTTTGTTCCGACTGGTTCGGATGTAGTATATAAAATTACCACCTTTGTGCCGACCGATACTGCCGATGAAGTACGTGAAGCAATGGCTAGTGCTGGCGCCGGGCGTATTGGTAATTACGAAGCATGTAGCTTTAGTTTTGCAGGCGAAGGTCGGTTTAGAGGTAATGATGAATCCCATCCGGTCATTGGTGAAGCTGGAACATTGACGGTTGTACCAGAGGTGGCCGTTAATGTTATCGTAGATGGTGCTCATAAACAGGCTGTTATCAATGCTATGAAAGAGGCTCACCCTTATGAAGAGGTGGCATACGAAGTATTTACTTTACATGAACCTAATGTAGGTCGTACGTTGGGTCGTATCGGTGAATTGCCTGAGACTATGGATTTTGAAAGCTTTCGCGAGCATCTCCAAGAATCTTTGCCATATGCTAATTTACGATTTGGGGGCCTGAAAAAAGATAGCATTAAAACAGTAGCCCTTTGCTCTGGTGGTGGTGCAGAGTTTATCAAAAATGCGGCTAAGGCTGATGCATATGTAACGGGAGATGTAAAATACCATGATGCACAGTTAGCTAAAGAACTAGGCTTGCTCGTAGTAGATGCCGGCCATTTTGGTACAGAGGAAATTGTGGCTGATGGTATTCGCGATTATTTACGAGACCAATCTGACAAAGGCGGATGGAAAATTGAGGTACAATCCTTTGAGGATCAAGCAGATTTTTTCTTTGAATAAAAATCTGTTTTAATAGTAAATTTCGATATTCTTGCATAGTATATACAGCTATGATAAACTGAATTGAAGCAAGTATGAAAGACGGTTGCGAGTCCATTGGACTCGAGGAAAGTCCGAGCTCCATAGGGCAGGATGCCAGATAACGTCTGGCGAGGGTGACCTTAGGGAAAGTGCCATAGAAAAGGAAACCGCCACGCAAGTGGTAAGGGTGGAAAGGTGAGGTAAGAGCTCACCAGCAGTCTGGTAACAGGCTGGCTCGGTAAACCCCATCCGGAGCAAGACCGAATAGGGAAGGGTTAACGGTGGTCCCGCCTACCTTCCGGGTTGTGTCGCTCGAGCGTGCAGGCGACTGTACGCCTAGAAAGATAATCGTCACCGCGCAAGCGGAACAGAACTCGGCTTAATGATTGCTTGCTTCTTATATTGTTTATACTATTTAACACATAAAGGAGGCCTTTTGATGGCTATCACTGCTATTACAAGCGTAGAACAATTTGATGAATTAGTATTAGGTTCTAAAGAGCTCGTTATTGTAGATTTTTGGGCTGGCTGGTGCGAACCTTGCACAATTATGCGTCCAGAAGTAGAAGCGGTAGCAGCAAAATTAGACGGCCGCGTTAAGTTTTTCAGCGTAGATGCAGAAGATAAGGCCTTGCGTCCTATTCTTTTGAAAGAAGATGTAGAAGGTATTCCTTCTATGGTATTCTTTAAAGATGGTAAATTATTGGATCGCATCGCAGGTTATAAAAAGGCTGATGTACTAGAATCTTTGATCAATGAAGTGATTAAATAATTCCAATTAATAAGAACACCTATCTGGATAATTATAAATATTATCTAGATAGGTGTTTTTCTTATCAATTTTTTTGATATATATACATAATGTCATAGTTTTATGTAATTTAAAATGATATAATGAGTTAATCGAGATAATATATCTCTCAATAGTTATAGTTGATTAGGTAATATATACATATTGCTGCAAAGTTGTTGTAAGGAGGCTGTATTCCATGAAAAATCGTGTGAACAGTTTATGGACTCTCTTCCAAGAGAGACGTCTCAGTCGGCGTACATTTATGAAATCTTGCGTGGCGTTGACTGCTATTCTAGGGTTGCCACCTACTATGCTTGATACAGTTGTAAAAGCTGCAGAAACAACAGAATTACCTACTGTAATCTGGCTTCATGGTCATGAATGTACCGGTTGTAGTGAATCCTTTATTCGATCTTCTTCACCATTTACATCCGATGTTATCTTAAATATGATTTCTTTGGAATATGATGATACATTGGCTGCAGCATCCGGAGAACCTTTAGAGGAACACCTAAAAAAAATCATGGCTGAGAAAAATGGCAAATATATCCTCGCTGTTGAAGGTGGGGTTCCATTGGATGAAAATGGTATCTACTGTACAGTAGGTGGCCGTACATTTAAGGAATCTTTATTAGAAGCTGCTAAAGGCGCTGCTGCAATTATCGAGTATGGTTCTTGTGCATCTTGGGGCGGTATTCAAGCGGCAAAACCAAATCCAACAAATACAGTGTCTGTATCCTCTGTTGTATCTGGTAAACCTATTATTAAAGTTCCTGGCTGTCCTCCAATTCCAGAGGTTATGACTGGTGTAGTTATGCACTACGCATTATTTGGTCAAATTCCTCCTTTGGATTCTCAAGGCCGTCCTAAACAATTTTATGGCAATCGCATTCACGATACTTGCTACCGCCGTGCGTTCTTTGACTCCGGTTTATTCGTTGAAGAATTTGACGATGATGCATCCAAAGCTGGTTGGTGCTTATATAAAGTAGGTTGTCGTGGACCTCAAACATATAATTCTTGTGGTAACTTGCGTTGGTGGAATGGTTTGTCCTATCCAATTCAATCCGGTCACGGTTGTATTGGTTGCTCTGAAAAAGGCTTCTGGGATAACGATGTATTCTACAAACGATTACCAGATATTCCATTGGCAAACACCATTACTACAGCTGATACAATCGGCACAGTAGCTGCTGTTGGTGCTACCGCTGCAGTTATCGTACATGGTGCTGCAACTCTTACGCGTAATAAAATTCTTGATATGAAAGAAGAAAAACGCTTGAAAGAACAAGGCTTATGGGATGAAAAGAAACACAATAATGGAGGAGGTCACTAATGAAACGCGTAGTAGTAGATCCGATTTCCCGTATTGAAGGTCATTTACGGGTAGAAATAAAAGTTGATGAAGCAAGTGGTAAGGTAGAGGACGCATTATCCTCTGGTACTGCTTGGCGTGGCATCGAACTTGTTGCAAAGGACCGCGATCCTCGTGACCTTTGGGCATTCGTACAACGTATTTGTGGCGTATGTACAACAACACATGCATTGGCATCATTACGTGCTGTAGAAGATGCACTTGGTATTTCCATTCCTAAAAATGCGAACTACATTCGTAATATCATGCATAGCTCTTTAGATGTACATGACCATCTCGTGCATTTCTATCATTTACATGCACTTGATTGGGTTAGCCCAGTAGCAGCACTTAGTGCAGATCCAGCTAAAACAGCTCAATTACAAAATGATGTATTAGCTACTTATAATGTAAGCGGTCTAGCACCAGCTGAAACAGCATCTAAGGATTCTGCATATCCTAAAGAATTCCCTAAAGCTACAACTGCTTACTTTACAGCTGTACAACAAAAGGTAAAGAAAATTGTAGAATCTGGTCAATTAGGCATTTTCTCTGCTCAATGGTGGGATCATCCTGATTACCAATTATTGCCACCAGAAGTTCATTTAATGGCCGTATCTCATTATTTGAACATTTTAGACCGTCAACGTGACGTAGTTATTCCTCATGTTGTATTCGGTGGCAAAAACCCTCATCCACACTATATTGTAGGTGGTATGCCATGTTCTATTTCTATGAATGACATGAATGCACCTATCAATACACAACGTCTTGCTGCTGTAGAACAATCTATTGCATTGGCTAAGGATTTAGTAAGTAATTTCTATTTGCCTGATCTATTAGCTATCGGCAAAATTTACGTTGAAAAAGGCATGGTCGATGGTGGTGGCCTTGCGAAAAAACGCGTTTTGTCTTATGGCGATTATCCTGATGATGCGTATACAGGTATTTCTGATGGCGATTACCATAAAAAATGTATCGTTCGCTCTAATGGTGTTGTAGAAAACTTTGCATTAGGTGTAGATAAAGCTACATTTATCCCATTAGAAGGTAAGGATTTTATGGATCCTCAATACCTCAGTGAAGAGGTTGATCACTCTTGGTTTGCATATCCAGATGGCACTAGCACACTTCATCCACTTGATGGTGTGACAGATCCTAAATTTACAGGCCCTAAATCTGGTACAAAAGAAAAATGGGAATACCTTGATGAAGATAAAAAATATTCTTGGATCAAGTCCCCAACTTTCAAAGGCAAAACAGCAGAAGTGGGTCCATTAGCTAAATATATCGTTGTATATACAAAGGTAAAACAAGGTATTATCACTGATCCAACTTGGGCTGAATCCATGATGGTTCGTCAAATCGATACTGTATCCCAAGTATTGGGTGTGCCTGCTCATGTATGGATGACAACAATGGTTGGTCGTACTGCATGTCGTGGTCTCGATGCACAAGTGGCTTCTAATATTAGCCAATACTTCTTTGATAAACTCGTAGCTAACATCAAAAATGGTGATACTACTGTGGCGGATACATCTAAATTTGAACCAAATAAATGGCCTAAGGATGCTAAGGGCGTTGGCCTTGTAGAAGCACCACGCGGTGGTTTGGGTCACTGGATTCATATTAAAGACGGTCGTTCTGCAAACTATCAATGTATCGTACCATCTACATGGAATGCATGTCCTAAGACTGCAGCTAACGAACATGGTGCCTACGAAGACTCTATGATTGATACACATGTAAAAATTGCAGATAAACCACTTGAAATCTTGAAGGTAATCCACTCCTTCGACCCATGTCTCGCATGTGCAACCCATTTATACAATAAAAAAGGCGAAAAAATCGTTTCCGTCAATACAGATGCATTGTGTAAATAAAGGGTGGTGGGCTTATGTTAATACATACTGACAAAAAAGCGTATGTTGTATTTAGTTTATGGCTGCGCATATTCCACTGGACAATGGTGCTTTCCGTAACAGCTTTATTCTGGACAGGCCTTTATATTGGCGATCCAGGGTTTGCAGCTATTACAGGACATCCGGAACCAACGTTTGCCATTGATGGCTGGTTCGCTATGGAAACGATGCGCCGTATCCATTTCATTGCGGGTGTTATTTTGACATTCTCCTTTATATTCCGATTTGCTGGTGCACTTTGGAATCGCGGGGATAGATTATTGCCTAAATTCCGTCAAAAACGGTATTGGTATGGCCTTCGCGAAACAACATTGCACTATTTGATGATTCCACAAAAGCATGAACATCACTGGTTACGTAACTCCTTGGCGAGAACGGCATATATGATGGTGTACATCATGTTCTTCTTTGAAATCATCACAGGTTTTTCAATGTATGCTATGATTGATCCTAATGGTATTATAGGAACTCTTTTTGCACCGATTATTACGCTATTTGGTGGTGAATATAAAGTTCATATAATCCATCACTATATTGCATGGGGCTTCTTATTCTTTACCATTATTCATGTGTACATGGCATTCCGAGAAGATGTTATGGAAGAATCTGGCGAAGTATCCGCTATGGTTTCAGGCATGAAATATTATGCCCATGATCCTATCGATATTGAAGACCTTAACGGTAAACGCCGTCGTGGTGAACGTATCGATAAACCATCTGGTACTACATATCGTCCAAGCAATCCTGACGATCCACGAGAAAAGGAATTACAAGATGACTAATATATCCACTGAAGAACAATTTAGTGGCATAGAATACGCGGGCTCTGAGAGCCCGCGTATTGATTTACATGCCATTTATGATGATTATGAGAACTCTATTGTCGTTCTAGGGGTAGGTAATATTTTGCTTACCGATGAGGGCCTTGGTGTTCATGTTGTAGAGGATTTGAAAGCTAATTATACTTTCACCCCTCAGATAAGCTTGATTGATGGCGGAACGATGGGCATGGAATTATTGACCTATATGCGGGGCATGAAGAAAATCCTCTTGATTGACGCCGTTAATGGTGGCGAAGCACCTGGCACAATCTATGAGTTCCCACATCGCGAATTAGAACAGTATTTTACGGACCATATTTCTGTTCATGAAGTAGGCATGCAAGATATATTGCGCATTCGTGCCATTCAAGAAAATCCATTGGAAGATGCTATTGTTATAGGTGTTGAACCGGAGTCCTTAGACGTAGGATTTGAACCTAGCGTGCCTGTACAAAAGGCATTACCTGAGGTAAAGGATCGTGTTCTACGTGTTCTTCGTGAATGGGGCGTACAAATCGAACCTAAATAAACTGATATGTCTATAGATAAATAAGAATAGACTGATAGGATGAGAAAGGAGGGACACTATGATTGAAAATTATAATAATGTACGGGCCGTTCTAAATGAGTTGCGTCAAGCACTAAAGCAATTACGAGAAACTGGTGCAACCTATTCCATATATATTGAGAAGACAGGCCTTACTGAAGAAGAGCAAGTAGAGGTGCTAGAAACTTTGGGACGTGGACATATTACGATTACCTTCAATGAAACAGATCAACCTGTAGAATGGTATGAATCTCAATTTTCTGGCATTTGGATTGGTACCTATAAAAATGGTCGTGATGACTCAATCCTACATACGGTAGAGGTAGCTCGTTATCCTGAAGTAGTTGGTGCTTTTGATGAAGATATCATGACAGCAGAAGAAGATCTTACGACATGGATTGATGCAGCTGGACTATAAAATAAATAGTTTAATGCCTATATATATGATTTGCGTAAAAGTGTATAAATATAACAATTTAATAAATATAGTGCTTATTAATAAGTGTTTAAGATAAAATGGTAATATGAAGAGAATGAACCTCAAAATCCTGAAAAGTAGCATAGCTATGGGAATTATGAGGTTCATCTTCTTTATTGTTAACCTTTTAAATTTGCCTATATTGACTATTTAACGCTAAAATATAGAAGTAATCGACGGAGGATATATGTTAGTTTCAATTGTTGTACCTGTATATAATGAAGAAGAAAATATAGCTATTTTTTACAATGCCGTAACAAAAGTTATGACAGGTCTACCATATGAATATGAACTTATCTATGTCGATGATGGATCTACGGACTCGTCTGTTGTCGTTTTGCGCGAGATTGCAAAACTTGATACGCGAGTTAAGGTCGTGTTATTGGCACGAAACTTTGGTCATCAGACTGCGTTGACGTGTGGCCTTGATTATGCCAAAGGTGATGCGGTAATCACCATGGATGGTGATATGCAACATCCGCCGGCTTTGATTCCAGAACTGATACGTTTGTGGGAGGCTGGTTACGATGTGGTACGTACCATACGCGACTCTACGGAGGATGCCAGTTGGGCAAAATCCTTCACTTCTAAATATTATTATAAACTGATGAATAAAATGGCAGATGTTCCCATCGTAGAAGGGGGATCTGATTTCCGTTTAATGAATCGTAAGTCGCTAGAAACTTTGAAACATTTCCGTGAACACGGGCGTTTCTTGCGTGGCATCGTTGGTGCACTTGGCTATCGCCAAGCGGAACTTCATTTTGTTGCGCCTCCTCGCTTTGCAGGGGTTTCGAAATTCAGTGTGCGCAAAATGATTCGCTTTGCTCTTGATGGGGTAACGGCGTTTTCGCGCGTTCCATTGCGTGCGGCTTTGTATGTAGGTGTCCTATGTGGGGGCTTGAGTTTTCTCTTGATTCTACATTTGCTCTACGTGTACTTAACGGGTCAAGCATTAAACGGGTGGACCACCTTGGGCGTGTCCATATTATTTATCGGTGGCATCCAATTAGTTGGGCTTGGCATTATCGGCGAATACGTGGGACGCGTATTTGAAGAGGTAAAACAACGTCCATTATACTGGGTGAAAGCTGCTATAAATTTTGATGGTGAAAATCCAGAAATAGCTTATGAACCATCAAAAGCTGATATATTTATAGCCAATCAAGTACCTGGCCCTGAAGAAGATAAAGACTAGCTGTATTTGTTGGATGCAAATAGAGAGACGGTTAGTATATTTTGAATAAGTAAACTCACTTTGAAGTTTTAGGAAGGAAGAATATGAAGTCAAAATATAGTAAGAGTAAAATTGCGGCATTAACATTAACATTTGTATGTGCGACCACTGCGATGGCAAGCGCTACAACATTACAATATGGTGATAAAGGTAGAAACGTAATTGCTGTACAACAACAATTAATCAAACATGGTTATAATGCAACCGATAAAAATGGTGTGTATGGCAAAGAAACGAAATGGGCTGTACGCCTATTCCAACAAGATCGTGGTTTACCTGTAGATGGTATTATCGGACCTGCAACGTACAATGCGTTGATGGGGGCTCCTCGTACAACTAAAGCAGTACTATCCAATAATGCAGCTACAAAAGCAGTGGCAACAAAATCTGCTTTCACAAATCAAAATGCACAATCTAGACGTCTTGCAGGCCAAAATGTTAAATTGAATAATTTGAAAAAGGTACAAACGCCAAACAATATTCATGCTATTTTGGCAGAAGCCGATAAATATCGCGGTGTTCCTTATGTATTTGGCGGCACTACACCAAGTGGTTTTGACTGCTCTGGTTATGTTAAATATGTGTTTGCAAAACAGGGGATTTCTCTGCCACGCTTAGCGGATGAACAATACAACGTAGGTGTTGAAGTTTCTCGCGCGAACTTAAAAGCAGGGGATTTGGTGTTCTTTGAAACCTATGAACCAGGTCCATCTCATTCCGGTATTTACATTGGCAATGGTAAATTTATCAGTGCTACATCTAGCCGTGGCGTAGCCGTAGCTGATCTTGATACTGGTTATTGGGGCGAACGCTATATTGGCGCGAAACGCGTTATATAATATATGGTTTCTCTATGTAGAACCATTGGTGAACTATATATGAGCCATAAAAAGGGGCTATACGAATCAATTATGTTCTGTTGATTTGTATAACCTCTTTTTTGTATCTCTTTTTATGGCAACTAGATGGAATAGAGAATGCTAATGAAGGTTAATTATATCCGGATATATATAGGTTATAATAGATTTTCTATGGTTTTTACGTTATAATTAAGAGTAAATTATTTTAGGAGGAATATACACATGAAAGGTAATGAACTGCGTCAAGCATACTTGCAGTTTTTTGAAAGCAAAGGACATTTAAAATTAGATAGTTTTTCTCTTATACCAGAAAACGATCCGTCTCTATTATTGATCGGGGCAGGTATGGCGCCATTAAAGCCTTTCTTTACAGGTAAATTGGTACCTCCTTGTCATCGTATTACGACAAGCCAAAAATGTATGCGTACTGGTGACCTTGAAAACGTAGGCCGCACAGCACGTCACCATACATTCTTTGAAATGCTTGGTAACTTCTCCTTTGGAGATTACTTTAAAAAAGATGCTATTCATTGGGCATGGGAATTCCTAACAGAAGTTATTAAACTCGACAAAAACAGATTATATGTCACTGTATATCCAGATGACCAAGAAGCATATGATACATGGCACAACGATTGTGGCGTAGAAGAAAGCCACATTACACGCCTTGAAGATAACTTCTGGGAAATCGGTGAAGGCCCATGTGGTCCAGATAGCGAAATCTTCTTCGACCAAGGCCCTGAACATGGTTGTGATGATCCTAACTGTGCACCTGGTTGTGACTGTGACCGTTACCTTGAAATTTGGAACCTCGTGTTCACTCAATTCAATAAAATGCCAGACGGTTCCTATGAGCCATTGCAACATAAAAACATCGATACTGGCGCTGGTCTTGAACGATTGGCTTCCGTATTGCAACATTGCAAAACAAACTTTGAAACAGATTTGATTTTCCCAATCATAGAAGCAACTGCAAAACGCGCTGGTGTTAAGTATAACGAAGACCCAAATACAGATGTGTCTTTGAAAGTTATCGCTGACCATGCTCGTGCTGTAACTGCGTTGATTTCCGATGGTGTATTACCATCCAATGAAGGACGCGGTTACGTATTGCGTCGTATCTTGCGCCGTGCCGTACGTCATGGCCGTTTGCTTGGTATCGAAGGTCTATTCTTAACTCCGTTAATTGATGTAGTTGTAGATATTCTTGGCCCTGGTATCAAATCCATTGCTGAAAAACAAGACTTCGTTAAACGTGTCGTTCAAAACGAAGAAGAACGTTTCAACCAAACATTGGAACAAGGCCTTGAATTATTGAATTCCTTAATCGATACATTGGCTGCTGAAAAAGCAACTGTAGTTCCTGGTACAGAAGTATTCAAACTATATGATACATATGGATTCCCTTGGGAATTAACAGAAGAAATCGCATCCGAACGCGGTTTCACAATCGACCATGAAGGCTTTGATGCTGCCATGAAAGAACAACGTGAACGTGCTCGTGAAGCTCGCGTAAAAGAAGATGCAAAGGTAGCTACACCAGATATTACATTCTTAAAAGATGAAGAACTTGTAGAAAATGAAGCGGAAACTGCATCCTCTGTATTGATGCTTGGTAAAGGCTCTGAACGCTTGCAAACCGCTGTTGATGGCGATGAAATCACTGTTATCGTACGCACTACACCATTCCATGCAGAAGGGGGCGGTCAATTAGGCGATACTGGCTTTATCGTCGGTCCAATGGGCAAGGTAGAGGTTCATAATACAAAACGCTTGCCAGAAGGTACTGTATACCACATCGGTACCGTTGTAGAAGGTTCCATCTCTGAAGGCGATGATGTAACTCTTGAAGTAGATACAGCTCGTCGTGCAGCGATGGCTCGTAATCATACGGCAACTCACTTGTTGCATGCTGCATTAAAACGCGTGCTTGGCGAACATGTTAACCAAGCAGGTTCTTTGGTAACACCAGATTACTTGCGTTTCGACTTCACTCATTTCTCTCCTGTAACACAAGAGGAACTTGACCAAATCGAAGCTCTTGTAAACGAAGAAATTCTTAAGGCCACAGATCTTGCTATTGCTGAAATGTCTATGGACGAAGCAAAAGCAAAAGGTGCTATGGCACTCTTTGGCGATAAATATGGCGATGTAGTTCGCGTAGTAGAGGTTCCTGGTTTCTCCGTTGAATTGTGCGGCGGTTCTCATGTAGGCAATACAGCTTTCATCAGTTCCTTCCGTTTAACATCTGAATCCGGTATCGGTTCTGGTGTACGTCGTATCGAAGCGATTACAGGTCGTGCCGCTCTTGACGCAGCAAAACATGATCGTTTGACTATCGAACGCATTGCTAGTGAATTAAAAACTAAACCTGCCCAAGTAGAAGAACGTTTGCACCAAGTATTGGCAGAGGCTAAAGAAACAGCTAAAGAATTAGACCAAATTCGCAAAGAGGTTTCTGCTGCAGGTGCTGCTGATATCGTAGCTGGTAAGGTTATGATTGGCGATGTAGCATTTGTTGCTGCGTCTGTGAAAGCATCCTCTATTGATGAATTGCGTGACTTCGCTGATATGGGCCTTGATAAATTAGATGGTTCTGGCGTAGTACTCGTAGGTGCCGCTATGGGCGATGACAAGGTAAACTTTGTATGTAAAGTTTCCAAAGATGTTGTCGGTAAAGGCGTAAAAGCTGGTAATATCGTTAAAGCAGCAGCTCAAGTAGCTGGTGGTAATGGCGGTGGTCGTCCAGATATGGCACAAGCAGGTGGTAAAGAACCAGCTAAATTGATGGATGCATTAAAAGCAGCTGGCGAAGCTGTTAAAGAAGCTCTTAACACATAATACGTTCTATAGGTATATCTTGCATATGCTATAATAGAAACATACAATACATATATGTGGGCCACGTACGTGGCCCATTCATACAAAGGAGGGATACCCATGAAGGTTTCAGATGAAACTATGTTATTCCGTAAAGTAGACGATGAACCGATGACTGCCGAAGAGGTATTAACTCGCGTTTATAAATCTATTCAAGAAAAAGGATATAATCCTATCAATCAAATCTTAGGTTATCTTATCTCTGGGGATCCAGCGTACATTACAAGCTATAATAATGCACGTAGTGATATTCGCCGTTTAGAACGCGATGATTTAATCGAAGAATTATTAAAAGAATACGCAAAGGCTAAACAACTATAATGAGAATTATGGCATTAGACGTAGGTAGTCGCACCATTGGCATCGCATGTAGTGATGCGCTATTGATGACTGCTCAAGGTATAGAAACGATTCGTCGTACATCCTTAGAAAATGACTTTAACCGATTGCGTGAATTGATTTCAGAATACGAAGTGCATGAACTCGTAGTGGGCATGCCGAAGAATATGAACGGCACCAAGGGTGAGCGCGCTGAAAAAACGGAAGAATTTGTCGAAAAAATGAAGGCTGTCATCGACTTGCCTGTTACATTTTGGGATGAACGGTTATCTACCGTTATGGCCGAACGTCAACTCATCGCAGCTGATGTGAGTCGTAAAAAACGAAAGGGCGTCATCGATAAAATGGCTGCTGTCGTTATTTTACAAGGCTATTTAGACAGACTACAATTTAGTAAATCTTAATTCGCATAGATATCTAATGCGAATATCATACAGGTTCTTATATACATAATAAAGGAGGGATTACTCGTGGTTGATCAAAATTACGAAGGTGAAATTTTCTATCTCGAATTTGAAGATGAAGATGGTAACAAACAATATTTTACAGAAGATGTAATCTTGAATCATGAAGGTCAAGAATACGCTGTACTTGTTCATGTACAAGATGAAGAACATGAAGGTCAAGATGATACATATATGATTTTGGCTCGCATCGAAACAAACGATGAAGGCGAAGAGGAATATGTTCCATTAGATGAAGATGATGAAAACTTCGAAGTATTGGTAAATATGTACGAAGCAATGGGCGAAGAAGAGTAATTTCTAAGTTCTAAAGACTCTAGTATAACGGCTGTTATATTAGGGTCTTTTTTATAATGTAAACACCTTGTGTAGTAATTGACTCATGGTTATTTTGTATATGAATAATATAAAAGAAGAGATACATCGAAAGCCTTTAATATGGTATAATAAGGTGATATACAATGGTTTGTAATAGAAAGGAACTCATCCATGAGAAAAGCCTTAAAATATGTTTCCGTAGGTGTTCTTAGCCTTGCTATTTTAGGTGGTGGTGCTTTAGGTGCATCCTATTTTGTACCAAATACCTTTAATGATGACGGAGGATCTCAAGTCCTCGTAATAGGTAAGGATGCTACAGGAACAGAAATTGCCGATATGCTCTATGAACATGGACTAATTCGGTCTACACAGGTATTTAAATTATGGTTAGCTCTTAGTGGAACCGGTTCAAAATTACAATCTGGTCACTACCAAATTCCAAATAAGGTATCGGTCCATGAATTAATTAACTTATTACAAGAGGGTCACGTTGAGTCCATTAAATTAACGATTCCTGAAGGGTATACCGTAGGGGATATTGCCATTGCTCTTGAAAAAGCTCAAATTATGAAAGCTTCCGATTTCTTGGCAGAGGCGAAAACATTCGTCCCATACCCATATATGAAGGGTACTAAACCGACTACATATCCTGTAGAAGGTTTCCTTTTCCCAAGCACTTATGAAGTGCCAGTTGGTGCTACGCCAAAGGATGTCATTCTGATGATGTCTGAGCAAATGAATCGCTATTTAACACCAGCTGTGAAAAAGCAAATTCAAGCACAACATATGAGTATTCATGACTTTGTAACCTTAGCATCCATCGTTGAACGTGAATCATTATATGATGCGGATCGCCCAACTATTGCGGGTGTATTTAAGAAACGCTTAGCACATGGTATTCCATTGCAATCTGATGCAACTATTTCTTATGTTCTTGGTTATGCAAAGGAAAATGTAACGCTTGGAGATACGCAGTTACAAAGTCCTTACAATACATATGTAAGTAAAGGTTTGCCACCAGGACCGATTGCAAACCCAGGTAAAAAGGCGTTAGATGCGGTACTTCATTCTGAAGATACAGATTATCTATACTTTGTAGCAGATAAAGATGGTCATAATCATTTCTCCAAAACATATGCTGAGCATTTGGCTGAGGTTGAAAAAATTTATGGTGCTGAACAAGCGAGTGCAGGCTCTTCTAATCAAGGTCAGGCTCCTGCATTGGCACAAGCTGGTCCTAACTATGATGTGGCGGCTACATCCGAACCTGATTATAACTATAGCTCTGCAGAGGCTGTAGCAGCGGATTCTCAATATGTAGATGTAGAACCAACATATACATATACACCGACAACTGTACCGGCAGCAACTCAAGTAACGCCAACGCCAGCAGCACCAGCGGCGACTGAACAACCGGCTACAACATCATCGCCTAGCCAAATACCGGAAAGTATGCAACAAGTAGTTCCACAGCAATCAGCACCGGTTCAATCGGCGCCAGCAGCGGAAGAACCTCGTGTGGTCAGACCTAGTACACAAACGGTACCTGCTTCTGGTAATAATCGAGGCGGCGTTGATAGATAATCAGTGTATTTAGATACGGTAAACTATTATATTGTATTAGCATGTCATATACGCACAGTAATTTGTGCGTATATGATTACTTTCATAGTCAAATATATAGCGGGAACTTATAATACATTTTATGGAATTAAATGAGATATTAAATGAGCAGCGTATTTACGCGATGATTAATAATGTACCAATCCTTCGGGAATCTGAGGTGCATTTATTTGAAGAATTGATTGGATTATACCGGCCCACCTCTGTGTTAGAGGTGGGCACCGCCATTGGTTACTCTACATTACTGATGGCACCTCTTATTGAACGAGGCGGAAAAATCACATCTATTGAATTGGATGAGGTTCGCCATGAGATGGCGAAATACTATATAGGTCAATCCGAGTATAAGGATCAAATTACGTTGATTAAAGGTGATGCGAAGGACGTATTAACACAAATTAAAGGTGAATATGATCTCGTATTTCTCGATGGGCCTAAGGGACAATATCTTAATCAGCTAGAGGTCATATTACCTCATGTGAAAGAAGGTGGCGTCATCCTTGCCGATAATGTTCTCTTTAGAGGCTATGTGCGTGGCGACAAAGAGGCTCCGCATCGATTCAAAACTATTGTTAAGCGATTACAAGCGTATTTAGCATATGTAGAAAATAAAGAATTATTTAACACCACCATTTACCCGATGGGAGATGGCATGAGTGTAAGTGTGTGGAAAGGACACAACAAATAATGGCAGATCATTTTATGGAATTGCTTTGTCCAGCAGGTAATATGGACAAATTAAAAATGGCCATTCGCTATGGTGCGGATGCCGTTTATTGTGCAGGTAAACGATTTGGTTTGCGTGCAGGTAACTCCAATTTTTCCGACGAAGAATTGAAGGAAGCCGTTCAATTTGTACATGAACATGGTAAAAAAATCCACGTTACATGCAATATTATTCCTCATAACGAGGACTTTGAAGGTCTTGAGGACTATTTGAAATTTCTTGAAAGTATCGGTGTAGATGCGATTATCGTTGCTGATATGGGCATCTTTAGCTTGGCTAAACGCGTAGCTCCAGGCCTTGAACTTCATGTAAGTACACAAGCATCCACGACGAACTGGCATACTGTGCAAATGTGGAGGGAACTTGGTGCGGCTCGCGTTGTAGCAGCTCGCGAAGTATCTGTAGCAGATCTTAAGGAAATGAAGGAACATGTAGATATTGAAATCGAGTCTTTCGTTCATGGTTCTATGTGTATTTCTTATTCTGGTCGTTGTCTCTTGTCTAACTACATGACAGGCACACGCGATGCTAACCGCGGTCAATGTTCTCAATCTTGCCGATGGAAATATAGCATTGTAGAATCCAATCGCCCTGGTGAATATTATCCAATCGAAGAAGATGAACATGGTACATACATCTTTAACTCCAAGGATTTATGCCTCATTCATCGCATTCCAGAATTGTATGAAGCAGGCATCGATAGCCTTAAAATTGAAGGTCGCATGAAATCCGTTCACTATTGTGCAACGGTAGCTAAAGTATACCGTACAGCTATCGATACCTATTTGAAAGAACGTGAAAACTGGTACGTTCGTCCAGAATGGATTGCTGAATTAGAAAAAATTTCCCACCGCCCTTACACAGATGGCTTTGCGAATGGTCGCCCTGATGAAAGCGCACAAAACTACGGGAAATCTACAAATACTCAAACCCATGATTTCATCGGTTTAGTGCTTGGCTATAACGATGAAGAAAAATATGTGGACCTTGAACAACGCAATAATTTCAAGGTAGGGGATAAGGTAGAATTTTGCCAACCTAAGGGTGAACTTGTAGAGGCTGTTATTGAAAAAATGACAGACGAAGATGGCAATCCTATCGACGTAGCACCTCATGCGCAAATGAAGGTTCGTTTGTATATGGATACAAAATTGGAACCATATTCCATGATGCGCCGCGAGTGCAAGGTGAAAGCAGAGTAACATGGTACATGAAAATACTGCTACTATGTCAATGCTTGATGAAACGACACCATTACGCGATAATCGAGAACCATTGATGCCGTCTCGTTCACTGTCAGGCTTTCCTGAACCGCCTTTGTATAGCGGCACAGGGGAGGAAGGATATTTGTACTTTTACATAGACCCAAAATATACAAATTATGTCAATCGCATCTTAGAAGGCTATGAATACGTAGGTGTTATGACTAGCCTAGACAAGTCGGGGCGCTGCATGGTGCGGTGTACACCGGATACGCGCAGTCTAGCCAGCGAAATCCTATCGCGCTTGCCAGAGGTTACCTTAGAAATATAGTTCAATAACATCGATTAGAGAATTATCAACATCGATTAGAGAATTATTCAAATTTAGGAGAATAATAATGAAATGTAATGTATTAAAACGCGCATTTGTTTTAACAGCACTTGGTGCCTCTATGGCAACCGCTGCTTTTGCAGCGCCAAATGGTCCTGTCATGATTCCACAACCAGGTACGGTTGTTGTGATTAATCATAATCCAGATGTAACATTTGCTGGCAATATTAACTTTGATGTTGAAAGCCAAGAAAATAATAATTTGAAAATTGGTTCTACTGTTGTACCAAATGTATTATATGGTGCCGTATTCAACAAGTCCGGTGCGCCTGATACAATTGTGCCAGCACAAACCTATGTATTTACAGGTGCTAAAGAAGTGCCTGCTGCGTTGACATCTCCTAGCGATGAAGGCAAACCAGGTGCAACTTGGTCCGTGGAAACAATTAAGAAAACCAAATCTGGCGATATCCAAGTGGCTAGCCGTGGTGTACCTGAAAAACCATTGGGCGTACAAATGGATATCATTAAAGATACTTTCACAATGGGCGCTATCGATAATAGTAAAACCGTACAAGGCCAAAACAGCAAGGGTACATTGTACATGACCGTGCCTAAGGATTTAAAACTCAATCCTAGTAACGACATTCCTGCAGATGTTCGTGAAACAATGCCAGCTATGCTTCGTGGACGCATGGGCGAATCCATGATGGTTAACCTATTGCCATTGAACGATGAAGAAAAACAACAACTTCGCAACAACCCGCATAATGCGAATGCCATCGTATTTAACCGCGCTATGGGCATGGCGAGCAGCATCGGCAACTCCGCTAAACAAAGCAAAGTCTACACATACATGAAAGACCATTACCTCAACATGATTATCGTTGCAAAAGATTACGACGATAATGGTGCTCGTGGTAGCGGCGTCTTGATGGTATCTAAACAAGACAATTCCGATGACGTAATGTTGATCCTATTCAAGGGCCCAGACATTACAAACTCTAAAATTGAAAAAGTAATTGGATCCATGCTATCTGCGCACTTTGAACGTAAATAGGTAGTTCTTGGAAATACTACAGGCCTGTACTAATTTTGGAAAGATGCGTATTCGTATCTTTAGAAATAGAACAGGCCTGTACTAATTTTTAGAGAGATGTGTATGCGTGTCTTTAGGAATAGAACAGGCCTGTTCTATTTTTTAGGAGGTACTTATATAGTTGAAATTTTTTAGTACCTATGATAAGATATCTTAGTAAAAGTGATGCAAAGGACATGATTCTCATATCCCTGTGTACCAGAGAGAGGCTGATGCTGGAAATGCCTTACACATATATTAGAGTTACCCCCTTTAAACTGATTTGTCGAACTTAAAGTAGGCAAATACGGCCGCCACCGTTATCGGGCTTAATGAAGTGAATGAACTGTATCCTTGTGATGCGGTGAATTAACTAGGGTGGAACCGCGAATGATCTTCGTCCCTTGTTGGTAGGGATAGAGGGTCTTTTTTTATTACAAAAATTCAGTCTATCCTAGATAATAAATTGGAGGAAATTAAAATGGCAGATGTAAAAATCATTTTACCTGATGGTAGTGCAAAGGAATACGCTGCTGGCACTACTCTTGGGGAAGCAGTAAAAAAATTGTCTAATAGTTTGGCTAAAAAAGTGTTAGCAGCCAATGTAAATGGTGAATTAACAGACCTTCGTGAAGAGCTCGTAGATGGTTCTGAAGTAGCGTTCTTAACATTTGAAGAAGATGGTGGTAAACACACATTACGTCATACAGCTTCTCATGTTATGGCACAAGCAGTTAAACGCTTATGGCCAGAAGCAAAATTGGCTATCGGTCCTGCTATCGATAAAGGTTTCTACTATGATATCGATATGGAACATACTTTGACTCCTGAAGATTTGGGCAAAATCGAAAAGGAAATGAGCCGTATTGTGAAAGAAAACTTGCCTATCACTAAATCCGTAATGTCTCGTCAAGAAGCTATCGAGTTCTTCAAATCTAAAAACGAAGACTACAAGGTAGAATTGATCGAAGACCTTCCTGAAGATGCTGTGATTTCTTGCTATGCACAAGGCGATTTTGTTGACCTTTGTGCAGGCCCTCACGTTGCATCTACTGGTAAGGTGAAAGCTTTCAAATTACAAAGCATTGCAGGTGCATACTGGCGCGGCGATGAAAAGAACAAAATGTTGCAACGTATCTACGGTACAGCATTTGAAAAGAAAGAAGAACTAGATGCATACCTTCACATGCTTGAAGAAGCGGCTAAACGCGACCATCGTAAACTCGGTAAAGAACTAGGCTTGTTCGTTATCAAAGAAGAAGGTCCTGGCTTCCCATTCTTCTTGCCAAAAGGCATGGCTCTTCGCAACGAATTGGAAAACTTCTGGCGTGAAGTACATCATGATTTCGAATATGATGAAATCCGCACACCAATCATCTTGAATAAACAATTGTGGGAAACATCTGGTCACTGGGATCATTACCGTGAAAATATGTATACTACAATCATTGATGACGAAGAATATGCAATTAAACCTATGAACTGCCCAGGCGGTATCTTGGTTTACCAAAACGAAATGCATTCCTACCGTGACTTGCCACTTCGTTATGCAGAACTTGGTTTAGTTCACCGTCACGAATTGTCCGGCGCACTACACGGCTTGTTCCGCGTTCGTGCTTTCACACAAGACGATGCGCACGTATTTATGTTGCCTGAACAAATGCAATCCGAATTGATGAAAGTTATCGAATTGTTCGACCGTATCTATAGTCAATTCGGTTTGAAATACCATGTTGAATTGTCTACTAAACCAGACAATGCAATGGGTGATGATGCAATTTGGGAAGCAGCTACAGAAGCATTGCGTAACGCTATCGAAGCAAAAGGCATTGATTATGTTATCAACCCTGGCGATGGCGCGTTCTATGGCCCTAAACTCGATTACCATATCGAAGATTCCTTGGGCCGTACATGGCAATGTGGTACTATCCAATTGGATATGAACTTGCCTGAACGCTTCAACGTAGAATATATCGGTGAAGATGGTCAAAAACATCGTACTATCATGATTCACCGTGCATGCTTCGGTTCCATGGAACGTTTCATCGGTATCTTGACTGAACACTATGCTGGTGCATTCCCAACTTGGATGGCGCCTGTTCAAGTGAAAGTATTACCTATTTCCGAAAAACACGTGGAATACGCTAACCAATTGGCAAAACAAATGCGCCATGACTACGTTCGCGTAGAAGTAGACGATCGCAACGAAAAAATTGGTTACAAAATTCGCCAAGCACAAATGGAAAAAGTTCCTTACATGCTCGTTGTTGGCGATAAAGAAATGGAAGATAATTCCGTTAACGTACGTAAACACGGTGGCGACGAATTAGGTACAGTTTCATTCGACGAATTCTTCAATTCCATTAAAATTGAAATTACAGAACGCAACTAATTATATAATTGTTGATATATCTGATTATTTATCTATCATTTTTTGATGGATTTAACGATATTTGGTCAATAATAATTTAGTATAAAAAATCCTCTTATATACTGGACAGTTATCTTTAGATTTTATAATCTAATAGTAGCAGTTCATATATAAGGGGATTTTTCTTTCATTATAGTAGCGGGAGAAATTATAATGAACATCTTATTATGATTAGGTGGTGACCTTGTGTGGAGAAGTCAAATTTAGCTTCAATTTTGCAACGTAAAAAGAATAAAAATCTTACGCTCGCGCATCGTCAATTATGGGGGATGATTGACTTGGTTTATAAAGATTTCTATGATAAAGAATCTAAAATCTATGATGCTGGCAATGTAACACGTGAAGAATTTTCTATTATTAAACATGTATATAAAACTAGGCATGTAGTAAATTATACGGAAATCAAAGCCTTGTTAAATAATAAACACCTTAGTCATGTGGGGTGGGTTATAAAAAATCTTGAGAAAAAAGGTTTAGTTACCACTGTAAAACATTGGAGCGACCAACGATCTCGGGATGTTATGCTAACAAAGAAAGGAATTCGTACCTATGAACGCATATCATCAACGCATAATAAGGTAATGGGGGCCTTATTTTCTCAAATACCTAAAGAACAACGAGAACAAACAACAAGACTATTAATTCATATACATAATAGAATGGCAAAGAAACCTATAGCTAACTTTATTGATTTGGATTATATCCAATAAAAATAAATAGAACAGGCCTGTACTATTTTTGGGGAAGATGTATATGTGCATCTCTAGAAATAGAACAGGCCTGTACTAATTTTAGGGAGATGTATATGTGCATCTCTAGAAATAGAACAGGCCTGTTCTAATTTTGGGAAGGTGTGTATATGCGTGCCTCTAGAAAAAGAACAGGCCTGTTCTAATTTTGGGAAGGTGTGAATGTGCGCCTCTAGAAATAGAACAGGCCTGTACTAATTTTAGGAAGGTGTGTGTGCGTGCCTCTAGAAAAAGAACAGGCCTGTACTAATTTGGGGAAGGTGTGAATGTGCGCCTCTAGAAATAGAACAGGCCTGTACTAATTTGGGGAAGGTATGTATATGCGTCTCTAGAAAAAGAACAGGCCTGTTCTATTCTTAGGAAGGTGTATTAACGGTCCCAAGAAATAATACAGGCCTGTAGTATTTTAGGCTATCCCTATCCAGTGCCAGTATGTAAGTGCAAATACGAGCATCATTACATAGCCGATGATGGTCAAAGGAATACCTGTTGTCATAAATGTTTTTACGTCGAATGTGTCTGTACCGTAAGCTACCATACCTTGTGGTGAGTTTACTGGTAATACTAGACCAAAGCAGATGGCATATTGCATGATCATGGTTACGCCAATGGGATTGAGTCCTTCTGCATTATGACCTACAACGATGGAGATGACGATAGGTATCATCGCTGATGAAAGGGCGGTAGCAGAGGCAAATCCTAGATGGATTACGATGAGGAACGCAGCCATGATGGCAATCAACAAGAATACCGTAGCGGATTCTAAAGAGAATGCGTTAACGAATACTTGAGCGAGCCATGTGGCTGCTTTTGTTTTAAGTAAAACTGTACCGAGACCGATACCAGCACCAAACATAACGATGGAACCCCAGTCGATGTTTGGTTGTGCGAATTTCCAATCCATAATACCAATTTTAGGGAAGAAGAATAGGGCAATCGCTATGATCGTAGTTGTGGTGGTGTCGATGGAATGTAATTTACCACCTGTAGCCCACAATGCAAGTAAACCGATGGAGATGCATAAGAGTTTCTTTTCATCGGTGCTCATAGGACCGATTTCTTTACGCATCTTAGCGAGTTGGACATCGCCGCCAACGAGTTCTTTGAACTCTGGTTTAATTAATGCTTGTGTTAAGAAGTAGGCAATAATTACCATGATGATGGAAAATGGAGCAGCAGCTGTGAGCCAGTCAATCCAGCTAACAGATGTATTCATCTGTGTTTGCATAAATCCTACGGCCACAAGGTTTTGGGCGGCCGCCGTTTGAATCATGATGTTCCAGAATGTATCAGCCTGTACAGCGCCCACCATGAGAAGGGCTGCAACGCGGCTTTTACGTTCAATACCTAAGTTCTCAACGATACCGATGATAATCGGTGCCAAGCAGGCAATACGAGCCGTTGCACTAGGTACAAAGAAGGCGAGGATAAGACCTGTAATAATAACGCCGAGATAAATGCGACTTACCTTGGTGCCGACGCTAGATAAAACGAGCATGGCGATGCGTCGGTCAAGGCCTGTTTTGCGCATGGCTACCGAGATAAACATGGCCGCCCCAACGAGGATCATGGCAGGTGATGAAAAACCAGAAATGATGAGCTTTAATGCGTTAGCGGTGCCCATCATTTTTGCCGGAGCTTCAGGACTTGGTGAAAAACCGAGTAATAAGGCCGTAAGGGCGGTAATCATGGTCGCACTGACCGGATAGGATACAGCCGATGTCATCCATAAGATGATGGCAAAGGCGAGGACACCAATCATGCGATGGCCACCAGTGGATAATGTTTCCGGCGTTGGTAATAATAAAATGACGCCTAAAACGATAAATGCGAGAATAAGTCCGATATTTTGTGCTGTCGTACGACCCTTCGGAGGAGCCGCAGCTTGTTGTGTTGTGTTAGTACTACTTACTGTACTCATAATAAACACTCCTTTCTGTAGCTATTATTATACAGTATTTCATAAATAAGTATGTGATAATATATAAGAATATTGTATACATACGAGGGTATCATTATAATTAAAATGAGATGTATGGACCTATACGAAATTCACAAACTTTGTTATACTATAGGAGTTGTAATAATAAATATATGGGAAAGTACAAGATTAGTGTTGACTTTCACCAGTCAATTTGTTATTATAATTAAGTAATTTATGAAGCAGAGGCCATCCGCCACTCACCTAATACCATGAAGTATGAGGTTACATATAGAGAACTCTATTCGGATGGTGTATGCCATCCGTTTTTTTATTCTCTTGGAGGTGAAAGCTATTAGCAAGGATACACCACGCATTAATGAAGAGATTCGTGCTCGTGAACTTCGTGTCGTAGGTCCTGAAAACGAACAAATCGGTATTATGTCTGGCCGTGAGGCGTTGGCATTGGCTGAAGAAAAGCATCTTGATCTTGTGGAAATTGCGCCTAACGCTAAACCACCAGTAGCTCGCATTATGAACTACGGTAAATATCGTTATGAACAACAAAAACGCGAGAAAGAAGCGAAGAAGAAACAAAAAATCGTAACTTTAAAAGAAGTTAAGTTACGTCCACATATTGAAGACCATGACTTTTACGTAAAAATGAAAAACGCATCCAAATTCTTGGGTGAAGGTAACAAAGTAAAAGTAACCATCATGTTCCGCGGTCGTGAACTTTCTCACCCTGAACTTGGTATGGCCGTGTTGACACGTTTCGCTGAAGAACTCAAAGAAACGGCGTCTATTGAAAAAGCAGCTAAATTAGAAGGTCGTAATATGACCATGATTTTAGTAAGTAAATAGGATATTGGGAGGATTATAATTATGCCAAAAATTAAAACTCGTCGCGCAGCGGCTAAACGTTTCGCAGTAACTGGTACTGGTGAATTCAAGCGTGCAAAAGCTTTCAAAAGCCACATTCTTGAGAAAAAATCTCCAGCTCGTAAACGTAATTTACGTAAAGCTACATTGGTTGCTAAATCTGACTACAAACGCGTAGTTAAATGCTTACCATACGCTTAATCGCTAACTATTAGATTGATATATCGTAATTTAGGAGGAATATACAATGGCAAGAGTGAAAAAGGGCGTTACAGCTCATGCACGTCATAAAAAGATTTTGAAATTAGCTAAAGGTTACCGCGGTACTCGTTCTCGTTTGTTCAAAAAAGCTAACGAAACAGTAATGAAAGCGTTGTACTATGCTCGTCGTGACCGTCGTGCGAAAAAACGCGAATTCCGTCAATTGTGGATCGCTCGTATCAACGCAGCAGCTCGCATCAATGGCACAACTTACAGCCGTTTCATCGCTGGTTTGACTAAAGCAGGCGTTGAAGTTAACCGTAAAATGTTGGCTGACTTGGCAGTTAACGATGCAGCAGCATTCGCTAAACTTGTTGAAGTAGCTAAAAACGCTTAATAGCATACCATAACAAATTAAGGACTCTCTTTGGAGGGTCCTTTTTTGTATGGTGAAAGCCTCCTCTAGTACGATGGTACAGAAACAATAAAAAGGAGATTTACTAGTTCATGGCGAAATACTCAGTATAGATATTTCGTTAACAAATCTCAGATAGAGGAGGGCTTAGTATGAACGTATTAAAGAAAGCTTTAGTTTTAGGGGCCGTAGGTGTTATGTTAGCCGTACCAGGTTATGCAAAGGTTGTAACTGGTAGCCAATCAGATGCCAATTTAGATTTAAAATATCCTTTGGTATATACTGATTCTGCTTATGCTCAACAAGCGATTAATACAGATATCGCAAACTATGTGCTAGAAGCAAAGGATATGTATTACAACCAACATATTTATAAGGTGGCTCAAAATTATAAGGTAACCTATGAAGATAGCCAAGTTGTTTCCATTCTATTGACGACCTATCATTACTATGCCGGTGCCGTTCATGGTATGACTAATACCAGAGGTCTTGTATATAACAAAATAACAGGTCAACGTGTTCCTCTATACAATTATGTAAAAATTGCTAATGCAGAACAGTTGGACAGAGGTTTACGGTCTTATGTATTAGATTATTACACCGGTTCCCATACAAAGAGTCGTATTCCACAAGGATGGAGTGTAAAATATGTAACCGATAACTACTGCCTACGCGGTAAGGGGAACATCGATCTAGTTTACCAACCATATGAATTAGGACCTTATTCTAATGGCACTACCTATATTGGATTTACACCGCAATCTATTGAATACTTTAACCGCATGAACTCGTAATAAAGGTGGCGTTATATTGTATGTTTTCGGACTGATGATTCCCCTAGGACTGTTGTTACTCGTACTGAGCATTAAACATATTGTGAAAGTGTATACTGTAACGGCCATACATGATATGCCTTATAGAACAGACAAAGGGATATTTACTATACAAACCGCTGGTCGCTATGGTATATGGCTTAATGGTAATCGGTTTAGAAAAGCTCCGTTGGGGCTGTTTGGACTACAGCTTATTAACTGTAAAACAGAAAAGGAAGTCCCATTAAGAGCTAACTTGATACCCGTTAGTGTGACTAAAGTAATCGACGTACGATTCGAGCTCTATACATTTTATGCTAATCCTGGGACATATCAGCTATTATTTAACGATAAGCCTAGTCGAATAGTAAAGATATTTGGTACGATTCGTCGCTATCTAATTAGTAGTGATGATGATTATAGCACGTATTCTATTAGAGTCTATCCACATTATTCTATGGTGCATCTATTCCTTAGTATATGGGGATTTATATTTGGCGCTATCGCCGTGATGTGGGGGATAGCGGGATTGATTGTGCATTAATAAAATGTAAGATACTTTGAATTTTGTATTTTGCTATATAACGTAAAGTATGTTATATTATAAATACAAAGAGAGCCATCAACGTGTAGCTAGCGTTAGGCCCATCTACAAAATTGCAAATTTAGAATGCGCCTAACGTGTAAGCACTGCGAATGCTTTTATACGTTAGGCGTTTTTCTTACTCTATTTTAAAATAAAAGTAAGAATGGATACTGCTAGAGACAATATAGCAATGATGAGCATTACTTTTTCATAATTGTTCATAGCATCACCACCTTTCGGTGATGAGCCTAACTCACGTTGATGACTCTAGGTTCAGTATAAATAAGTGTCGACAATTTGTCGACACTTATTTAACCTTGTTTATGTTAATGTGCTATAGAGTTATGTATACTTATAGATGATAAAAGCCTATAGTACGAAAATCGTACTATAGGCTTCTGTCATGTTTAATATATTATCTTCTGTATCCGCCGCATCCTCTAGAATTAGAATTTGGACCGCAATAGTTTTGGTTGTTATTGTTACATGGTGCATAGTTAGCATTGTTATTGCAGTTGTATTGTGTGTTAGTGTTGCAATTGTACTGAGAGTTATTGCATACATAATCGTAAGCAAATCCTGTAGATACCACAGCAGTTACAGCTAAAGCAGTCATGACGAGTATACGTTTTGTAAATTTCATAGTAATCATCTCCTTATTTCTATACTTATATTGTACTACAATATGTCAAGCAAAATATGATATTCTATACATATATACTATTTGAGAGAGTTTATGTGAAAGGAAGCATTATTATGATGAAACGTGTATTGATGGCTACGCTCTGTTTAAGTTGTGTTGCCTTTAGTAGTAACGCAATTGATATTAATATACCTGGTGCAGATCCAACTGTATCAAAGGATGCGTATCAGAATTATCGCAAGACTGATGCGGATGCACAGCAAATGGAACGGGAGATTGAAAAGGATATAAAAACATATATGCCAAAAGAAGTGGTAGGTAACGGTGAATTAGATTTAAATGATGTCATTTATTCTAATCGTGAGTTGAACCATGCATTGGATTTTTCTTCATCCGTATTTATATTGAAAGAGGATGGGGCCAATGTAAAATTCACTATGCCATACTCGAGTCGATATGGGAATACTGAGAAGATTGCAGATGGTACACCTGCTTTCAGAAATGCAATGATTATGAGCCCCGACGGTATGATGGCTTATGAATTACGTCATCAACCAGCAGGCAATAATTGGGAGGATAGTAAGATTCCTTATAGCAAATTGACTGTTGATGATATGAAAGCTATCGCAGAGAAAACAGCTGGCGTATTTCGTGGTGATGACCATTCATTATATGCTGGTAAATTTACGTATCCTACGGTTGAAAAAGCGACATGGGATGTCACGTATGCTAAGGATGCACCAATGGTGGGGAGCCTTAATTTTACGATGAAGAATACACCGACAATTTCGTATCATGTGGGTTATAATTTTATGCCTAGAAAACAGTTTAGCGTGTTAAAAGCTCAAGGTGTTGATAAGGCTAAAGACATAATAATGTCCCCGTTGGTTAACTATGTATTACCATCCATTGAACCAGCGAAGGATATACTTTCAAAAAGCAAAGCATTAACAATTAATGATTTTACATTCTTAACGCTAAAAACAAGTAAAATGATACGGGAAGATAAGAATGATTCGTACATGTATGTATACGATAGCGATCAGTATAGAGAAGGTATCATGGTTATGCCAGTTGAGGCTGAAGATATACAACATCCAGAGAAGATTTTTCCTAAAGCCGTACGCAGTATTATCCTAACTGACAAATATTCGATGCACCAACCAATCCAATTTGCTACCGTATGGAATGATGCTATGCCATCAATATATATGCAAATTAAGCGTCCTAAAACAACGATATATATGTTAATATCACATGATAAACAATACGTATACAATCACTTTATTATGATCTATAATACTAGCTCTTTGGTCGAAAAAGATTTGCGAGATATTGTGCAATATGTAGATACTAATAACAATAAGGACTACTATAACACATTCCAAAGTGGACTTGGGGCTAAGATGCCAAAAGACATGGCGACGGTTGATATTAAGAATGCGAAATAATAGATAATGTAAGGAATTTAAAAATACCTTGTGAAGTAACTCTCACCATAGGTTAGATTTTTTCATGTAACTATAGGCTCTCTGTTGTGAGGTATATACCTTGTGATAGAGGGCTTTTTATGTGTGATGAAAGTTAAAAAAGAGCTCTATTTTTCTAGAAAATATCTTTATTTCTTATGCTAAAAGGCGTATACTATAGATAATAACATAGAACATATATTTGCATTTAAAGAGAGGAGGAAGATGTATGAGTGATGATGTAAAGATATTTGAAGGTAGTCATATTCGTTCTGTGTGGGATAATGAAAGGGAAGAGTGGTATTTTAGTGTTGTTGATGTGATAGGTTCTCTGACTGAAAGCAATAATCCACGTGATTATTGGTATCGAGTGAAAAAACGTATGTCAGAAGAAGAACGAAGTGAGTTGTCGACATTTTGTCGACAACTGAAACTTAAGTCGGCAGATGGTAAGTCATATAAGACTGATGTAGCCGATATGCAAGGTATTTTCCGTATCATACAATCTGTTCCATCACCTAAGGCAGAACCTTTTAAAATGTGGTTAGCAGAGGTTGGTAAAGAACGTATTGATGAAATAATTGATCCAGAGCTAACTATAGATAGAGCCTTAGACGGATATGCTAGAAAAGGATATAGCCGAGAATGGATTAACCAACGATTACAGGCGATTCAAGTGCGTAAAGAACTTACAGATACATGGCAAGATCATGGTGTTAAGGGTGGTAATGAATATGCTATCCTAACGAATGAAATCTCTAAAGCTTGGTCTGGAATGACGACTAGAGAATATAAGGACTTTAAGGGGCTAAAAAAAGAAAATCTACGAGATAATATGTCTACTACAGAACTTATCTTAAATATGTTAGCCGAAACGGCTACAAAGGATATTGCGGAGGCAACTACTCCTCAAGGATTAGACGAGAATAAACAAGTTGTTCAAGATGGTGGTTCTATTGCTGGTGATGCACGTAAATCGATTGAAGCTAGAACAGGCAAACCTGTTATTACATCTAAAAATGCTATTGATTTAGGGCGACTAATTAGTGACGTGATGAAACATGATAGATGAACGACTTGAATGAATGAAACCCAAAACTAAAGAATCCGAAACGTAGTATTACATTTAATATATAGTGATGAAATAGGTCGTAAAGAAAATAATACCACATCATATAGGAATTTTTGGTCCCGTATGATGTGGTATTTTGTTTCTATGTTTACAAAGAATGTTCCAACAAAAATTATATATCGATATCTTGATATATACCGTATTAAGTTACTACCAGAATATATAGATGAAGTATTATGTGCACTATCTATATTGGGCGCAATTTATGGAATATATTGGTGCATTGCAAAATAGTCAATTTAAAGTAAAAAGAGAATAGTAGTTTATAATTTTATGATATTCAATTTTGGCCATATATTTCACTATTACTGTTGTAAAGTGTTTATATGTGGCTATTTTTGTAGTAGAATGAGAGTCACATGAAGCTGTTTGGTATGAGATTTGTTATTCAAAAGAATTACACATAATAAATAGGAGAGCATATATATGGTAAAGGGACAAAATGTAAATTTATTTTTATTAGATGGAGAGGTTACTGGTCGTATTAAATGTACTTTAGCTAATTGGACTGGTTTGGTTTATAAAATACCTAGATCCTTATTAGATGAATCAAAAGAGATTAGTGCATTACATCAAAGTGCAATCTATATGTTATTTGGCATGGATGATAATAATGAACCATTAGTATATATTGGTCAGGCTGGAATTC